>JAZDGM010000033.1:0-9941 GCA_043806915.1 Pseudomonadota bacterium | reverse complement strand
GGTCTCGCCCGCATAAAAAGGCGCGCCGAACGCACCTCGAAATGCAGTGGTATACTCCCTCCTCGCCTTCAACGACCGTTTCCCTTCTCGCCGAAGCCATGGCCTTTCTCCTTGTTGCAATGGTTGGGCTAACCCAAGTGGAATAATGGTTTCCGTCAACATAGTACTGGATGCCATTTCAAAAAATAATAAAAAATTAAAGAATTGTCAATTTCAAAGTGGATGTCTTTTTAAGATTATTTTAGTTAAAGTGGATGTCCTTATAGATTCCACATGGAGGTGATTGGACATGACCGCATAGGCGCAGACCTCAATGGCAAACACGGACGCCAGGAATTCCAGGCGACGTCGCACCCATTCCTTGCGGTGTTCAAAGGATTGACCGGTATAGGGGTCTCGCCCGCATAAAAAGGCGCGCCGAACGCACCTCGAAATGCAGTGGTATACTCCCTCCTCGCCTTCAACGACTGTTTCCCTTCTCGCCGAAGCCATGGCTTTTCTCCTTGTTGCGACTGTAAGGTCAGCCTAAACCAAAACTGGCGTGTTGTCAATTTTAAATTTGGATGTCTTTTTGATATTTAATATTGGATGTCTTTTTAATTTTTTAAAGGCCCGGACAAAACGAACCGGCGGGGGCGCCGGGCTTGTTACCGGGCGTGGCGGGAAATCAACCTTTGGCCGAATCCTTTTTGGGAGCGGCGTTCTTCATTTTTTCAAAAGCTCGCCGGGCCAATTCCTCGGAATATTTATCCCAGGGATGAGGCCCGCCGTCGTCTTCCCAGCGGTCCACGGTGAAATGGCAGCGGTCCGCGCCCCGGGGAATAATCTTGTCCACCACGGGCGCGAATTTCCGGCCGTTGAAATCCTCGCAGGCCCGGATCATGCCTTCCACGAAATAGCGCTGCACCCGGCAGTCAAAGGCCGTGTACCGGTCCTGGTGGGGACACCACAAGATGTCGAACTCGCACCGCTGTTCGTTGGCGATCCAGGGCTTTTCCAGGGACGCGTATAAAATGGTGTTGATGCCGGTGACGATGTAGGACACCAGCTCGATTTCCGACAATTCCTCCGGGAATTCGGAATTTTCCAAAAACTGACTACAAGCCTCGTACCCGGCCTTGTTGATGGCCCGGCGCACCACGGCCTGCCCTTTTTCCCCGAACTCCTCTTCCACGGCCTTGAGGATGTTCAGGACCCCGGTCGCCTGCATGGTGCCCCACACAAAAAGAACGGCCGGATCGAAATCGTCGCGCCCCTCCAGGGCGCCGCGTAGGCTGGCGACGGCGTCCCGGTAGGGCAGGCCCAGCTTTACGTCCGCATAGTTTTTTTCGGGGCGCCGGCCCTCGGACCAGATTCCTTCCGTGGTCGGATATTGGGGTTTGGACATGTCATTACCTCCCTGTGCCTTGGCGATTTATTAATTCCCGTTCGTACCAATCCCGTAACGCGCCGACCATGAAGGCGGCCGTCCGAAATATAAAATCTCCGTTTTCGTCGGCGTGTTCGTCCACCACCGGTTCCACGGCCCGCAGGTCTCGAAGCTGTTCCCCCAAGGCCTTGACCTCTTTTTCCAGTTCCCTTTCGACTTGGCCTTCCTCCAAAAAACGGAAAAAGAAAAACCGGATCAAAAACGGCAGGTAGATATCCAGGGGCGCCGGGGCGTCGGTCAGTTTTTTATAAAAATATTCCCGGCCGCGGTCGGTGAGCCGAAAGAGGTTTTTATTGGGCTTGCCGGTCTGAAAAACGACTTCCTTTTCCACATGCCCGGCCTTTTCCAGCTTGCGGAGCACGGGATAGACCTGGTTATGGCTGACGCTGTAAAAGGGCATCATGTTGTTGGCGATGCCTTGCAGCTTGTATCCGGTCTTGGCCCCGGACATCAGGAAGCCCAGGGTGATGAGTTCCATGCTCATGATTTGGTCATCCTTTCCCGGGGTCCGATCATATTTTGTCGAAATATATTTGTAAAGAAAATATTTTTTAGAAAAATATAAATCGCCGGGCCGATCAACCCGCGGCGGCGCCGGGAGAAGAACGGCGAAACCACGTATCAATCGAATCGGCGACGCCTGGTTCTTGTTGACAGTCCTTCCCGCGTAACAGCTCTGATTCTCTTCGGTTGGTCGCGGCATCGCGCCGTGCCGCGGCGCGGGGAGATGATGCGCGGGGGCAGATATTGCCGACGTCCGGTTAGGCTCCCGGCGCCGCGGCGTTGACCCCGCTCAGGCGGATATGCGCTACGTGTAGAACAGTCCGCCCCGGAAGAGCAGCCGTACGCCGTCCTCCGACGGGTGTGACGCCCTAGCGCGGACCATGCGCCGCAGCCGAAATTTATCAATGACACCCAAATCTAAATAGTACTTTACACCTGATTAATAAATAAATTTTATTAAGACACCCAAATAGCCTAAGTAATAATCGCCCGGCCTTTGGGGGTTTTCGGGAATAATATGGACCTGGGGGAAGAGCGATCGCTTTCTGTATTCCATCTTTCAGCGGCTTTTGGTTTCGGGTCGTATTCAGGGCGACGACAAAAAATTGTTTGACAATTCGCG
The DNA here is from genome assembly GCA_043806915.1 of Pseudomonadota bacterium. GTDB lineage: Bacteria > Desulfobacterota > Desulfarculia > Adiutricales > JAGVGV01 > JAZDGM01. Next base: position 7,386 of record JAZDGM010000033.1, on the reverse strand, counting down.
CCTCGGCATGGGACATTTATTTATGATCAGCTAGATGTATCGATAGGGCTGGCGAACCGGTCTGGAAAGCCGTTGGCTTCACGTCCGGGCGAGGCGACCGCGAGGGGACCGCCCGGCGAGGCTTGGCGCCCGGTCGAGGCGAACCGGCCTGCTTCCTTCGGCGCGGGAAGGGACCTGGAGCCGACGGACGGCCCTTGCCGCTCTCGGGCCGGTTATCGCCTCGGGTTCGGAAGGTTTAATAACTCTGTTGACTTAGGATGGAGGTCGTGCATGAAAAGAACGCTTTGCCTGATTGTCGCGTCGCTGGCTTTGCCGTGGTTGCTTTCAGGGCCGGTCCTGGCCCAGGACGCCATCAAGGTCGGCGTGGTCCTGCCCCTGACGGGTGAACAGGCCAAGTTCGGGGAGATCGAAAAGAATTCCTTCCAGATGGCCCTCGAGGAGATCAACGGGGCCGGCGGGGTCAACGGCCGGAAGATCGAGCTTCTCATCGAGGACGATACCGGCAAGCCGGAAGTGGGGCGGTCGGCCATGGAAAAACTCATTTCCCAGGACAAGGTGGCGGTTGTCGGCGGCGGTTATTCCTCCTCGGTCACCTTCGCCATGAGCGCCGTGGCCCAGCAGTTCCAGGTCCCCTTCGTGATCAACACCGGTTCGGACGACAAAATCACCGAGCAGGGCTGGGAGTATGTCTTCCGCATCAGCCAGCCGGTGAGCGCCTACCCCATGGCGCTCGAGTCGTTCCTGAAGGAAGTGGTCAAACCCCAGACCGTGGCTATTTTGTATGAAAACAGCGCGTTCGGTCAGAAGGGCTCCGACGAGTTTTCCAAGCAGTGCAAGGCGATGGGGCTCAAGATACTGGTCCTGGAAGGTTACGAACACGGGGCCGTGGATTTCAAGCCGATCCTGGTCAAGGTCAAGGGCGCCAATCCGGACATGATCTACATGATTTCCTATGTCATGGACGCCGCGCTGTTAATGCGCCAGGCCCGGGAACTCAGCCTGAAACCCAAGCTCTTCGTGGGCGGCGGAGCAGGCTTCACCTTGCCGGAATTCATGAAAAACGCCGGCGACGCGGCCCAGCACGTTTTTTCGGCCACCCTCTGGACCGAGACCGTGCCTTTTCCCGGCGCCAAGGATTACTACGACAAATACGTGGCTAAATTCAAGCAACCCACGGAATACCACGGCGCGGAGGCCTATGCTTGCATGTACGTCATCGCCGACGCCTTGAAGCGGGCCAAGGAGTTGACTCCGGCCGGGGTGCGGGAAGCCCTCGTCGCCACGGACATGATGACCGCCTTCGGCCCGGTCAAGTTCACGTCCTATGACAAGAAGACCCAGCAGAACCAACTGCCCACCTATCTGGTGCAATGGATGGACGGCAAGCTGGAAACGGTCTGGCCCAAGGAAGTCGCCTCGGCGCCGTACGTTTACCCGGTCAAGTAGCGCTTGGGACCGGCGATCCCGGGGCGGCCCCCACGGCGGCCCCGCGGTCGCCTAGCGAGGGAGTGCGGCGATGGAGATATTCTTTCAAACCCTGGCGGCCGGGGTGCTCAAGGGCGGGCTCTACGCGCTCATCGGCCTGGGCATGACCCTGATCATGGGCGTCATGGGCATTATCAACCTAGCCCACGGCCAAATGATGATGCTGGCCATGTACCTGACTTATGTCTGTTTTCAGTATTTCGGCATCGACCCCTATTTCGCCCTGCTCATCTCCATGCCGGCCCTCTTCCTGGTGGGCGTGGCGACGCAGAAGTATGTACTCAACCCGCTGATCAAGGTGGAATCCCTCTTGCCGGAGAACCAGGTGCTCATGACGGTGGGCATCGGCATGGTCATGACCGAGGTCATCCGGTTTATCTTCACCTCGAATTACCTGTCGGTCAAAACATCCTATTCCGACGCGGTCATAGTGGTCAAGGGCATCTCCTTCTCGGTGGCGCTGGCCGCGGCCTTCCTGCTGGCCTGCTTGTTGACGGCCGGCATGTTCTGGTTTCTCCTCAAGACCGACCTGGGCCGGTCGATCCGGGCCGTGGCCCAGGACGCGGAGGCGGCCAGCCTGATGGGGGTGAACGCGGAACAAATCCGGACCATCACCATGGGCCTGGGCGCGGCGCTGGCGGCCGCGGCCGGGACGCTGTTGCTGCCGGTCTACTATCTTTTCCCGGACGTGGGAGGCCCCTTTACGCGCCGGGCCTTCATCATCACCATTCTGGGCGGCCTCGGCTCCACGGTGGGGGCGATCTTCGGCGGCCTGACCCTCGGCCTGGCCGAGGCGTTCGGGGCCACCTACATCGGGATGGACTTCGAGGAAATGGTGGGCCTCGTCATCTTCCTGGTAGTGCTCCTTTTCCTCCCCGGCGGTTTCAAGCGGCTCACCAAGGTGTGACATGATAAAGCGACCCCTGCCCTTGTTGGTCTTGGCCCTGCTGCTGGTCTTCCCCCTGGTGGTGACGGAACAGTATTACCGACACCTGCTGATCCTGGCGCTCATGTGGGTGACCATCGGCACGGGCTGGAACATTCTGGCCGGGTACACCGGCCAGGTATCCTTCGGCGCGGCGGCTTTTTTCGGCGTGGGCGCGTACGTGGCCGGCATAATATCGGTCAAGGTCGGCGTCTCGGCCTGGTGGGGCTTCCTGCTTGGTCCGCTGGCCTGCGCCGTCATCGCCGTGCCTTTCGGCCTGATCACATTTCCCCTGCGCGGGGCGTATTTCGCCCTCGGCTCCCTGGCCCTGGGGGAGATATTCCGGCATACGGCCGTGATCTGGCGGGGCCTGACCGACGGCATGGTGGGCATATTGATCATGCCGTCCTTCAGATCGAAGCTCCCGTATTACTACATCGCCCTGGCCCTGGCGGCCGGGTCGATAGTGATTCTGGAATTGTTGCTCCGGTCCCGCTGGGGCTATTATTTCATCTCGATCCGCGAGGACCAGGACGCGGCGTCCAGCCTGGGCATCGACACCACCCGGTACAAGATGATCAGCCTGACGCTGCACGCCGTGATGACCGGGCTGGCCGGCGCCCTGTATATGAACTACATGGGCTTTATCGACCCCAAGGTGGTCTTCAACCTGCACGACATTTCCATCATGGCCATACTGGTGGTGATCATCGGCGGCGTGGGCACGGTCTACGGCCCCTTGGTGGGGGCCTTCATCATGGTCGGCCTCCAGGAAGTCTTCCGCACCGCCGGTTTCGGCCTGCTCGACGCGCTCAACCGGTCCCTGGACGGGGCCCTGGGCGGGTCGATCAAATACGTGAAGGACGCCCACGTCCTGGCTTTCGGCCTGCTGGTGGTGATCTTCATTTTGACCCTGCCCAACGGCCTGGTCGGAGACTGGAAAAAAATCACGCGGTTGTTTGGTCGGACCCGGGCGGCGAGGTGAGGCATGGGCGTCATTCTGGAACTCAAGGACGTGATTAAAGACTTCGGCGGGCTGCGGGCCGTGGGGGGAGTGAGCCTTCAAGTCCGGGAAGGGGAAATTTTCGGCTTGATCGGCCCCAACGGCTCGGGCAAAACCACCCTGTTTAACCTCGTCAACCACTACTTCCCGGTTTCCTCGGGCCGCATTATCTTCCAGGACCGCGATATAACCGGCCTCAAGACCCACCGTATCGCGCGGTTGGGCGTGGGCCGCACCTTCCAGGTGGTCCGGCCCCTCAAAAGAATGACCGTTCTGGACAACGTGCTGGCCTCGGCCTTTTTACGAACCGAAAATATCGCCGCAGCCCGGCGGCTGGCCTGGGAAATGATCGAATTCTGCGGTCTCAAGGCCCAGGCCGGTCAACTGGCGCGCAGCTTGCCGATCGCTTCGCGCAAGAGGCTGGAAATCACCCGAGCCCTGGCCGCCAAACCCAAGCTCCTGCTGCTCGACGAAACCGCGGCGGGCCTCAACCCCGGCGAGTTGGACGAGGCCATCGAATTGATCCTTAAAATTCGCGCCTCGGGCGTGACCATTGTCATCGTGGAACATATCATGAAAGTCATCATGACCATCTCGGACCGAATTCACGCCATCAACCACGGCCTGACCATCGCCGAAGGCCCGCCGGCGGAGGTGGCCCGCAATCCCGAAGTCATCAAGGCGTATCTAGGCGAGGAAATCCGTGTTAAAAGTTGAGGCCATAGACGTTTATTACGGCGACCTGCAAGTCCTGTGGGACGTCGGGTTCGAAGTGCGGGAAGGGGAAATTTTAGTCCTGGTGGGGGCCAACGGCGCGGGCAAGACCACCACCCTCAAAACCATTTCCTCCCTGCTGACCCCCACCCAGGGACGCATTTTATACGACGGCCGGGAAATCCATAACCTGCGGCCCCACGAGATCATCGAACTGGGCATCGCCCACGTGCCCGAGGGCCGACGGCTGTTCGTGGACATGACCGTGGAGGAAAACCTGCTCATGGGCTCCTTGTCCCCCCGGGCCAAGGCCCGGCGGGCCGAGTCCCTGTCCTGGGTCTATGCCCTCTTTCCCCGGCTGGCCGAGCGGCGCCGCCAGAACGCCGGGACCATGTCCGGCGGCGAACAGCAGATGGTGGCCGTGGCCCGAGGCCTGATGGCCCGCCCCAAGCTGTTGATGTTCGACGAACCGTCCCTGGGCCTGGCCCCCATTCTGGTCCAGGAAATTTTCCAAATCGTGCGCAAGGTTAACGATGAAGGCGTCACCGTGCTCCTGGTCGAGCAGAATGTCCATCATACCCTGGCCATCTGCCACCGCGCCTATGTCATGGAAAACGGCCGCATCGTCCTTTCCGGGACCGGCCGGGAACTGCTGGACAACCAGCATGTGCGGGAAGCGTACTTAGGCATTTAGGCCCGGGACGGCGACGCTCCCGCGGGATTTTAAAAAAGAATAAAAAAATTAAAAAGACATCCAGTCTGATAGTTCTGACGACACAATACTCTATTTACCTAGGATACGATGCAAGGCGCCCTGCCATAAGCAGCCTCGCCAATACCCTGGCCAGGCTGTCTTCATTTTTCAAGTCGCATAAATTAAGTATTGCGTCCCCGGAACACATGTGTTGACTTTGTGAAAATTATGGAGATAGACTGAACGACCATCGGGTCCCTGTTTTCAGGTCATTTTCGGCGGAACCGAAGATGGCCAGCCGATAGGCTTATGAAGCGGGTCCAATACCCCGAAGCTTGCTTCGGCCCAAAAAGGATTCGCTTCCCTGTTGACGCCTCGAAGCTTGCCGCGGGGAGCTTCATTTAAGCCTTATTTTTTGAGGAGCTGTGATATGGGGAAAAAACGTCCTTTAATCTTTCTGCTGGTTTTTCTTGCGATAATGATAGGATATGCCGTAACGGCCGGAACGGCCGAGCCCGGTAGGCATGTGATGCTCATTCTTGACGCTTCCGGCAGCATGTGGGGGCGGATTGGAGGAAAAGCGAAAATCACCATCGCCCAGGAGGTCCTGAGCGGCATCATTCAGGATTTGCCGTCCGACCTCCAAGCGGGGCTTACGGTCTATGGGCATCGGAAGATAGACGACTGCAATGATGTCGAGGAGTTGGTTCAATTCGCGCCTCTCGATCGAAACAGGCTCATTTCAATCATCCGTTCCCTCAAACCCAAGGGCAAAACTCCCATCGCCCACTCAATTATGCTCGCCGCCGACAAGATGAAACCCCTTGGCCAAGCCGGAACAATCATCCTGGTTTCCGACGGCGAGGAGACCTGCGGCGGGGACCCTTGTAAACTCACGGCTGATTTGAAAGCCAAGGGCCTGGACTTCACCATGCATGTGGTTGGGTTCGGGGTAAAGGGAGCGGCGTCCGAGCAGCTTGCCTGCATCGCCCGGGCCGGCGGAGGAACGTACGCGGAAGCGGCGGACGCCCGGAAATTGAAACTTGCCATCGCCGGCGCCCTCGAGAAAACCTTGGATGAGAATCTGGTGGTCCGGGCCGTGCACGCGGGAAAAGCGAAGGCCGGCCGGCCGGCTTCCCTCGAGGCCGTGGTGACGGTGTCCAGGGATGGCGTCCAGGTCGCCGAGGCAAGGGGGGCCAAGGCCGGCTTCAAGCTTGATCCGGGCGCCTATGACATCACCGTCGCCATTCCCTCTCTCCAGCAAACCAAGCGCCTCGAAAAGGTTGCGATCGCCGCCGCCGCGAAAACCGAGAAGGAAGTTCCTTTCTCGGTATCCGCCCTTGGAGTGAGGGTCGTGGATAGCCTGGACAAACCCATCGAGGCCTATCTGAAAATATTCCCCCAAAACCAGGATGTGGTTACGGCGGAAGGTTGGTCCGGAGTGGAACAACCCCGCTTATTCGCGCTGCGCCCGGACACGTACAGAATAGAAATCGTCGAGCCGGCGACCGATCAGAAATTGTCTCTCGATGTCGTCTTACCAGAAGACCAGGAAGTGGTGGAAAAGGTTTCCTTTGGCCTGGCCAAGCTTGGCGTCTTCGGACAGGACTCTTTAGGAAAGCCGATCAATGTCCACGTCAAGGTATATCGGCAGGGCGAGACCGACAATGAAGCGGCCTCGGACTGGAGCAACGCCAGCCGGGAGCATTTCTTCGAACTCCCGCCCGGGACCTACGATGTCACCGTGGAGGAAAACAAGTCGAATCAGACCATTGACCTTAAGTCGATAGTCCTTGAACCCGGCGCCGAGGTGGTTAGGGAGGTCTCTTTCGCCAAGGCCAAGCTTGGCGTCAGGGGCAAGGACTCATTAGGAAAGCCGATCAATGTTCACGTCAAGGTATTCCGGCGGGGCGAGACCGACAATGAAGCGGCCTCGGACTGGAGCAACGCCGGCCGGAAGCACTTCTTTGAACTCCCGCCCGGAATCTACGATGTCACCGTGGAGGAAAACAAGTCGAATCAGACCATTGACCTTAAGTCGATAATTCTTGAACCAGGCGCCGGGGTGATCAAGGAGCTATCCTTCTGACAGCCGCCTGGCGGGCGTGCGGCGCGGCGGCCTTCCCGCGCCGCCAGGAACGCCGGCGGCGAGGCCGGGTTGACGGATCGTTTGGGTTTTGACCGTGGTTGGTCCGGATGGCTCCCGGCCCAACATGTTGGTAATTACCGGCTCTGGTGGAGGGGGATCGGACATGGGGACGCGTGAGGATTGGCGATTACTGGCCTCGGACCTGGTACAAATACAAATATAAAAATATAAAAGACATCCAAATTTGAAAAAACGCTTAGATAGACATCAATTCTTAATAAATACAATCAAGCGAGAGGCCGCCTAGTTCCCATAAGTAAAAAAGTCTTATGGATTGAATAATGGCCTGTTTTGATTTGCAAATTAGGCTGGTTCCCAAGCTCTAGTTTGGGAACCTCGGCCAGGGAAGCTCCAGACACCTATATGCTTAAACTTCTTTACAAACAGATCAAGTTTTTACTTGACGGTTTGAGGCG
>JAZDGM010000032.1:0-14221 GCA_043806915.1 Pseudomonadota bacterium | reverse complement strand
AGGACGTTTCGGGGCGTGAAACCGCCGCCAGGCGGGTTCTCCGGAAAAAGAGCCGGGGGTTGTCAGGGGCGCCGGCTCCGGCGCGCCCCTGACCCTGGGACGGGAAGGAGTCTCTCGAAGCCCAACGTTAGGCGCGCGGGGGGTGGAGCAGCCCCGCCGCAAGGCGCCGGCCAACGTCTCCAATTTACCGTGGTCGGGCCCGCAAAACAGTAAAAGATGGTGCGCGTTGCGCACCCTACTTACTCATTTTCAGTTGGCCATTTTCCTTACATTTTCAACCGGCCGCTAACAGCGTAACGGACAGGGCGGCGTTATCGCCCTTCTTGCTTTAGCAAAAAGCCGTGTTTTGTAATTGGCTCGGATGCAACAAAATGTTTCCAGGCCGACCAGTCGTTATGTTTAACGCTTTTTAGGAAAAGGCCCTTCGGACATATTCATTGGTTGTTGTGACCGACATGGCCCGCGGTCGTGCCGGTTGGGTAGGAAAAAAGCGGGGAAATACAAAAAGGGGTTAAAGCTGATTTGCTTTAACCCCTGATTTATTTGGTAGCGGGGACAGGATTCGAACCTATGACCTTCGGGTTATGAGCCCGACGAGCTACCTGACTGCTCCACCCCGCAACAACCTGCGATTTGAGGGTTATACATCCGGGGCCGATTATTGTCAACGACTAATTTGGGCAAGCCGTCTTTTTTTCCGCAAAAAATATCCGTTGGGGGAGGTAATCTTGCTTAACTATTTAAAATTTAAATTAAAAATTTTTGATTTACTTGCCGGGACCGCCCTTTTTCCCTTTCATCCCCGGGTCCGGCCGTCGCGGCGAAATGTTTTCTCCCCTGGGGCCGATATTTCTTGACAAAGCGGGTCCCGGGCTTTCAAAATCGGCGCTATTCATGTCGATAAAAAAGGAGGTTCGGATGCCAACCGAAGCGGCGCAACGCGCCCTGGGAGTTCTCCGGCAGGGAAGCTCGTTCGAATGGTACGTCATCCCCATGCTGGCTTTCGTCTTTTATGTCTATGCCGTGGAAGTGGAACGGAAAAACTGGAACCTGATCTTCGCGGGCCTGGCCTACTGGGGCATGGACTGGTTTAACGAAATCTGGAATGGCTTGGTCTTCCATTTCACGGGGTACGCTCCGGTCTGGGGAGCGCCGGGCAAGACCGCCTTCCTGATCCTGATCGGCCTGAACATCGAGATATGCTTTATGTTCGCGGTCTCGGGCGTGGTCTGGTCCAAGATGCTGCCTCCGGACAAGACTTTGAAAATACTTGGAATTCCTAACCGTCTTTTTTTCGCGGCCGCCGGTTCGCTCTTTTGCGTCTTCGTGGAAATGCTGTTGAACGCCGTGGGCGCCTTGACCTGGGATTTTTCCTGGTGGAGCATCCGGGCGCCCTGGCTGATCTTCCTGGTGGGATACCTGCCCTTTTTTCTGGTCTCGTTTTGGGTGCATGACATGGCCGACTTTAGGAAGCAAGCCTTGACCGTCGGTTCGATCCTGGGCTTCGACGCGGTCTGCCTGATTCTGTTCGGAGCGGTCTGGGGGTGGATATAATATCCGGCCCGACTGGCGCCCGGCGCTTTTTTTTGTTAATATTACTGGAAAAATAACTGGTCCATGCAGGGTCCGGTGAAGGGGTGGGAATTATCCGATGAAAAAATACGTCATTATCGGAAACGGGGTCGCCGGCGCCACCGCGGCGGAAAATATCCGCAAATTCGACCGGGAAGGTTCCATCACGATTTTTTCCGAGGAGCCGGAACCGTTTTACTACCGGGTCCGACTTCCCGATGTGGTGGCCGGGGAGGTTTCCGGAAGTGGGATCACCTTGCGCCGACCGGAATGGTACGCCACTCAAAAAATGGACCTGTTATTGGGCGAAACAGCCTTGAAAGTCGATCCGTCAGCCGGGACCGTCGCCGGCGACCAGGGCGCCCTGGTTTCCTATGACGCCCTGCTCCTGGCCGTGGGCGCTCGCAGCTTCATTCCGCCTGTTCCCGGTTCCGACAAGGAAGGAGTATTCGCCCTGCGCACCTTCGCCGACGCCCAGGCCATCGCCGCCCGGGCCGCCCTGGTCGATTCGGCCGTGCTGATCGGCGGAGGCCTTCTCGGGCTCGAAGCGGGGTACGGCCTGACCCGGCGGGGGCTTAAAGTCCAGGTGGTGGAATTTTTCGACCGGCTCCTGCCCCGCCAGATGGACCAGGCCGGGGCCGCCATGCTGCGGAACTACCTTGAAGGCAAGGGCTTTTCCTTTTTTCTCGGCGCCAGGTCCAAGGAAATTCTGGGAAAAGGCGCGGCCGAGGGGCTGGCCCTGGAAGACGGCCGGAACCTGTCGGGCGGGCTGGTGCTGTTTTCCGCCGGAATCAGGCCCAACCTGGACCTGGCCAAGGCCATGAACCTCGAGGTGGATCGAGGCGTGAAGGTGGATGACCGGCTCAAAACCAGCCGGGAAGGCGTCTTCGCCGCCGGGGACTTGATCGAGCATCGGGGCCGGGCCTACGGCATCTGGCCCGCCGCCAAGGACCAGGGCGCCGTCGCCGGCGTCAACATGGCCGGCGGCTCGGCCCAGTATAAGGGCTCGCTCATGTCCAACTCCCTCAAGGTGGTGGGCGTGGACCTGACTTCCGCCGGCGACATCGACGTGGAAGGCAAAAAGGAGTCAGTGGTCTTCAGCGACGAGGACTCGTACCGCAAGATCGTCCTGGATAACGGAAAAATCGTCGGGTTCATCTTTTTTGGCCTGACCAAGGGTATAAAGGAATGTCAGGACGCCCTGGAAAAGGGCCGGGACGTGACCTCGTGGGTGGGAAAAATGGCGGAAAAGGATTTTGACTTCGCCTTTCCGGCCTGACGATAGGATAAGTCGAACCCCAAGGTGAACAGACAGGAACAGATAATTTTCTGGCGGGAGATCAGGGAGCGGTTATTGAAAAATCTGGGGCTGCCCCCCGACACTCCGCCGGAAAAATTCCAGGCGGTCCTGGAAGCCAAGGCCCAGATGGACCGCCTGAGGAAGATCATGCGCTTCGGGAAGTAAGTCCGGCTACTCGGCGAGGACTATCACGTCCCCCGCCCCGCCCAGCCGGACCTTGTCTCCCAGCAGTTCCAACAGGGCGTAAATTTCCCGTCTGCCGGTGCAGTGGAGCGGAATAACCCGTTCGACGTTTTTTTCCTTTAAAAAGGCAACCGTCCGCGCCAAGCGTTCCGGCCCGACGTCGGAAAGGTGGAGACCGCCGATCAGGGCCTTCAATTTTTGCCTACCCGTCAGCTTCAAGGCCTGGGTCACGGTGTTCACCACCCCGGCGTGGCAACACCCCGTCGCCACGATCACGCCCTTTTCCCCCAGGTCGAAAACCAGGGCCGTGTCGTCCATGATCGGGTCCTCGACCAAGGCGCCGTTGACAATCCGGGAAAAGGGCGTATGCGCCTCGGTCGGTTCCCGCCGGGGAATGGTCCCGGAAGTATGGACCCCGGGGCAGATGGGGATCGGTCCCGAGGCCGGGATGACCCAACTCCCGGTCCCGGAGACGTCGGAAGCGGAAAACCTCATCCCCACATTCCTCAGAAAGGGCTTGATCATCAGGCGCGGTCCCCAGGCCTCGGGGTGAATCACCACCGGGACCGGTCGGGGGAGAGCGTTCAGAAAAGGCAGCAGCCCTCCGGTATGATCGTAATGGCCATGACTTATCACCACGGCCCGCGGGTTGGGGGAGTCCCAGGACAAGGCTTTCAGGTTCCCCATGAAAACGCCCTCGGTCTGCCCCGCGTCCAGTAATATCCGGTGTCGCTCGCCGTCGACCCGAAAGTCAAAAAGAAGCGACAAACCGTGCTCGGCCTTGAACCCGCTCCTGTCGCAAAAATTATCCACCACAATGGCGACTTCAACCCTGTCGATCAACGGCTTTCCTCCCCTTTGGACCATTTTTTTCGATTGTTCCAAATGTCCGGATGTTTGTCAAATACCGGTTCAATAAAAAAGCCCCCCGAAGGGGGCTTGTTGATGGTTTCCGAAAAAATCAGTGAACCTCGATGGCCTTGGGTTTGGTTTCCTCGGCTTTGGGAATCGTAATAGTCAGGATGCCGTCCTTGTTCGTCGCTTCGATCTTTCCGGCGTCCGCGTTATCGGGCAGGGTGAAAACCCTTCTGAAGGAGCCGTAGAGGCGTTCCCGGACATGGTATTTCCCGTTGTCCTCGTCCTTTTTTTCCTCGATTTCAGCGTGCAGGGTTAAGCGGCCGTTTTCGACTTCCACTTTTATTTCATCCTTGGCCACTCCCGGGAGTTCCGCCGTGACCAGGTAGGCCCCCTCGCTTTCCTTCACGTCCACCTTCGGCGAGAAATATTCCCCACCCTTCTCATAAAGGCGAGGGGTATAGGCGCCGAGGAACCAGGAAGCCAAGTCAAGTCGTGGTTCACGTATGTCAAGGGGATTAAGTCTAATTAGCTCCAACATGGCTGCAACCGCCTTTCTTTGATATCTTTCAATTAGAAAAATAAGCACGAAGAGACGACTGTCAAGCCTTCGCCCCCCCAAAAACGAGAACACGCGCCGGCCGCTTCAAATGCTTGACATCCCGGCCCGGCCGGTGTTAACAATTTTGACGTCGAGGGACAAATCCCTAAAACATATCGCCGGGTTTTCCCTGCTGGGTTTCCCTGGTCCCGGGGGACCCGCGGTGGACCCGCCGCAAGTCCCGCCCGCCCGGGGGAAGAAGGGGGCCCGGTTCGCCTCGATTAAAGGTAAAGCCACGTTTTGGGGCTAGGGGAGAGGAGAGAAAAAGGTGACCGCAAGCTCCAAGCCGGAATACCGGGTCAAGATTTACCACCAAAACCAGACTATTTTCAAGGAAGGCCAGGAAAGCAATGTCGCCTACCTGATCAAGCAGGGGGCGGTGGTGCTTTATAAAACGGTCAACGATAAGCGCCTGGCCTTGTACGAGTGCAAAAAGGGCGAGGTCTTCGGGGAATTCGGGATCATCACCGGCGAAACAAGGACCGCCTCGGCCATGGCGGCCGAATACACCGAACTGGTGGTGGTGGACAAGGAAACCTTTTCCCAGGCCCTCAACAAAAGCCCGCGGATCATCAGGGCCCTTTCGAACCTGCTCATCCAACGCTTGATCAAGGCCAATGAAATGCGCTTCGGTCGCCTGACCAGCGACATTTTTCTGAGTTCCTGTCGGATCATCGAAATCATGCATCGTGGTCGCCGCCCCCCCGGCGCCAACCCCCGCGCCGCCGAACTGCCGGTTTATCTCGGGTACGCCGAAGTGGTCGAGAATGTCGGGGCCATAATCAACGCCACGCAGTTGGAAATCGAGTTTGTGCTAAAAAAACTTCGCAATTTCAACCTCATTGAAATCATCAACGAAAAAATCGGCCAAGTCTCCGAAAAACTGATCAAAATAGTCAACCCACCGGAATTCGGGAAAAAGGCGGAGCTGCTCCACCACGAACTGAGGGAGTCCCAATCGTCCCTCGACGGGGAATTGGAATTTATTCCCCTCGATGTCTTCGCGCAACTAGCGCAAACCACGCCCGACCTGATCCGCCAAAAAATCGGGGCCGACGAAGTGCCGACCGACCTGCTCTTCGTTCAGAAAAAAGACGCCCTGGACTGGTTGAACGAGGTGGGCGAGTCTTTCTTCCGCAAGGTCAAAAAGTCCAAGCTGGAGGCGGAAGACCTGGCCGGCCTGGACGACATCACCCTGGTCGACGATTCCACCCTGCAGGACGTGTTTTCCGAAATCGGCTTTTACAAGCTCGGGGTCCTGGCCTGGGCGGCGGGAAAGGCGGCTCGCGAAAAAATCCTTGCCAATGTGTCCAGCAAGGTATCCGAGATGCTCAAGGAAGAGATCGCCGCCGTGTCCACCATCGACGCCGGCGAGGTCTCGGGGATCGAGGACGAGTTGGTATCCCTGATCAAAAGAAAAAAAGGGTTGACCCCATGAACATCGCCACGGTCATCGGCGTTCTTTCCGGCTTTTTCATACTGTCCTACGCCACCTACGCCTCCACGGCCGACATCCGGGTCTTTTTCAACCTGCCGGGCTTGGCCATTGTGCTGGGCGGGACCATCGCCGCCACCTTTATCTGCTACCCCCTTAAAAGGGTCGCGGGAGTGTTCGGGGTTTTCGTCCTGGCTCTCAAGCGGGAGGAACTCCCCATCGGCGAGTACATTTCCGAACTGGTTTCACTGGCCAAGACGGCCCGGGCCAAGGGAAAAATACAACTGGAACGGGCCCTGGAAGGAATCGAGAACCAATTCCTTCATCACTCCATCCAGATGCTGGTCGACGGGTACAGCCGGGAGGAAATCAAGGAAATCCTGGACGCCCGGATTCAGAACACTTATGAGCAGGAAACGGGCCAGGCCGAAATTTTTCGAACCATGGCCAAGCTTATGCCGGCCTTCGGCATCATCGGGACCCTCATCGGCCTGATAAGCATGATGCAGTCCCTGGAAGGCAATCTTCAGGGGCTCGGGCCGGCCATGGCCACGGCCCTGACCACCACTTTCTACGGGATTCTTTTTTCCCAGATGATCTTCTTTCCCCTCGCGGTCAAGGTGGAACAACGGATCGAGGAACGCGTGGCGTTGATGTGCGTCATCCGCGACGGCATTCTGTTCATCCAGGATAAAACCCCGCCGGCCATCGTCCTGGATAAGCTCCGGGCCTATCTGCCGCCGGGACGGTGGGGGTCCATCAAACGCAAGGCGTCGTCATGATCGGTCCGGGGAATCTGAAAAAAAGAAGACGGGACGAATCCGAGGACTGGCATCTGACCCTGGCCGACATGATGACCCTGCTGCTCTGTTTTTTCGTGGTCATTGTTTCGGCGTCCGCGGTGGACCTGGAACGATACAAGCTTATCGCCCACTCGCTGCAAAAAACCATGGGGGGGCAGGAAAAAAAAGACGCGGCGCCGGCGGGCGAGGAACCTGACCTGGCCGCTGTTCACCGGAATTTAAAGGAAATCCTGGGGCCGGCGGTCCGGGATGTCGCCCTGGAGTGGCGGCGCGACGGCGTGGCGGTCAACCTGCCCGGCGAGGTGTTTTTCGAATTGGGCCGCGCCGAGTTGACGGAGCGGGCCCACCGGGTCCTGACGGACATTTCCCCGGCCCTGGCGGCCATTCCCTACCGCTTGACCATCGAGGGGCATACCGATTCCACTCCCATCCATTCCCCGCGGTTCCCGTCCAACTGGGAATTGTCGGCGGCCCGGGCCGGTTCGGTCGGTCGTTTTTTGATCGACCGGGGTTTTCCCAAGGACAAGGTGGAAATCCTGGGCCTGGCCGACACCCGGCCCATTCTGCCCAACGAGGACCCCCAGGGGCGCCCCTGGCCCGAAAACCAAGCCCGCAACCGCCGGGTGGCCATCGTGGTCCGGCCCTAGCCCGTTTTTACAGGAGGGCCTGCGCCAGCAAGGAGATCGGATGGACCACCGTGTAGGTGGTGTTGGCCTCGATCTGCCATTTGCAGGTTTCGCAGTCCGTGACCACCACGTCCGGGTCCACCTCGGCGATTTTCCGGAAAAGATCGGCCCCCACGTCCAGGCCGATGGAGTAAAATTCCTTTTTGAATCCATAAGTCCCTGAAATACCACAACATTCAGAATTTAGCAGCTTCAGGTCCAGGCCCGGAATGGCCCGCAGCAGCTCCACCGTGAAGATCGCTCCACCCATTCTTTCCAGGTGGCAGGGCGCGTGATAGGCGACCTTCAGGTTGACGGACTTCAATTCCGGCCGGCCCCGGCTTTCAAAAAGGTCGTGCAAATACTTGGTGATGTATTCCACCCGTCCGGAAATGGCGGAATCGTCCAGTTGCAGCAGGTTCTTGTATTCGGCGACGAGGGCCAGGGAGCAACTGGATGAGGTTGCGACGATTTTCGCGGTCTGTCCGTCCAGGGCCCGCCCCAGGACGTCCAGGTTGTGGACGGCGTTTTTTTTGGCTTCATCCAGATACCCGTTGGCGATCAACGGCACGCCGCAGCATTTTTCCCTGGTCAGCCGGACCCCGATGTTCAATTTATTGAGAATTTGAACCATGGTCCGCCCCAGGCCGTGGTCCAGGTAGTTGACATAGCAACCGTGGAAATAGACGACTTTTTCCTTGAAGCCGTCCTGGGTATGGGCCTGCTTTTCGAACCGGCGACTAAACGTCCCCCGGCGGTACCGGGGAAAGGAGCGTTGGGCCGGAATTTTCAACAAAAGGTCCAGGGCCGCCTTGACCGGCGTCAGGCTGGAAAACAGGTTGAAAACCGGCGCGGTCGCGGTCCCGACCCGGCCCATCAGGTCGGTGCGGCTGAGCATGTAGTCCCGGAGCCGAAATTTGGGTTTAAAATACCGGCCCTTGGCGTTTTGAATGATATCGGCGATCTTGACGTCCGACGGGCAGGCGATCTCGCACCGCTTGCAGTTGTTGCAGTATTTCAGGGATTCGTCCACGAGTTCCGGGTTTTTGATGCGGAGTCTCTCGGTGTCCGGGCCCGCCTGCTTGGGACCGGGATAGCGATGGGTCACCCGAGCCACGGGGCAGTAAACCGTGCAGACCGTGCACTTGAGACAGTGGTCGAAGCTGATGTTTTCCAGATTAATCATGGCGGACCTTGGGCCCCGCGGCGGCCGCGATCCTTTCCGCGACCGCGAAGGCGGCGCCGACGGCCGTTCCGCCTCCCGACCCTTCCTGGACCGGATCGTACCCGGCCAGCACGGCGCCGACGCAGAACAGGTTTTCCACCAGCCGGCCGGATTCGTCCCAGGGGTTGAAGTTGGAATCGGTCTTGACTCCGAAACTCAGGAAGGGATGGCTTTGGGGGTCAAAAAATCTGGGAGAATACCACCTGCTCCGGTTCGGCTCGTATTCCAGTTGCAGCCCGAACACCGGTTCCCGCATGCGGTCGACCGCGCTGATCAACCCCCCGCTGAAGAAGCTGCCCGCGGCCAGGACGAAATGCGGCGCCCGGAGCTTCAAATCGCCGTAATTCTTGGTCCGGACGTGATCCAGCCGGCCGTCCGCGATCATTCCGCCCACCACCCGGTCCCCGGCCAGGAACACGCCGCCGAGCCGGGTGAAGCGGCTTTTCAAGGCCTCATCGAGCCTCATGCCCAGGATTGAAGGCGGCAAGGTCGGAGTTTCATAGATCAGCTTGCCGGTCATTTCCCGCAGCCGGGACATGACCTGACCAGACCTGTACAGCCCGATGCAGGCCGGAAGCCCCACGACATCCGCCCGGCCGGCGGCCCGCTTAATTTCCTCGGCCAGGAAAAAGAGGTCCCTTTCCCGGTCGAACAACCGTCCGATATCGATGGACCGGACTTCGTGGGGGTTTTTCCCGGGAGGATCGATCGGCGGCAGGCGGACCGTTCCGGTGGTTATCGCGGCGTCGCGGAACATGGACTGACGAGCCAGTCCGGCCGCGGCCAGGGGAGGAAAAAAATCGCGATACCCCTCGAAGTTCAGAATGGCGATACGCGGTTTATTTTCGAAGGCCGCCTTTATTTCGTCGTTGAAGACGCTTTCCTGGGAAAAAAAAGTCGGCTTGAGGGTCCCGAGCATGGTGACGTGAAAGTGATTCGACCTCTCGTTGGAATATAGTTTCCGGCCTTCCCTCGCGACCTGTTCCCGGAAAAAATCCAGGCTCGCGGCAATGGTTTCCAGGCCGCACTTGGCGTAGGGGTGTTCCGGGTTGGCGGCCAGAAACCCGGGCAGGGCCTCAAAGGGGTCGTGGACCACCTTGCCGTCGGGGAAATGTCCGTAGAGGTCGATGGAACCCGAGGAAAAATGCAGGGCGCTCATGCCGGCGGAAACGAGCAGGCAGCTTAGCCCCTCGGAAAGGCATTTGATCCCGCAGGTCAGGCCCGCGATTCCGCCTCCAATGATCAGGCAGTCGTATTTCACTGTTCCCCAGTCGTTCCGGCGGGTCCGCCCAGTCCGAACAGCCCCTGAAAAAGCCAGTAGGTGAATTCGATTTCCCGCAAGGCGTCCCCCCACAACACCGGCTTGACGCCCTTGAACCGTTCCTCCAGGAAATCGAACAACATTTGGGAGGCCTCCTCCCCCGTGGCCCGGCCCAGCTCCGAGAAAAGACCGGCGGCGCGGTAGGAGCACAACTCTCCCTGGCAGGGCCCCATGCCCACCCGGGTGCGGCGCCGGAGATCGATGATGTCCCGAACGTTCAATTTTTCCAAGGCGTAGCGCACCTCGCCGGCGGTGACCATTTCGCATTCGCAGACCAGGGCGTAATTCCCGGGGTCGGACTGGAGGATGTCATGGACCCGCTCCCCGTGTCGAAAGTGGGTCGACCCGACGATGGATTCCGAAATGCCGCTGAAATGCTTGAATTTTTTCCGGGGCGCCATCCTTTTTTCCGAGCCGGGAAGCGGCAGTTGGGCGGTTTGGCCGGGGACGGTCAAGCCCAGTTTGCGGACGGCCAGGTCGGCGGCCATTTCGGCCATGAGGCGATAGGTCGTCAATTTTCCGCCGACAATGGATATCAAGCCGGACAGGCCGTCGCGATCCTGGTGATCGACCAGGACAATGCCCCGGCTCAGGTCCCGGCCATGGGTCTTGCCGCTGACGGCCACCAGGGGCCGCACTCCGGCGTAGGCCCGCAGGACCCGGGTCTGGGAAACATTGGGAATCAGTTTTTCCCCGTCGGCGAGAAGGATTTCGATTTCATCGTCGTCAACGTAAAGGTTTTCTATCTGATCGTAGGGGACTTGCTTGGAGGTCGTCCCGATCAGGGACACCGTGTCCCCGGGCACGATGATGTCCCCGTCCGCGGTGGGCCGACAGCGATTGACCACGACGTTGTTGACGCGGTAATCGATGATGACCATGGAGCCCTTGGAGGGAAACATCTTGAGCTGGACCCCGGCCATTTCGCATATTTTCTGGCCCCAGACCCCGGAGGCGTTGATGATCACCCGGCCGAACACCTCGAATTCCTCTTCCGTCGCCAGGTCCAGGCACCGGACGCCCACGATTTGGGGCCCCCGGAGAATCAGGCCCGTGACCTCGGCGTGAGTCAAGGCCTTGGCCCCGTGCTCCACGGCGTCCAGCACGTTGGACGCGGTCAGGCGAAAGGGATCGATGGTGGCGTCCGGGACTTTCAAGGCCCGTTTAATACCCGGGTGCAGATGGGGTTCCAGCTTGAGGGCTTCCTTGACTTCAATCTCCTGGCAGGGAATGCCGGCGTCCCGGCAGCCCACGATCAACTGGGCGTGGTACCCGGGGTCGTCCCCGGGCAGGGTGACGAAGAGCCCGCCCGTATCCTCGACGCAGTGGTGAGCGATTTTTTTCAATATATTATTTTCGGAGATGCATTCGGCCGCGGATTCCAGGTCCTTGACCGCATAGCGGGCGCCGGAATGGAGCAGTCCATGGTTGCGACCGGAAGTGCCGGAAGCGAAATCGTTCTTTTCGATCAGCACGGAGGCCACGCCCCGCAGGGCGCAGTCCCGCAGGACCCCGGCGCCCGTGGCCCCGCCGCCGATGACGATTACATCCGTTTCCAGGCTTTTCATGTTCCGGCCCCTTCTTCTCGAAAATCCCGAAAAAAGCCCCCTGTCCCCGGGGCCTCGCCCCGGGACGCGGGAACCACTAAAAATAAAAAATAGTTGGTAAGTCTACTCGATCCAGCCCTTGGCCCTTTCCACGGCCCGGCGCCACTGGCGATAAAGCGACTCCCTTTTTTCCTCGGGCATTTCCGGGACCCATTCCCGGTCCCGGGACCAATTGGCCTTGAGTTCCTCCAGGCCGTTCCAGAATCCCACGGCGAAGCCGGCCGCGTAAGCGGCGCCCAGGGCCGTGGTTTCGGAAATTTTCGGCCGGATAACCGGCCGGGCCAGGATATCGGCCTGGAACTGCATCAGGAGGTCGTTTTTGACCATGCCGCCGTCGACCTTCAACGATTTCAATTCGATGCCCGAATCCTTTTCCATGGCCTCGAAAATTTCCCGGGTTTGAAAGGCCGTGGCTTCCAGAATGGCCCGGGCGATGTGGCCCTTGTTGATGAAATGGGTCAGCCCGATCATCAGGCCCCGGGCGTCGCTGCGCCAGTGCGGGGCGAACAGGCCGGAAAAGGCGGGCACGAAATAAAGGCCGCCATTGTCGGTCACGGTCCGGGCCAGGGTTTCAATCTCCCCGGAAACGCTGATGGCCCCCAGGTTGTCCCGGCACCACTGGACCAACGATCCGCCGATGGCGATGGAACCTTCCAGGGCGTAGGCGGCCGGCGCGTCCCCGATCTTATAACCCACGGTGGTCAGAAGCCCGTGTCGGGACTGGACGATTTTCGAACCGGTGTTTTTCAGGAGAAAACAACCCGTGCCGTAGGTGTTCTTGGCCTGGCCGACTTCGAAGCAGGCCTGGCCGAAGAGCGCGGCTTGCTGGTCCCCCAGGTCCCCGGAGATGGGAATTCTTTCTCCCAAGGGCCCGTCGGGCCGGGTGTAGCCGTAAATCTCGCTGGACGACCTGATTTGGGGCAGGGCTTTTTCCGGGACTCCGAATAAGGCCGTCATTTCCGGGTCCCAGGACAATGTTTCCAGGTTCATGAGCATGGTGCGGCTGGCGTTGGTCACGTCGGTGGCCAGGGACCCGCCGTCCGGTCCGCCGGTCAGCCACCAGATCAGCCAGGCGTCGATAGTGCCGAAAACGGCCTCCCCGCGATCGACGGCCGAACGCAGGCCGGGGACGTTGTCCAGCAGCCATTTCATTTTCGGCCCGGAAAAGTAAGTGGCCAGGGGAAGTCCGACCTTGGCGCGAAAGGCGTCCAGGCCGCGGTCCCGGGCCAGGTCCCGGCAAATATCGTCGGTCCGGCCGTCCTGCCAGACGATGGCGTTGTAATAGGGGCGGCCGGTCCTGGGGTCCCAGGCCAGGGTGGTTTCCCGCTGGTTGGTGATCCCCAGGGCCGCGAGTTGGGAAGCCTTGAGGCCGGACTTGGCCAGGGCCGCGCCCAGGACTTCAAAGGTCCGCTCCTTGATTTCCATGGGGTCATGCTCGACCCAACCGGGTTGGGGATAAATCTGGCGGTGTTCCAACTGGTGCAGGGCCGCGATCTCCCCCCGGCCGTTAAACACCACGAATCGCGTGCTGGTCGTGCCCTGATCGACGGCCCCGACGTACTTTTCTTCCATGGGCGTTACCTTCCGGCGTGTTTTTTAATAAACTTGACGGTTTCGTCGACAATGACGTCCCGGTCATAGTCCTGGGTCGCGACGTGATACGAATTCTCGAGCCAGGCGATCCGTTTTTCCGCGGAGGAAATCCTTTCCAGGGTGTGGACGGCGCTTTCCACCGGGATGACATGATCTTCCCGGGATTTGAAGATAAGACAGGGCTGGGTCACCCGGGGCAGGCCGTCCTTGATGATCCTGACCATTTTCATTAATTCGTGGGTGGCGGCCAGGGGCGTGCGGTCGAAGGTTATCTCTTCCTGGCGGGGGTCCTTCAGGTCTCCGCCGATTTTCGGCAGGGACGGTATGATTAATTTCAGGACCGGCAGGAGCGCCAGGCGCCAATCCCTGGAAAAGACGGCGGCGTGGTTGATGGGGAAAACTCCCGCGATTTCGGGATGGTTTTCCGCTAAATACAGGCTCAGGGCCCCGCCCATGGACAAGCCGCCCACAAAAACCCGGGAACATCTTCCCGTGAGGTCATGGTAGGCCCGTTCCACGTCGTCCAGCCAGGCCTGGTACCGGCAGGCGTTGGCTTCCCTCCAGTCGCGGCCGTGCCCGGACAGCAGCGGCCCCTCGACGTCGAACCCGGCTCGGGCGATGTTTTCGCCGATGTGGCGGACGCTGGCCGGCGTCGAGGTGAAGCCGTGGATTACCAACACTCCGACCTCGGACCCGTTTTTAAACGAAAAAGGTGATGTCTCCGCTGATTGTTTCATAACCGCCTCCTGTAAAAAAGTCGGCCAGGCTAGATAATAGACCATCAACGGCCGGGTTGGCCAGTAAAATCACCGGACGCCGGGGCGGGCGGACCGAGGGCGGGTAACGATTTCACCAGGGAGAATCAACATATTACCTAACATTAAATATTATGCCTAACATCTTAAAAAATAGTTTATTTTTTTATATTGACATTATTGATTAGACCGTTGTTTTTTCTTGACGAACGGCCCTTCGGGGTTTTCAAAAAGAAATGCTATATTATTAGCGGCCGGTTGAAAATGTAAGGAAAATGGCCAAATGAAAATGAATAAGGCTGGTTC
>JAZDGM010000031.1:0-25187 GCA_043806915.1 Pseudomonadota bacterium | reverse complement strand
ATTATTAATAATTATTTGAGTGTCCGGCCTTCAATGTCCGATCCTTTAATTGGAGCCGCCTTATCCCTTGGCGGCGCGTAACCCCAATTTAGGAGGATCACCATGACCCACTTACGTCAAAGAATGATTGAGGACATGAAGTTAGCCGGTCTTTCGACCAAAACCCAAGAGCTTTACATCGCGGCCGTTTATGGTTTGGCCAAGCACTACATGCGGTCTCCCGACCAATTGTCCGAAGAAGATATTCGAACCTACCTACTTTATCTCAAAGACGAGAAGCGACGGGCAGACGGCACGCTTCGAATCTGCTACTACGGCATCAAGTTTTTCTATATTAACACATTACGGCGTGAGTGGCCTGTTTTAAAGTTGGTTCGGTCCCCCCGGAAAAGACGCCTGCCAACAATTCTCAGCCTGGGCGAGGTCAAAAAACTGCTTGGCCAAGTCAGGATTCAGCGAAACCGCATGTGCCTGACCCTCATCTACGCTTGTGGACTCAGGATATCCGAGGCAACGAAATTACGGGTCACGGATATTGACAGCAAACGCATGGTAATCAAAATACAAGGCAAGGGCCAAAAAGACCGACTCGTCCCCTTGCCTCGGCCCCTTCTTTTTAAAATGCGGGAATACTGGAAAATAGACAGAAGCAAGACATGGCTGTTCCCAGGGCATAATCCTGAAAAACCAGTCAGCAACCATAGCGTTCGCCGAGCAATGTATAAGGCGGCCGGAGAATGCGGGTTAAAAAAGCCCATCGTCCCTCATAGTCTCCGGCACACCTATGCCACCCACCTGCTCGAACATAAGGTGGATATTCGGATTATACAGATTTTACTCGGACATAAACACCTCAAAACAACCGCCATATATACCCACCTAACGCCCCAAACCCTGAAAAACGTGCGTGTCGTCCTTCAGCGCCTAACAAACGATCTCTAGGGCGGCTGTAGAAAAAAGCAACATGCCGGAGCTATGCGACGTTTTTCGGCTCCATGGGCGGGCCTACCGGAAAAAGTATGGACGGACCATGCCTTCCAGCCACCATCGGGCCATGAACGATATCATGAACTGCCGCACCGAGGCCTTGGGCGGGCACGTCTTAATCTGCCGGAAGTGCGGTCATAAGGTTTATTCATATCATTCCTGTAAAAGCCGCGCCTGTCCCAAGTGCCACATCAATGACACGGAAGCATGGATGGAAAAACGGCGTCAAGAAGTCTTACCAACCCAATACTTCCACGTCATCATTACTCTGCCGGAGCAGTGGCGAAAAATCGTCCGTTCCAACCAGAAGGTCTTATATTCTATAGTAATGAGGGCCGCCGCGGCCGCGATCATCAAGCTGGCCGCCGACAAAAAATACGTCGGCGGCCAAGTGGGAGTCATGGCCGTCCTGCATACCTGGACCCGGACAATGGTCTATCATCCCCACGTCCATTGTCTTGTCACCGGCGGTGGAGCCTCCAGGGACAACCAACACTGGCAGGAAGCAAAACCCGGTTACCTCTTTCCTGAAACAGCCCTCTCCAAGGTCTTCCGAGGAATTTTCATTGAGATGCTCCGCGAAGAGCAGCCCAATCTTCAACTACCGAAAAGAGTACCCGGGCAAAAATGGGTCGCCCATGTCAAGGCGGCGGGACAAGGAACAGAAGCCGTCCTGGGTTACTTGGCCCGATACGTTCATCGCACCGCCATCTGCAACAGCCGGATTCTTGAGGTAACCGATAAGGCTGTCACATTCTCCTATAGGGAGAATCGGGATCAGCGACAAAAAACAATGAGCCTTCCTCCGGAAGAGTTCATTCGGCGTTTCTTGCAACATGTCCTGCCCAAGGGTTTCCATAGGGTCCGCTATTACGGTTTATGGAGCACCGCCAGGCAGAATATCCTTAAAAAAATTCAAGTTACCCTGGCCGGGTTAATTCCGGCCTTCAAAAACCCAAGGCGAGTGGAACCAGAAAAGGAGAGCGCCGGAAAAGCCATCCACCCCATGGAGGGGCGAGATTGCCCAGTTTGCCACAATGGGCGTTTGGTTTGGAGCGGTCGCGTCCCACCATGGGGGAGGAAGCCTCCATGATTGTAATCATTTTGGCGCCGATACAAACTCCACATCCCTGGCATGCTCTTCATGACCAAACGGGACGGCCGAAGTATGACCAAATTGGTAATAAACACAATGAATTAGGCGTTCAGCCGTTTTCATGGGAAAAAAATTCAATCAATTGGGCGGATAAAAACATGCCGGAAACCACAAGCAACTCCACAACGAGCAAATTGCAAGCCCTCTAGGACCACACCCAAAAATAGTAATTTCCAAGAACGTCGCGTTCAGTCCAACAGAGTTTTAGGGTCGGCTTCGCGACCCGAAAACTCTTAATTCGTTCCGGGTAAGCCAAGCCCCCCTCACCCCAACCCTCTCCCCCCGTAGGGGGCGAGGGAGATAATTGGCCGGCCCGGCCCTCGCCTCCGTTTGAAACAAGGTGTTGTCTTTCGGAATAAAAGGAACAATTCATTTTCAGATGGCCAGTTTTTAGGCATTATCAGATGGCCGCTGACATTTTAAGGCATAACTATATAATATTACAATATAAACTTATTTTCACAAGTGAAATCCCCGCCATTTTTAATCACTACACCATGAAGCCGGGTAACCTTTTGTCTTCCAAAAGCTCCCGGACCCTGTTTAACAACTCACTTAAATTGTAGGGCTTACAGACATATCCAGCCGCGCCGGCCTCCAGGGATTTCATGACCTGGCCTTCCAGGGAATACCCGCTGGCGAGGAGGACCCTGACCGCGTGGTCGATCCGGAGAAGCTCCTGAATACACCTATGGCCGCCCATGCCGGGCATCCCGAGGTCCATGACGACCAAGTCTATTTCCTTGGGCGCGCTAGAAAAAATTTCCAGGGCTTTCTCGCCGTTCGAGGCCGTCAGCACCTGGTAGCCGTATTTCTCCAGGGCTTCCCGGGCAACGCCCCGCACGGCTTCCTCGTCATCCACCAACAGGATGGTCTCTGAACCGCCCCGGAGCGGCTTGACGACAAGGTCCGCGGCGTCATCAGTCTCCACCTGCTCCAGGGCCGGGAAGTAAATCTTGAACATGGTCCCCTGACCGACTTCGCTGTGGCACTTGATATAGCCGCCGTGCCTTTTGACGATGCCATAAACGGAGGCCAGTCCCAATCCGGTGCCCTTGCCTATTTCCTTGGTGGTGAAAAAGGGGTCGAAAGCCTTCTCCAATATCTCCTTGTCCATGCCGCGGCCAGTGTCGGAAACGGTCAGAAGAACGTATCGCCCCGGCTGGGCGCCAAGGTGGCGGCCGGCGTATTTCTCGCCCAAAATCGTGTTCTCGATGCCCATAAGGAGTTTTCCTCCTTCCGGCATGGCGTCGGCGGCGTTGGTTCCGAGATTGAGAAGCAGTTGTTCGATTTCGACCGGGTCAGCCATGATGCTCCACGGCCTCCAGGCGGACATGACCTGGATGTCCACCATCTTGGGGATGGTTCTTTCCAGCATCTTCCTGGCTTGCTCGACTTCCCCCCGAAGGTCGAGGGGCCTTCTCGTCGAATCTGTTTTTCGGCCGAACAAGAGAAGCCGGCGAACCAGGTCGGAGGCCCGGGTCCCGGCCTTATGGATCGCTTTCAGGCTCTTGTATTCCGGGTCGGCCTCCGCCTTGTCCATTAGCAAAAGTTGGGCGTACCCGTTGATGGCCTGAAGCAGGTTGTTGAAATCGTGGGCGACGCCGCTGGCCAGTGTTCCAACCGCCTCCATTTTTTGAGCCTGATGGAGTTGGGTTTGCAGCCGCGCTTTTTCTTCCGCGGCTTGCAACTGCTCGGTAACGTCAATGACATTGGCGACGGCTAGCGGCGGTTGACCCGGGTGAAGGCGCAAGGCGTCTCCCCTGACCCGCACAAATCTGATTTCCCCGTTTTTTCTGATATAACGCTTTTCCAAATCGAACGTTCCGGCGCGGTCCTCAAAAAAACTCTTTATCAGCCGCGCTTCATGTCGCCAGTCATCGGGAGGGGTTATGTTTTCCACCGTCAGGCGATACAGCTCATCCGCCGAATAGCCGACCAGGGCCAGGAAGCTTTCATTGGCCTGTAGAAAGCGTTGGTCGGTCATGTCGACAATGGCAATGCCGATGGGGCTGGTTTCGAAAATACCGCGAAATCTCTCCTCGCTTTCCCTGAGCGCCACCATGGTCCGCATCTGCGCGGTTATGTCCTGGTTGACCACGATCGCGCCCTGGACCCCGCCGCATTCATCCAGCACCGGGGAGGTAAAGTTGAGGATGATTTTTTTTTGCCCGTCGAAGGCGTCGATTTCCAGCAACTCGTTCGCGACGGTGATTTTTTCGTTCACGGTCCGGGCCAAGGCCCAGTTTTCCGGCGTCACTTCCTCGCGGGACGGCAGGCGCCGGGCCTTGAAGACGCCGTATTCATTTTGCGAAACCCTGGGTTCGGCGCCCCAGATTTTGACGCCCATGGGGTTGCCGCTTAAAAGCGCGCCTTCCTTGTCCGTGATCCAAAGCCCGACGGGCAGAATCTCGAACACCTTGCGGAGAAGGTTTTCGTTTTTCCGGAGCGCGTCTTCCGCCCGCTTTCTCTCGGTGAAGTCGCGGTTGCTAACCCGGCGGCCGAGATAGGAACCGTCTTGGTCAAAGACCGGCCGGCAGGCATGGGCGATCCAGCGTTCTTCGCCGTTGGCGGCGATGATTCGAAAATCCACGCCGCCGTTGGCTTCCCCGTTCGCCTTGGGGCCGCACTCGCGCAGATGACGGGCGAATTGGTCCCGATCCTCGGGGTGGACGACCGTGGTCAACAAACCTGGGTCGTGCTTGAAATCTTCCGCGCTGCGCCCGGTAAGGCGCTCGCAGGACGGCGACATGTATGGCAGGCTGCCATCCGGGGCCTGCCAGTATTCCCAATCATAGGTGTGCTCGGCCACGGTCCGGTAACATTTCTCGCTGTCGCGCAGTTCCGCCTCGACCTTTTTACGCCTGGTGATATCGATGATGTGGGTGATGAATTGGAGCGGCGCGCCCTGTTCATTCCGTAGCAAGGTGGAACTGACATCCGCCCAGACGATTTCCTTGTTCTTGTGGATGTAACGCTTTTCGAATCGGTAGGCGTCTCGTTCCCCGGACAGCAGGGCGCGGATGCATTCCCAGCTCTCGGCCAGGTCGTCGGGATGCGTGAGAGCGGCAAAGTCCAGTTCATGCATCTCGTCCACCGAGTAGCCGAGCATGGCGGCGAAGGCGCGATTAACCCGCTGTAACCGGCCGTCCGGCGCGGTCAGGGACTTGCCCACCGAGGAACACTCGAACGCCCCCCGGAAACGCGCCTCGCTCTCCCGGAGCGTCTCCTCGGCCAGGCGACGTTTTTTCTCCTCCCGGAGAATTCCCCATGATTTGGCGCCGAAATAGGCGATAAGCAGGCCGCCGGACATGACCACAACAAGGATCAATATCAATTTGTTACGAAAATCGGTCAAATTTTCCAACAATTCCTTCTCGGAAGCGGCGACCACAATGGACCAGAACGTGTCCCCGATTTTCGCGGGCATGAAGACTGCATGCTTGGTTACCGCCTGCTGTTCCTCTCCGCGGATAAAGTTGAAGGTGTAGGTGGTTTCGCCCCGCTTCCCGGCGATCATTTCGTCGGCCATTTTCAAAATGGAAGGGAAATCCCGGCAATTTTCCTGGACAGTGCGGCCGATGTGGCCTGGAACCGGGCAATAAAGCTCGACGCCTTCCCGGCTGATCATCCAGGCATACCCGGTTTCCCCTATTTTGATCTCTCTCAGGTGTTTTTCGGCGATTTTTTGGAAATCGAGGGCCACGGCGAGGACGCCGTCGAACCTTCCGTTTTTCATCACCGGAACATGGATGGTCACGGTGGAAAAACCCCGGGGCGAAGTGATCACTTCCGAGACGGCCGGCTCGCCCGTCCTTTTGGCTTTTTGAAAATGAGGATAGGAGGAAATGTTTTTCCCGATCATGCCTTCATCATTCGGGGCGATGGCGGACACCCCGCCGTCCGGCCCCACCCGCACCATCCCTTTGATCTCTTCTTCATGAGCGTCGTAGTAAAGGTTCATGAATTTGACGCCCTGGTCGTTCAGGTCGATCAAAAAATCGTTCCGGGCTAAATATTTCAGTTCCTGTATCCAGTGATTGAAGGTCAGCTCGATGCCCATCGCCGCCTGTCTCGCATGGAGCCTCTGGCGCGCGTTCAGTTCACCGATGGAATTGGCCTGGGCCTGGATAAAGGCGGTGTAAAACAGGTAAAGGCAGACGAGCCAAAACGATCCTAAAAACAAAAACCAAGTTTTGAACTTCATGGCTGAATCCAGTTCGGTAAGGGCGGATTGAACCAAGTCCGCGTTTTTTAACTATCTCAAATTAACTCAAGACGTTCCGCCCCGGTCGGGTAACCGTTGCGACCAGGTTGGGTCCTGGCCCCCGACCGGACCCGGCGTCTTGGGCCCGGACGCCGCTTTCCCGCCGGGGCCCTGGTCAGGAATCCTGAAACGGTTTCCTCCCGTGGGGGGCCATGGAGGCCCAATCATCGGCAATAACTAAATTATCAATTAATTCCGAGATGTTCGATGGCGTATATGGAACTGGAAACGTTTTCACTGAAAAATAAAAAAAGGGCTCTACGCCTGGAGCCCTCCCGTTGCTGATAATTTACTGGAGCTTTTTCCAAAAGGCAATAGACCCCGCCGCATGGTTGGGCGGTTACGGCCTTAATGGTCAAAAATAAAAGCAATCCGACGATTTCTAGCAGAAAACGATGGAAATGGAAGGTCATGATGGCATAATCGCCGCTCCCGGGCCGGCCTCCACCACCTCCCCGCGGGATGTCTTGGAAAATGGCCGGGAACCACGGGCGGAATCGGGTTTGTCAAGGACCACTCCAATCAATACCATGGCCCACGCAAATCACGACTGCTATTGAAGCTCCCCGCTGCAAACCGCGGGGAATGGGCTCGCTTGCATGTTCAAAAAGATGAGGCCAGAGGGCTCGGCTGTTCCGCTTGATTTTATTTGGTTGGCTGGGGGCTTGCGAATGGCGGCCCTTTTTAGTGTACAATTGTACCGAAGCGTATGTGTTATCAAACTCTGTCCGTTGGAAATGTAGGTGAGGAGCCATGTCTATTAATGATGACCGGCCCATTTTGATTATGGGCGCCACCGGATACGTCGGCGGCCGACTCATCCCGCGACTACTGGAAAGGGGCTGGCGCGTTCGGGCGGCAGCCCGGAATATAGCCAAGTTGTCGGGACGACCGTGGACCAATCATCCCCGCCTGGAAAAAGTCCGCGCCGAAATGACCGATTTAAACTCCCTGGTCCAGGCGGCGCTGGGCTGTCGAGCGGCTTACTACCTCGTCCATTCAATGATTTCCGCCGGAAAGCGGTACCGGGAGATCGACCGGCTTTCGGCCCTGCACATGGTCGCCGCCGTCGATGCCGCCGGTCTGGAACGATTGCTCTATTTGGGCGGGCTGGGCGAGGAATCGGAGGACCTAAGCGGACATCTCCGGTCGCGCGCCGAGGTCGGTCGAATTCTATCTTCCGGTCGAACGCCGACGACGATCCTTCGAGCGGCCATGATTCTGGGCTCCGGCAGCGCTTCCTTTGAAATGCTCCGTTACCTGGCCGAGCGGTTGCCAATCATGGTCACTCCCCGCTGGGTCCACACTCAGGTTCAGCCCATCGCCATAAGAAACGTTCTTGACTATTTGGTCGGATGCTTGGAAAACCCGAACACGGCGGGCCGCCGGTTTGACATCGGCGGGCCGGACATTTTGACTTATGCCGAGCTGTTCAATATCTACGCCAGTGAAGCCGGGCTGAATAGACGCTGGATCGTACCGACTCCCTTTTTTTCACCCAAATTGAGTTCCTATTGGATTCACATGGTCACACCCGTGCCAGCCTCAATTGCTCGGCCCCTGGCCGAAGGTTTGCGGAACAAAGTTGTTGTCCGGGATCGAGGAATTGTAAACCTTGTCCCGGCGGAATTACTCACTTGCAGGGAAGCCATGCGATCCGCCCTGGAAAAAAGACGCCACGACGCCATGGAAACCTGCTGGCTGGACTCGCCGGCCCCGCCGCCGGAATGGCCGCTGTGCGAGGACGCCGAGTACACCGGCGGAATGACCTTGAAATCGTCTCATCGCGCCGTGGTCCAAGCGGCGCCTGGCCTGGCCTGGCTGCCGATAGTCCGCCTCGGCGGACAAAACGGATATTATTCCAGCATGTTTTTATGGCGGCTCCGGGGTTGGCTTGATCGGATGGTAGGCGGCATGGGGTTTGGACGGAAACGGCGGGACCCGGAAAACTTGATCGAGGGCGACGTCTTTGATTTTTGGCGAGTCGTGGTTGTCGAGCCGCCCCGCCGCCTGCGGTTGATGGCCGAAGTTCGGTCGCCGGGGAGGGCCTATCTCGAATTCGTTCTCACGCCCTTGCCTGGCGGACAGACTGAAATAATACAAAAATCGGTTTATTATCCCCGGGGCGTCGCCGGAATAGTATATTGGCATGCACTGCTTCAAGCTCACAATTGGATATTCAAAGGGCTGCTCGACGGCATCGTTCGCCAAACCGGCCGCCCGGTGCTGGAGGGGCCGACCCTGATTCCGCCCGGCCAAGCGACGAAATAATATTTAGTATTTTGGCCAAATGCACAACCTCGGCCATCGATCCAACTCGTCGTTGGTCTCAATTTTAACTCAATAAAATACTTCAGTATGACCGCGGGTTAAATTTGGCGCCCTTCTTGATTTAGCCAAAAAAATCCGTGTGTTGCAATTGACTCCATAACTATTTCTGTTCAGCGGCCCCTTCGACGCGCCGGCCGGCGGATTCAAGGCCGCCCAGTTCGTTCCGGCCTTGGTCTTGGGCCGTTGATATTTGTGGGAGGTGTGATTTGACAATTTTGAGTACTTAATATATGATCTCAAATCATTGAGCGGACATCATCCACTTCAACCCCGGGAGAGGAGGCCTGGTTCACCGAGCTTCCCGAAACAGCGGATGGAACGCCGGGCGTCGCACCAATCCACCAAGGAAACCAGGAGCAGCGGGTTATGGCGTTTATGTCGAGGCGGCCTCGCCCGGCCGCCGGAACGCCGCTCCCGTGAAAGGCATGGAAGACCATGGAAAAGATCGCGGTAAAAAACCTCTATAAAGTTTTCGGCCCCAACCCTGGCAAGGCCTTGGGCTTGTTAAAAAAAGGCGAGAGTAAAAAAGACATTTTCAAAAAAACCGGTCTGACCGTGGGAGTGGACGACGCTGATTTCATGGTGAACACGGGAGAAATATTCGTGGTCATGGGGTTGTCCGGGTCCGGGAAATCGACTCTGGTGCGCCTGCTCAACCGGCTTATTGAACCAACTTCCGGCAGCGTGTTCGTGGACGGGCGCAACGTAACCAAGATGAGCAAGGACGAACTGGTCCGATTTCGCCTGCATAACATGAGCATGGTTTTTCAGTCCTTCGCCTTGATGCCCCACTTGACCGTCCTGGAAAACGCCGCCTTCGGCCTGGAACTGGCTGGGATTGATAAAGGCAAAAGGCGGAAACGAGCCCTGGAGGCCCTGGAGCAAGTGGGACTGAACGGGTGGGAGGGTTCCTATCCGGACCAACTCAGCGGCGGCATGCAACAACGAGTAGGCTTGGCCCGCGGGCTGGCCGTTGACCCGGATATTATTTTAATGGATGAAGCCTTCTCCGCCTTGGACCCCCTTATCCGCACGGAAATGCAGGATCAGCTTTTGAAGCTGCAGGAAACCCAAGAGCGAACCATAGTTTTTATCTCCCACGACCTGGACGAGGCCCTGCGCATCGGCGATAGAATCGCCATAATGGAAAGCGGGAAGGTGGTGCAGGTGGGCGGCCCCGAGGAAATCCTTCAATGCCCGGCCGACGATTATGTCAGGGCCTTTTTTCGGGGCGTGGACCCGACCAACGTCATTTCCGCCGGAGATATTGTCACGGACAACCACCCGACCATTATCGCCACCAGGAGGGGCAGCCTGCGCTCAGCCCATGAGCTGCTCAGCGGCAGTGACCGAAACCATGGGTATGTCCTGGACGCCAATCGCCGCTACCTAGGGTTGGTTTCCACGGATTCGTTGCGAGAAGCCCTGGAAGGAAATTCCTCGGAAACCCATATTTCCAAGGGATTCATCACCGAAGCCAGGGCGGTTCACATGAGCGACACCATGCAAGATATCCTGCCGGAAGTCGCCTCGAGAAACTGGCCCATACCGGTGGTTGACGAAAACAACGTTTACAAAGGCGTGGTTTCCAAGAACCGTTTTCTGAAAACGCTTCACCGGGCGGAAAAAGTCTTGGAATAAACCGGGCCGTCTTTTTTTTGACTGGAGATTGAAATGTTCGCCGACAAAGTAATACCTCTTGATATTTGGATGTCCAGGTTAGTGGACTGGCTGGTCGACAACCACCGGCAGGTTTTTCAGGCCGTCAAATGGCCGGTCGAACAAATCCTGACCGGGTTCGATCACGGCCTCAACGCCCTGCCGCCGTGGCTGGTCATAATCTTCCTCGCCCTGGTCGCCTGGAAGTCTTCCGGCCGGCTGTTAGCCCTGTTTTCCATAATCACCATGGCCCTGATAGGTCTTTTGGGATTGTGGTCGGAAACCATGACCACCCTGGCCATGGTTTTGTCGGCGGTCATTTTTTGCGCTCTCGCGGGGATTCCCCTGGGGTTGGCGGCGGGACGGAGCGACCTTTTCGAGACCGCCTTCCGGCCGATCCTGGACGCCATGCAGACCACTCCGGCCTTCGTTTATCTAGTGCCCATCGTCATGCTCTTTTCCGTGGGCAACGTCGCCGGAGTCCTGGCCACTATTATCTTCGCCATGCCGCCCCTAATTCGGCTGACCAGCCTGGGCGTCAGGCAGGTTCACCCCGAATTGGTGGAGGCGGCCCTAGCTTTCGGGGCCACGGACTGGCAGGTGCTGCGGCGGGTCCAGATTCCCATGGCCATGCCCACCATCCTGGCCGGCTTGAACCAAACCATCATGATGGCCCTGTCCATGGTTGTCATCGCGGCCTTGATCGGGGCCGGGGGCCTGGGAGCTCCCGTCATTCTCGGACTGAACACTCTCGACATCGGCACGGCGGCCATCGGCGGCCTGAGTATTGTCTTGATGGCCATGCTGCTGGACCGCATCACCCAGTCCGCGGCCCGAAAAAAATAACGAGGGACGCCCCGGGGCCGGAGGCCGGAATAAGCGTTTTTCCGGCGACCGCTCGAAGCGGCTTTCATGCCCGGAAAAAAGCTTGCCCCGTCCCCGGGCCTTTCATTAGAACCAAGGAAACACAAAGGGAGTAATCATGAACCCACTGAAAACATTGTTTTTAATTGCCACCTGCTTTTTTCTTTCCGCCGTTCCCGCGTTGGCGACGAATATGACCCCGGGGAAGGGCGTAACCGTGAAACCCGCCCGGGCCACCTGGAACACCGGTTTTTTTCAGGAAGCCTTGGTCCGGCGGGGACTGACCGAATTGGGGTATGAAGTCAAGAAGCCGAAGGACCTGCAAAACCCTATTTTTTACAAGTCCGCGGCCCTGGGCGATGTGGACTATTGGACCAATGGCTGGTTTCCCAACCACGAAAGCCAGTTGCCCAAGGACTTTTACGACAAGGTCGATAAATACGGCTATATAGTGAAGGCCGGCGGCCTACAGGGTTACCTTGTGTCCAAGAGGGACGTGGAAAAGTATAAGATACAATCCCTGGATGATTTCAAGCGGGAAGAAGTCCGGAAAGCCTTCGATAAGAACAACGACGGCAAGGCCGACCTGACCGCCTGCCCTCCGGGCTGGGGTTGCGAAAACGTCATTACCCATCACCTGGAAGTGTACAACCTCGGGGATTATATTAACCCGGTCAAGGCCTCATACGAAGCCGGGATGGCCTCGGCCATCGGGGGTTACCAGGCCGGGGAGCCGATTTTTTTCTATACCTGGGCGCCCAACTGGACCATTTTCAAACTGAAACCCGGCCAGGACGTCATGTGGATCAACGTGCCGAAAATTATTCCCAAGGAATCCCAGGAATCCGGGGTCGACAGAATGACCCAGTCGGGTATCGAAGGCGCCGTCACCGACCCCATCAAGCTGGGATTCGTGGTCTCGGATATTCGGATTGTAGCCAACAAAAAATTTGCGGAAGCCAACCCGGCCGTGAAAAAATTTTTTGAGGAAGTGACCATCCCCCTCCAGGACATCAACGAGCAGAACACCAAGATGTACGAGGGGGAAAAATCACAAAAGGACATCGAACGGCACGTGGATGAATGGATAGCCAAAAACAAGGCCGTTTGGGACGGTTGGCTGGAAGCCGCCCGGAAAGCCGCTAAATAAACGGGAGAACCGGCCCGAAAGAACGCCGGCCCGGAGTCGCGACCACGACTTCGGGCCGCTTGTATTCAATCGAAACGACGGCTCCCGGGGCCCCGGCCGGCGAGGAGGTTACTTCAACGCCTTGATCCGCCTGATATCCTTGGATTTGCCCAGCATGATGAGGATATCGCTGTCCTTGATCACAAAGCCGGCGGCCGGGACCAGGACGAAATTTTCCGGAACCAGTTCCTTGATGGCGATGATATGGACATTGTATTTGGCTCGTAAATTTAGGTCTTTCAGGCTCTTGCCGATAAACTCGCCCGGCGGGTCGACCTGGACCAGGTCGAACTCCTCGGCCAGGGGGATGAAATCCAGCACATTGGGCCGCGACAATCGCTGCGACACCCGCAGGGCCATGTCCCGTTCCGGGTGGATGATCTCGGTGGCGCCCACCCTTTTCAGGATTTTGGCGTGGTCCTCATCCAGGGCCTTGGCCAGTATCTTTTTGACTCCCGTTTCCTGCAGGTACAGGCAAATCAGGATGCTGGTGCTGATCTTGGCGCCGGTGGACACAATCACGCCGTCCATGTGTTCCAGCCCGAGCGACTTCAGCGACTCCCGGTCCATGGCGTCGAGGACCACCGCCTCGGTGGAATGAGGGTCGATGGCCTGCACCCGGGCCTTGTCCAGGTCGATGGCGACGACCTCGTTGCCGTCCTCAAACAGGGCCTTGGCCGCGTGAAAACCGAAGTTGCCAAGGCCTATCACCGCGAAACGTTTCATGAAAAATCTCCGTTCGTCTATCCGACCATCAGGTTTTCCTCGGAATATTCGACTCCGTTCGTCGCGCCGGCCCCGACGATGATATAGGCGAAAGTGAGCACTCCCACCCGGCCGATGATCATCATTAGAATAATCAAGCTCTTGCCCCAGGCGCTAAGTTGCGGGGTCACGCCCATGGACAGGCCGACCGTCCCGAAGGCGGAGACCGTCTCGAAAAAGTAGGCCAGGAAAAGCCGGGGCGGGCCATCCGCCCCCCGGCCGCCCGCGGAGTCGCCCACCAGGATCAGAAACAGGATCAATCCAATGATTCCAATGGAAACGAGAATCAGCGACATGCTTCGGGTGACCGTCTCCCCGGGGATGCTCTTGTTGAACATGTTGACGCGCCGTTTTCTACGCATCCGGCTTATGGTGAAGGCCGCCAGGAGCGCCAAGGTCGTGGTCTTGACCCCGCCGCCGCAGGAACCCGGCGAGGCCCCGAAAAACATCAGGAAAATCATCATGGCGAGAGTGGCGTCCTTCAAGGCGGCGATATCCACGGTATTGAACCCGGCCGTGCGACAGGTGATGGATTGAAACACCGGGACCAAGAGGCGTTGCGCCAGGCTTGGCGACGCGCCCAGGGTTTGTCGCTCCAGGAAGGCGAACATCAAGGCGC
The DNA here is from genome assembly GCA_043806915.1 of Pseudomonadota bacterium. Lineage (GTDB taxonomy): Bacteria > Desulfobacterota > Desulfarculia > Adiutricales > JAGVGV01 > JAZDGM01. Next base: position 11,350 of record JAZDGM010000031.1, on the reverse strand, counting down.
CGAAAACAATCAGGACCAAGGTGGTCGCCAGGACGGACTTGGTCTGAATCGACAGGCGCACCCGCTTTTCCCCGCGCCGGGCGAACCAGGATTGAATGTCGAAAACAACCGGGAACCCGATGCCGCCCGCGACGATCAAGGAACAGATGGTCGCGTTGAGCGGAAAATTGTGGCTGTAGCGCGACAGGCTATCGGGGAACAGCGCGAACCCGGCGTTGCAAAAAGCCGAAATCGCATGAAAGACCGCCAGATAGACCGCCTGGCCCCACGGGAGCTCCCGGCTCCAATGAATGGTCAGGAACACGGCCCCCAAGGCCTCGGCGCCGATCGTGAACAGGATCGTGTTCTTGACGAGGTTGAAGATATCCGCGCGCGGGGTATGGGCGAACAGGTCCTGCATGAGCATGCGCTGCCGAAAGGAAACCCCCCGGCCGATCCAGTGAAAAAGCGCCACGGAAATGGTCATCACGCCCAAGCCGCCGACCTGGATGAGGGCGAGAATCACCCCCTGTCCCGGGACGGTGAAATAGTCTCTCGTATCCACCACCGTCAAACCGGTCACGCACACGGCGGACGTGGCCGTGAAGAGCGCGTCCACCAGGGGGATATGGCCGACCCGGGTGGAAACCGGGAGCTTGAGTAAAAGCGTCCCGATGGCGATGGCTAATAGAAAGCTGGCCGTCACCAGCGTCGCCGGATGGACCTTGAGGAGGCGCGTCCGAAAAGTCATGGCTTGGGCCTGGGGTGGAGGTAGCACTCACAGCCTAGATGGGCTTCGGTCTCGCACAGTTCCCGCAGGCGACGGCCGCCCAGGACCATCCGTTCCAGGTACGCACCGCAGACCGCCAGCTCGCGTCGCGCGTCGATCACGCTGTACCGGGGGAAAGGGCAGACTGATTCCAGCCGCCGCGCCGGTCGATCTTCCGGTCCCAAGCCGGCGATGATCTCCCGCGCCAGGGCCGAGTCCAACCTGGCCTCGCCGACGTACCGGATGTAATCCACTTTCGCGCGTTCCAGCTCTTCCATCAACCGGCGGTGTCTGGAAAAGAGAAGCGCCAGGACCGGGCGCCGTTGGGCCCGGCTGTTGCGTTTCAAGGCGAAACAGAGTTCCAGGAGGGTTTCGCGTTCCGCGATGGAAACCCGGCCGAAACGGACCACCACGATCCCGGGGTCCCGGTCCACGGCCAGGTCCAGACATCGAATCGGGCTGGAAACCCATTCTTCCTCGGCCGAGGACAAGTTATCGTTGTCCCCGGTCACGTCGCACAGCAGGAAGCGAAGCCTTGGCCCGGCCTCCTGGCCCATTTGTTCAACCGCGTTCTTCATCGCCTTAGTTACCCCGCGGCGTCCGCGTTAAGAGTACTCGGCCGTCCCGGCCGATTTTAAGCAAGCTGACGATCACCACGATAAATTCCAGCCGCCCGAGAAACATGGCGATGGTTTCGGCCCACAGGGCGACATCCGGCATCCGGGCGCCGGTCACGCCGATCGAAAGTCCGACCGTGCCGATGGCGGAGGCGAATTCGAAGAGAGACTCGGGCAGGCTGTAGCCGCACGCGCACAGGATCATGACCCCCAGCGCATAGGTCGCCAGGTACACGAAGATAAAAACCATCGCCTGGCGGGCCCTGGCGTCGTCCACGAAGACGCGCCGATCCCCTTCCCACAGCGGGCGTTCCAATATGGCGGCGCCGGGCAGGAGGTAGCGTTGGATGTCCCAAAGAAACATCCGCCACATCAGGTAAACGCGGAACTGCTTGATGCCCCCGGCCGTGGAACATGTTCCGCCGCCGATCAGCATCAGGACGATCATCAGGAACCAACCAAGGGAGTTCCAGTCGCCGTAGCCGACGGTGGAAAAACCCGTGGTGGTCAAGGCGGAAACCGTCTCGAACACCGCGACCCGAATCGATTTTCCTAGGTGGGGATATAGGGTCCGGCAGGTCAGAAAGAACGCGGCGGCCGCCGCCAGGGGCAGGAGCGCCGCCTGCAAGCGCGCCTCGCCGTTTCGCGCGACCAGGCCAAGCCGGCCGCGCCACAGGAACCAAGCGGTGACGAAGCTTAGGTTCCCAAGAATCATCAGGGGTAGGGTTATGGCCTCGACCGCGGTTGAATTCCAATAGCCTATGCTCTCGGCCCGCGTGGAAAACCCGCCCGTGGAGACCGCGGCGAAGGCATGGTTGACCGCGTCGAACAGCGACATGCCCGCCAATCGGTACGCCAGGGTCCCGGCCGCGGCGTAGCAGGCATAGATGACGAGAACCAAGCGCGCCGACTGCCGGACCTGCGGGACGAGTTGCTCGCCACGTCCCTCGGCGCCGGCGATGCCGACTCCCGTGGGACCCACGATGGCCGACATCATGATGATGGCCAGCCCCGCGCCGCCGGCCAGTTGGATGATGCTCCGCCAGATCAGGATCATGCCGCCGGCCGCGGTCACGTCCACCACCGAGAGCCCGGTGGTGGTCCAGCCGCTCACCGATTCGAACACGGCCCGGGAATATGGCAGCCCCAAGGCCGACGAAAAGGGCCAGGCGGAAAAGAGGATGACAATGATCCAGCCCAGGAGGACGATGATCCCGCCTTCCTGAACCGTCAGCGTGATGTCGAAGGGGGAGCGAAACAGCCGCCGCAAGACTAGCCCCAGGAGCAAGAGACAGGCCGCGGGCGCCACGAAGTCAACGGCCCGCCCGGCTTCCCCGGGACGCGACAGGAGTAGCAGCAGCGGCGTCAACATCACCACTCCGGCCGGCATGAGGATCATTCCCACGGAGGACATTATGGCGGCGTGACGTTGCCGGAGATAGTCTTTTTCCCGCAAGGCCTTGTTCCTCTATTTTCCTTCGCCGGTGAACGTCTTGAGCGCCGGGCCGTGGTTTTCCGGCATCGTGATCAACACCACGCGGTCGCCCGCCAGCAAGTCATTGCCGCCGCGGGGGACCATCGGCTGGTTGTCGCGGATCACGACCGCGACCAAGGAATTTTCAGGAAGTTGGATGTCCTTCAACAGCTTTCCGGCGACCGGCGAAGCGGCGTCGAGCACGATCTCCGTGACATTCACCCGGCCCTCGCCCACGGGCAGGAGGTTGGTTATCTGTTCCAGGGACGTACGCTGCTCGATCAGGCTGGCGACGATCAGGGTCGTGGAAAAGCCCGAAACACCCAATTTTTCGAAGACCTCGACGTTGTCGGGGTCGTTGGCCAGGGCCGCCACCCGGCGAACGCCGAATTTCAGGGCGGCGAGTTGGCAGATAACCAAGTTGTCCGGATCGTTGGGAGTGATGGCGAGCACCGCGTCGGCCCCCATGGCGCCGGCCTGCTTGAGAATCCCGGCGTCGCTTCCGTCTCCGCATATCACCGCGGCGGACAGTTGTCGGGCCAACCGAACGCATTCCTCCTGGTTTCGGTTGATGATCACCACCCGGTGGCCCCTGGCCGCAAAGGTCCGGCAGAGATGATAGAGGGTCTGGCCTCCGCCGACGATAATCGTTTTCATGACCGCGATCCTTCCCGTTCCACGGGGTCCTCGGTCGCGGCCCGGAGGAACATCGCGGCGGCGACGGAGGTGGGGCAGATGGTCTCGATGCCGAGTTGCGCGTAGACTTCCTCCCGCTTGGGATCGAACACCCGGGCCAGCACCCGCGGCACGCCGAAAACCGCCCGGGCCGCCTGGGCGACCATCAGGTTGACGTTATCCTCGTGCGTCGTGGCGATAAGGATATCCGCCTTGTTCAGCTTGGCTTCCCGGAGCGTGGCCATATGGGCCGCGTCCCCGGCCAGGCGAAAACCGCTGAAATCGGGCGACAGGCCGGCGAAGACCGCCTCGTTTCGGTCGATCGCCACCACCGAATTGCCGGCCCGACTAAGCTGGTTGGCCAGGTGGGAACCCAGGCGGCCGCAGCCGACGATCACGATGTAGCGGTTATTTTTCATCCCGGTCATCGTGGTCCCCGGCGTCCGGCCCGAGATTGATCCGGCCGAATTTGTGCCACGACGTGGTCCGTTCCAGGTTCGCCGCGGCCGGTCTGAAGGTGGGGTCGATTTCCAGCGCCGCCCGATAGAATTTCTGACCCTCCAGCCAGTCGCCCTTGATCTCGAGCAAGGCCCCCAGAAGATTATAGGCTTCCGGCTGCCCCGGGTCCGCGGCGATGGCTTTGCGGACGGCGTCGCGGGCGACGGAAAAAGCCCGGTCCGTGATGTGGCGCTTGGCCAACTCGATCAACGAGAAATAGTCGTCCGCGTTCTTTTCGTCGAGCGCCTCGCGCTCCAGCACCCGGGTCGCCAACTCTCGTATCTCGCCGGGGCTGAAAGGCTTCTGGATAAAGTCCACCGCGCCGAGCTTCATCGCTTCCACGGCGGATTCGATCGTCCCGTGGGCGGTGATGACGATCACCCGGGTTTTCGGCCAGCCGTCCTTGATGCGCCGCAAGGCCTCCAGGCCGTCCATCCCGGGCATCTTTAAATCCAGAAAAACCAAACCGAACACTCCTTCTCCGAGCATCCGCAGCGCTTCCTCGCCGTTGACGGCCGTCCGGATGGGGAATTCCAGGGGTTCCAACGACTGCGACATGGTCAGGCGAATGTTTTTTTCGTCATCGACGATTAAAATCGGGTTCTTTTCCATAACTAGTTCTCCCATGGCGCCACCGGCAGGGTGAAGGTGAAGGCGCTTCCTCCTCCGCCGGCCGACTCCACCCAGATGGCGCCGCCGTGGGCGCGCACGATCTCCTTGCAGATGGCCAGACCCAACCCGGTCCCGCCGGCCTCCTGCCCCTTAACCTGGACGAATTTCTGGAATATTTTAAATTGGTACTCGGGAGGAATCCCCGGTCCGTCGTCACGCACACACAAGTGGACGCGGGGCCCGATCCTTTGAGCCGTAAGGTCTATCCGGCCGCCCTTGTTCACATACCGCAGGGCGTTGGAAATTAGATTGCTCAGGACCCAGGTTATCTTGTTGGCGTCGGCGCGAACCTTGAGCGCCTCGCCGACGAGCCCGGAAGTCAGCGCGACCTCCTTGATGTCCATCTGGCTTTTGAAGATCGCCTCGACGTGCTCAAACAGGGTCTGAACCGGAACGCTCTCGAATTCCAGCACAATCCGGCCCGCTTCGATTTTGGACAGGTCGAGCAGATCGTTGACCAGGGCCTTCATGCGGTGGACTTCCTCATGCGCGGCCTGGAGGAGTTCCCGGTCTTTTTCGGCCAATCCGGGGGCGGCGTGTTCCAGGAGCAGGTCCACGCTCATGCCCAGGCTGGTCAGCGGCGTGCGCAGCTCGTGGGACGCGGCCATGACGAATTCGCTCTTGAGCCGCTCGACTTCCTTCAAGCGGGTGACATCCTTGAGCAAGAGCACGATCCCGGTCAGGCGGCGATCCCTTCCCCGAATGGCCGTGACGGAAAAGAGGTAGTGCCGGGACCCCTCGCCTTCCGGAAGAACGATGATCCGCTGTTCGTCCGGGATGACGGGCTGCGTTCCCGTTTCGACGGTTTTGCGGATAAGGTCGCACACCCGCGGGTCCGGCAGGATGTCCAGGCAGAGCGGCGCGGAGCTTTCGGTGAAATTCAAGTCGAGCAGGCGGCGAGCGGCGGGGTTGATGCCGGTGGCCTTGAGCTCGGTGTCGAACACCACCAGGCCGTCCTCGATGCTGAATAGAATCGCCTCGCCCTTGTTCTTCTCGGAGATGATCTGCTCGATATTCATCTCGTGGTACCGGCCGAGCTGCCGGGCCATCTGATTGAATTCCCGGGCCAGCAGGCCCAGCTCGTCGCCGGTTTCCACCGGCGCCATCACGGCGTAGTCGCCGGATGAAATCTTCCGGGAAGCCTCCATGAAGAACCGGATCGGCCGGACTATCCTCTCGGCGAGAAACAAGCTGAATATCAAGGCCGCCATCAGCGCCGAGGCGGCCACGATCGCGGTTGACCAGATGGCCCGCTTGGCCACCAGGCCGGCCCTGACGCTGGCGGCGTACATCGTTTCCTCGTTGAGCTTGCGCAGGCCGATGCAGGCCTCCCGCACCTGGACGAAAAGGGGGTAAATCGTTTTTTGGTAATAGTCGGGCTTCAAGGTCGCCCCGGCGGTTTCGCGCAAGTCGGTCAACTGGGAGAATTGCTTCCGATAGGCCGCGTACCCGGTTTCCATGGCCTGAACCAGGTCCGCCTCGCCGTGAATGGTGATGTTGAACTTGGCGCGCGCCAACCATTCCAGAAAAACCGCCTCGTTTTCACGGAATTGCGCTATCCCGCCCTCGGCGTCGCCCAGGAACAGCAGCAGCGTGCCGCTGTCTTGCCGCTCCAGGGCGTCCACCATGTTCTCGGCGGCGAGAATGCTGCGGTAGTTCTCGCTCAGGATGGCGTCGGTGGCCTGGCCCAGGGAAACCAGGTTCGTGATCGCCCAGGCCACCACCAGGCCCATGAGGACGAAGGAAACGCCATAGCCGGTCAGAATTTTTTTCTTCAACGTCATGGAACGTGGTCCTCCATTCGGTCGTCGCCGCCGACAGTATAAGGAGCAACGGTCGTGCCAGGCGTCGGCTCGTATAATTTCAATATGTTATGATGGGCGCCGGCGGGAACGGCCTTGAAACCTGAAAGGCCGGCCGGCAAACGGTCTTGCACTATGCAAGGCGAGGGCGGGTCGGGGATGAGGTCAGACGCCGTATAGTTTTCTCCGGCGCCAGAGCGTCGCCTGGTCGATCCCCAGAACGTCCGCCGCTTCCTGGAGCGAGGAGGTGTTGGCCATGACCCTTCTGATGTGCAGTTCCTCGATGGCGGCCAAGGGAACCAGGTCGCCGATGGCCGGAGCGCCGGCGGCGGGAGCGATTTTAGCGGGAAGATCGGCGGCGTCGATCCGTTCGCCGGCGCCCAGGATCACGGCCCGCTCGATGGTGTTGCGCAATTCCCGCGCGTTTCCCGGCCAGGCGTGGTTGGTCAGCGCTTTTTCGGCTTCCGGGGAAAAGCCCAGCGAGGTCTTGTGGTTGGCCCGGACGAAATAGGCGAGGAAATCCATGGCCAGCGGCAAGATGTCGTCCCGTCGCTCCCGAAGCGCGGGGATCGTCAGACAGATCACGTTGAGCCGGTAGTAGAGGTCTTCCCGGAAGCGGCCCTCGGACACCCGCTTTTCCAGGTCGGCGTTGGTGGCCGCGATGATGCGCACGTCCGCCCGGCGCACCTTGGATTCCCCGAGGCGCTCGTATTCCTTGTCTTGAATGAACCGCAGCAGCTTGGCTTGCACCGACGGCGCCATGTCCCCGATTTCATCCAGGAAAAGCGTGCCGCCCTCGCAGGCGGCGATGCGGCCCGGGTAATCCCGCACCGCGCCCGTGAACGAGCCCTTGACATGCCCGAACAACTCGCTTTCGAGCAGGTCCGGCGGCACCGCCGGACAAGCCACGACCCCCATGGGTTTGTTCGCCCGAGGGCTCCAGCGATGAATCGCCCGGGCGAACACCGATTTGCCCGTGCCGCTCTCCCCGCACAGCAAGACGATGGCTTCCGAGGAGGCGGCCTTTTTCGCGGTCTCGATGACCCGCTGCATGCCGGCGTTTTTGCTTTGAAGCCGGTCTTCCGGCCCCAACCGATGCATGTTCTCCCTTAGGGCGGCCACCTCGGTTTCCAGTTCCCTGATTCGGCCGATCCTCCTGGTCAGGAGCTTGACCTGGTCCGGCGTGAAGGGTCTGGCGATGTAATCGGCGGCGCCCCGCTTCATGGCTTCCACGACGCTTTCGATGGAGGCGTGCGCCGTGATGATAACAATTTTCGTCCAGGGGGAATCGGCCAGCAGGACGGGGATCAAGTCCATGCCGTTTTCCTCGCCCAGCTTGAGGTCCACCAGGACCAGGTCAAAGGAGCGCCGGCGGGCTTCCTCGGCGGCGTCGGCCGGATTGCTCACGGCAATGACCGAGTGCCCCTCGGCGGCCAGGCAGTAGGAAAGGGTTTTGCGGATATTGGTCTCGTCGTCCACGACCAGGACGTCGAGAGGGATGGTCTTGTCGGCGCTAGGCGTTTTCATCGGCGCTCATTACCCTTGCGGAACAACTCCCGGAGGTTTTTTCGGAAACCCGGCGCCGCGCCCCCGCCAGGGGGGCTCGCCCGCGCCTAGTTCCCGTACTTGGAATACCACACCGGCGGTCATTTTTCCATGGCGGGAAAAACGCCCGGTCCGGGACGGGGGCGATCGGCGGGAGGCGCGGGCGGCTTAGGGGTTGAAGTAACGGCTCTCCTCCTGCCAGTCCGCCCGGAGGATAGCCAGGTCGGGTTCCAGGTGCAGGGTGGAGTAAAAATATCCGACCCCCAGGCGGGTCCTCGTGAACTTGATATCCTCGAATTCCGGTTGCTTGTGGATTTGTTCCCGGCAGGCCGCCAGCTCCTCGTCCGTCAATTCCAGGGGCGGCCGGCGAAAAAAATCGAGGGCGGTGGGCCTCCGCTGGAAGGCCGAATCGCTCCGGATGGTTTCCACCAGGAGCAGCACGGGGGGGCCTTCCTTGCGCCGTAACAGCTCGGCGTAGGAATGGCTCATGATGGGGTTTGAATAAAAGAGGGCGCCGCCGCGGGGCGAGGACAGTTCCACGAGGTCCTCGTTTTCCCGAAGGCCTCGAGCCGCCAGGCCGGCGAAACCAGGTTCGTCCTCCTCGGGCGCGGCCGGGTCGAGGAGTCCTCGTCCGGCCAAGGCCTGTTTTAGCTCGGCCCGCGACGTCAACCGGCCGGCTCGGCTTCGCTCCCGAATATAGACGGCCATGAACTCGGCCGCCGCTCTTTCCCGGTCCGCGGTCGAGGCGGGAGACTTATCGTCCAAACTCACGGAGGCGACTCCTTATGTATTACGACACAGGCCGGCTTCCCGGCGCTAGGGCAAGAGCCCTTTCTTGCCGAGTTCGTCGGCCACGTAACCCAGTTTCAGGTCGAGCAATCCGCTCTTGGTGGGAGCGCCCGTCCTTCTATCCCACTTAACTTCGTCATAGAACATGTCCAGGCCCAGTTCCAGGTCCCGGGGGTCCATGTGGACCGTTCCCTTGGTGAAGGGCGGTCGATTTTGCAAGTCTTTATAGACCCAAGCCGGTATGGTGTCGTGTTCCCGCCGCATTTCCCTCGAGTTCATGCCGCGCATGGTCAGGGCGCGATGTAGGGTGAATATCCGCAGGCCGATTTCGTCGAGTTCCTCCCGGCTTTTCCTATCCCCCGTCGCCAGGCTGTACAGCAGCGACTCCAGGGTGTCGTCCCCCGAGTAACCGCGTTCCTTCAGGGGCGAGGCCGCCACCGGCGCCATGTAGTTGCAGAGAGCGAGCGAATCATGGAGTTCCTTGCGCAGAAGGGTCCATTTCGTCATCTTGGCCTTGGCGGGGTTCATGGGCGTGTATTCGCCCAGGGGGTCCACCGCGTCCTCGGACCCCCAGAGGTCGGCGGCGAGCTTCTTGCGCACCTCGACCGGCAAGGGGTTGCGGAGAAAATTGGTGTGGGTGTGGCACTGGACGTCCCGATTGTACTGCGTGTTGATAATGGCGCCCAACTGGTAGGCCTCGTCGCTGGAATGGTGTTGCGGATGACCGAATTTCCAGTAGCGCGTGGCGTGGTCCTTTTTCCAGTCATCCTCGGAGAGGCCCCAGCGTTCCAGCATATACCCGGTGCCGAGCCCCAAGGCGGTCCCCAGTTCTCCGCCCTTGTTGGCGAGATTGGGGATAAGTTCCAGGAGAAAGGACGGATCGCCTTTCTCGTACTTGTCCCAGGAATATTTTTTAAACTCGTCCGGGCCGATAATTCCCTTCAGAAGCCCGCTGTGATAAAGCTTGATAAAGTCGCGTTGAACCTGTCCGTAATTGTCCCACAACCCCAGGTCGTCGATTAACTGAACGCCGATCAGGCTCGCGTCAAAGGCGTTCCGGCCCAGGTGGCCGTCCGGGAAGGACTTATAGAACGAGCGACCATAAAAAAGCCTGACGCAAGTGCTCTGCACCATGGGGGACAGGCCGTACTGGCTGGTCAGGTGGGGCGCCCGCAGCAGGGTGTGGCAGCGAACGGGGCAACTGCCGCAGCCGTTGCCCCTGACCGTGTATTTCCAGGCGATATCGCCGAGGAAGAAAGCGGCGCTGTTGCTGCGGAAGGCGATGCTGTTCAGGTCGTGGGGATCGCAGACGCCGACGTCCAGGGGCGGGTCCGCCGCGCCCCATCTCTTCCCCTTGCCTCCCACCCAGCGGGAGGTGGGCGCCGAGAACTCGGACCAGGGTTGCGGCGAACTGGGGACCGTGTGCTGGTTGTTGGCGCCGAGCAGGGAAAGATGGTATTTGATGAGTTTTTCCCATTCCCGCTTGTCTCCGGCGATCCGAACGTACCCGCTGCCGCGCACGGCAATGGCCTTGAGGTTCTTGGCGCCCATGACCGCGCCCACCCCGCCGGCGGAGTGAGAAACATTGTTCATTACATTGGACATGGGAATCAGGTTTTCCCCGGCCGGTCCAATGGCCGCGATGGAGGCTTCCGATCCCATTTGCTGGGCCAATTCCAGGGTGGAGCGCCGGATGCCCTGCCCCCAGACGGAACGGGCGTCCCTGATTTTTACCTCGTGGTCCGAGATGGCCAGCCAAACGGGGCGATCGGCCTTTCCTTCCACGATGATGGCGTCGTACCCGGCGTACTTGAGTTCGGAGGCGAAATCGCCGCCGAAATGCCCGGAGCCGACCAGGGGTTTCGGCCAACAAGTTGGAAAGATGGTGGTGATGGCCGTCCGTCCGTTGCTCGGGGCGCTGGTTCCCGCCAGGGGGCCGGTCGCGAAGACCAACTTGTTCTCCGGATCGAACGGCTTGACGTGGGCGGGGACTTCTTCCCAGAGCGTCTGGTAGCCCAAACCCGTTCCACCCACGACATCCTTGTATTTTTCAATGGTGTCTTCCTTCGAGACGCGACCGCTGGAGAGATCGACTCTCAGAACCTTGCCCGCCCAGCCGCCAAATGAGGTCATAAGGGACGTCCTCCTATTGTTTCATTTTCCATGGCACTGCACGCAAAGACCGGCTTTCGCGGGCGTGGGGCCCGAGACGGGAACCGTCCGCGGCGGGACCTGCCTGGTCAGGTCCAGCCAGGGGACATAGGACAGGGCGCCGGCGGGACAGGCGGCCACGCACTTGGGGTTTCCGTCGCAGAGGTCGCATTTCACGGCTTTCTCGTCCTCGGGATCGAAGGACATCATTTCCCAGGGGCAAGCCCCCAGGCAGATCTTACAGCCCGTGCAACGGGCCGGGTCCACGATTCTTGCCCCGGTTTGAGGGTGGGCCGTGATGGCGTCGTTCGGGCAGGCGTCGGCGCAGGGCACCGGATGGGGGCATTGCTTGCAGGTGTCCTGGATGATGAGGCCATCG
>JAZDGM010000030.1:0-4861 GCA_043806915.1 Pseudomonadota bacterium | reverse complement strand
CTTCATGTCCTCAATCATTCTTTGACGTAAGTGGGTCATGGTGATCCTCCTAAATTGGGGTTACGCGCCGCCAAGGGATAAGGCGGCTCCAATTAAAGGATCGGACATTGAAGGCCGGACACTCAAATAATTATTAATAATGAAAAAAGGCCGTATGCTACGGTACGGCCTTCGGCAAGGCAAAAACTACGGCGCTAGCCGTTCAGTCCAACATCTTGGCCGGCCCCGTCGGCCCGGGTGAACCAAGGACTCCCCCCCTCACCCCAACCCGCTCCCCCCGTCGGGGGGCGAGGGAGATAATTGTCCGGCCCGGCCTCGCCTCCGTTTGGGGCAAGGTATTGTCTTTCAGAATAAAAGGAACAAAACAGAAGTGATTATTCTCCCTCTCCACCCATTCATGGGGGGTGAGGGGGGCTTTAAGTTAATAAAGACATCCATATTTCTAGAGTGATGATTGGCAACAAGACATTCATTTTTATTGGGCCATCCAACCAAGTGGATTGGGCTAGCGTTTTCGCGGCCAGGGGCGTATTTCGGGGAACAGGGGGGGCGACAAGGGCCGGCGGCGGGTCATTAATAACGTTTGGGGGGCGCGGGTTGCTTGGCGGTGGAATGTTTTTAGTTGTGCGTATCCATTTAAAACAGCCCTCCCGCCGGCCCCTTTCCCGGTGGGAGAGGGGCCGGCGCGAAGGGCTGTCTATTGGGGCCGACGCGAAGGGCTGTTTATTGGGGCCGGGGAAAAATCGGGCCGTCCGGGGCTGGGCGGCGGGTCCGGCCCGGCCTAGAGGGCCCCGATCAACCGGGCGATGACGATACGCTGGACCTCGGACGTGCCTTCGCCTATTTCCAGCAGTTTTTGGTCCCGGTAAAAGCGTTCCACGTCGAATTCCTTCATCAGTCCGTAACCGCCGTGGAGTTGGACCGCGTGGTTGGCGGTCATGCGCATGACCTCGCTGCAGAACAGCTTGGCCATGGCGGCTTCCTTGCCGAAGGGTTTATGTTGGTCCCTGAGCCAGCAGGCCTTGTATAACAGCAGCCGGGCGCATTCCAGGTACATGGCGGAGTCGGCCAGTTTGAAGGCGTTGGCCTGGAAACTGGAGATGGGCTTGCCGAACTGGGTCCTTTCCTTGGCGTATTTCAGGCCGGCTTCATAGGCGCCCTGGGCGCCTCCCAACCCCATGGCGCCGATGGACAAGCGTCCGCCGTCCAGGGTCCCGAGCATCTGGTGAAAACCGTGGCCCCGTTGGCCGAGCAGGTTTTCCTTGGGGACCCGGCAGTCGTCGAAATATAGTTCGCTGGTGTTGGAAGCCCGCCACATCATCTTGCCGTGCATGGGCTTGGCCAGGTACCCGGGGGTCCCGGCTTCCACCAGAATGCAGGACAGCTCTTTTCGCCCGTTTTCCTTTTTACCGGTCTGGCAGAGCACCGTCACGCCCAGGGAAATATCGGTCGAGGCGTTGGTGATGAAAATTTTGGCGCCGTTAAGCACCCATTCGTTTCCGTCGAGGACGGCGGTGGTCTGGGTGTTGCCCGCGTCGGAGCCGGCGTTGGGTTCGGTCAGGCCGAAGCCCCACAGGGCCTCGCCCGAGCAGAGCCGGGGCAGGTATTTACGTTTCTGGGCCTCGCCGCCGAAATAAAAAAGAGGCCCAATGCCCAGTGAATTGGCGGCGGCCACGGTGGCCGCGTGGGACCCGTCGACTCGGGCGATTTCCTCGGTGGCGATGATATAGCTGACATAATCCATGCCCTGGCCGCCGTATTCCTCGGGAACGAACATTCCGAAAAGACCGAGTTCGGCCATGGCTTTCATGGTGTCGTAAGAAAACTCCTCCTGGTCGTCCAAGTCCCGGGCAACAGGTTTGATCTCTTTTTCCGCAAATTCACGCACGCTCTTGCGGAGGATTTCCTGCTCCATGGTCAGCTCAAAATCCATAGTAATCTCCCATCCCCTGCCGGATATAGGAACGGTTCCGGCCTGATTGAAATCGATTGCTTTTTTTCTTGTCGCCAGCAATTTTTACCAAAATAAAACCGGTTTATGCAATGGAAATCGGCGGGGCCGCTTGGGGGCGGGAAGGGGCCTACGGCGCCGGCCTAGTGGGTCCCTTACTGGAAACGGCTTGACTTTTCATGGCTTCGCGGCCACTGTTTTTTTCGCGGGGTTCACCATCGCCCCGTTGTCCCGCGGTTTTCCGGACCGGGGACGAACCGCCGGCGTTTTGGCGCCGCTTATTTTCCAAGGAGGCGTGGCAGATGACGGAATTATGGCAAAAGGTATCGGCCAGGATGGATTCCTATACCGAGGATATAGTCCGCTTTCAGACCGAGTTGGTGGCGGAGTCGGCCCTGGGGCCGGACAACGGCGGACAGGGTGAACTCAAGAAAACAATTCTACTGGAAAAATGGCTGGATAAGCTGAGCCCGGACGAAACAATCCGCCTGGACTCCCCCGACCCCCGGGTCGAATCGGGGCTCCGGCCCAACCTGGCGGGACTGTTCAAGGGGCGCGGGCCGGGACGGGTTTGGGTGCTGTCCCATGTGGACATCGTGCCTCCCGGGGAACTTTCATTGTGGGAATCCCCGCCTTTTGTCCTGCGCCGCGACGGGGACCGGATTTTCGGGCGAGGGGTGGAGGACAATCACCAGGGGCTGGTTTCGTCCTACTTCGCCATGAAGGCCCTTCGGGACGAGGGCGTCGAGCTGCCCCTGGACGTGGGCCTGGTTTTCGTGGCCGACGAGGAAACCGGCTCGGCCCATGGTCTCCAGTACATTCTGGAACAACGGCCCGGCCTTTTTTCCGAAAAGGACTTGATTGTGGTCCCGGATTCCGGGGACAAGGACGGGACCATGATCGAGGTGGCGGAAAAGAGCATCTGCTGGCTGAGGTTTACCGTTTCGGGCAAGCAGTGCCACGCCAGCACTCCCAACCGGGGGATCAACACCATGCGGGCGACCGCCCGGATGATCGTGGCCCTGGACGAGGGCTTGCCCCGGGTCTTCGACGCCCGCGACGAACTCTTCAACGTTCCCTTCAGCACCTTCGAACCGACCAAGAAGGACGCCAACGTCCCCAACGTCAACACCATTCCGGGCGAGGACGTTTTTTATTTCGACGCCCGGGTCCTGCCCGTTTACAGCCTGGAAGACATCAAGGCGGAGGCGTTGAAAATCGCGGCGGGCGTCGCCCGCGAAACCGGGACGTCCGTGAAGCTGGACACGTTGCAGGAAGTCCAGGCGCCCCCGGCCACTCCGACCGACGCTCCCGTGGTCCGGGCCCTAGCCCGGGCCGTGGCCGAGGTCAAGGGGCGGGAGGCCCAGGTTCGCGGCATCGGCGGCGGCACTGTGGCAGCCTTTTTCCGCCAGAAGGGGCTGCCGGCGGCGGTCTGGTCCACGGTCTGCGACAACGCCCACGCTCCCAACGAGTACACCCATATTTCGAGCATCATCAGCGACGCCAAGGTCCTGGCCCGGCTTTTCCTGGGGTATTGACCGCGGGACCGGGCATTAAACGGCCGCGGCCCCGCGCGGGTCCATTTTAAGCTTGACGATTAAAAACACGGCGTGTTAGATAGCCGTCAATCGGGGCCAGGAAGGCCCATTCTCGCTGAAACATATATTAATCAAAAGCCACGAAGGCTGATCGCCCTTTTTCGAGCGGCGCCTTTCGCGGCTTTTTTTTGTTCGGGCCGACGGGAAACCGGGGTCGGTGAAGAAATCGTCGCCGCGAGGGAAGTTCGAGCAGGGCGGCCGGGAGGCTTTTTTGGCCTTTCGGCGCGGCGGTCGCGAGCGATAACATTTTGACACTGATTCGTAGGGAGGCCCAGATGAAAAGAATTTCCATTGCGGTTTTGGTATTGACGGTCCTGGTCCTTGGCTCGGCCATGGCCTTTTTTCCCGGCGCGTCCCAGGCCAAGGACAGCCTGACCCTGGCCCTGCGGGGGGAGCCCGATGAAGGCTTCGATCCGCTCATGGGTTGGGGCCGGTACGGGAATCCCATGTTTCAAAGCACTCTCCTGGCCCGGGATAACGACCTGGGGATAGTCAAGGACCTGGCCGTGGACTATTCCCTGTCCAAGGACGGACTGGTCTGGACCGTGTCGATCCGGAAGGACGCCCGTTTTTCCGACGGCAAGCCGGTCCGGCCCGAGGATGTGGCCTTCACCTTCAATGAAGGCGGGAAATCAGGCGGCAAGACCGACCTGACCAACTTGAGGGAAGCGGCGGTCGTGGGACCGGACCTGGTGGAAATCCGGTTGAAAAAACCGGACAGCACCTTCATCAACCGTCTCATCACCCTGGGTATCGTCCCCGAGCACGCCCATGGGCCGGATTACGGGAGGAAGCCCGTGGGTTCCGGCCCCTACGTCATGGCGTCCTGGACCCAGGGGGAAAAGATGATCGCGGAGATCAACCCCGATTATTACGGCCGCAAGCCGGCCTTCAAGCGAATTGTCTTCCTTTACGGCGCCGAGGACGCCATGTTCGCGGCGGCCAAGGCCGGGCAAGTGGACATGGTGGCGGTCCCTTCCCAACTCGGGAAGCAACAGGTGTCAGGGATGCGCGTCCTGCCCGTCAGGAGCGTGGATAACCGGGGCTTGATGTTCCCCATGGTCAAGGACGAGGGGCGGAAAACCCCCGCCGGCGCGCCCATCGGCAACAACCTGACCGTGGACCCGGCCCTGCGCCGGGCCATCAACCTGGCCCTTGACCGCCAGGCCCTGGTGGACGGGATTCTGGAAGGCTTCGGCCGTCCGGCCTATTTCGTGTGCGACGGACTGCCCTGGGACAACCCGGACACCCAAATTCCGGACGCGGATATCGCAGGCGCCCAGAACATCCGGGCCGACGCGGGCTGGACGGC
>JAZDGM010000029.1:0-22137 GCA_043806915.1 Pseudomonadota bacterium | reverse complement strand
TCCGCAGGTTGGATTGAGCCCTAGGCGAAACCCAACATCTTGGCCGGCCCCGTCGGCCCGGGTGGATCAAGCCCCCAGGCGATGTCCACCGGTAAAAGTGGGGAAGCTAGAGCTTCCCTGGCCGAGGTCCCCAAGCTAGAGGTTGGGAACCAGCCTTGGGGGGTAAGCTTGTAGTTTGTAGGGTGCGCAACGCGCACCACCTTTTACTATTTTGCGGGCCTGGCCGCGGTAAATTGGAGACGTTGGCCGGGGCCTTGCGGCGGGGCTGCTCCGCCCCCGCCCGCCTGGCTTCGGTTTCACGCCCCGAAACGTCCTGTTTCGAGGGCGGAAAGGGCGGGCGTCCATGCCCGCCCGAAGAAGTCCGGGGCGTTTGGAATTGTCTGGCCCGGCCCTCGCCTCCGTTTGGAACAAGGTGTTGTCTTTCGGAATAAAAGGAACAATACATTTTCGGATGGCCAGGTTTTAGGCATTATCAGATGGCCGTTGACATATCATGCTCATCGAACTCTTCCCTTTTACGACCCTTTCTTGCCGATGGCCCGGCGTTTCGGTTACATTTAAGATAATCGGGAATGTCCCGAGGCGCCCGGTCGGAGCGCCGACCACAAGCTTTCCGCCGGGGTGGAAGAGAATGGCGGCAACCAGGGAATAGTTTTTTCCCCAGGGAGGCAAGAATGAAAAGGATCGCTTTGTTTTTCTGTGTTGTTTTGCTGGCGGCGTCCCTACCGGGCGTCCTTTCGGCCCAGGACAAGGCCACGCCCCAGGATGTTTACGACATGGTTCTAAAGGCCCACGATGTGATCAAGAACCTTGGCGCCGAGGCTTTCCCGGCCTTCAACGACCCCAAGGGCGAGTTCGTGTTCAAGGATTCGTACGTGTTCGTCCAGGAATGTCCGGCTTTTGTGGTGGCCCATCCCTTCGCCCTGGAACAGCTCAAGGGCAAGGACCTGCGGCCGATCTATCCTTTCCAGAACACCTTCTGCGAAGGGGCCAAGAACCCCAACGGCGCCTGGGTGGAATATATGTGGCCCAAGCCCGGGGAGAAGGACCCGTCCCGGAAAATCGCCTTCATCATAAGCGTCGCCGGGACTCCGTACCAGGTGGCGGCGGGGATTTACAACGACGACGTCACGGTCGATGAACTGAACAAGTCGATCAAGTAGCCTTTTCCCGGGCCGGGATTAGTTCCGGCCCGGGGCCCCCTCCTTAGGCCAGGCCCGCGCCCGCCCCAAAGGCCATCAGGACGGCCCCGGACAGCCGGTTGATCCAAACCATCCCCCGGTGGTCGATCCGGCGCCCGATCAAGCCGATTCCTCCGCTGAGCAGCAGCCACCACAGGGCCGACCCGGAAAAAACCCCGGCCGTCAGCAAGCCGGCCGAGGACCAACTCGGCCCATCGCCGCTCAATCCCAGGACCGCGAACACAGCCCCGAAACTGATGATGGTGGCCGGATTGGTCAAGGTCAGAAAAAAAGTGGAGACAAAGCAGGAAACAAGACCGACCCGGTCGGCTTCCCCGGCCCCGGCCTTGGGCTGGGCCAAAAAGGTCCGTATTCCCAACAAAATCAGAAAAAGCCCCCCGCCCAGCCGCAAGGGCGATTCCAACATTGAAAAAACGGCGGCGGCCCCGGTCACGCCGCCGGCCGCGACGGCCCCGTAAACCGCGTCCGCCGTCGCCGCGCCCAAGCCGGTCAGCAGCCCGGCCCAACGCCCCGCGGCCAAGGTGCGGCGAATGCAAAGCACTCCGATGGGGCCGACTGGCGCGGCGATGGAAAACCCGATAATCAGGCCTTTTATCCACAGGGCCAGGCTCATGGCTCTTCTACCTCTAGCGCGGGCGGCGCCAACGGCAGCCGGGACGTTTCCTTGGGCGAGGACAAGGCGATGACGGTCTTCGTCCTGGCCAGGCCGGGAATGGACTTGAGCTTGGTCAGCAACTTTTCCAGGCCGGCCGCGTCCCGGGTCCTAACTTTCAACAAGTAGGAAAAGTCGCCGGTCACATGGTGACATTCCTGAATTTCATCCAGGGCCTCCACCGCTTCCAGAAAGAATTTCTCGTGCTCGGGCCTTTCCAGCAGGGCCTGAACAAAGGCCAACAGGCCGAGCCCCAGCCGCAGCGGGTCGAGGTTGACGGAAAAATCTTTTATCGCGCCGGTTTTCCTCAACCTGGCCAACCGGGCGTTCACCGCCGAGACGGACAGCCCCACCCGGGCGCCCAGGACCGCCTGCCCGATTCGGCTGTCTCCCTGCAAGAGTCGAAGAATTTTTAAATCAAGGTCGTCTAGGTCCATCAGGGGCGCTCCTCCAAATTAATTTCTTTAAAAATAAGAAAACAAAGGATTTTTTTCAACAAAAATCATCAATCGCCAAAAAAAATTTTGAATCCGGATGAAACCCCGACGAGCGGCGCGGTCGGCCCCGCGACGTGTTTCTTACCCGGCGCCGGCGGGGGAAGCCAGGCCCCGCCTTTGACCTTCGTCCCGCCGAGGTGTATGATCCAATTAATGAAACGTTATCGGGTGTTCAACCACACCGCTGACCTCGGGGTTTATTTTTACGGCCCAACCCCCGCGGATGTCTTCCGGAACGCCGGCCTGTCCCTACCCAGGCTCCTGATGGACCGCCCCCCCCGCCGGGGGCGGGAAAAACGGTTCCTGGAAGTGGACGGGACGGACCGGGAGGATTTGCTTATACGCTGGCTGTCCGAATTGTTGTATATTTTTAATGTTAAGCGGCTGGTCGCGACCGACCTCGAGGACGCGACGCTGGAACCCGGCCTCTGGCGGGCCGGCTTGGTTCTGGCCCCGTTCGACTTGAAAAGCCATGGCCTTAAACATGACATGAAGGCCGCGACATACCATGACCCGGAATTTCGACCGGTCCGGACCGGCTGGCGGGCCCGGGTCGTGTTCGATCTTTGATTCCCGAACATTCATCAAGGCGGTTCATACCCTTCCATGAAATATGAATGGCTGGACGATTATCGTCTGGAAATAAAACAAGAGGGCCGCATGAGGGCGCCCGGCCTGGTTTTCACCGATCAGGTCCTTTACGCCCAGATAACCCAGGACCACAGCCTGGAACAGGTGGCGAACGTGGCGCATCTGCCCGGGATTGTTTCCCGGTCCCTGGCCATGCCGGACATCCACTGGGGATACGGTTTTCCCATCGGAGGCGTGGCGGCGTTCGACCTGGACCGGGGAATCATTTCCCCGGGCGGGGTGGGGTACGACATCAACTGCGGCTGCCGCCTGATGGGCACGTCCCTGAACGCCTCGGAAATCCGGCATCTGGTTCCCGACCTGGTCGACCGACTTTTCAACGACATCCCCACCGGCGTGGGGCAAGGCGGCCCGATAAAGCTCTCCGCCGTTGAGTTGAAAAAGGTGCTGGTCAAGGGCTCGGCCTGGGCCCTCGACCAAGGTTACGGGGAGGACGGCGACCTGGAATACACGGAGGACCACGGGGCCATGGCCGGGGCCGACCCGGGCGAGCTGAGCGACCGGGCCCTGGAAAGGGGTCGGGACCAGTTGGGGACCCTGGGTTCGGGCAATCATTTTGTGGAAGTGGGCGTGGTGGAAGAAATTTTCGACGAGGTCGCGGCCAGGGTCTTCGGGCTTTTCGAGGGCCAGGTCACGGTCATGATTCATTCCGGGTCCCGGGGCCTGGGCTACCAGGTCTGCGACGACTTCCTCCACGTCATGGCCAAGGCCTCGGCTTCCGAGGGCGTCGAGGTCCCGGACCGCCAACTCGTCTGCGCCCACTTCAATTCCCGGCCGGGGCGGAGATACTTCGCGGCCATGGCGGCGGCGGCCAACTACGCCTGGGCCAACCGTCAGATTCTCATGCACCTTTCCCGGGAAAGCATCATGCGCGCCTTGAACCTCGGCCCCCGGGACCTGCGGATGAACCTGGTCTACGACGTGGCCCACAACATCGCCAAGAAGGAAACACATCTCGTGGACGGGCGCGAAACCGCGGTTTGCGTCCATCGCAAGGGCGCCACCCGGGCCTTCCCGGCCGGACATCCCGATGTCCCGGCCGCGTACCGGACCGTGGGGCAACCGGTCCTGATTCCCGGGGACATGGGCCGGAGCAGCTATGTGCTGGCGGGGGAGCCCGGGGCCATGCGCGAGTCCTTCGGCTCGTGCTGCCACGGCGCGGGCCGGGTTTTGTCCCGGACCCAGGCCAAGAAGAAAGCCCAGGGCCGGGACATGGCCCGGGAACTGGAAGACCGGGGCATTTGGGTGCGGTCTTCCGGACGGCATACCCTGGCCGAGGAGATGCCCGAGGCCTACAAGGACGCGAGCCGGGTGGTGGAAGTCGTTCACCGGGCCGGGCTGGCCCGCAAAGTGGTTCGCCTACGGCCCATGGGCGTGATAAAAGGTTGACCGCGGGGGCCGCGAGTCCCCGCCCATAACAATCGGAAAGGCTGACAATGCGGAAAATCGAAATCGACGGGGTCTCGATTCATTTGAGTCATCCCGAGGAATTGCCCTTGACCTGGGTCGGGCAGGAAGAACTGATGTCCCAGATGATGGCCGCCTGGCTGGTCCTGGACGAGCGGGACCTGCCCTTGAACCCCAGGCTGTTGGGGAAGCCGGGCGTGGGCAAGACCACCCTGGCCTACGCCGCCGGAAAAAGACTTGGCCGGGAAGTTTATCTTTTTCAGGCCACCATGGACACCAGGCCGGAAGACCTCCTGATAACCCCGGTCATCTCCGACGAGGGCCGGATCAAGTACATGGCCGGCCCGGTGGTCACGGCCATGATCACGGGCGGGGTCCCGGTCCTGGACGAAGGCAACCGCATGAGCGAAAAGTCCTGGGCCAGCCTGGCCCCGCTTTTGGACAACCGGCGGTATATCGAATCCCTGGTCGCCGGAGTCAAGATCAAGGCGCATCCGGATTTTCGACT
The DNA here is from genome assembly GCA_043806915.1 of Pseudomonadota bacterium. GTDB lineage: Bacteria > Desulfobacterota > Desulfarculia > Adiutricales > JAGVGV01 > JAZDGM01. Next base: position 17,220 of record JAZDGM010000029.1, on the reverse strand, counting down.
GGTGGCGACCATGAACGACGACGCCTCCACTTTCGAGGTCCCCGAATATATCCATTCCCGGCTTCAGCCTCAAATCTTCATCGATTTCCCGGAGCCGGAAGAGGAGTTTCGGATTCTGCGGCAGAACCTGCCCTTCGCCGACGACCAACTGCTGGCCTACGTGACCGCCTTTTTGCAGGCCGCTCATATGCGAAACGAAAACTACACCGTGCGCGACGGGGTCAACGCGGCCAGGTACGCCCTGAAACTCGCCTCGGCCGCCGGCCGACCCCAGGGCGGCCTGGCGACCTTCCTGGCCCAGGCGGTTCGCATGGTGCTGGGGGAAGACGCCCTGGTTTATCTGCCCCGGGATGCTAAAAACGATTGACCCCATGAAACCTTGGGAGTAGCGCATGAAAAAAATAGTCTGGTCGGGACTGTTACTTCTACTGTTGGTCGCGTCCTGCGGCGATCCGTCGGGCGACGGGCCGCTTTATCGGGGCGGCCCCCCGGATTATTCCGCCGCCATGGCCGGGGTTTCGGACTATATCGAATGGCGGATGCAACAGGATGTGGTCGCCGGACTGGCCGCGGCCCTGGTTGACGGGTCCGAGGTGGTCTGGGCCAAGGGGTTCGGTTACGCTGACCTGGCCGGCCGGGAAAAGGTGGACCCGGACGTGATTTTCGAAATCGGCTCCATTTCCAAGGTCGTCACGGCCTGCGCGGTGATGCGCGAGAAGGAAAAGGGCCTGGTCGACCTGGACCGGCCCGTCGTCGAGTTTTTTCCCGGCTTCGCGGTCAACCAGTCCTTTCCCGAATCGGGCCCCATCACCTTGCGGAACATGATGACCCATCATGCCGGCATCCCGGGCGACATCCTGATCGGCGCCTTCACCGCGGAATACGACCCCAACCACCTCGACTGGATGCTGAATTACCTTCGGGACGACTTCACCGCGTATCCCGTGAACTTCCTGATGTCCTATTCCAACGCCGGCGTTTATTTGGAGGGAGAGGCCGCCGCCGCCGCGGTCGGACGGCCGTTCGTGGAGCTCGGCGACGCCTTTCTGGCCGATCTGGGCATGACCGCTTCCTCCTTCGTCTTCCAGCCCGCCCTGGAAGAGCGCATGGCCAAGGGCTATTACCTCAGCCGGGAAGTCCCCAGGGTAATGGTCAATATGCCGGCGGCCGGCTCGATCCGGTCCTCGGTCCTGGACATGGCCAAGTTCATCAAGATGGTCCTGGCGGGTGGTTGGCCGGTATTAAGCCCGGCCGGCCTGGAAGAGATGCTGACCCCCTGGAATGCCGACGTTCCCTTGGACCTGGACAGTGAAATAGGCCTGGCCTGGATACTGAGCGACCCGGAAATGGCCTACGCGGGAAGGACGGCCTGGCATAACGGGTCGACTATAGTGTTCAACAGTCACCTGGAAATCCTTCTCGACCAAGGCCTGGGAGTCGTGGTGCTGACCAACGCGGCCACGGGCGGGGACTGCGTGGCCGACGCGGCCCGGGAAATCCTAGTGGAAGCCTTGAAAACCAAGAAGGGACTGTCTCCCCCCACCCCGGCGGAGCCTGAATATTCCCCGCCGGCCCAGTGGTCCCAGGAAGACCTGGAAGCCCTGGCCGGCGTTTATACCGTCGAGTCCCAAGGCCCGGTGGTCTTCACGGCCGTGGCGGGCGGTTTGACTTTCACCCCGTACGGCCAGGACCAAGCGGTTTTCGTGATCCCCAGGGAAAACGGGTTCTTTTCCAAGCCGGACAGTCAGGCCAGCCAGTATGAATTCACCAATATTTCCGGGCTTGACGTGATCGTGGGGCATACATTTGGGACTAGATACATCCTGGCCCAAAAATACGGGGCCGCGCCGCCCCCGCCGCCCGACGCCTGGGTCCAACGGGCCGGAGTATACCGCATCGCCAACCTCCCGGATAACGACATGTCCAATTTCGTCCCGATTCCGGACCTGCGCACCGTCCCGGAAACAGTGGAACTGGCGGTGGAAAACGGACTCCTGCTGTTCAAGAAAATGAGCGAGGTCTACGTGGTCGATCCGGCGACCGACGACCGGGGGGTGTTGTTCGGCCTGGGTCGGGCCAACGGTTCGAGCCTGCGAGCGGACAGCCTTTCCGGCCAAACCCGCCTGACGCTCCTGGGCGCGCAATTTCTGCCGGCGGCGGAAGGCGACCGGGTGTTCGAACCGCCCGCCAAAACCTTTAAAATGATGTAAGGCTTGGTCGGGGCCGACCCCGCGGCCCCGAACTTTTCCCCCGGCGGCCTCGGGCTAGGCCCCGTCGTCGCCGATGGCCCCGACCGGGCAGTTTTCCAGGGCCTCGCGGCAGAGGTCTTCCTCGATTTCGGTCTGGGGCTGGGCTTTCACGTAGGAATGCTCCCCCGTTCCGGTGAAGTTATCCGGAGCTATGCCGATGCAGGTTTCACAGTAAATGCAGTTGGAATCCACATAATATTTCCCCGGAGCGTTTACCGGGAAACGCGAGCTTTTGTCCGCCAAACCTATTCCACCTCCGCCTTTATTTTTCCACCTGGGCCGCGTGAATCGCCAGCACCGGGCAGGAAGCGAATCTTAGCACCCTTTCGGCCACCGAGCCGTAAATAAACCTTTCCAGGCCCGTCCGGCCGTGGGTGGCGATGACAATCAGATCGACTTTTTCCTTTTCCGCCGTCTCCGCGATCTCGTAGGCCGGGGCGCCCAGCCGCACGATGGCCTTGACGTCGAATCCCGCGGGAAACCTTTCCGCGATCAGGCTTTCCAGAAAAGCCTGGGAGTTTTCCACAAGCTCCCGTTGGTAATGGTCCACATTGAAGGCGGCCGGCGTGGTCCCCCCGAAGGTCAACGGCTGGACCAGGGCGGCCACGTGGATCACCAGGAGACTGGACGAAAAGGCGGCCGCCAGCTCCCGGGCCGCGTCCAGGGCCTGATAGGACGGTTCGCTGAAATCGGTGGGGCATAAAATTTTTTTAAAGGGCAGCATCGTTCAACCTCCCTCTTGTGGGGGTGGATTATCCTCTCGGTTATTACATCCCATGCCGAAAGCATACAACTTGCCTTTTGAAGATGCAAGCGGGACGGAAACGCGCGGGCGGCCGCGAAAAGTGTCAGCGGCCATCTGAAAATGTATTGTTCCTTTTATTCTGAAAGACAGCTCCTTGTTCCAAACGGAGGCGAGGGCCGGGCCGGACAATTATCTCCCTCGCCCCCCGACGGGGGGAGAGGGTTGGGGTGAGGGGGGTAGTCCTTGGTTCACCCGGTCCGACGAGGCCGGCCAAGATGTTGGGTTTCGCCTACGGCTCAACCCAACCTGCGGAAATCACATTATTTTTAGGCAAGCGAGGCATGCTCGGCCAAGCAATTCCAAACGCCCTCGAAACAGGACGTTTCGGGGCGTGAAACCACCGCCAGGCGGGTTCTCCGGAAAAAGAGCCTTGAAAAATACATACTCCCATCCCGTTTGATGAACGAACCCTTTTATCTTTAGGACCCAACATGCAACAAGGCGCCGGGCGCGGCGGCGATTTGGCCGGGTCGCGCGGAATCGGAAAAGAGAAGCAGGCGGCCGGGTTCGCGAAGGCCGTGGGAACCCGGCCAGGCCGGCCGGAAACAAAACCGCGCCCATGGATTGCGGAAAATTTTTCACTGGGTTATTTTTAACAAAACAATTCCGGCGGTTGAAAGTCAAGGGATACAAACTCGGGGGGGTCGTCATGCACCGAAAGATCAGACCCGGTTCCATGCTCGCGCTTATCAAACCGGCGCCCGGTCAAGGCCCGGCCCGGGCGGCCGCGCGGGATTAGGCCGTCATGGACGAATTGGTATTGCTCCGGACGCAACTGGAACTTTCCGCGTCGGCCCTGGGACGCACGGCGGTCCGCTATTATGACGCCCTTCACGAACTTCGCCGCCTGACCCTTTTTCTGTTTCGACAACCCGGCCCGACCAGGGATGAGGTGGAGCGGTGGTTCGAGGAACAGGGGTTTGGAGTCGACGCCGACGGATTCTGGCTCGGCCGGCCGCTGTTGGAAAAGTTCCGGGAAGGCCGGGCGCCGGACGACGCCGTCAGCGTCTCCTGGAATCCCGCGTTGAAAAACGACGCCGGCGCCCGGGGACGAATGTTCCGCCTCCTTGGCCTGGGAAAATTTCTCAAGGAACTCAGGGACCGCCTAGCCGGGGTCGCCTGGATTTATTACCAGGACGTCGCCAATGTAGCCCTGCAATTCCCCTACATCGACCAGCGTGAAGCCATAACGCCCGACTTCGACTGGTCGAGCTATCATACCTGGATGTCCGCGGCGCCGGCCCGCAACCCGGAACGTAAAATCCGGTGGACGGAACCCACCATCGATTACGCGGGCGAGGGCCTGATTCTTTCCGTCTCGATCCCGGTCTACCTTGGGGAGGAATTCATCGGGCTCTGGAGCCTGGACGTCCCCCAAGCGTTCCTGCTGGCCCAGGCCCAACCGCGGGAAGAAATCCCCGGGCAATTGAATTTCATAGTCGACGTCGACGGAAAGATCGTGGCCCACCCCGAGATCGAAACCGAGATCGACCAGAAAAAAGGCGGGGTTTACCGCAAGGACCTGCCATCCCTGGGGGGAGGATGGTCCGGCCTCGACCTGCCCGGCCTGGTCGCTTCCGGAACAGGGCCGCTCAGCTTGGTCAACGAGGCCGGCGAGGAATTGCGGGGCAGTTTTTGTTATGTTCCCGAAGTCGGCTGGCTGCTCTTTTCGGTGGTCCCCCTGGAAAGCTTGACCCAGCGGATGGTTTCCCGGTTGAATCAGGCCCTGGATTTGGTCAAGCACGGCGACTTGAGCCACCGCCTGCTATCCGTTTCGGGCCACGAACCCCATAGCCGCCTGATCGACAGCTTCAACGAAATGGTCCAAGCCTTGCAATTGCAGGAAAAGGAACGAAACGCGGCCGAGCGGGCCTTGCGAAAATCGGAATTGGAATACCGCAAGCTTTTTTTGCAATCCCCGGCTGGAATATTCCAGTTCAACCCGCAAGGGAAATTCCGGAAAGCCAACCCGGCTTTTTCCCACATGCTGGGATTCAAGTCCCCGGAAGAGATGGCCGGCCCCGTGGAAAAACTGGGCGATCTGTTGGTCGACAAGCGCCAGGAAGGGGAATTAAACCGGCTCTGCCAGGACCAAGCCTGGCGCCTGGGCCACGAATTTCGGTTTTTTCGAAAGGACGGGTCCACGGCCTGGGTGTCCATTTCCCTCGGAAAAAAGAGAAAGAACACTCCGTATCGAGATGCGTTCGCCCGGGACGTCACCGCGCGAAAGCAGGCCGAGGAAAATTCGCGGGAGAGCGAGGAGCGTTGGCTTTTCGCCCTGGAGGGCAGCCGGGACGGGGTTTGGGACTGGGACGTCGAGGCCGACAAGGCCTTTTTTTCCAAGCGTTGGAAGGAAATTCTGGGGTATGAGGAACAGGAATTCCTTGGCTCGATCAACGAATGGGAATCCCGGATTCATCCGGACGACAGCCTCACGGTCGGCCGCCAGGTCAAGGGGCACTTAAATGGAGAAAGCCCGTTCTTCGAGAGCGAGCACCGCGTCCTTTGCCGGGACGGGACCTATAAATGGGTGCTGGCCCGGGGCAAGGTCATCCGCCGGACCGAATCCGGCCTCCCCTTGCGGATGATCGGCACGCAGACCGATATAACCGATCGAAAAAACGCGGAAAACGCCCTGTTGGAAAGCGAGCGTAAATTCAGGCGGCTGTTCGATACTTCCCCCCAGGCCATCGCCCTGACGGAACTGGAAAACGGTCGGTTGGTGGACGTCAACGACAAGTTTTGCGAAATAACCAAAACCACCAAACAGGACGTCCTGGGGAGGACGACGGTCCAACTCGGGCTCTACTCCGAGGCGGACCGCAAGCGGTTCGCGGACGAGTTGAAAGTCGATGGTCGGGTCGACGGCCTGGACATGGATTTCCGGGATATGCGCGACGGCTCCACTATCAACGCCCTGATGTTCGCTTCCATGTTACGGCTCCAGGATAAATGGCATATTCTGACGGTGTTTCACGATATCACCGCGGCCAAGCGGCTCGAGGCCCAGCTCCAGCAGGCCCAAAAAATGGAAGCGGTCGGGACCCTGGCCGGCGGCGTGGCCCATGATTTCAACAACCTGCTGCAGGCCATCAACGGGTACACCCAAATTATGTTGATGGAAAAGGAGCCGGCCGATCCCGACTATTCGAACTTATCGGCCATTCAGCAAGCCGGGTCGCGGGCCGCCCAACTGGTGCGGCAGCTTCTGGTCTTCAGCCGCAAGGTGGAAATCGAACGTCGATCCGTGGACATCAACCAGGAAGTCGAACAGGCGGTCCGGCTCCTGGCGCGAACCATACCCAAGATGATCGCGATCGAGTTTCGGGCCGGGACCGAACTGTGGGGCGTCAAGGCCGATCCCATTCAGATCGAATCCGTGCTGCTGAATCTAGGGTGCAACGCCGCGGACGCCATGCCCGACGGCGGAAACCTGCTTATTGAAACCGATAATGTCACCCTGGACGAGGAGTCCGCGCCCTTCTCCCAGGGAACTCCCCCGGGCCGTTATGTCCTGATTACCGTTTCGGACGACGGACAGGGCATTGACCGGGAAGTCCTGCCGCATATTTTTGAACCGTTCTTTACCACCAAGGGCGTCGGCAAGGGAACCGGATTGGGGTTGGCCTCGGTTTATGGGATCATCAAGGGGCATGGCGGCGCCATCAACTGTTACAGCGAACCGGGGATGGGCGCGACCTTCCGGCTGTACCTGCCCGCCCTGGACGACGGGGACGGCGGGGCAGGCCACCACCAGGCGTTGGTCCTGGAAAAACCCGCCATCCGGGGCGGCGGGGAAACCATCCTCGTGGTCGATGACGAAGACGGGGTCCGGGGCTTCGCCTCCATGGCCTTGGAAAGAGTCGGATATGCAGTGATCACGGCTTCCAGCGGGGAAAAAGCCCTGGAAATTTATGCCGAACGCCGCTCTGAAATTGACCTGGTCATCCTGGACCTCGGCATGCCGGGCATGGGCGGATATAACTGCCTTAGGGAAATAAGAAATATCAACCCCCAGGCTCGGGTGGTCATAGCTAGCGGGTACGCCTTGAACGGACCGGTCAAAAAAGTCATGCACGCCGGCGCGGTCGGCTTTCTGGGCAAGCCCTATCTGCTCGTGGACCTGCTGGCCCAGGTCAGGCGGGCCCTGGATGCTTGACGCCGCCGGCGCTGGTGTCCGGACGCGCCCGGGTAGGGGTTTGACGAGGGCGAATCAAGGTGGGGAAAGTAAAGCGGCGGGCCGTTTTCGCGCCCGCCGCCGGTCAATGGTTATTTCCGACGGCCTACCACTGGTAGCCCTTGGAAATCAGCACGGACAGAAGTATGGAAACCAATTCCGAGGCTTCCGGGGATTTCTTGGCTTCTTCTTCCCACAGCGGCTTCAAGGCTTCGCGGAACCGGGCTTGTTCCTCGAACGACAGAATGGTCATTTCGACGTTTCTTTTCTTGGCGTCCGCGAGGACTTTTTGGTCGATTTCCCTTGCGGCCGTAAAGCTGTATTCCATGGCGTCATGGGCGGCTTGCCGGATGGCCTTTTGTTGGGCCTCGGGCAAGGCCTCGACCGCCTTCTTGCCGGCCAGGAAATCGATGACGCCCGGGGTATGAAGACCGGGAGCGCTGATATGCTTCAACACTTCGTAAAATTTGTATACTTCCATGGTGTACCAAGGGTAGTCCGTGCCTAGGATTTGGCCTGCCTTCATCTTTTCCAACTGATCGTTGGGAGACGTCGGCACGGGGACCCCGCCCAGGGCGCTGACGATCTTGGCCTCAAACCCGACGGCCCGGAGGTTTTTCCCCTTGATGTCCTCAAGCTTGTTGATGGGAAAGGTGGTCATCAAGCCCATGGTGGCCACGGACAGGGGGGCGAGGTACAACGCCCCTTTTTTCTCCACCGCCGCGGACAGCGTCTTGACGAAGCCTTTATTCAGTAGGATTTCCTTGGCTTCCTCGGGAGTTTCCCAGTTGAAGGGCAGCCACTGGCAGCTTCCTTCCGGAACTTCCTTCTCGTGGTACAACAGGGAAGTGACATACAGGCCGATCCGGCCCTGGACCAGGCCCTCGAAAGCCTCGGCGGTGGGAATGAACTGTTCGCTCCCCGGCCAGATGATTTCCACCTGCATCCCGCCGCTGGAAAGTTTTTCCAGGTCCGCCTTGAAGAACTTGACCACCTTGCCGACATGCGAGGTTTCGGGATAAACCACCTGCAACTTCAAGGTTTCGGCGCCGGCGGAGGCCGGCCCGACGCCCGTAATGAAAACCGCGCAGAAAAAAACGAGAAAAAACCTTTTGAACATCAGTAGCTCCTTGTTTATTGATCGCGTCGGCCTCCCTGGCGAGGGACGCCGTTGTCGCCGGGTTTGTCCTGGCCGCTAGGCCGGGCTCCCTAGCCTAAAAAAAAGGAAATGTCGCCGCAATTAGGCGGGTCGAAAAAAAGCCGAAATGACGTTGCCGTGGTGAACCGCTTTTTCCTAACGCCAGTCCCCTTCCGACCTTTTTCCGTCTCCGGCCGCGTAGGTTAATTCAGCCGGTAAATGGTTGTCAACAGGGTTATTCGTTTTTCACCGGTCATCCGCGGCGATCTTCGAAAAAAACACGAGGAAATATTATCTGAATCGGGTAGGCAGGGGGGCTTCAACCGCGGTTCGGACCGGCGGGTCCCCCTCGGACGCCGCCGCGCCCCGGGAAACCCCGTCCGGGCCGTTTTCTGGAAGTTTATAAAGGCTGAATCAAGGGCGGTCTCCCGGCGTCCGGATGTCTTTACCGGCCATGATGTCGATGATGGTCCGGTCCACCGCCGCCATGCCCACCCGGCTGAGCAGCCCCAGATTGGCGGCGGTTTCCTCGAATACCGAACCGGCCAGGCCGTCGGTGGGGGGGGCGACCACGCCTTCCAGGGCCAGGAGGGCGGATTGAACAGCCGTACCGGCGGCCGTGGCCACTTTGAGGGCGCAGGACGCCTTGGCGCCGTCGCAGACCACTCCGGCCAGGTCGGCCATGACATTGATCACGGCGCCTTGAATCACGGCGAGGTCGCCGCCCAAAAAGTAGGCGCAGCCGGCCGCCGCGCCCGAGCCCGCGGCAATGGAACAACCGCAGACCGCCGACAGCCGCCCGGCATGGGCCTTGACCGAGGCGGTCGCCAAATGACTCAAGCCCACGGCGCGCAGCATTTTCCGGTTGTCTCCGCCCAGAATGTCAAACAGGGTGAGGATCGGCAAGACGGCGGTCAACCCGTGATTGCCGCTTCCGGCGGAAGACATGGCCGGCAGGGAGACTCCGGCCATGCGGGCGTCGGCCGCGGCCGCGGCGACCATCCGCGCCGTCGCGACCAAGTCTTGACGCCGGGTGTCGCGCGCGGCGATATTCCGGAGAGACCGGCCCACGCCTAGCCCGGAAGCGGCGCGCAGGCCGTATTCGGCCAGGCGGCGGTTCATCCGCGTTCCTTCCTCTAAAAAGTCCAGGTCATCTTGGTCCAGGTTGTCCGTCATCGCCACCAAGGTTTCCAGGGAAAGCCGTTGCAAGGCCTCGGGCGCGACGGCCGCCGGGCTGGCCATGCCCCCGGCCTCGACGGCGCCGGCGAGGGGCGAGCTGATTTCCCGGCCGTCCAGCCGGAGCATGGTCAGGCGGTCGTGTCGGTCCCTGATGACGGCCTCGGACTCCCTGCCGCCCGCCGACAGGCGCACGGAAATGAAAATTCCCTGTTTTTCATAGTCGGGCGTCACGCCCGCCAAACCGGACCGAACCAGCCGCCGGGCTTCCGCCAGGCAGCGTTCGTCCACCGAGGCCAGGGCCTGAAGACCCAGCCTCGGATCGCCTCCCAAGGCGCCCAGGGCCGCCGCCAGGGCCGGCCCCTTGCCGCCCCCGCCTCCGGGCACGGCGGCGGCCAGGCAGTTTTTGAATACATTGGGATCGAGGCGCACGGTTATTTTTTCCAGCGGCCCCGGGGGCAGGGCCGAAGCCGCGGCGGCCGCGGCCAAGGCGACGGCGGCGGGTTCGGTGCATCCCAGGGCCGGGCGCACTTCGCTTCTAAAAATATCCTTGGCGCTCGGGTTCACGATTGGGTTCATCGGGCTTTCCCTGACTTTCTTATTTCATGACCGCGGCGACCGAGCCGATGCAGTTAAGGATGAAGGCGACGGCCAACCCGGCGTTCATGAGCGGTGAATTAGTGTATGGGCCCATGATGGTTCGGCGATTGCCCACGTAAAGGTAGACCAGAATCACCAGGGGGCCGGCCAGGAGGAAGACCACCATGGCCAGGACGATGTATTTCATGGCCGCGGGGCCGCCAAAAAACGGACCCAGCATCCCGACCAGGATGCCGCCGAAGACCAGCATCTTGAATTTGATGTTGTTCAGGTCCGGCGGCAGGCCGACCATGTCCGCCAGCATGTAGCACATGATGACCGCCAGGGCGCCCAGGGTGGAAAAGATCGCGGCGAACAGCCCCACAAGAAACAACCACTTGGAAAAGGGGCCGACCAGGGGTTCGAGCCCCCTGGCCGCGTCCACGGCGGTGTTGACCTCGATTCCCCGGGGATGCAGCACGGCGGCGCCGGTTACATAGACCCCGATGCTGAAAATGCCGAACAAGACCCCATAGAACAGAAACTGGTCCCATTTCATGCGGCTGATGTATTCCGGCCCGTTCCAGCCCTTGTTGCGGACCAGGTACGAATATCCCAGGGCCACGACCCCGCTGGCCGACCCGCCCAGGATGCCGCCGAACGCCATGAGCCCGGTTTTGTCCAGGGGCACGGTCGGCAGCAGTCCCAGGGCCGCCTCGGAAATCGACACATCCACCACGAACAGGTTGATCAAAAACAGGGCGGCCATGCCGAAAACCATCAGGGAGCAGAGGAAGGCGACCCGTTTGAAGCCGCACGAAAAAATCACGGCCGCGGCCAGGACCAGCAACGGAACGATCACCGTGTTCGTCATCGCTTTCAGGTCGGGAAACATCAATTCCACGGTATGGCCCAGCAATTTGCCCTCAATGGCTATAACGAAAATAACGGCCAGGGTCAGCCAGATGAACAGGGGATAAGCCACGACGGGGTGAGTGTAATCCCGCAACACCCGAAACCCGGTTTTTCCCGTCACCGCATAGACCTTGCCCCCGATCAGGCAGACCACGGCGCCAAGAAAGCCGCTGGCGGCGACCATCCAGAGGAGTTGATAACCCAGATGCGACCCGCCCATGATGCAGGACGCCACGGTCCCCGGCCCCATGGACGACGCGACCAGAATCGCCGCCGGACCGAGCAGGGATAATTTTTTTACCAAGCCGAGATCGATATTCATCGGTCTTCCTTTCCCCCAATTTGGGGTCATTGATATATTTCCGGCGACGCCCCGGCCGCGGGTCGTTTTTTATCCGCGCGGCCCCCTATAGGCACAGCTCCCGGACAACCTCGGTCAGTATCCGCGTTCCCCGTTCGAGGTTTTCCACGGATATTTTTTCGTCGAAGCCATGCACCATCTTGAGGTCCGCCACTGCCGCGACGACCGGGAAAAAACCGTAGGCCGAAACCCCCCGGCGACGGAAGAACCTCGAATCCGTGGTCCCGACCGAAAGAGACGGCGCGACCGCGGCGTCGGGGAAATGCCGCCCGAGCGCCCGTTCCAACAGGCAAAAGTCTTCGCTAATGGCCGGCGAGGCGGTCGCCTCGAAGGCGGTGATTCGTTCCACTTGTATGTCGTCATCCGCGAGAAGGCGTCGCAAGCTTTCGCAAAAGGCGTCGATCTCCTGTCCCGGCAGGAGCCGGGCGTCGAGCTCGGCCTCGGCCCGGTCGGGAATGACGTTGATCTTGAATCCGGAATACAGCCTGTTCAGGCTGACCGTGTTTTGAAGCATGGCCGATATTTCGGGCCGGCCGAGAAGCCCGCTTTCCCGGAGGAGCCGGAGCAGCGTTTCGCTCCGCCCGTCTTCCACAAACGGTTGGAGAAAGTTCCACCCCGCCGCGCCAAGCCGCCGGAAATATTCTTTCACGACCGGAGCGACGGCGAGGGGCTGGGGCGCCGCCGCCACGCGGGCCGCGGCCGCGACCAATTTTTCCAGGGCGTTGTTCCCGTGGGGCATGGAACCGTGGCCGGGCGACCCGGTCCGGACCAACCGCAGCCAGCAGGGTCCTTTTTCCGCCGAGGAAATCATATGGACCGTCCGGCCGGGGAGAAGACCTTCCAGCCCGAAGCCCCCTTCGTTCAAGACCAGGCCGGCCCGAAAATCAGCCTCGTGGTTGTTCAGCAAGTGCTCGACCCCGAACGCCCCTCCGGCTTCCTCGTCCGCGACGGCCAAAAAGATCAGGTCCCGGCAGGGGACGATCCCTTGCCGCTTTATATCCAGAAAGGCCAGGAGTTCCATCACGCCGAGGCCTTTCATGTCCAGGGCGCCGCGTCCCCGCACGAAACCGTCCCTGACGTCCCCCCCGAAGGGATCGAAGGACCACCCCCGGCCGTCGGCGGGGGCCGTGTCCAGGTGGTTGAGAAGAATCAGGGGCTTCTTTTGTCCGGTCCCGGGGATCACGGCCCGGACCGACATTCTTTCCGGCGCGGGCTCGTAGGTTCGCCAGGCTATTTTTTCCCGATCCAGGATTTCCGTGATGAAATCCGCCGCGGCCTTTTCCCGGCCCGGCGGGTTGGAGGTGTCGATTCGAATCAGTCTGGAAAGCAGGTCAACGGCTTCGGAAACCATGGCGTCACTAGCTCCTCCGGCCGCGTTGGCGGCGGCCCTGGTTGTCGGGGCGAGGCCCGGGACCAGACCCCGGGTCAGTCCTTCATTTCAAAGCGAAAATCGCAGAACTCCGCGCCTTCCATGATGGTTTGGGTCCGCCGGAACTCGATTTGGGGGTTGAACCCTTCCAGCAGGGCGTGGTCGCGGCCGCACCCGAGCAGGAACCCGAACTCTTCCAACCCGTGTTCCTTATACATTTCCGCATACTTGCAGCGGGTGACGTTCACGCCGGCCTTTTTTTCGCCGGCTTCCACGATCTCGAATTCGAGCGCTCCGCCCTGGCCGAACAGGGGCAGGGCCCGGTTCAGGTGTTCCATGGACTCGCCGCCGGCGAACAGCTTGAGCATTTTTCCGGCTTCAACGGCCAGGTTCCTTATGACTTTCCGGGCCGTTTCCAGGGCCGCTTCCCGGCCGAAGGCGTCCATGTACGCCTTGATCAGGGGCGCGGCGATCAAGGCTTCAATTTCGCGCCGTACAATCAGGTCCACGCTGTTGATATCCATGGCCGTTCCTCCTCCCGCGGTTTCCACCGGCGCGCCTGGGGCCGGTTTTTCAGGTTTGGCGATCACCAAGTCCCGCAGGACCTGGTCCTTTTTCAACGGTTCCAAAAGCAACTCCCCGCCTTCCACCGGGGTCTGGCAGAACAGGCCGGGCTTGCCGTTGATCCGTCCGGTGCATTTTCCGCAGATGCCCAGGGAACACCCGGCATGGTCGTAGTAGGCCAGGGAGCCGTCGAGGTTCTGGTAGATGTAATCCAGGACATCCATGACGCTTTGACCCTTGCCCGCCGGGACCGAATAGGTTTGGTGAAAGGGTTCGGCGCCGCTGGAGGGGTCGAACCGCAAGACCTTGACTTCAATCTTTTTTTCAGACATGTTACCGCCTCCCTGGCCTAGTGCTTGCCGCCGGTGTCCGAGCGGGCCGCCATCATCTTTTTTATGAATTCGAGGTAGGGCAGTTTACCCGGAGGCGGGGTCAGGGACGTCACGGTCACGGGACGGCTCCCCACTTCCAGGTCGGTTCCCTTCAAGCGGACCACGCTTTCCCGAAGCCACCGGTCGTTGTCCGTGTCCGGAAAGTCCTCGCGGAAGTGAACTCCGCGGCTTTCCTCGCGGCCCAGGGCCGAACGGGCCGCGGCCTCCAGCAGGACCACGATGTTGGGCAGCTCCAGGGCGTCCAGCCATTCCTTGTTGTACCGGGGATTGGCGGTTGTCGCGGCCAGGTTGGGCAAGTCATCCCGGCGGACCTTGTCCAGGAGGGCCAGAAGGTCTTCCAACTCCTTCTTGGTCCGGATCGGCCCCAGCTTGCGGTGGGCCTCTTCCTGGACCAGGCGACGGACCCGCGCCGGGCTGACTCCTTGTTTTCGGTCGAGGGGCGCCCGGGCCCGTTCCCGCCAGGCGTCCAAGGCGTCCCGGTCCAGGGCTTGGAAATCCGTCTCGCCGGCGTAGTTGGCGGCCGCGTCCCCGGCGTCGGCCCCGTGCACCAGCATTTCGGTGATGGCGGCGAAGACGCGGTTGGCGCCGAACGCGCCCAGGGTGCATTCCCCGGCGGCGAAAAGCCCGGGCAGGGTGGACTGAAAATTTTCGTCGACCACGATTCCGCCCTCGAAATATTCCACGGCCGGACCGACTTCCACGGGCTCGTCGTTTTTAAGCATGCGGCCCCATTCGCCGAGGTCCACGGCCTTGTATTTCCACTTGGGGAAAATAATGGACGCGACCAGTTCGATGTTTTCCCAGGGCGCGTCCCCCCGGCTGAAAAAGACGCCCCCGTGCTCGCCGCCCCGCCCGGCCCGGATTTCCCGAGTGGAGGCGTGGGAGAGGAAGCTTTTATTCCATTCGGTGAAGGTCCCGGTCTTGACCACGAAGGGATCGTATTTGTCCAGGAAGGTTTCGCCCCGGTTGTTGGTCAGACGGCCGCCGACCATGAGACCCAGGATGTACGGGGCCAGGCTGCCGCGCCAGATGGGCGGATCGTAAAAGACATTGCAGCAAAAAGTGATGAATTCCATGTTGCCGAGCATGGCCCCGGCCCGCAAGGCCATGGCCTGGCCCTCCCCGGACAGGTCCCGCATGCCGGTGTTGGGCCAGAACGCCTTGTGCCAGCCTCCCGTGGCCATGATCACCGCCTTGGCCTGGAAATGAATGAACTCCCCGGAACGGATGTCCAGGCCCAGTCCGCCGACCACCCGGCCGTCCCGGGTCGCCAGCTCCAGCAGGGCCGCGTCCTCGAGCAAGTCCACCCCGAGGCCTTGGGCTTTTTTCAGCAGGGCGTCCATGATCCCGAGGCCCGAGGTGAAGATCATCCGCTCGTCGGACAGTTTGATCTGGATGCCCCACTCGATCAGTTCCCGCAGGCACTGGGGCGCCCGGGCCACGTATTGTTCCACCAGCTTTTGGTTATTGAGGCCGCAGCCCTGGGTGACCATGTCGTTGAAGACCTTTTCCGGACTGTCGTGGGGGTCGCCCCGCAGGCCCGGGATTTCGCTCATGCTCCGGCCGTCCAGGGTAAAATCCGCGCCCGCCATGGGCGTGGCCCCGCACCGGGCCAGGGGGCCCTTGCTCACCAGGACCGTGGACCGGCCCTTGGCCCGGGCGCCGATGGCGGCGCGGAACCCGGCCCCGCCGCCGCCGATGACCAGAACGTCTGTTTGAATGGTTCGCGCTTTCATTCTTCCCTCCCTGGGGATTGCGATGGTTGTTTCGAGGCGGGCGGCCCGGCCTGGGGCGGACCGCGCGCGGTTTAGAAACCGACGTCGAGTTCGTTTTCTTCACCAAATACGATTTCAGTCGGGGTTTGTCAAGAAAAAACCGACGTCGAATTCGGGTTGACATCACTAATGCTTTCAGATAGAACCACCGGAAAAAGCGAAAGGAAACCAAGTGATAAAAAAGTCTTCCCCCGCGGCGGCCCCGGCGCCGGCCGCGAAAAATCAAGCCGGAGTCGAGGGCGGCGGGGCTTGGGAAGCCAAGGCGCCGGTGCAGAAACGGGCGCTGGAGACCCGCCGGAAGATATTGGAATCGGCCCGGGCCCTGTTTTCGGAAATCGGGTTCGAGGCGACCACCACGCACCTCATCGCCCAGGGCGCCGGCGTTTCGGTGGGCGGCCTGTACGCCCATTTTCCCAACAAGGAAGAGATTTTCTTGCGGCTCATCGCCGACCAGGCCGAGCATGTCCACGACGTCACGCGGTCGTGCCTGGCCCGGACGGCGGAAGAAAAAATGAGCCCGGCGGACGCCATCGACCACATCTTTTCCGCTTCCTACGCCGTGTATAGCCGGGAAGTCAAACTCAACCTGGAAGTGGCGCGCTTCGCCCGGGTCAACAGCCGGGCCGCGGAAATCCACGACTATTGGGAAGGGCGGGAAAGTCGGTTGGTGGCGGACTGGATGGCCGGAGACAAAGCGGCGCTCAACGTGGACGATGTCGAGGCGGCCGTGACGGTGGTGGCCCGCTCGGCCCACGAGGTTTTTCAGTATCTCTATAAAAACCACGGCCAGGTCGACCCGGACCGCATTCTCCGGCACCTGACGCTGATGATTAAACGGTTTCTGTTGAAGTAGGCGCCGGCGGGGGCGGGCTTTCCCCGGGAAGGCCCCGCGCCGCTAGTTCCAGGCGCGCTCCGCGGCCGTGGGATGTCCCGGCCCCCTGCCGCTGTCGGCAATGGCTTGACCGGCCCGTCGGCCGGCCTTGGCCCTGAATAATATCCGTCGGCTCATTTGGATCACGCCGATATTTGGCCGTTAAAAGCCTTGCGCCGGTTATATTCGCCTTCGCCGAAAACGACCTCACCCCAGTTCGTGGGGTGTGCAATGCGCACCATCTTCAACTATTTTTCGGTCCTGAACACGGTAAATTGAAGACGTTGGCCACGCCTTGCGGGCGGGCTTGTCCGCCTTGGGCGGGGTTGCTCCGCCCCTCGCTGTGAGTCATTAGGACTGCGACATTCTCTTTCCAGTCCCAGGGTCAGGGGCGACCCGGAGCCGGCGCCCCTGCCCGCCCGAAGAAGTCCGGGGCGTTTGGAGGCGCCTGGCCCGGCGCGCCCCCGCTGGCCTAAAATAATGTAATTTCAGTAGGTTGGGTTAGCGAAGCGTAACCCAACATCTTGGCTGGCCCGGTTGGCCCGGGTGAACCAAATCCCCCCTCACCCCAGTTCGTAGGGTGCGCAATGCGCACGATTTTTCGCAATTTTCCGGGCCTTGCCACGGTAAATTGGAGACGTTGGCCACGCCTTGCGGGCGGGGCTGCTCCGCCCCTCGCTTTGAGCCGTTAGGACTACGACATTCTCTTTCCCGTCCCAGGGTCAGGGGCGCGCCGGAGCCGGCGCCCCTGACAACCCCCGGCTCTTTTTCCGGAGAACCCGCCTGGCGGCGGTTTCACGCCCCGAAACGTCCTGTTTCGAGGGCGGAAAGGGCGGGCGTCCATGCCCG
>JAZDGM010000028.1:0-32938 GCA_043806915.1 Pseudomonadota bacterium | reverse complement strand
GAAAAATTAAAAAGTTTTTTCGAGCAAATGAGCAATGATGTCAAAATCGTCTATAACCGGCCCTTGTCATCCGACGGTTATGGCGAGGAACACCCCGCCCAAGAATATGAAATTGAGTGGAATTATCAAAATGTTATGGCGATGACAACCTATGTCAACGCAATAGAGAAGGATGGCTATAACATTGGACTGGTGTATAACTTCATTAGGGACATCGAGCGAGATGCGAGGATCGAGGACGCCAAGGCGATTTTTAAAACCATAAACCTTGATCCTAGGGCTCAGTAGATTCTAAATCTTTCACCTGTTGTAAATGATGAATAATCGTCATGATGGACAAGGACTCTGAAGCCGGTTGGATTTTTCGATAGGATAGATGCATGACGACTGCCAAGGAAAAGCTACAAAGATTGCGGGAAAAGGACCGAATTAAGATCAAGGTCAAGGCCCGGTCGGACAATAATGGCACACAGGGACATCCATTATTAACCCATTATAGTCTCAATTTGGCTTAGGCATAGATAAATGGATGTCCATCTATCGAAATCCTAAAATTTGAGGAAGATAGAGCTTGGGAACCAGCCTAGACTTCCTTGCTTTCCCCGACAATACGCCTGTTTTCCTGGGTCGAATGGGACGGGTCGTTGATTACAAGAAGAGAATTAGATATTTTGTGTGGGTTTAAAGAAATACGTGGAAAACGAGACTTGACGCCGTCGGGCGAAATCACCACGCCGGGCCTGAACCAAGCCCCCAAAATAATCCGGGCCTACGGGTTAGGGTGTACCCGTCCGACATCGGGTCCCAGGGCGGGATTTCTCTTTCCCGCCCCACGGTCTCTCCAACTTGGTCGGGCCGGTCATGTTCCGGGGCGCAAGCCGCCCGGCGCGGTTCTCATGGTCGAATAAAAGACCTCGGCGACGCCTTGGCTGAATGTCGCGCTGAAAACGCCGCGTGGAGGATTACCGGGGTTCGATTATCAGGGCGTCGGCCACGACTTCCCACAGGTATTTCACTTCCAGTTCCGGCATTCCGCATTCCCGGGCCATGAATTTGATCTGGCCGTGACAGGAATGGCACGGGACGACCAGTAGTTCCGCTCCGCTCCGCTTGATTTGTTCCAGCTTGCGACGGCCGTAGTGAAGCCTTTCCTCGGTGAACGGGGTCAGCATGGTTCCGCCGCCGCCGCCGCAGCAATATTGATTGCCCTTTTTTGGGAAAAGGTCCACCCAATCCTCGAAAACCTGGTCCATGACCCACCGGCCTTCCTCGTAATATGCCTGGCCAAAGGCTTCCAGGGATTTGCGGCCGTAGTTGCACGGATCGTGGTACGTGGCCCTGACCTTGAACTTGGATTTGTCGATTTTTATCCGGCCGCCGGCGATATAATCCTTGAGCAGGTCGAAGACCGTCAACGCGCCGTATTTTTCGAAAAATTCGGGAAACCATCTGACGAGCCCGGACCGGGTCGCGTAATAGGCGTGCCCTCACTCCGGGTACATCAGGTTCCTGATCCTGAACTTCTCCATGTGCTCGACGATCCGGCCCACGAAAAGCTTCATGGACTCGTCGTCTCCGGAAAAAAGTCCCCAGTTGACGCCTTCCCAGTTTTCCCGGGGCAAGGTCCAGTCCTCCCCGGCCAGGTGGAATATTTTCCACCAGTGAACCAGGTCTTCATTCTGGGTGTTGACCAATTTGTTGTGCAGGGTGCAGAGGAGATTGGCGTCTTCCCGGTCGAGGGGGACGGTGAAATCCTCGAATCCGGGCTCTTCGGCCAGCTCCGCGGCCACGTCCTCGATGATGAAGACGAAATCCTCGGTGGGCAGCCCCAGGTTGTTGCCGGTCTCGATATCCAGCAGGACGCCCTTGTGAATCTGGCCGGGGACCTTGTCCCGGTCCACCCGGCCCCGGGCCGCGCGGACAAGGTTGACGATATTGATCCCCATGGGGCAGGCGTATTCGCAACGGCCGCACATGGTGCATAGCCAGATGTGCCTGGAGTTTATCAGCTCCTCGTCCCGACCCTTCAAGGCCAGGCGCACTATTTTTCGGGGATCGAACCCTTCCATTCCCGTCATGGGGCAGCCGGCGGCGCACGTGCCGCAAGCCAGGCAGGCTTGGGGCGGGCTTCCCACCGGCCGAAACGGGGCCGCGTCCTTGAGGAGGGGCTGAGCCGTGATTTCCCTTGTTTCCATGGTAGTCGCTCCTGATTATAGCATGGCTTCGATGGCGGCCATAAGGCCGCTTTCGTTATAGTCCCCCAGAACCGCGGCGCTGTTGGGACAGGCGGCCGCGCAGGCCCCGCAGCCTTGACAGGCCGCCGGATCGACGATTACGCGCCCGGCGGCGAGGTCCAGGCTCCTGGCGTTGAACGGGCAGACCGCCAGGCAGACCCGGCACAGGGAGCACAGTCCCGGACGGACCCGGGCCGTGGTCGCCGGGACGGGCAGCACGTCCCGGGACAAAAATCGAAAGGCCCGCAGGGCCGCGGCCCGGCCTTCCTTCACCGCCTCGTCGGCCGTCATGGGCGCCCGGCCCAGGCCGCAGACCAAGACGCCTTCCCGGGAGGAGTCCACCGGTCGCCATTTATAGTCCGCTTCCTTGAGAAAGCCGTCGCTGGTGATCTCCACCCCGAAAACCCGGGCCAGGTCCCGGTGGGGTCCGGGCGTCAGGCCCGAGGACAGAACGACCAAGTCCGGGGACAGCCGGACTTCCTCCCCCAGCACGGGATCGAACCCGACCACGGTGGGCCGGCCGTTTTCCATGATCACCTCGGGTTTTTTTCCCGGGTGGTAGGGGATGAAGGACGCGCCTTTTATACGGGCCGAGGTGTACAGGGCTTCGGCCGAACCCGGGGTCATGATGTCCCGGTAAAAGACCACGACCTCGGCCCCGGGGTCGGCGTCCAAAATTTGGAGGGCCTGTTCCAGGGCGGCCCGGCAGCAGACGCGGCTGCAATAATTACGCGGTTCCTCCCGGGCGCCGGCGCACTGGATGAAGACCGTTTTTTGAGGCTTGCCGGCGAGTTTCCCAGGCAGGTCGAACAGGCTGACGATGCGGTCGTCGGTCCCGAGGCCGAAGGCCGTCGTGACGGCCGGTCCTCCCCCGGGGCCAGGATGATCGCGCCGACCCTCGCGGCGTCGACGCGGCCGGAATCGCTCTTCAGTTCCACCACGAAGTCGCCGGTCGCGCCCAGGCAGCGGACCGCCTCGGTCCGCGTGTGGACGGTTATTTCCGCCCGGCCCATGACTTCGGCCGTCAACTGTTCAACCATTTTTTTCTTTTCGGACGACAGCATCCGGGACGCGCTTCCGCCCGGCAGGCCCGTTTTTTCCACCAATCGGACCGCGACGCCCCTCTCGGCCAGGGTCAGGGCCGCGGCTAGGCCCGCCGGTCCTCCGCCGACCACCAGGGCCGCGGATACGCACCGGCAAGGTTTTTCGGGAAAATGCCGCCGCGCGACCAGCTTGCCGACGGCCGCGGCCATTTCGCGGGACAGGCCCGCCGCTCCGTTCGGTCCAGGGGCGGCCCCGGCGTCCACCAGTTCGATATGGGAACGAGGCAACCCCAATTGTCCGGACAGTTCATCGAGGTTCACGGCCCTTTTAGTCGGGGAAACCAGGAGCAGGCGGTTGGCTTGGAATTCCGCCATTTTTTCCTTCAAGGCCGGCATGGGGCAGGCGTTTTCCGTATCCGTCAGCATCACGTTCCTGACTCGTCCTTCCAGGGGCCGGGCGGCCAGGCCGTTTACATCCAGGCCCGCCCAGGCCTGCTCCGAAGGCGCCCAAAAGGCCGCCAGGACCATCGGCTTCTTGTCCAAAAAGGGAGAAAAGGCTTCCGGTCGGCCGGTCCGGTCCCGGCGGGAGGCCGCGAGCCCGACCGAAGCCCTGGCCGCGGCGTCGCCGGCCCCGATGACCGTCCCCGCGATATCGGTCAGGGATTTCGCGGAATCCAGGACGAACACGCCTTCCCGGTCGGCGAAGGCCGGCGGATTGTATCGCGGGTCCCGGCCGTTGGAAAGGACCACCAGATCGAAATATTCGGCTTGGAGTCGTCCTTCCTGGTCCACATACCTGATTTTTAACTCGCCCGGCGCGTCTCCCGGTTCCACGCCGTGAACCCGGCAGCGGATGAACCGCACCCCCAGGTCGTTTTCGGCCCGGTCCCGGAGTCTTTGGAAATCGCGGCCGAAGGTCCGCATATCCATGTAAAATATCGACGCCTCCGCCTCCGGGCCGAACCGTTCCCGGGCCAGGACCGCTTCCTTGACGGCGAACATGCAGCAGATGCTGGAACAATAATCGGCGCCCAGCATCAGGTTCCGGGACCCCACGCACTGCACCCACCCGATGCGGCGGGCCGGGCGGCGGTCCGACGGTCGGACCAGGCGGCCCTCATAGGGTCCGGTCCCACTGATAATCCGTTCGAAGGCCTCGGCCGTGACCACGTTTTCCAGTTCGCCGAAACCGTATACGTCGGTTTGGGCGGGGTGGTAATAGTCAATTCCGGACGCCAGGATCACGGCCCCGGCCTGGACTATTTGCCTGACCGGGCGGTCCGCGGACAAGTCCACGGCGCCGGTGGGGCAGGCGTCCCGACAGGCGCCGCACCCGACGCAGGTCCGCCGGTCTATTATATACGGCCCGAGGGCGTGGTGGGGCGCCGGGCGGTAAATGGCTTTCCGGGTTTCCAGCCCCGCGTTGAATTCGAGCGGCGTCTCGACGGGACAGACCGCCGCGCAGGCGCCGCACCCGTCGCAGAGAAGCGGGTCCACGCCCGGAGGACTGGTTTCCAACTCGATTTGCAACCGGCCGGGAGGCCCGTCCACCGCGACGACCTCGGTCTGCCCCAGGAATTCCACGTTGTGGTGGATAAACCCTTTTTTCAGGCAGAATTCCGAACCGGCGTCGCGGTCCAGCCGGGGCAGGAGTCGGCAGAAGCCGCAATGATTGTTGGGAAACTGGTTGTCCAGCCTGTTCAGGACCCCGCCCATGACCGGGGCCCGGTCGACCAACAGTATGTCGTGGCCGATCTCGGCCAGGTCCAGGGCGGCCTTCACTCCGCCCACGCCGGCCCCGACCACCACTATATCCTTCTTGCGCTCGGACATTTTTTCCTTTTAAAACCCGAGGTCCTCGACCCCGCTTAATTTTCCCGGTCGAAAGCCAGGTAGGGGATCGGTTGGTCCGGGTCTTGCCCCGGATTGTACCCGAAGAGTTCCTGGGTTTTTTCCGCCGCCGCCATGAAGATGTCGGCCACCGGAATCGAGCTGGGGCAGACGCTGGAACACTGACCGCACCCGACGCAGGCATGGCTCATGTGGGCCAGGCGGGTCAGGTGGAACATGGTGGTGTCCGTGGGTATTTTCACCGCGCCCCGGCGTTCGGCGCGCCGAAAATAGAGCTCGGGGTCGTGGGCGAAGACATCGGTCAGAAAAACGCATTCCCGGCAGTAACAGACCGGACAGGCCGTCCTACAGTTATAGCAGTTGAGACAGTTGGCCAGGGCCTTTTCCAGCCCATCCAAGTCCTTGACCCTGTCCCGCGTCGCCGCCAGTCTTTCCCGCCGGGCCGCGGTCCTTTTGTGGAGAAGTTCCTCCGCGCGTCCTTGAAAGGCCTCGGGAAGCGGTCCCGGAACAAGCCCCAGGGCCGCCAAGGCCGCCTCGCCCTTGGCAGTTTCAGCCGACGCGCCCAGGACGTCTCCGTAAACGCGGATATTGACGTCGGCCAGGGGCGGCGCTTGGAAACCAATGCAAATACGGCAGGCCGGGGCCGCCAGGTCCCGCAATTCCTCTTTTTTCAGGAAGTCCTCGGTCAGGTTTTCCGATTTTTCGGCTTGTGGCAGGAACAGGTCGTTTTCCATTCGGCCGGGGCAATCGAAGCTTATCAGCAGAACGTTTTCCAGGTCGGCCTGCCGCAACTTGACGAGTTCCACCAGGGCGCGGATTTCGCAGGGCCTCAGCACCAGGGCGAGCTTTTTTTCCACGCCCCCGCGGCAGAGCTTGGACGCCTGCCGCGCCGCGTTGAAGGGCGCGGCCGGGGCCAGGGGATCGGCCAGGTCGATTTTGTCCGGGTCGACGATCAGAAGGGGCATGGGCAGATTGGAATAAGGCGTGCGGGCCGCGACCAGGACGGCTTCGGCCAACCCGCGGGATAGGACGCTCCGCAGAAAGGTCCTGATCCCGGCGACCGGGCCGGCGGCGGATTCAAGGCCGGAATAGGAAATCATCTTCTCTTCACCTTTATAGGACCATCCGGTCCCGGGCCTGGCTGGGGCCGAGGGCCCTGACGGATTCGACAAAATGGTTCATGTTTTCCCGAAACTCGGGGCCCTCGCTGGCGCCGATCCATTTCAGGACCAGCCGTTCCGGAGCGAAACCGAATTGTTCCAGTATCTTGCCGACTCCCGCGATGCGTTTTTGGGCCTTCAAATTGCCGTTGATATAATGGCAATCCCCGGGATGACAGCCGCCGATGAACACGCCGTCCGCGCCGTCCAGAAAGGCTTTCAGCACGTATTTGGGGTCGATCATGCCGGTGCACATCAGGCGCAGAAGCCTGACCTCGGCCGCGTAATCGAGCCTGGATATTCCGGCCAGGTCCGCCGCGGTATAGGTGCACCAGTTACAGACAAAGGCCACTATTTTCGGTTTAAAAGCGGGATCGTTCATGTTGAAAAAGCCCCATGGTCCTAGGTCGTTTTTTAGATATGGAACCGGAGTCCGCAAAAAATCCAGTGCCCGCCCAAATTAAGATCATGGGAGGACGATCGACCGGTCCGGCCGATGATATCCTCGTCCATGTTCGGCCAGACGGCCTGGGAATACTTGTATTCGACGAACAACCCCACCGGCCAGTCATAGACGTCTTGTCCGCCCGGGTTGGGCATGATGTAGATTTCGGTCCCGGCCAGGACGTGCCAACCGGGAATCAGTCGCTGGGTTTTATTTTTCACGCGCCCGGTCAGGCCGTAAACGTAGGTTTGTTCGGCCCAGGAATAATACAGGTCCGCGCCCCCGCCGGCGTAGACGGCCCAGTGGTTGGTCAGGGGAAGAATTCCCTTTACGGTCGGGGCCAGGTAGACGTTGTTCAGGTCGAGCTTGGCGGCGTCGGTGTAATGAATGGCGTTGGTCGATTTCTTTTTCACGCCCCAATAACCCGCGCCAAGTTCCAGGCCCAGGTAGGTCCAGACAACCCGCTCGTAGGAAGCTTCAAAGGCCAGGGAATTGAGCCGGCGCGGGTCGATTTTCCAGGCGTCGGTGTAGCCGCTCCCGGAAAAAAAGTGGTAACCGGCTTTCAGGGACCAGGCGTGTTCCCGAAAAAGGTGGTCGCTGTTCTCGGCGTTCCAGATGGGGCTTTTTCCCACCATGTCCTCCCACTCGGCCCGGGCCTCTCGCCCCGGCCCCGGAAACAGGAAGATCATCAGGACTAGGATGGCCTTGATTCGCATTTTTTTTCTCCCTTGTCGGACCGCCGGTCAGGCCAAAAGGGCCTCCAACTCGTCCATGACCTGGACATCGGTGAAATGCCTGACCATGGCCGCGCTGCTCGGGCAGGCCGCGGCGCAGCTTCCGCACCCCTGGCAGACGGCTTCGTTGACCACGGCGACGCCGAGGCCTTCGTTAAAGGTAATGGCCGAGTACGGACAGACCTGGAGGCAGGTTTGGCAACCCGTGCAGAGGTCGGGGTCGATGTGGGACACTTCGGCCTTGGTCCTGACTTTTCCCTTGGACAACAAGCCCCAGGCCTCGCCGGCCGCCGCCGAGGCCTGGGCCACCGAGTCCGGGATGTCCTTGGGGCCTTGACAGCACCCGGCCAGGTAAATTCCGGCCGAGGGCGTGGCCACCGGAGCGAGCTTGACGTGCAGTTCGTTCATCCAGCCGTCGGCGTCGCGGGAAACCCCCGCCAGCCGGGCGACTTGGTCCGACCCCTCGGCCGGTTCCAGCCCCACGGACAACAGCACCATGTCCGCGGGAACGCGCAGCACCCGACCGGTCAAGGTGTTTTCCGCCACCACGGTCAAGCGGCCGGCGTCCGCCGGATCGTCCGGGATGTCGGTCACCTCGGCCACCCGCCCCCGGACGAGGTTGACGCCCTCTTCCTGGACCCGATTGTAGAATTCCTCATATTGCTTGCCGGGGGACCGCACGTCGATATAGAACTCCACGACCTCCGCCCCGGTCCGTTCCCGGACCAGATGGGCGAATTTCAGGGAATACATGCAACAAACCCGGGAACAATATTTGTTGAACCTCTTGTCCCTGGACCCGACGCAGTGAATGATGGCGACCCGGCGCGGGACTTGGCCGTTCTTGCCGATTATACGGCCGCCGGTCGGTCCGGTCGCGTTATTGAGTCGCTCGAATTCCAGGCTGGTGTAGACCTCGGGGTAACGTCCGTACCCATACTGGACCAGGGGGGAGGGATCGAAGGTCCGGTACCCCACGGCCAGGATGATCGCTCCCACGTCCAGGTCGATTTCCCGCGGTTTTTGCTGGAAATCGATCGCTCCGGCCGCGCAGAATTTTTCGCAGACCCCGCATTTTTTATTGAGGCCCAGCACCCGGCAGTGGACGGCGTCGATCACCGGAGTGCGGGGCAGGGCCTGGGGAAACGGGGAAAAGATCGCGGCGCGGTTGGACAACCCCTCGTTGAATTCGCTGGGGATGTTTTTGGTGGGGCATTTTTCCTGGCAGACGCCGCACCCGGTGCATTTATCCTCGTCCACGTACCGGGGCTTCCGCAACACCCGGACCGAGAAATTACCGACAAAGCCCTTCACGGCGATGACTTCGCTGTAGGTCAGCAGCGTGATTTTTTCATGCCCGCCGACCTGGACCATCTTGGGAGTCATGGTGCAGGCGGCGCAGTCCAGGGTGGGGAAGGTCTTGTCGAACTTGGCCATGTGGCCGCCGATGGAAGGCTCCCTTTCCACCAGGTAGACCTGGCAGCCGGCTTCGGCGGCCGAGAGGGCGGCCTGCATGCCGGCGATTCCGCCTCCTATCACCAGAACGCTTTTATGGACCGGAACCTCGGCCGTCTCCAGGGGGGCGTGCCGGGCGACCCGGGCGACGGCGGCGGCGACAAGTTCCTTGGCCTTGGCCGTGGCCTCCGCGGAATCCTTGGTCACCCAGGAAACCTGTTCCCTGATGTTGGCCATTTGGAACTGGTAGGGGTTGAGACCGGCCGCGACGCAGGCTTTTTGAAACGTGATTTCGTGCATGCGCGGGGTGCAGGACGCCACCACCACCCGGTTGAGCCCCTGGGCCCGGACTTCGTTGACGATCATTTCCTGGCCGGGGCTGGAGCACATGAACTTGTAGTCCTTGGCCACCGCTACATTTTCCAGCCCCCCGGCGAATGCGGCGACTTCCTCCACGTTGACCCGGGGCGCGATGTTCAGGCCGCAATGACAGATAAAGACGCCGATTCTAGGTTTTATACGCTCCATGGTCGACTATTCGAACCTTTTTAGGGGAATCAAGAGTTTATTCAACCCCAGCTTGGTCGGGGAAATCCCCAGGGCCAGCCCCGCCGCCTGGGTGAAGTAGATAACCGGCAGGGGCGGCAGTCCCAGGCCCGCCTGTCCCGCGTCCAGGTTGAATTGGCACAAGGGACAGACCGTCACCGCCAAGTCAGCGCCCCGGGCCTGGAACCCGCGCACTATCCTGGCGATCAGGGGCCGGCAGGCGTCGGAGAAGATCGTCCGATGAGAAGCTCCGCAGCACAGGGTCTTGGCCGACGAATCCACGGCGGTAAAGCCGCAGGCTTCCAAAAAATCCTCCAAAATGCGGGGCCGGTCCGGATGGTCTAGGTCTCCCCAGGGCCGGGTGAGCTGACAGCCGTAATACGCCGCCGCCGGACCGCCCTGGAAGGATGGCCTCTTTTTTTCCCTGAATAAATCCAAACCCAGGTCATTGACCATGACGTCCAGAAGGTGTCGAATCCTGGTCCGCGGGGAAAATTCCAGCCCCTCCGGGGCGAGGCGGCGATTAATTTCCGCCAGGAGCTCCCCGTCCCGTTCGAGCTGGTTCAACCCCTTGCGCAAGGTCGTGTAGCAGGCGTTGCAGATGGTGACCACCTGGTCGAAGCCGGCTTGGCGGGCCAGGGCGAACACCCGGGCGGTCAGGGCCAGGGCCTGGACCTTGTCCAGGGAAAGGTAGACCGTGGCCCCGCAACAGTTCCAGTCCGTCAGCTCCGTCAATTCCAGGCCCAGCTCGGCCGTGACCGCGTCCACCGATTCCTTGTACCCGGCGGCCGCTTTGTAGGAACAGCCGGGGTAAAACGCGTATTTCATGGCCGACCTCCCCTACCGCCCAGAAGTTTCCTAAGGCGCCCCGGGGTTTTCATTTTTTGAAGCCTGAATTCCAGGCGGCCCCGTTGGAAAAGCGCCAGGCCCAGGCGGGCGTTGGCCAGGGCGGCCATGGGGTGGCCCAGGGCGTACCTGGCCATGACCGCAGGTTCGGTGATTCGTCCGAACCTTTCGTTCACCGCGGCGAAGGCTTCATAGAGGTCCTTGGTTTTATTGGAACGGGGCGCGAGGTTGTTTTCCGCGGCCAGGCGCTTGAGCGCGTACATGAGATCGGTCACCGGGATTTCCCGGGGGCAGCGGGCCGCGCAGTTGTAACACGACACGCACAGCCAGGGCGCCTCGCTGTGGAGGGCTTCCAGGATTTCCCCATCCCGTATCAGGGCGAACAGCGCCCTGGGGGAATAGTCCATTTGGTCGGCCAGGGGGCAACTACCGCCGCAGGTCCCGCACTGAATACATTCCCGGATGGCGTGGCCGCCGGCGTGCTCGAAAAAATATGTTTCCAAGGCTTTTTTATCCATTCGCCTGACTTTTCCACCCCCGCGCCGTTCGTTATCCTCCCCGGGCCGTTGGTTCCGGCCGATATGAGGAGCAGATTATAGTCCGCCGGAACAATTAATCAATAAAAAAGTTAACAACGGAAAGGCCGGGCGTCAAGGGCGGGGAAACGGGGCCGGGTCCCATTCCCGACCCCGTTCTTCTTACCTTCTGTAATTATTGGCTAAAAAGATTCCTCGGCTATTTCCAGGGCCGTCCGGTCCGCCTGCTTGATGATGGCGGCCTTGGCCGGGGACAGGCCCAGGACCGAGGCGGCGAAATATTGGGCCGAAGCCGTCTTGCCGGCGTAAAAGGCCGCGTCCTTGCCGGAAGCCGCGAGCTCGGCGCCGACGAGGCCCTTTTCCTTGGATATTTCGGCCAGTTTCTTCTCGGCGATGACCGCTTGCCACAGCAGCAGCCAGCCCAGGGTCACATCCCCGAACAGTTCCATGTACGGCGTGGCGAAAAGGATGGGCGTCAGGAAATCGGCCTGGCCGGCCTGGGCGAAAAACATGGTCGTTTCGGCCAGGGCGTTTCGGGCCTTTTCCAGGAGTTCCAGGGGCTTGCCCAGGGAGGGATGGTCGCGGTTGGCTTCCAGGAACTTGTTGATGGCGCCGAGGTGGTCCATGAAGGCCCGGCCGCCGTCCAGGCCGAGCTTGCGGCCCACCAGGTCGAGGGCCTGAATGCCGTTGGCGCCTTCGTAAATGGAGGTGATTTTCTGGTCCCGGAGGAACTGTTCCACCGGATATTCGTGAATGTACCCGTACCCGCCGTAAACCTGAAGGGCCGTTTCGCAGACCCGGAACCCCTGGTCGGTGGAATAGGCCTTGCAAACCGGGGTGAGCAAGGCGACCTGGCCGGCCCAGCGCCGCTTGTCTTCCTCGGATTCGGCCATTCTTTCCCGGTCGATGCAATAGGCCGCGTACAGGTTGAGGGCGCGCAGCCCCTCGGTGACGGCCTTCATGCCCAGAAGCATGCGTCGGACGTCCGGGTGCCTGATGATCGGCGCTTGCCCGGCCTTGGGCGCCTTGAGGTCGGCTCCCTGGAGGCGGTCCTTGGCGTAGGCCAGGGCGTGCCGGAAGGCCGCGCTGGCGTTGGACGCGCCCTGGCGGCCGACGTTGAGGCGGGCCTCGTTCATCATCCGGAACATGATCTTCATGCCCTGGTTTTCCTCGCCCAGGAGTTCCCCCACGCACTTGCCTTCCTCGCCGAAGTTCAACTGACAGGTGGCCGAGCCCTTGATGCCCATTTTGTGTTCCACCACTCCGGTATGAACGTCGTTGGGCTCGCCCAGGGAGTCGTCGTCGTTGACCCTTATTTTGGGGACCAGGAAGATGGAGATGCCCCTGGTGCCTTCGGGGGCGCCTTCGATGCGGGCCAGGACCGGATGAATGATGTTTTCGGTCAGGTCATGGTCTCCGGCCGTGATGAAAATCTTGGACCCGGATATGGAAAAGGTCCCGTCCGGATTACGGACCGCCTTGGTTTTCAGGGCGCCGACGTCCGAGCCCGCGCCCGGTTCGGTCAGGACCATGGTCCCGCCCCATTGACCGGACATGACCTTTTCGAAATATTTTTCCTTTTGGGCGTCCGTGCCGAAGTCCGCGATCAGCATGGCCGCTCCGTGGGCCAGGACGGAGTAGGTCATGAAGGCCGAGTTGGCGGCGTCGAAGAATTCGGCGGCGGCCAGTCCCACGCAGAGGGGCTGGCCCTGCCCGCCTATTTCGGGATTGTCGCTAATGCGGCGCCATTCCCCCTCGTTGAGCAGACGCCAGGGCTCCTTGAAGGACTCCGGAGCGTATACCACGCCGTCTTCCAGGCGGCAGCCCTCCTCGTCCCCCTTGGCGTTGGCCGGCGCCAGGATTTCCACGGCCAGTTTCTCGGCTTCCTCAAGAATCATGCCGGCTGTTTCGCGGTCGAATTCGGCGTAATATTTCGAATCCTTGAATTTTTGGATTTCATACTGCTCAAAGAGCACAAATTCCTGATCACGCTCGTCTACATATGAATTGGCCATTTCGTCTCCCTCTCCGAGGTTTTTATTTTTCCCGGCCCCGAGCCACGCGGCCGGGACCGGTCCTTCCCGGCTGCCGGGTCGCCTCCCGGCGGAAGGGCCGGGTCGCGAACACCAAGGTATGATTTTGGTTTTCTATATCCCAGGTCAGGGCTTGCGGTCCAGACAAAAAAGAGGCCCCGGGCCCCCCATCCGGTCATTGACCGGGGTTGGGTTGGGGGTTATAAGTTAGGGCATGACCGGATACCGCACCCTTCTACCGTATTTTTATCGTTATCGCGGCCGCCTGGCGGTCGGGCTGGGCTCCCTGCTGCTGGTGGACCTGCTGCAGCTTTTGATTCCCCGGGTCATCAAGACGGCCGTGGACGACTTGACCTATCAGACCGCCGACGCCGGGTCCCTGGCCCTGGCCGGGGGGACCATCGTGGCCATCGCCCTGGTGATCGGCGTCTTCAGGTTCGTCTGGCGCATGCTGATTCTGGGGTTTTCCCGGGTAGTCGAGGAGGACCTGCGCAACCGGTTGTTCGCCAAGCTGCTGACGCTGCCCACGCCCTGGTTCATGACCCATTCCACGGGAGATATAATGGCCAGGGCCACCAACGACATGGAAGCGGTCCGCATGGCCGCGGGCATGGGGTTGGTGGCCCTGGTCGACAGCCTGCTCATGGGCGCGGCCTCCATCGGGTTCATGATCTGGATCGATTTCCGGCTGACCCTCCTGGCCCTGATTCCCATGCCCTTGATTACCATCCTCACCCGGTACATGGGGGTGCTGATGCACCGGCGTCACCGGGACGTCCAGGAAACCTTCGGCCGCATGACCGAAAAGGTGAGGGAATACCTCAGCGGCATCAGGGTGGTCCAGGCCCATGTCAAGGAAGAACTGGCGCTCCGGGACCTGGACGATATCGGGCGGAAGTACGTTCGGGACAACATTCGCCTGAACAAGGTGGCCGGGGCTTTCATACCCCTGATGCTCATGTTCGCCAACCTGTCCCTGGCCGGGGTCATCTATTTCGGCGGACGCATGACCGTGTTCGCGGAAATAAGCCCCGGCGACCTGGTCGCCTTCATCAGTTACCTGGGGCTGTTGACCTGGCCCATGATGGCCCTGGGCTGGGTGGCCAATCTGGTGCAGCGGGGTTCCGCGGCCCTGGACCGGTTGAACATGGTCCTGGACGAGATTCCCGCCATAGCCGACCCCCCGCGTCCGGCGACGCCGGTCGAGGCCAGGGGGGAAGTGGAAATCAGGGGCCTGACTTTTTCCTATCCCGGGAGGAAGGAGGAAATCCTGGGGCGGATCGACTTGATTTTTCCGGCCGGCCAGACCACGGCCCTGGTCGGCCGGACCGGGTCCGGAAAAACAACCATTCTGAACCTGCTCATGAGGCTTTTCGATCCTCCCCCGGGTTCGGTCCTCCTGGACGGAATCCCCATCGAGGAATACCGCCTGCGCGACCTGCGGGCCGTGATCGGATACGCGCCCCAGGACGGGTACATCTTTTCCGGGACCGTGGCGGAAAACATATCCTTCGGCCTGCCCGAAGCGAGTGGGGAAGCCATTATGGCCGCGGCCCGTCTCGCCGATTTTGAAAAGGATATCGTCAATTTTCCCAAGGGGTTGGAAACGGAGATCGGAGAGCGGGGCATCACCTTGTCGGGCGGGCAAAAACAACGGCTGGCCCTGGCCCGGGCCTTGATGTCGGACCCGGCCCTGTTACTGCTGGACGATACTTTTTCGGCCGTGGATACGGCCACGGAAGAGAAAATCCTGGCCAACCTGGCCGCGAACCGCCGGGGCAAGACCACCATCGTGGCGGCCAACCGCCTGTCCAGTCTCAGGGACGCCGCCTTGATTCACGTTATCGACGGCGGCCGGATCGTTCAATCCGGCCGGCGCGAGGACCTGGAGCGGGAGGAAGGCTATTATTCCAAGACGCTCCGCTTGCAGCAGGTCCAGGCCGAACGGAACGAGGGGCAAGGGTAGATCATGTGGGGCGACTACGGATACTTCGAAGGGGATAAGCTGGGCAAGCCCTACGATTTGAAGCTGCTGGGCCGGATGCTGCGCTACCTCCGGCCGTACCTAGGGCCGTTGGCCCTGACTTCCCTGCTGATTCTTGGCGCCACGGCCGCGGACCTCATCCCGCCCTATCTGACCAAAATGGCCATCGACCGTTATATCGTGATTTCCGCCCAAAAAGTTCGGGCCGCGCCGGAAATAAAATCACTAATCGACCGTAATTACGAATTTTTCCAACCCACGGGCCGCCCAGGGACCCTGTTCCTCTTTTCGTCCCGGGCCAAGATGATGGAGCCCCGGGACCTGGCCGGCTTGAAGGCTTTCGGCGCCCTGGAGCCGGAACCTTATTACGTGGTCGAGGCCTCGAACGCCCAGGCCATGGAAACCGTGAAGGCCCGCCCCGATCTCTTCGAGGTTTTTCCTGAAGTCGCGGCCGTTCCGGAAAAGGACCTCGGTCGCCTGGGCCGCGCGGAACTGGACCGACTGCGGTCCGGCGATTCGGCCGGCCTGGCCTGGATAGCCCTGACGGCCCTGCTGGTCGTCCTGTTGGGCTACGTCCTTGATTTCGTCCAGGTGATACTGCTGGAATACACCGGCCAGAGAGTCACCCACGACCTGCGCCAGGACTTGCTGTCCCATGTGCTCCGCCAGCCCCTGGCTTTTCACGACCACACCGCCACCGGCCGACTGGTGGCCCGGGTCACCAATGACATTCAGAACCTGGGCGAGATGATCCGGTCCGTTTCCGAAACATTTTTCAAGGACGCCTTCATCCTGGCCGGGATCGTGATTATACTCCTCAACATCAATTCGCGCCTGGCCCTGCTCACCTTCGCCCTGCTTCCCCCCATCGTGTTGGCGACCATGATTTTTCGGCGCCTGGCCCGGGATATTTTTCGGGATTTGAGGTCCAAGGTTTCCCGGATCAACTCCATTTTCAGCGAAACCATTTCCGGCGTCAGGATTGTCCAGGCTTTCCGCCGGGAAGCCTTGAATCTAAAAAAATTCAGTGTTTTGAACCACGAAAACTACCTGGCCGGCATGAGGCAGATTAAGGTTTTCGGCTTGTTCATGCCCCTGATCGAGGTTATCGCTTCCGTGGCCCTGGGGCTGGTCATCTGGTATGGCGGCCTCGGAGTGATCAATGAAACCATGACCCTGGGAGCGGTGGCGGCCTTTATCGGGTACGTCCGGAAATTTTTTCAGCCGATCCGGGACGTGGCGGAAAAATACAATATTCTCCAGTCGGCCATGGCTTCCCTGGAACGGATTTTCAATCTGATGGACCAGGACTTTACCCTGGCCCAACCGGACCGCCCCCGGGCCGTTCCTCCGGGACCCGGGGAAATTGAGTTCAAGGACGTCTCTTTCGAATACAATCCCGGCGACCCGGTGTTAAGAAATGTGTCCTTCCGCATCGAACCGGGTTCGACCCTGGCCATAGTGGGGGCCACCGGCGCGGGGAAGACTTCCATCATCAACCTTCTGCTCAGGTTTTACGACCCGTCCGCCGGTCGGGTGCTGGTCGACGGGGTGGACGTCAGGGAACTCGACCTGGCCGCGCACCGGTCCCGCATCGGCCTGGTCATGCAGGACGTGTTCCTCTTCGCCGGGACCATAAGGGAAAACATCACCTTGGCCGAAAAGGGCTTGTCCCTAGAAAAGATCAAGGCCGCGGCCCGGGACGCGGGGGCCGCCCGGTTCATTGAGGCCCTGCCGGACGGGTACGAGCAGCCGCTTGGGGAAGGGGGGCTGTCCCTGTCCACGGGACAAAGGCAACTCCTGGCCTTTTCCCGGGTCCTGATTCAGGCCCCCCAGATACTAGTACTAGACGAAGCCACCGCTTCCATCGATTCCGAAACCGAAAAACTCATTGAAGAGGCCTTGGGAAAACTCACGGCCGGCCGAACCTCGGTGGTCATCGCCCATCGGTTGTCCACCATCCGGAGAGCGGACGCGATCCTGGTCATGCACCAGGGGCGGGTCTGTGAAATGGGGACCCACGCGGAGCTTATCGCCCGCCAGGGCCTTTTTTACCAATTACATCATCTGCAATTTCAGGAAAGTGTTTTGTCCAACCAGGATAAGGGTGAAAAGGGATGAATCTGGGATTACATGGTAAAATCGCCCTCGTCGGCGGGGCCGGCAAGGGGCTGGGCCGGGCCGCGGCTTTTTCCCTGGCCCGGGAAGGCGTCAAGGTCGGCCTGATCTCCCGGACCAGGGCAACCCTGGAAAAAACCGCCGCGGAGATCGAGGCCGCGACGGGAAGCGAGGCCCGGGCCATTCCCGCCGACCTCGCCGACCGGGACCAAGCAGTGGAAGCGGCCCGGGCCGCCGTCCGGCTATTCGGCCGGGTGGACATCCTGGTCAATAACGCCGGCGGGCCGCCGTCCGGCCAATTTCTGGATTTCGCGGACGCGGACTGGGACAGGGCCTTTCAACTGAACCTCATGAGCGCGATCAGCCTGGCCCGGGAGCTGGTCCCGGGGATGAAGGCCCGCGGGTTCGGCCGCATCGTCAACATTACCTCCCTCGCGGTCAAGCAGCCCCTGGACGGGTTGATCCTCTCCAACGCCATCCGGGCCGGACTGCACGGCTGGGCCAAGAGCTTATCCAATGAGCTCGCCCCCTTCGGGATAACGGTCAACAACATCCTGCCGGGCTACACCCTGACGGATAGGGTTGGCAGCCTGGCCGCCGTCCTGGCCCAAAAACAGGGAACCACGCCGGAAGCCGTTATCGCGGGCTGGGAGGCGGGCATCCCCATGAAGCGCCTGGGACGACCCGAGGACCTGGGGGACCTGGCCGCCTTCCTGGCCTCCGAACAGGCCGGGTACATCACCGGGACTTCCATCCTGATCGATGGCGGCGCCTATAAGGGCCTGATGTAGGACCGTCTTTTCCCCGGGCCGGGGCCTATTTTCAGCCCCGGGGACCTGGGCCTGGGCCTTGCCGCCGCCGAGCCTGCATGTTTAAAAAGCCCTCGCTGAAGGGATAGGGCCCCTGTTTAAACTTGTCGCAGGGGAATTGGTCGCAATCCCTCAGGCAAAAGGCTTTTTTCCGGTCAAAGGCGCATTTGAGGATCGGGCAGAAATCGCCCAGCAGTTCGAGTTGCACCCCTAGTTTTTTTACGGCCGCGGGACCGTTCCCCGGACCGCAGGGCGAACACCGCCCGGTCCCGGCCAACCCGCAGGTCAGACAGTTGACGCCGCAAGCCCCGGTCCCGAATATTTCATCCATTTTTGTTCCCCTCTTCGGCCAAGCGGTTGGAAATGACATTTATCAGGGCCCAGATGGAGTCCAGGGGCAGGAATTTGTCGATGGAGGCGTCGAAAGTGATGGACAACTGGGCGTCGAACTCCTCGTCCGCCTCGTACAGGGTGTACGCCACCAGGACCTTGGGCAGGGCCAACAGCTTGAACGCGGCGTCCCCGCCCGCCGCGGTCGACGCTCCCCAGGACTGGGCCCGGGCCAGAAACCCCGCTGAATCGCGGCCGAACCTTTCCAGGACCGGCGCCTTGTTCAAGGCGTGGGGACCCTTGAAAAACAATTCGCCGCCGTTAAGCTCGCGGTCGGCCGCCATGCGGCCCGCCAACCCCTCGTCGGAGGCGTGGACCAGGTAATTCAAGATCACCAGGCCGGCCTGAAAGCCGGGACGGCGCGCCCCGGCCGGAACGGTCATGCTCTTTTCCCCGGGCCGAACCAGGTGGTCCACGCCCAGAAAGGGGACCACGTATCCCCGGCCGGGTTGGTGAATTATTCCGGCCCGGCGGGAAACGGCTCGAGGGTCCAGCCTGGAAGCGTCCTCCCAAAGCTCGGGCGGGAGTTTTTCCAAGCCCCTAAACAAGGTCGTCTCTTCCGGGTCGACCGGCTTGCTTTTTATTTCCGCGTCCAAGTCGTTTCTCCCTTTTTTCCGATTTTTTTCCGACAATCCTACCGCCGGGGCGTCCCCGCCACAAGCCAAAAGTCCCAAAAACAAAAACCCGGCGGGATTTCCCTTCCGGGCCGGCCTGTTGGTTCATGGCCGGCCACGAAACCCGAGTATCGGCCAGGGACGGGTTGAAGAGATCAGGCCTGTTCGGGGGCCTCCGGACCGAAGGCTTCACCGGGCCGATCGATATGACTCCGCGCCCAAGACCCGCCCCGGGCCGGGCGCGCCCCGGGCCGGTCTTCGCCCGAAAATACATGTTTTTCCATTAGGTTATTCTTGACCGGAATTGGTCGGCCGCGTATACTTGGTCGTGGTGTTGTCGGCCTGGGCAGGCGGCGGCTCCAAGAAATGGCGCGGATGATCGCCTTGGCCGCCGAGGAACGCCGGGTTGGCGTCGAGGACCCTGTCGCCGTCTTGGGGCGGCCAAGAACGCCACCCAGTGCTGGATTGATAAACCGGGGCTTTTCGCTCATTGGGTGGGATGGTCCCTTCGTTTCAAACCATCTAAAATATAGACGAGTGGGTGCGTCGGGACAACGAGCCGGAGAAGGTTTCAACTTTCTTCCAAAACCAACGTCCTTCCCGGTCGCGGCTAGGCAAATCGGGATTGAAAAAAACGTGAAGCTTCCCGTGGTAAGCCGCGGGGGACTAGCTCGCCCGCATGTTCAAGGAAGAGGGCGGACGGTTCAACGGTCCGCCCCCATTTCGGATATGGCCGCTGGTTTCCACTTCTGGTGTTTTGACCTCCCCTGGTCTCGGGAGAACGCCCGGCTCGTCCGGCCCTGATGATGCGTCGACAAGGCTTGCCATGAACCCGGGGCCCAAGGCCCAACACCCGCGAGACCCGCCGACCCAAGGGGTCCGCCCGGGACCGCTGGGGTAATCAAATGCCGGTTGGCCGACGCGACCAGGCCAAACGGGATATGGTGGCGGCGTGTTTTTTTGAAATCCGGGCCGGGGAGATTGTCGCGGCGGGCGCCAAGGAGTGAATATGAATTATTCCGATCAGGAGCTTGAGACCTTACTTGACGATATTGAATCAGACCAGGCCGAGCGCAAGGAATCCTGGAAAGGCGACGCACCGGACAAAGGGCGGCAGGCGGTTTGTGCGTTTGCGAATGATTTGCCCGATAATCGCCGGGCCGGGGTTCTTTTCGTGGGAGCGAAGGATGATGGAACTCCCTCCGGTCTGCCCATTACCGACGAACTGCTTCGCACCCTTTCCGATATCAGGACCGATGGCAACATTCTTCCTCCGCCTTCCATTCTGGTGAAAAAGAGAAATTTGAAAGGCAGGGACATGGCGGTTGTAATAGTACGACCATCGGATTCACCTCCGGTTCGTTACAAGGGCAGAATCTGGGTACGCATCGGGCCCCGCGGGACCATGGCGACGCCCCAAGAGGAACGGGTCCTGAATGAAAAACGCCGCCGCCGGGATATTCCGTTTGACGTCCAGCCGCTTCCTTCTTGTGAAGTATCGGCTCTCAGCCGGGTTCTGTTCGAGCAGGAGTATTTGCCCAACGCCTTTGCTCCGGATGTTGTCGCGGCTAATGAGCGGTCATATGAGCAGAGACTTGCCGCGTGTCGGATGATCGCCTCGGTGGATGACCCCGCGCCGACTATATTGGGGGTGCTGGTGTTGGGATTATCCCCGCGGGATTGGGTCCCCGGAGCATATATCCAATTCCTTCGGATTTCCGGGATTGAACTGAGTGATCCGATTCAGGACGAGGCGTCCATTGATGGCGCCTTGGGACAGGTGTTGCGTCGAATCGACGAGAAGATTGACGCGCATAACAGGACCGAGGTGGATATCACCTCGGAGGATCGCGAGATACGAACCGCGCCCTATCCCCGCGCGGCCCTTCGGCAATTGATTCGAAACGCCGTCATGCATCGCGCCTACGAAAACACCCACGCCCCTGTCCGTGTCCACTGGTTTGACGACCGCATCGAAATCATCAATCCGGGAGGACCTTTCGGCGTGGTCACCCGGGAAAATTTCGGCCGCCCGGGAATCACCGATTATCGCAACCCCAACCTGGCGGACGCCATGAAGGTCATGGGATTCGTGCAGAGATTCGGCATCGGCATCCAGACCGCGCGAGCGGAGCTCAAGCGAAACGGCAACCCCGATATCGAATTTCAAGTCGAGCCAATGATGGTGCTGTCCATGGTCAGGAGGAGAGCATGAGCGTCCCGGTCCTGACGTTTTTCAATAACAAGGGCGGTGTTGGGAAAACATCCCTCGTGTATCACTTGGCGTGGATGTTTTCCGAGTTGGGCCAGACGGTGGTCGCCGTGGACCTCGATGCGCAGGCCAATCTCACGGCGGCCTGCCTTGACGAGGACGACCTTGAAAGGTTATGGACGGCCGGTGGAAATTCCGCCACGGTATTCCAGGCGATTGAGCCGCTTACGCGGGCAGGCGACATCAACGCCCCCAGTGTCGAAAAAATCGCGCCGGGCTTTTATCTCGTCCCAGGCGACGTGGCCCTGGCCTCATACGAGGATGCCTTGTCCGAATCCTGGCCTTACAGCATGAGGGATGACAACCTGTACCGACCCTTTCGTATTTTGACCGCGTTTTGGCAAGTCGCTCAAATGGCGGCTAGCCGGGCGGGCGCCGACATCATCCTGGTGGATGTCGGCCCCAATCTGGGGGCCATCAATAGGTCGGCCCTGATCTCGTCCGATTATGTCGTCATTCCGCTTGGGGCCGACCTCTTTTCCCTACAGGGGTTAAAAAACCTGGGACCAACTCTCCGGTCGTGGAGAACTCTCTGGAAAAGGAGGCTGGAAAACTGGATCAATCCTGAATTCCCGCTTCCCCAAGGGCGGATGGTCCCCCTTGGGTATACGGTTCAACAGCACGGCATCCACCTCAGTCGGCCGGTCAAGGCCTATGACAAATGGGTCAACCGCATGCCCGCCGTCTATCATGAGGCCGTGCTTCAGGGTTCCACCGCGGCCGCCACGCCGTCACGGGATAGGGAATGCCTCGCCACGCTGAAGCACTATCGCAGCCTGGTCTCGATGGGGCGGGAATCGCGAAAGCCCATTTTTCATCTCACTCCCGCCGATGGCGCCATCGGCAGCCACGCCCAGGCGGTGCAGGAGGCATATAAGGACTTCAAGCAGTTGGCGGAAGTGTTGCTCGTCCGAATGGAAGCGGTGGACAGAGTACAGGCTAGCCCCGGTCCGACGACCGCGGGTTGAGCGAATACTTTCAGACCGTGAATTCGGTCGGGGGAGCGGCTTTGAGCCTACACCCCCGCGCCGGGGACCAGGCGCGTTTTGGGGGCCCTGGGAATGCTCTTATTTCTCGGCCGCCGTCCGTGACGGACAGCCGGCGCCTCGGCCATGAACGAGTACTTGGACCCGCGTCTATGACGACGCGGCTGTGATAACGACAATGTTTCCGATGATCCGCCGGGTTGGCGTCGAAGGTTCAGGGGCGGGGAAGGCGGCGGGAGCGCCCCGCCGCCTTTCCGATTCAGAATTGGCGCGCCGTCAGCAGGAACAGCTTCCGCCGCAGGAAGAAGGACCAGTACTGACCGGTTTCTCGGACGAAACCTGAAATCCCGTTTTCCAGCCCTGTTCGACAAAATCGACCTTGAGGGCCCCGACCTGGTTCAACAGGTCTTTGCTAACCAAATAAGTCAATCCACCGGCCTCGTATTTGTTATCGTCTTCCTTAGGCTCATCCAGAGCCAACGCCAACGAGGGCCCGCTTCAGCCGCCTTGGGCCAGATAGACCCGGATAGCCGAGTCGAGTGAATTCTGCTTCAAATACTCGCCCAATTTTTTCTGGGCGCTCGTGGTTACTTCCAACATTTTAAAATCTCCCTTCTTATTCCTGGGGCGCGTTCGCCTTTGCCCTTTAAAAGTAAACATCACTTCGCTTTTAGTCAAGTTCTCCGCGAACTTCTTTTTTTATTTCATTTGGATTTCTCGGAACATTCCTTCCCCGAGTTTTTCCGCCTTGGGGACGACCCGCTATTTTCACTTTCCCGTTTTGGAAACAATCGTGAATTTAAACACGGCCCCGGGATTTTTCAAGTCTTTTCGCCTTTTTTTCCGCTGATTCCTTCATTTTTCGCCATACGCCCCGTTTCCGCCGTCGTATTGTTTGCTAGAGAGTCGCTTTTAATAAAAAGGTTTCAGTTAGTCTGTTTTTTTGAATTTACCTATAATAGAAATATATATCGTCAATAAGAAACTTATCCGGTTCCGCCCCCCTAAAAAAAATGATATAGTGCCTGAATTTGAAAAAAGGTCGTCTCTGATGAGAAATAAAACCTGTTTTCAGAATTCTTCCCGCGCCCCGGGTTGGTTTTTTCGGGCCTTGATCTCCCTGGCGGCGGCCGCGATGCTGGTTTCCGGCTGCTGTCCGTTCCGGCCCGCCTGCTGGTCCTCGCCGGGTAAAACCGTGGTGGCGTTCGTGTATAAGGGACCGGGCCGACAAGTCTGCCTGGCCGGGGATTTCAACCACTGGTCCCGGGACGCCTGTTGCCTGGAAAAGGACGGGGAGGGTTGGGTCATTGAAGTAACCCTGGACCAGGGGAGTTACCGGTACGGCTTTTGGGTGGACGGGGCCGAATTCGTCCCGGACCCGGAAGCGGTCCTCCAGGAAGAAGACGGGTTTGGGCGTTGGAATTCAATACTTTTTGTGAACTGAGCGGTGACCGGCCGACTCGGGTTCGAGTATACCATGCAAGAGCCTTGAGTATGGAGACGGCGTAAATGGATTCCAGTGAAGAAGCCCGGGTGATAGCCGAGGTGTTGCGAGGAGAGGGGGAGGCGTACGCCATTTTGGTGAAGCGGTATCAAAAACCCATTTTCAACTTGATGAAGCGTATGACCATGTCCGCGGAGGACGCCTTGGACCTGTCCCAGGACGCCTTTATAAAGGCTTATGAAAACTTGGAAAAATACAGTCCGGGCCGACCGTTTTTCCCCTGGTTGTACGCGATAGGCCTGAATTTGGCCAGGGACTTTCTTCGAAAAAAGAAAAAAAACAACCTGGTCGTCTTGCCCCGGTTCGAGGATTCCGAGTTGTGCTCCTCCTCGGCGCCCCAGGAAGAAGAACTATTGGGCCGAATGGAGGCGGCGGAGGTGGCGCGGGCGCTGTTGAAGCTTAGTCCCGATTACCGCGAGGCCCTGGCGCTGAGGTATCAGGAGGATTTACCCCTGGCCGACGTGGCCCAATGCCTGGGGTTGTCGCTCAGCGGGGCGAAAATGAGGGTTCATCGCGGGCTGGCC
Organism: Pseudomonadota bacterium; assembly: GCA_043806915.1. GTDB lineage: Bacteria > Desulfobacterota > Desulfarculia > Adiutricales > JAGVGV01 > JAZDGM01. The sequence goes on along the minus strand of JAZDGM010000028.1, from coordinate 8,854 downwards.
CTGTTGCGTCAGGTCCTTTTGGAGGAACGAAATGACAGAAAAACACCTCGGACAGTCGTCCTTCGCGGTTGAGCCCCCCGCGGGCGAGCGCGAGTTGGACCGTGAACTGCTGGCCTTGTCGGGCGTCCTGTCCGGGTTGCCTGGGGAGGAGCCGCCCTTGGAACTGCTGACCGGAGTCATGTCCAGGCTCGGGCCTAGAAAAGTATCCCGGGTCCGGAAGGCCCTGCTGTGGCTGAGGTCGCCCCTGGCCGTGACCGTCACGCCCTTGCGGGCGGCGCCCTGGGGAATGGCGGCGGCGGCGCTGTTGGCCGCCTTGTGGTTTTCCAACCCGTCCGGCCCGCCGGCCCTGGATTCGCGTTTCGCTTCCGTCACGTCGGACCCGGGAGTCAACGTGGTCCTTTCCCTTGATCTTTCCGGGGCGTCGTCCGCCGCGGTGATCGGCAATTTCAATTCCTGGTCCCCGACCGGCTTCGAGATGCGCTGGGACGAAAAGGAGCGACGCTGGAATCTGCCCTTGAACCTGAAAAAAGGCAGATATGAATACGCCTTCCTGGTGGACGGCAAACACCTCGTCCCCGATCCCGCGGCCCTCTTGTCCCGGGACGACGGGTTTGGTTCGAGAAATTCGGTGCTGATTGTGGAAAATGGCGGCGGCAATGAAAAAATATAACCGATACTTCGCGCTGATGCTTTTTTTACTGGTTTTTTCGACCCTGGCCCTACCCGTCGGCGCCCAGGATGAAGACCCGCTCCAGACGGCTCTCCAGAGGGCCAGAACAGCGGGGGTCGACGAAGAAGAGATCGACCGGCTCTTGGTGCTGGGGCTGGACAACCAACTGACTTCCGCGCAAACCGCTGATTTTATAGGCCGCTTGACCGTCTTGACCGGGGATGGGCTCCCCTTGCGGCCCTTTGTGAACAAGATTGGAGAAGGACTGGCCAAAAAGGTCCCGCCGCGCCTGATTTTGTCGGCCCTGGAAAGAAAACGGGACGATTACCTGTTCGTCGCGGGTGAACTAGCGCGGACCGGGAGCCGTTGGGGCGACTCGAGGGACTTTTCGACCGTGGACGCCGGGTCCAGCCTGGCCGAGCTGCTCTCGTCCGGTGTTTCCCGGGAGGAACTAAGCGCTTACCTGGACAGAATCCCCATGTCCGACTGGAACTCCCTGCTCGGTTCGGTTGAGTTCCTGGCTGTTCTCAAGCAAGCGGGCCTGGACCCGGCCCTATCGTCCGATTTGGCTTTTAACGGTTTGGTCAACGGTTATTTCGCCGAGGGCAACCTCGGCTTGGCCCTGGCGGCGGCGGCCGCCCGAAAAAAGGGAAAAAATCCCGAGGAGATTGGCTTGACCCTGGCTCGGGGCGTGACGACCAAAAAAACAGTGAATGAATTGTGCCTGGCCTTGGGATTGACTCCGGCCGAGGCCCTGGTCGCGACGAAACCCAAGACCTGGCCTGGAACGCCGCTGAACGCCCGGCCCAAGGTTGCCGTGGAACCGGCCTACAACGCCTTGTCCCCCGGATCGAGCGGGCCGGGCTCGTCTTCTTCCGGAGGAGGCGGGGAATCCTCGTCTGGTTCCGGCCAAGGTCGGGGCGGCCGCTTCTAAACTCGCGCGCTTGAGCCAGGTCCTTGAGCAACGGCCCCATATTCCATTCCTCGGGCTTGGCGATCCCGGCCCGGCTTCCACTCGCGGGAAGGCCGGGTCGTTTTGATTTACGCCGCCCCAAGCCCTTGGTCCCCTCCGCCTGGTCCTCGCGGCGCCGAATCACACGAAACTCGCGGCAAAGACCCTTCCCTTTCGTTCTTGTTTGTGGCAACAATAGGGACGGGGGCAAGCGGCGACGTTTTCCGGCGCTGATTCCGGCCGCGAGCGCGCTTTCCCGAAGTCCCGAAAATTTCCCTTCCCAGGGCGCCAATATGATTACAGTAGAAAAGAAGTCGAGTGTTTATATCGCCGAGAGGGAGACCCTCGTTTCCGCGGACTTGAAGTCACGCCTGGAAAGGTTGGGGGGCCACGTGGTCGGACAAGGCTATTCGATGGATCAAGCCATCGAATTTCTTGAAAAAGAACAGCCTGACCTAGTATTGCTCGACCTGGACCTTCCCGGACGGAGCGATGGCGTCGGGACCGCGGAGATCATCAGGGAAAAATGGGGCGTCCCGGTGGTATTTCTGGCGGCGGACACGGCGGTCGACCGGCTGGAACGGGCCTGTTCCGTAAACCCACTAGGGTGTATTATCAAGCCGTTTCAAGATATCAACCTCGTAATGACCCTCAAGGCGGCCTTCTCCGCCATCAGGGCGGAGGCGGAAAGAAAACAGGTCGCGGAAGCCCTCCACAAGTCGGAAAACCGGCTGCGCCGGGTCCTGGACGCCGTGCCGCATCACATCCACGCCAAGGACGAGGAGGGGCGTTTCATCATGGCCAACAAGGCGGTGGCGGAAAGTTATCGCCTGACTCCGGATGATTTCGTGGGCCGATATCATTCGGCGGTCGGCCTGGACGAAGCCGAAGTCAAGGGGATGTTGGCCGACGACCGCGAAGTGATGGTCTCCGGACGCCCCAAGCACATCCCGGAAGAAACCTGCATCGACGCCGACGGCCGGGTCCACTGGCTGGAGACGACCAAGACGCCTTTTGACAACGACGGCAAGCCGGCGGTGCTGGTCGTGGCCATAGACATCACCGCGCGAAAAAAAGCCCAGGAAGAGCTTCGGGCTTCCCGGCATCGCCTGCGCCTTTTCCTGGACGCCAGCCCGGACGTTTTTTTCCTCAAGGACCGGGACTTGCGCTATCAATTCGTCAACAAGGCCGGCATCGATCTGCTAGGACGCGGGGAATCGGAAATCCTCGGCGTCACCGGCTTCGAGCTGAGACCCCTGGCCGAGGCGATCAAGATCAGGGAAACCGATGACCAGGCCATGCGGGAAAAACGGACCGTCATCTCGTTTTTCGAGGCGGGGAACAGGGTCTTGGAAAGCCGGAAGTTCCCGGTGCTGGTCGACGGCGAGAGCGTCGGCGTGGCCGGGATCATCCGGGACATTACCGACCGGGTGAGAACGGCCGAGAATTTGGAAAAGTCGGAGCAAAGATTTCGGGAGTTGTTCAATTCCACCACCGACCTGATTTACGTCCAGGACTTGGAGGGACGCTTTCTGTCCTTCAACCCGGCCATGCGGAACCTCATGGGATATGCCCACGAGGAATTATTGGGCCATAAAACCTCCGAATTCATGAAGCCCGAGCTTCGGGATTACTTTGAAACCGGTTATCTGGAGGTTTTGAAATGGCAGGGGTACCAGAATGGCGTGACCTGCTATTTGAGCAAGGACGGCGGCAAGAAATACATAGAATACAAAAGCCGGCTGCTTTTTTCCGAAAATGGGGACGCCTATATCAGCGGGGTCGGGCGGGATGTCACCGAGAGGGTCCTGGCTGAAAGAAAAAGAAAGTCGTTGGAAACGCAACTCAAGCAGGTTCAGAAGCTGGAGGCCGTGGGGCGGCTCGCCGGAGGAATCGCCCATGACTTCAATAACCTGCTTCAGGCCATCAACGGTTACGTCCAGGTCCTGCTGTTGAACCGGGATGAAGGCGACCCCGATTACCGCAATATCGACGGCATCAATCGGTGCGCCGCCCGGGCCGCCCAACTGGTCAGGCAGCTTCTGCTGTACAGCCGGAAGGCCGAAACCGAACGAAAGCTTGTCGGACTCAACCACGAGTTGGAGCACGCCAAGCTGCTGCTGGAGCGCACCATTCCCAAGATGATCGACATCGAATTGAACCTGGACCGGGAATTATGGGCGGTTTACGCCGACCCCGTCCAGATCGAGCAAATTTTTTTGAACCTGGGGGTCAACGCCGCCGACGCCATGCCGGAAGGAGGCTTGCTGACTTTTAGAACCGAAAACATCGTTTTTGACGAGGAATCCGCCCTGGCTCATTTCGAGGCCATGGCCGGCAAGTATGTGCTGTTGGCGGTAAACGACACCGGACACGGCATGGATACGGAAACCATCGAGCACATTTTCGAGCCCTTTTACACCACCAAGGAAGTCGGCAAGGGCACGGGGCTGGGGCTGGCCTCGGTTTACGGCATCGTCAAGAGCCATGGCGGGTATATGACCTGCCTCAGCGAGCCGGGCCGGGGAACCGTGTTCAATATCTATTTTCCCGCCGTGGAGGCCGCGGTCGAGGCCGCGGACGAGGAAAAGAGCCGGCCGCCCGGCGTCGGCGGAGTTGAAACCATTCTTTTGGTTGACGACGAAAATTCCATCAGCGAAATAGCCGCGGAGTACCTGGACAAATTCGGCTACACCGTCCTTACCGCCTCCAGCGGCGAGGAAGCCCTGGGTATTTTCGCCACCCCGGGCTCGCGGGTCGACCTGCTGATCCTGGACCTGGGCATGCCCGGAATGGGAGGACGCAAATGTCTGAAGGAAATACTAAAAATTGATCCTTCCGCCAAGGTCCTGATCGCCAGCGGTTATTCCATCGAGGGTAAAATCAGCGAGACCGTGAAGGCCGGCGCCGTCGGTTTTATCGCCAAGCCGTACCAGCTAGCCGATTTACTGTCAAAAATCAGGGATGTCCTGGACCAGGGGGCCGGGAAGTCCTAGGACTCCCATCCGACAGGTCCCGGTCAGGGCTTGTGAAGCCAGGCCGTCTTGGCCGCGGCTCGCGCCGCCAATATGGTCTCGGGACGCAGGGGCAGGCGTCTGACCCGGACCCCCACGGCGTCGAAGACGGCGTTGGCCGCGGCCGGGGCCAGGGGCGGGACGCCCGGTTCGCCTATGCCGCCTATTTCGTCGTCGCTTTTCACCAGATGGACGTTTATTTCCGGCGCGTCGCTCAGGGAGGCGACTCGATAATCGGAAAAATTGGACGATTCCACTCCGCCCCGGGAGAATTTGACTTCCTCGTACAGGACCGTGCCGAGCGCCATGATCGCGGCGCCTTCGATCTGGGCCTTCAAGGCGTCGGGATTGACGATGGGGCCGCAATCCACCGCCGCGTCCACCCGGAGGACCTTGACTTCGCCTTTCTTGTTAACCGAGACCTCGACGACATGAGCGACATGGGTCCCGAAACAGTAGTGCTGGGCCAGGCCCCGACCCAGGCCCCGGGGCAGGGGCTTGCCCCAGTCCGAATTGAGGGCCGCCGTCTTCAACACCCGCTGGGCCCGGGGATTGCCCTCCAAGGCTTCCAGGCGAAAAGCCAGGGGGTCTTTTCCGGCCAAGTGGGCCAATTCATCCATGAATGATTCCACGGCAAAGGCGTTGGGCGCGTTCTGGACCGAGCGCCAGGGACCGACCCGCACCGGCAGGTCGGATACGGACAGCTCGACGAGGAAATCCTTGATGGGATAGGCCAGATTGCTTTTGGCCGGGGATTCGGGCGGGTCGTAAATCCCCCAGAGGCAGTAGGGGTCGATTCCATTTTTTAGTCCCTGCCCCCTGGACTTCAGAATGGACAGACTGGAAATTTTATGGTCCCAGCCGGTCAGCCGTCCCTCCGCGTCCAGCCCGGCCTTGATGCGGTGAGCCATGGCGGCCCGGAACTGATCGTGCTTGATGTCCTCTTCCCTGGTCCAGAACACCTTGACCGGTTTCCCCGCGGCCTTGGAAATGATCGTGGCTTCCGCCGCCACGTCCGGGCTGCCCCTGCGGCCCAGGCCGCACCCGAGGTGGGTGGTATGGACGAAAACCTTTTCCGGGGGAAGGCCCGTCAGCGAGGCGGCCATGTTTTGCACGGCCGTCTGGCCTTGGGTGGGGCCCCAAAGGTCGCATCCGTCCGGCCGGACATGGGCGGTGAAATTCATCGGTTCCATGGTGGCGTGGGCGATGCACGGCAGATAGTAGACCGCCTCGTGAACCTTGGCCGCCCGGCCTAGCGCCGCCGCGGCGTCGCCCCTGGCCGCGGCCCTGGCCCCGGGTCGGTCCAGGAGGCCGAGGAGGTCTTTTTCGATGAAGGCGTTGTCCAGGTTCGGGTGGGAGCCTTCGCCCCACTTGGCCTGGAGCGCCTCCCGCCCCCGCAGGGCCGCTTCCAGGCTCGTGGCGCAGACCGCGATTCCTTCCGGCAAGGGCAGGACCATGACCACGCCCGGGACCCGCCGGGCCGCCTCGTCGTCACGAGACAGGACCTGGGCCCCATAGGCGGGCGGACGAGCCAAAACGGCGTGAAGTAGGTCAGGAATATCGAAGTCCTGGCCGAAAACCGCCCGGCCGCTGATCTTGTCGGGAATGTCAATCCGGGGTCTAAAGCGACCCATGTACCTGAATTGAGATTCTTCTTTCAGCGTGGGATTCTCCGGGACCGACAGGGCGGCGGCTTCCAGGCTCAATTCTCCATAAGCGAGGCTCCTCGCGGTCTTTTCGTGCCTAACCCGACCTTTTTCCGCCGAACACTCCGCCGCGGGGACGCCCCATCTTTTCGCCGCGGCTTCAATCAACATGGCCCGACCCGCGGCCCCGGCCTGGCGCAGGGGCCAGTACCAGGCCCTGACGCTGGCGCTGGCCACGGTCAACTGGTTGCGGAGAATCGGGTTTTTGAAGTCGTCCCGGGCCGGCGCCTGGATTATTTCAACCTGGTCCCACTCGGCTTCCAGTTCGTCCGCGATGATCATCGGCAGGGTGGTCAGGATGCCTTGCCCCATTTCGGAGCTAGGGACCATGATCATGACTTTATTTTCGGGGGTCACGGTAAAAAAGGCCGACGGGGCGAGCCCGGGGGCCTCCGCCGGGTCCCGGCCCGAGGCGTTGACCAGGCGCGTTCCCGCTGGAGAGAGGGCGGCCAAAATAGTCAGGCCCAAGGCGGTGGACGCGCTTTTAAGAAAGGTTCGCCGCGAAATATCCTTAATCATGGCGTCAACCTTTCCGTCCCGCCAGTTCCACGGCGGCGATGATTCCTTTTTTTATCCGGACATGGGTCCCGCAGCGGCAGATGACGTCGTCCATGGAATCGATAATCTCCTCGGCCCGGGGAGTGGGCGTCTCGTCCAGAAGAGCGGCCGCCTGCATGATGATTCCGGGCTGGCAGAAACCGCACTGGACCACTTGTTCCTTTTCCCAGGCCGCCTTCACCGGGTGATCCGCGGGCAGGCCCTCGATGGTGGTGATCCCGGCGTCTTGAACTTCCCGCACTGTTAGAGTGCAGGATCGTTCCGCCCGGCCGTCGACGTGAACCGTGCAGGCGCCGCACTCGCCCACGCCGCAGCCGTATTTGGCCCCCTTGAGGTTCAAGTGGTCCCTGAGGACCCAGAGCAGGGATGAGTCAGCCGGAATATCCAATTCGTGATCCCGGCCGTTAACATTGAGTTTTATCACGGTGGGCTCCCTTGCCCCTCGGTCGCGACGGCGCCGAGGGCGAATGACGCCTGGCGTTTTTTGGTTTAACAAGCCAATCGGGCGAAGGGAAGTCTAACCGACATTAATGGTTCATTTCAAGCCCATATCCTGGAATGAGGCGCCGCCCGGGACTTCGACCCGAGAAAATACCTTGAAATGACAATGGTTTTTTGATTTTCCGCGGCGGTTTCGGCGACAGAACGAAAAAGAGCGAAAAGGGGAGGCGGGGAACCCCCTTTTCGCTCCTTCCGGACCCCGATCAACTGAAGAGCTGCAACACGGCCTGGTAGGAGTCGGAGGCGATGCTCAGGGAATTGATGGCCAGGCTCTGCTGGGTCTGTAACATGAGCAGGGTGGCGCTTTCCGCGTTGGTATCGGCGGAAACCAGGTTGCTGGCGCCGTCGTTGAGGGCCGTGATCATTTCGGAGGTGAAATCCTGCCGGATTTCTATGGTGCTCAAGTCCAGGGACAAGGTCTTGGCCATGGTCCTCAGTATCACCTTGGCGTCCACGAGTTCGTCCAGGGAGGCGTTAATGGCTGTCTTGTCGGGGGCGCCGTTCACGGCGTCCCACCAGTCGTCGGTGGCCAGGGTGGTGACGCCCAGCCCGGTGGTGGAAGCGTCCTCGCCGGTCAGGGTCAGTTTGGAGGTCCCGTCCGGATTGAAAAAGACGTCCAGGGTCTCGGTCACGCCCGCCAGGAGGTTGGTCCCCTTGTAGTAGGAGTCGTCAACCACCATGTTCATCTGGTCCATGATGTCGTTGAACTGGGTTTCCAGGCTGTTGACTTCCGTTTGGTCCGTCGCCGTCAGGGCGGAATTGGCCAGGGACTGGATCGAGTCGATCAGGTCGAGCAGGGCCTCCACGCCGTCGTTGGCCGCGGTGATCAACTGGATCGCCTCGGACATTTCATCCTTGCGGTTCTGCAGGTCCTCGGCCCGGTCCAGGTGTTCCTCGGAGGCAAAGTAATTGATCGGATCATCGAGCGCGGAATTGACGCATTTGCCGGTGGCAAGATTATTATTGGTCGTCGCCATGAGTGAATCAATCTGCTGCAGGCTGTAAAGGGTGCTAGCCATGTTAGAAGTCAGGATAACGCTGTAACCCATGATGTTCTCCTTTTCTGGGGGCGCGTGTTCCGGCGTTCTGCCGGACTCAGGCATTACATTTTTTTTCGGCCAGGGGCCGCGTTTGATACTCTTATCGGCCGGGACTTCTATGAACTTTAGAATTTTTTTTAAAAAATTTAAAAAACGGTCCAACAAAGATCGATTTGTTTGGCGGTGATATAACACTCTGAAATTAAGCCATATTTAATGAAGGGTCCGTCCGGAGTTAGCGGCCGGTTGAAAATGTAAGGAAAATGGCCAAATGAAAATGAGTAAGTAGGGTGCGCAACGCGCACCATCTTTTACTGTTTTGCGGGCCCGACCACGGTAAATTGGAGACGTTGGCCGGCGCCTTGCGGCGGGGCTGCTCCGCCCCCCGCGCGCCTAACGTTGGGCTTCGAGAG
>JAZDGM010000027.1:0-60690 GCA_043806915.1 Pseudomonadota bacterium | reverse complement strand
GCCCAACGCCAGGCGCGCGGGGGGCGGAGCAGCCCCGCCGCAAGGCGCCGGCCAACGTCTCCAATTTACCGCGGCAAGGCCCGCAAAATAGTAAAAGATGGTGCGCGTTGCGCACCCTACAAACTTACCCCCCAAGGCTGGTTCCCAAGCTCTAGCTTGGGGACCTCGGCCAGGGAAGCTCTAGCTTCCCCACTTTTACCGGTGGACATCGCCATGGGGCTTGGTTCACCCGGGCCGACGGAGCCGGCCAAGATGTTGGGTTTCGCCTACGGCTCAACCCAACCTACCGAGATCACATTATTTTTAGGCCAGCGCAGGCGTGCTCGACCAAGCAATTCCAAACGCCCCGGACTTCTTCGGGCGGGCATGGACGCCCGCCCTTTCCGCCCTCGAAACAGGACGTTTCGGGGCGTGAAAACGCCGCCAGGCGGGTTTTCTCCGGAAAAAGAGCCGGGGGCGCCGGGGGCGCCGGCTCCGGCGCGCCCCTGACCCTGGGACGGGACGGAGTCTCTCGAAAGCCCAACGCCAGGCGCGCGGGGGGCGGAGCAGCCCCGCCGCAAGGCGCCGGCCAACGTCTCCAATTTACCGCGGCAAGGCCCGCAAAACAGTAAAAGATGGTGCGCGTTGCGCACCCTACAAACTATCGCTGGTTCCCAAGATAGACCTTGGGAACCAGCCGCGGAGGGGGAAAAAAGCCTCATCCGCCAATCGCCACGCCAGTGGGACTCGGCTCGACTCGTGGTGGAATCAGGAAAGAGGTTAACAGCCCTACTCCCAAATGGGGGGCGCGCCACAAGAGCTTTCAGGGGGGAGCCTATTTTTTCGCCGGCCTGATCCAGAGCGGGGCCGGGGAGCCCTCGCTGGTCAAAAAAACCGTCCGTCCGTCCATGCCATAGCAGACCGCTTCCCCCTGGCGGCGGCGGGGAAGCTTGACCACCCGCGGCTCCCGCTGGAAGGCCCGCGCCCAGGTCTCGCCCGGAAAGCGGCGGAATTCGTATCCATCGTGGTAGGTAACGACCAGGGCCCGGCTCCGGTCCGGGGAGATATCCACGCCCGTGACCCGGGCCAGGCGCGGGTTGGCCACTTGCCTGGCGACTAGCGAGGCCTCCGACTTTTTTTCCGGACGGGGCAGGGCGAAAACAGGGCTGTCCTTCCCGCGGTTCTTGCCGATTAGGTACACGACCCCTTCCCCGGAATCCATCATCACGGCCTCGCAATCCACCGGACCCTTATCGTAGCTAAATGTTATAGTTTGGAAAACAGGCGCCGCCCCGCCCTTGTTTCCGAGGAATTCAAGGTCCGGCTCCTCCACCAGGTACAGGGAGCAGGTTTTCCGACGCTGGAAATTGTCTCCGACATCGGCCAGCAGAAGATAGGGTCGTCCGTCGATTTCCGCCGTTCCCATGTCCTCCCAATCCACGGCCGCGGCGCCCGGGATGAGGAAAGCCCCCCAATCTTCTCCCCGCGCGTCGAAGGCGAAAAACCTGGGGGAATCCCCGGAATCGTTATGAGTGTAAAAAATCCCGGGGTTTCGGCGGCCGGCCGCCAGGCCGCTGCTTTCGGCGACGTCCGGATTTGCCAGAAAGGTCGTGGGTTCGTCCTGGGCCGAGACCAGGGAAAACGGGACCGCGGAGCATCCGGCCTGGGGAATGAAAAAAAAAGCGAGACAGAAAAACAGGGCGTCGCCAAGTCGTAATGAAACAGACCGCCGGACCTTCATGTCCACATGTACCTGGTGTTGTAAATGAACGAGGGATAGGCCCACACCATTTCCTTGAGCTGGGTCGCGGACAGGCCGTGGCGCAGGGCCAAGGCGAAAACGTTTATGACTTCCTCCGCCTTCTCCCCCAGGATGTGGGCGCCCAGGACACGGTCCCCGTCCTCGTCCAGGAGCAGCTTGAACCCGCCGTGCTTCAGGCCTATTCGCCGGTGCTCGGTCAAGTCGGATGTGTCCCGGAATATTTTCTTGAATTTCAGGCCTTTTTTTATGGCCTCCTCTTCCAGGAGGCCGACCCGGGCCAAGGGCGGATAAGTGAACACCACACTGGGGACGGAAGAATGATCGACCTTTTTCCGGTTGCCGAAAAGGATGTTATGGGCCGCGGCCGCAGCCTCGACCGTGGCGGCGGGAGTCAGGGGGGGAGGAAAATCGGCCGCGTCGCCCGCGGCGTAAACCCACGGGTTGGATACGGATTGCATGTATTCGTTGACAGTCACGCCTCGGGAAGTATAAGCCACTCCGGCCTTATCCAAATTCAAGCCCTTCAGGGCCGGAACACGCCCGGCGCCATGCACGACCAGGTCGGTTTCAAAGGTTAACTCGCCCTCCCGGCCCGCCCTGACCGTCAAGGCCCCGCCCTTCTCGGTCACGGCGGCGAGGGGAGCGTTCAAGCGGACATCCACGCCCAGGTCCCGCATGGCGCGGACCTGAAGGTCGGCCAAGTCGGAGTCGAAAGCCTTGAGTGCCCGACCGGACCGATGCAGGATGACCGCCTCGGCTCCGGCCCGGGCCGCGACATGGGCGAACTCGAAGGAAATGAACCCTCCGCCGATAAACACGACGCGCCGGGGCGCCTCTTTCAACTCCAAAAAAACGTCGCTGGAGGAAACCAGTTCCCGGCCCGGAAAATCAAGCGGCAGCGGTTCGGCCCCCACCGCGATGACCACGAATTTTCCTTCCAGTTCCTCGCCGTCGACCTCGATCAGGTTCGGCCCCGCGAATCGGGCTTGGCCGAAATAGGTGTCGACGCCCTGCATGTTAAGCCGGCTCTCGACCTGTTCCGGGACCGGGTCCACCATGGACCGATTGAATTTCATCAGTTCGGGCCAGTTCAAGCCCAGGGTCCCCTCGATCCCCTGCCCCCGCATATCGGCGGCCCGGGCCGCGGTGAACGCCGCGTCCACCAGCACCTTCTTGGGCTCGCACCCCCTCAGGGGACAGGTCCCGCCAAAGCCGTACGATTCAATCATGGCCGCGGACAGACCGGCCTTCTTGAGGTCCACCCCGGCCTGCCGGCCGGCGGGTCCGGACCCGATCACCACCACGTCGTATTTCCTGGCCATGTCGGCCTCCTCGCTAAAGTTTACCGCGACGCCGCGAACCGGGGCTCGTCGGCCCCCTTCCGGTGAGTATAAACCATGAGGGCCGTGTTTGCCGCGACCCCGGCGGGAAAACCGTTTTTCTATCCGCCCTCCGGAGCGACCCGTTCTCCCGTTTTCCGGTCAAAGGCCCCCATGAAACCGCCCCGCTCGCTTTCATACAGATATTTAACCGGGGAATCGCGATGAAAAACATAGGCGGACCAGGACGATTTATCCGCGTGGAGAAACTGAACCACAACGCCTTCCTTTCCGGAAAAAAAGCTTCCCAGGTCCGCCAGGCCGCCGGCGTAACACTCATCCTCCAGATAGAACTGCTCCTGGGCCAGGATCAGGCGTCTTAAATGGTTCCGAGCCGTGGAATTGCGCGATTCATTGAGGACCTCCTCCCGCCACGCCGGATAAACGAACTGATATAAAAGCACGGCCCCCATCAATAGAAAAATCAGCAGCAAATACCTTTTGGCCTGCCGCGGGGGCAAGGGCGCCATCTTGACGGTTGGAAAAATACGGCGGTATTGCTCGGCGGTGAGTTCCCCCAGTTCAAAATCATCCGCGCCCTCCGCATCCGACGCCCACTCGTGACCAGGCCCCTTCATAAACCCTCCCCAACCCCGCGCCCCGCGGGCTCGACCGCTAAAACGGGAATAAACGGCTTTCGCCCCACAGTCGATGGTTTCCCACCTTCTACCCCGTCGGGTCCGCCATCGCAAGAAAAAAGGCCGGTCATGACACGGAGGCTCGACGCCCAGGGCCCGGTCAAACCGTCGGGCGGAAAAAAACTTGACATCCCAAGGCGCCTAGTATAAATAGATTCCTCAAAGTTTGTTTGGAGGTACAAAGTCGAACTGATGCTCGAACCGGAAAAACCTCTCGCCACGGTCATGGAAGATTACCTCCAGGCCATTTACGATAGCGGCCTGGAAAAAAAAGTCGTCCGCGTCCGGGATATCGCCGGCAAAATGGACGTCAAGATGTCCACGGCCGCCGGCATGCTCAAAACCCTGGGCAGCCGGGAGTTGGTGGAATACGAAAAATACGAGTATGTGGAACTTAACCCCGAGGGACGGAAAGTCGCCGCGGAAATGCACCGCCGCCGCGAAACCATGCGAAAATTCCCGATCGAGATACCCGGCGTCGACGCTCCAACCGCCGCCGCGGAAGCCTATAAAATAGAGCACGCCCTGGGTTCGCCGACCCTGGACAAGTTTATTGGATTCATGGCCATTATCCGCGTATGTCGGGACCGGGGTGAAAGCTGCCTCCATCGCTTCGCCGCCCGCCAGGCGTCGAACGAGCGCGCCGCGGCCTCGGACCTGGGCTCGCGGGGACCGGTCGGGGGCGAGGGCCCGGACGGGTTTTTTTTGTCGCAAAAGTTAGATGCTACTAATATATTTAAAGGAGTCTATCATGACCGCCGGTCGGACGGAACGGGACCTGTTGTCCGCGATAGTCCAAAATATCTCGGAACTCAAACAACACCTGGAAACACTCGCCGGCATGATGCCGGGGCCGGAAAACCCACAGGCGGCCGGACTTGACCTCGACCGTCCACCGGGGCCCCGGACCCGGGAAAAAAAACTGCGGGCCGCGATCATGGAAGCGATCGACGAACTGGAGGAAAGCCGCAAATCCTTTAAATCAAAGAGATTGGAACAGGTGCGAAAAAAATTGACCCAGGCCCTGCTCGAGTCGGAGTAGGGGCCAAGGGTCCGCCTTACGGGTTTCTCGTCCGGAGCGACGGAGAAAAAAGTGAAGGCGCCTCCCGATCCGCCGGAAGTCGAGAGGCGCCTTTTTCTTCCCGGGGGTCCGGGAATACAACCGACGTTAAAAAAGGAGAACTAAGTGGCTCGAAATTTCAGACTTTCCTTTCAGCGCCGCAATGGGAACCTGCATGTGGACCCGCACGGCGTCCTGGATGGCGGTTCGGCGTGGGAGCTGATCAATTTGATTCAATGTCAATACCAGGGCCGGGGAAGCGTGTTCGTGGACGCCAAGGGCGTGACCGAAATCCTGCCCTTTGCCTCCCACATCATTAAAAACAATTTGGCCGACAAGGCCGTTCCGCTCGGCAACCTGTTTTTCAAGGGGGAAAAAGGCCGCGAAATCGCCCCGGACGGATGCCGGGTCCTGACGGCGGCGAAAAAAGGGTGCTGCCGGGGCGGGAACAAGTGCCGGGGCTGCCGTTGTCAGGGTGGAGGTCACGACCCGGACAAGCCGGACCAGGAACATTGAGGGGTCGTCGAGCTGAAGCTTCCCGCGGCAAGCCGCGGGGAATGCGCTCGCTTGCCTGTTCAACACCGCTGTTAATACGCCTTTTTGAGGGGCGCGATGGAGCAAGGAGCACGGCCTATGATCACGCCGCGAAAATTGAAGGGCGTGCCGGAAACGATGCTGATTCCGCTCTGGGCCAAGGCCGCGGAATCAAGAATGACGGCGCCCATAATCAGGGACGACGCGGCCTTGGCGATTGTTTCCGAGATCGACTATGATTTTTCGAGGTTCGAGAAATCCTGGCCGACCCAGGTCGGCGTGGCGATCAGGACCTTGATATTGGACGAGGCGACGCGGGATTATCTAGGCCGCCATGCCGAGGCGGTGGTGATCAACCTGGGCGCCGGCCTCGACACCCGGTTGGAACGACTGGGGGACGGGGCCCCGGAGCGGTGGTATGACCTGGACCTTCCCGAGGCGATCGAGTTGAGGCGGTTTTTTTTCCCTGAAAATGGCCGCCGCCGCTTCATCGCCAAATCCATCCTCGATTTGTCCTGGCTCGACGAGGTGGAAGCGGAAGGTAGGCCGGTCCTGCTGATAGCCGAGGGGCTGCTGATGTATTTTTCGGAAGCGGAGTTGAGACCTCTTTTTGCCGGGCTGGTCGAACGATTTCCCGGAGCGGAAATGCTGGTTGAACTCCTGGCCCCCTTTTTGGTTCGGGGGACAAAATACCACGATTCGGTGAATGAAATAGAAAGCGGGGTAAAATTCAAATGGGGGCCCCGGAACGGGCGGACCGTGGAATCATGGGGCCAGGGAATTGAATACCTTTGCGAATGGAATTATTTTGATTTTCATCAAAAAAGGTGGAAATGGCTCGGGCGGCTGGGTCGGCTCCCCGTGATCGGTCCGATGCTGTCGAACAGGATCGCCCGGATACGGTTTCCGGCCCGCCCGGCGGCGCTTGCGCCGACGGCCGGGGCAAACGGAGCGACGCGCCCCTCGTGAACAACAATGACGGAAAGGCGACGGGAAGAAGTAACATGAAGAAACTACCAGAGGAAAAACAAAGCTTTCAGGAACTGTTCTCCTTATTGAACGGAGCGCTGAAATCACGTCTCCTGCTCCTGGGATTGGAGCTCGGGGTTTTCGATCGACTCGGCGAAGCTTCCTCCGCCGAGGCCGCCGCTCGACAACTGGAACTGCATCCAGGCAACACCGCCAAGTTCCTCGACGCCCTGGCGGTCATCGGCCTGCTTGAAAAGAAAAACGGGCTCTATAGGAACCGCCCTTCCAACCAAGCCTTTCTAGTACGGGACTCTCCAACCCATGTCGGGGACCTGTTTCTTCTTTATTGGGAAATGTGCCTGTCGGGGCTTGAACGGGCCGCTGAGTTGATCCGGCGGGGACCCGGCGCGACCCCGACCGACCACGACCTGGCCGCGCCGGAAACGTGGGCCAAGTGGTCCCGCGCCGGCGCTCAGTGGGCCTTCGGCTTCATGGGCGGAACAATCGCCGGGCTTGTTTCCCGCTTGCCCGGCTTTTCCGGCTTTCAAAAGATGCTCGACCTGGGCGGGGGCCACGGCGTCTTCACTCTGTATATCGTCCAGGCCCATCCGACGATGCGGGGAGTGGTGCTCGACCAGGCGGCCGTCCTCGAAACCGCCGAGGCCCTTGGCCGCCGGTTCGAATTCGGGTCGAGAATCGAGACCCGGCCCGGCGACTATCTCCAAGACCATATCGGGGACGATTATGACTTGATCTTCGCCTCCTCCACCTTGAACACCGCCAAGGACCGAATTGACGAGCTATTCGACCAGGCCTACCGGGCGCTGAAGCCCGGCGGGTATTTTTTATGCCTCCAGGACGGCCTGACCGACGAGCGAACCAAGCCGGAAACCATGTTGGGACACCTAATCCATTCTCTCGAGACGGAAAAGGACCTTATTTTCGATCAAGGTTTTTTGGCCGAGGCCATGCTTCGCGCCGGGTTTCGCCAGGTGCGCTCCCGGACCATGGAAACGCCCATGGGCCCCCTGGACCTGGACGTCGGCCGGAAATGAGGCCGCGGCGGAAATAGATTCGCCTTGACAAATTAGATTAATCTATTATTGTATCGATCGTCTTACGGTCCTCGGCCCCCAAGCGCGAGGAAAGTGAAGGCGTAACCAAGGGCAGGCCCACATTGGTTACGCCTTTTTTATTTTAACAACGCGGAGGTGAATGAAATGACGCTTGACCGTTTAAAACCCGGAGACCAAGCCCTGATTACAAACCTGTCCATCCGGGACAAGTTGGGACAACGACTGGTTGACATGGGCGTCTACCCAGGCATGCGGATCAAGGTCGTCAGGAACGCTCCCCTGGAAGACCCGATGGAAATTCTATTGGATGGGCGCCGCCTGAGCCTGCGGCATGACGAAGCCCGGTTCGTCGAAGTGGACGCCCGATGAGCCCGCCCGTGACCCTGGCGGCCCTCGCCGGACAACCTAACTGCGGAAAATCGACGGTTTTCAATGCGTTGACCGGCGCCAACCAACATGTGGCCAACTATCCCGGGGTGACCGTGGATAAAATGGTCGGCTGGTGCGGATTCAACGGGCAAAAAATAGAACTTGTCGATTTACCCGGAACATACAGCCTGACGTCCTACTCGCCCGAGGAGCGTGTTTCCCGCGATTTTCTGCTGCACGAAAAACCGGCCCTGGTCATCAACGTCGTTGACGCCTCGAATTTGAAGGGCAATTTATACCTTACCCTACAGCTTCTGGAGATGGAAACGCCCCTGCTCCTGAATCTGAACATGATGGATGTCGTCGCCAGGCGCGGGATGGAGATCGACGTCGAAAAGCTTGGCCGGCGTCTCGGGGTCCCGGTGCGCCCAACCAGCATGAAAAACGGTCAAGGAAAAAAGGAACTGCTTGCGGCGGCGGCGGACTTGGCGAGATCGAAAAAAACGGTCTCGGCCGCTCCGGTCGACTACCGGGAACTGGAACCGTTAATCCGGAAAGTGAAGGACGACTTGACCGGGGAGCCGGCCTTGCGCGAACGCTACCCCCCGAGGTGGCTGGCGATCAAACTTCTCGAGGGAGACCGGGGAGTCCGGGAGCTGTTGAGGGAACACCATCGAGATCCGGACAAGGTATTGGCCGCCGCCGCGGAGATGAGAGCGGCCTTCGAGGCGACCCACGGACGGTCTCCGGAACAACAAACCGCTCAGCTTCGACACCAAGCCGCGGTCGAGACGGCCGATTCAGTGGTCAAGAAACCCGAAATCGAACGAAAATCCTGGTCCGACGGCATCGACCGAGTAGTCTGCCACAAATTCCTGGGTCCCCTGATTTTAATCGGGGTAATTTACCTGCTGTATTACCTGTCCATCGTCCAAGGGTATAACCTCACCACCCATACCTGGCCCCTGCTGGCCAAACTGCGGTCGGCGGTCGAATCGATCGTTCCGGCCCCCGGGTTCATCGAAATACCGCTGCTACGCTCCTTCGCGCTTTGGTTCGTGGACAGCATCAACGCCCTGCTCAACTATGTGCCCATTTTTTTTATATTATTCGGCCTGATAGCCATTCTGGAGGACAGCGGGTACATGCCCCGCATGGCGTTCATCATGGACCGTCTCTTGAGCCGCTACGGGCTGCATGGGCAATCCACCCTGCCCATGGTCCTGGGAGGAGTGTATGTGGGCGGGTGCGCCGTGCCGGCGGTGATGTCCTGCAAGGGCATTCCCGACGAACGATCGCGGTTGGCCACCATCCTGATCATTCCCATGCTCAACTGCCTGGCCAAGACGCCCTTGTACGTTCTCCTGATCAACATCTACTTCGCCGAACACAAGGCCCCGGCCATGTTCTTCATTTCCACCATCAGCCTTCTCCTGGCCCTCCCGGTCTCGAAAATCCTGACCCTGACCATATTGAAAAACAAGGAAACCCAACCGTTTGTGATGGAAATGCCGCCCTATCATCTTCCCACCCCGCGCGGGGTCCTGGTCAAGACCTGGAGCCGTGTTTGGCTTTTTTTAAAAAAAATAACCACTATTGTGGCGGCGGTGGCGGTGGTCCTTTTCGTCCTGCTCCAATTCCCGGGTTTGAGCCGGGAAAGCCTGGATGGTTACGAAAAAAGAAAGGACGAGGCCGCGGCGGACTTCCTCGCGTCCATCCGGAACACCAAATACGCCGACCGCTTCGACGAGGGGCGACTGGTGGAGTTGACGCTTTTCTGGAACGACTTCCGGTCGGCCAAGATGACCGCCCGGAACAGCGAGGCCGCCGCCCGACTCAGCGCCCGTTTTTCCGAACGAAACCCGGAATTCCTGGAAATCGCCCAGTCCGGTTCGGACAAGGACGCCCAAAAGGCGAATCGGGCCCTCAAGGACCTAGACCGGTCCCGAAAAAAAATCCTCCTGGACATGCGGCAAGAGCGCCTGGACCTGAGCTTCCTGGGGAGGCTGGGCCACGCCCTGGAACCCGTCACCAAATACGCCGGATTCAATTGGCGGGTCAATGTGGCCCTGCTCAGCGCCCTGGCCGCCAAGGAAAGCAGCGTCGCCACCCTGGGGGCCCTCTATCAGCAGGAAGACTCCGGTCAGTCCCTGGAAAAGCGCATGGCCGAGGGGGAAAAGGGGTTCACTCCCCTGGCCGCCCTGGCCCTGATGTTGTTCATGGTCCTGTACCCGCCCTGCATCGCCGCCGCCATAGCGGTCAAATTGCAGGCGGGATCGGGCAAATGGATGTTGTTCTCAATTTTTTACCCCATGATCCTGGGTCTGGGCGTCGCCGCCTTGGTCTATTCGGGCGGCTCGGCCCTGGGCCTGACCGGCCTGGAAGCCATGTTCGCCTTCCAAGGGCTGGCGCTCGCGGTGACCATCGGCCTGGGGTTCATCAAAAACAAGACGGCGACCGTCTAACCGAAGCAAGGAGGAATCAGACATGTTGAAAAAATCGTTTTTCGCTCTTTCCCTTTTCGCGGCCCTGGCGGCCGGAAGCCCGGCCCTGGCCCACACGCCCCTATGCTCGTGCTGGGACAACGGCCAGGGAAGAATCACTTGCGAGGGTGGTTTTTCCGACGGCTCCTCGGCCTCGGGAGTGGCCATGTACGTCAAGGGCCCGGATGGAAAGGTTATCGCCGCGGGCAAGATCGATGAAGTCGGCGAGTTTTCCTTCGACAAGCCGGCCGGGGAATACCAGGTGGAATTCAATGCCGGCGAAGGCCATCTGATCGTCATCCCCGGCAAGGACATCTTGGAATAACCGTCCGGGCCCGGCATGAAACTTATTAATCCACAAAATAAAGGAGACTGGAACTTTATGAAAAAAATAGCGGCTTTTTGCGGTTTGTTTCTTTTGTTGTCCGTCGTTCCCGCGGCGGCGCATTTCCAGATGGTCTACACTCCCGAAATCGCCTTGACCAAGGGCGAAGCCCTGACCCTAAAGCTGGTCTTCACCCACCCCTTCAGCGCCGGGCACACCATGGACATGGGCCGGCCCGAGGAATTCTACGTAATCCACGGCAAGGAGGAGCAAACCGAAAAAACCGACCTTATGGATAAATTGAAGCCGATCGAATGGACCAGCCAGGGACGCCGGGGGCAGGCTTATGAGGCCCAGGTCAATGCGAGAAAAATGGGCGACTACACCTTCGTGCTTGTTCCCAAGCCTTATCACGAGGCCGAGGAAGGCGTCTACATTCAACAGATCACCAAAATCATCGCCAATGTGGGCGGCATACCCGGCCCCTGGAACGAACCGCTGAACCTGCCCGCGGAAATCAAGCCCCTGGACAAGCCCTACGCCGTGTGGACCGGCAACGTGTTTCGCGGCGTGGTCCTGCGCTCGGGCCAACCGGTCCCCAACGCCGAAATTGAGGTCGAATACCTCAACCACCTCCCCCTCATGGACCGGAACGCCTTCTCTCCCAAGGCGGAAGTGGCGGCCCCGCACCCGGCTTTCGAGACCATGACCATTTTCGCCGACGGCCAGGGACAATTTTCCTTCGGCATTCCCCGGGCCGGCTGGTGGGGCTTTTGCGCCTTGGGCGTCGGTCCCCAAAAGGAATACGAGGGCAAGGAACTTTCCCAGGACGGCGTGATCTGGATCAAGGCCGTGGATATGAAATAGAATGACCCGCCCCGCCCTGGGTCCAGGGCGGGGCGGGAGGCTTGGGTCCTCGCGAGGGGCGGCCGGGGTCGGCCGCCGACGCCCCCGAGCCGCGAAAGACCAGGCCGACGAAAAGGACGAAATGCGAGCAGAAGACATCGTGGAAAAAAAATGGAACGGGAGCGCCCGGCCAAGGCCGTCCTGGAGCATAAATTCCAGGCTTCTCTTCAGGGACATAAGGAATCGGGCCGGATTGAAGGGAAGCGAACCCGGTTTCGAGGAGGGCCTTGAAGCCCTTTTGAATCCGGCGGTCGACGAGGATATTTCCGCCCAGGACGATTATTGCCCCCAAATATCCAAAATCGTCCATGAAATGTCCGAATCTCTCGGGCGCGCCATCGACGCCAAGGACCCCTACACCAAAAACCATTCCGAGGAAGTCGCGGTGGCGGCCCAAGCCGTGGCCCTGGCCATGGGCTTTTCCCCCCAACAGGCCGACGTCATTCACATCGCCGGGCATTTGCACGACATCGGCAAAATTGGGGTCCCCGACCGGGTGCTGGCCAAGACCGGCCCACTTACGGAGGAGGAATGGGGCCTGATAAAAAAACACCCGGGCGTCGGCGCCGCCATTCTCGCCCCGGTCGACGCCATGGCCCGCATGCGGGTCCCGGAACTGGTGCTTTGCCACCACGAAAGATTCGATGGAAACGGGTATCCCGGTCGGCTGTCGGGCCGCGACATCCCCTTGGGGTCCAGGATCATCGGCTTGGCCGACAGCCTTTCGGCCATGCTGCGGCGGCGTCCCTACCGGGACGAAATAGGGTTCGAGGAAGCCTGCCGGGAAATCGAAAGATGCTCCGGCTCCCAGTTTGACCCCGAAGTGGTGGAGGCTTTCCTGACCATTCGGGAACCGGTGCGGCAAGTGTTGTCGTGCCTCGAGCCCACCCCGCCGGCGCCGTATTCATTGGATGTCCCGAACTACAAGACGCCCCGGTAATAGCGAGAAAGAACCAGGATAAATCAAATATGCCCCCAAGCTCATCCGATCACCCCCCGACCGCCGAGCCGGCCGGCGGTTTTTTTCAACATGGGTTGGACTACCTGTCCAATCTTGGGGTCGGCGTCAAAATCAACATGGTGCTCGTAACCATGGGCTTGTTCCCGCCCCTGGCGGGCCTCCTCTTGCTTCAGGGACTGGAACCGGACCGATTACGCAACGTCATGGCCTTGTATATCGCCGTCATTCTGGCGCTTTATTACCCCTTGGCCAAGGCCATGGAGGAGTGGATCGTGCTGCGTCAAACCCGACGCATCAACGCCTACGTGGAGGAAGTCAAGGCCGGTCGGCGCACGCCGAACTTCAACCCGCCGATGGAACAGGGCGCCGAACACGATTTTCGGCAACTGCAAAGAAACATCTTTTGGATGGTGCAGGGGCTCAACTCCCGGGAAAGCAGGCTCCAGGAAGCGCTGGTCAAGCTTGAGCAGGCCCGGCGGCAGGCCGAGGAAGCGTTGGAATACGCCGGCCTGATTCAACGGGCCGTCCTCCCCTCCCGGGCCGAGCTCCACGAGGCCCTGGGGGACCACTTTTTGCTATGGCGCCCCCGGGACGGCGTCGGAGGAGACGCCTACTGGCTCAAGCGCGCGGCCGACCAGTCCCTGCTGGCCGTCTTCGACTGCACGGGGCATGGCGTGCCCGGGGCCCTTCTGGCCCTCATCGCCTTTTCCCTATTCGAACAGAATTACGACGAGTCGTGCCTCGCCGACCCGGGCCGCTTGCTGTCGCGAATGAATCTGGCCCTGGCCAAGGCCCTTTCGAATCGCACCCAGGGCTATCTTTCCAGCGACGGCCTGGAAGGCGCCGTGTGCTGCCTCGATCGTCACGCCAAGGTCCTGCGCTTCGCCGGGGCCCGGAGCAATCTTTTTTTGGTCGGCCGGGAAGAAATAAGCGAACACAGGGGGGACCGCCGGGGCGTGGGCTTCGCCGACGTTCCCCCGGACCGGGAATTCACCAACCAAACCTTCGCGCTGCGAGACGTGGACGCGGTCTACCTGTTGACCGACGGCGTCATCGACCAGATCGGCGGCCCCAAACGGCTGCCTTTTGGACGCCGCCGCATCCGCGAATGGATGGCGGGGAGCCGCGGCCTGTCCCTGGCCGACCAGCTCCGGGACCTGGAACAGGTCTTCGCCGACTATAAAGGCCCGGCCGACCAACGCGACGACGTCACGGTCCTCGGCTTCTCAACCAAGGAGCAAAAATGTTGAACCATGTGCTGTCGTTCTACGAGGAATTACACCGCGACGGGGTGATGTTCTGCTTCCGCGGCCCCACGTCGCAGGGTCTTTTGGAAGGCATCGGGCAGACCTTGAAACGAAAAATGGAGTTGGAGGACGTGGGGACGCCCACCATTCAACGGGTCTTTTCCTTGTTTGTCGAACAGATGCAGAACATCCTGCGCTATTCCACCGAAAAAACGTCGCCACACGCCGACGACGAAAACGCGACGCGGCAAGGCCTGGTTATCGTGGGACGCCGCGAGAGAAAATTCTACGTCATCTGCGGCAACAAAACGCAACCGGCCCAAAGCGAGAAGCTGCTCGAACGAATCAGGTATCTCCAGCAATTGGACAAAAAGGAACTTAACGAGCTCTACCGGCGCCTACGCCGGGAAGAACCGGCCGAGGACAGCAAGGGCGCCGGCCTGGGGCTCATCGAAATGTTTCGCCGGGCCAGCGAGCCGTTGGAATGCCGGGTCGCCCCCATCGACTCCGAAACGGTCTTCTTTTTCATCAAAGCCATGGGTTGATCATCATGGAACGACTCGTACTGAAACCAACCGTTTCAACCCTGGGGGTGGATTTCGACCCGCTGGCCGCGTCGCTGGTCATGCGGGGCGAATCCTATCCGGAAAACGCCCTGGCCTTTTTCACCCCGATCATCGCCTGGCTGGAAACCTATCTCGCCGATCTGGCCGGCGGCGAAGCGGTCCGCGTGGACCTGGACATCGTTTATTTCAACTCCTCGAGCTCGAAAGTGCTGATGAATATCTTCGATCTATTGGAAGAAGCCGCCGGCAGGGGGATAAAGGTCACCATCATCTGGCGTCATCATGTCGAAAACGAAATAGCGTTGGAGTGCGGACAGGAGTTCGCCGAGGAACTGACCGCCGCGGCCTTTGAAATCGAGGCCTACGAGGATTGACCATGACCGGCAAAGTCTCCATTTTCGACGACGAGGAACGTACCATGGCCGCGGCCGACGCCCTGCTCGACCAATACTCCGCCGACGTGCCCGCCGCGGCTTACGCGGCCCTTTTGGAACGCTATAAAAAGCTTTACCGGCAAAGCATTCGCCTGGTGAAAATGGGCGACCGCATGCAGGGCCAGTTAACCCGACTCTACGAACAACTGATGAAAAGCGAGGAAAAATATCGCAGCATCTTTGAACGCAGCATCCAGGGCGTCTATCGCTCCACCGTGGAAGGCCGCTTCCTGGATATCAACCCCGCCATGGCCAGGATTTTCGGATACGACTCGACCGAGGACATGCTGCGCCAGGTAAGGGACATCGCCGAGGACGTCTATTTATCCCCCGCCCACCGCCGCGGCCTGATTCAGGCCCTGCAAAACCGGGGAGAACTCAAGGATTACCCATTGCAACTACGCCGCGGAAACGGCGAATCAATTTGGGTGGAAGTATGCACCAAGGGCGTTTTCGACGATTCGGGAAAACTGATCGAACTGGAGGGGTTGGTGATCGACGTCACCGAAAGGCGCCGCCTGCTGAAGGACCTGAAAAAACTGGCCCGCGTCGACGGGCTCACGGGATTGTGGAACCGGAGATATTTCATCGAACTCGGGCAACGGGAAGTGGCCAGGGCCAAGCGGGAAAACCGTCCGCTCTCAATGGTCTATTTCGACGTGGACAACTTCAAGCGGATCAACGACGCCTACGGTCACCAAGCCGGGGACCAGGTCCTGAGGGAAATGGCGGCGCTCGGTCGGGAAAACCTGCGGGAATTGGATATCTTCGGCCGCATGGGAGGAGACGAGTTCGCCATTATCCTGCCCGAGACCACGGAACGAGACGCCATGCGGGTGGCGGAAAGGGTCCGGACATCCTTCGCGGCCCACGCCGTCTCCCTTCCCCAGGGAGTGGTGCGTTTCGCCGCCAGCTTCGGGGTCGCGCCCTTTCGGCCCGAGATACCCTGCCTGTCCACCCTTATTAAATACGCGGACCAAGCCCTGTACCAGGCCAAATACGAAGGGCGCAATACGGTTTCCCGACTCGGCCGGGCCGGTCGCGGTTAAATACACCCTCCGCCGCGCCTGGCGGGGATGCGGCCGGGCGACGTCCCGGCCGAATTCACTGCAAGGTCGAGGAAGAAAAACCGCTTAAATTGTCGAGGTCTCCCCGCTCGATCCGTTCGGCCAGCCGCTTGACCGCCATGACGGCGACATCGCGGCCGAGCTTGTCGAGCAGCACCACCGCGCCCGTGGTCATGGTCAAAACGCCGACGTCGGCGAAAATCTCGTCGAGGTTTATGGGGACGTCCCGATCCCAGTCCTTCAACGCGTCGTTCATGGCCAGGGCCACCGACTCGAACAGGGCCTGGACCAATTTATGCATCAAATCCTGCTTTGAGATCATAAAACCTCGGTCGGAAAAAAGTGAGATATTTTCCGGGGCGCGCGCCCCCACCCAAGGCCAGACTAACATCTTCGGCGGGACCGAACAAGGTTTTTCCAAAGCCGGCCGATCGGACCCCGCCGGTCGGCCCCGGACGGGGAAAAAACAAAACGCCCGCCTCCCCGGGGACGGAGGCCGGCCTCCACAAGTCCCCGGGGCGCGGGCGTTTTATTGGAAGCTGATTATTTGTAAACGCCGTATTCCTTGGTGAACTCGATCATGGCCTGGACGTTTTCGTAAACGCCCTCGTCGGCGGCGCAGCCCATGGCCATGATGTAGCCGCCTCCGACCCCGACCGTGTCGATCAGTTCCTTGCAGGCGGCCTTGACCTGGTCCGGGGTCCCGGTCATGATCTTGGAAATGGGAATATTCCCGGCCAGGCAGATGGTCTTGCCGGCGATTCTCTTGGCCTCGGCCATGTCCGTCCGGTCGAACAACCAGATGGTGTGCCCGGCGGGCAGTTCGTTAAGGTATTCCAACCTGGAATTGAAACCGCCCTCCGCGAACAGGAAGGGGACGCAGCCTTCCTCGATCAACCCCATGACCACCGCCTTGAGGGACGGCCAGTAAAACTTTTTAAACTGCTCGTCGGACATAAAGCCGTCCGCGCCCTTGTGCAGCGGCATGAAGACGATGGGGTTGCCCGAGGCCTCGGCGCCGCCGAGCCCCAACTTCACGGCCAGGGGAGTCAACCGTTCCACGGCCTTTAAAACCTGGTCCGGGTTCCGGTAGAGGTCCATGAACATGCCCCGGGACCCGCGCAGGGTGTCGCCCAGGAAATCGTAGGGGGCCTTGGAGAAGCCGCCCGAAAAAGCCAGATGACCGGATTCCTGGGCTTCCTTGTCCATGGCCAGGATTTTTCCGCCCCATTCGAAGGACAGGCGGCCGGCTTCCAGCAGGGCCGAGAGCATTTCCTGGACCGGCGGGAGGCCCAGGGTGAACAGGAACGGCGCGATGGGCGGCAGTTCCATGGCCCCGATCAAGGTGGGCAGCATGGCCAGTGGTTCCAGGGCCTTGAACGACCGGGGGAGATAGGTCCTCAGCCAGAAATCGGACGGGTCGTCGATCAAGGTTTTGTAGTCTTCCTTGGTCATGTATTCCTTTTCCAGGCACTGGTAGACATGCTGGTCCGGCAGGTTGAACCCGGGCCACTTGTACATGACATAGCCCAGGGCTTCCAGGGCCTTGCCGCTGGGCACGATAAAGATCGACGAAAAGGCGTCGGGGTTGAATTCGGCCAGGTATTTCTTGAAGGCCGCGGTCATCTTGTCGATGTCGTACATGGTCTCGGCCGGGTTGGCGCCGGTCATGACCGTCTGCATGAAGGTGGCGAACGGGACTATCGGGACCCGGTCGGGATTTTTCCGCAACTGGACGGCGTCCTTGATCCTCGTGACCTTGCCCTGGTATTCGGCCTTGGCCGCGGGGCTTTTGAATTCCAGCCCCGGACCGGCCAGCCAGCGTTCGAACCGCGCTTCCTGGCGCTCTTCCCGGGTCATGTCCTTCCATTGCTTTTCCATGGTTCAACCTCCAAGCCACTGGGAAGTGATGGTGATGGCCTCGTTGGCGTCCTTGCCGTACGCGTCGGCGCCGGTATATTTAAGGACGTCCTCGTCGATCTGGCCGCCGCCGATCATAATCTTGACCTTGGGACGCAACCCCGAGTCATCGATGGCCTGGACGGTCCGTTTCATGGCGTCGAAGGCCAGGGTCAAAAAGCCGCTGAGCCCGACCACCTCGGCGCCGGTCTCGGTGATGGCGTCCACGAATTTTCGCACCGGCACGTCGATCCCCAGGTCGATGACCTCGAAGCCGGCCGTTTCCAGCATGAACACGACCATGTCCTTGCCGATGTCGTGGATATCGCCTTCAACGGTGCCGACAATGACTTTTCCCAGTTTCTTGTCGTTGGCGCCGGCCTCGGGGGAGATGTGGGGCTTGACCTTTTCGGCGATCTGCTTGAGTATTTCCCCGGAATAGATCAGGTCCGGAATGAAATACAGTCCCTGGGCGAACCTTTTGCCAACTTCCTTGAGGCCTTCGCGGGCGTCGGCCAGAAGCGCCAGGGCGTCTCCCCCGGCGGCCAATTGCCGGTCCACGAACTCCAGGGCCTCGTCTTCCTTTAAATCGGTCAACAGTTCCGACAACTTCGACGGCATGTCAACTCTCCTTTCCAAAATACGCGGTTAATATAGGTCGGCGTCCCTTGGTCCCGGGGCGCCCCGGCGGTTGGCGCCAAGCATGGCCCGTAGGTTTTCCGCCGGACATCTGTCCAGGACCGAGTCGCCGGCCAGAATAAACCCCCCTCGCGGCCCGTATTGTTCCACCACCGCCCGGCAGTGCGCGGCCACCTCGTCCGAAGTGGAGAAAAGCAGGGTCGCGGCGGGAACGCCCCCGCCGATGCAGGCGATTTTAGCCAGCTTTTCCGACGCCAGGCCCAGATCGGTCCGATGAAACAGGCAGATGGTCGAACCGGGCGGCAGGTCGCGCAAATAATCCAACCGGGAATCGTATCTGCCCTCGATGAACAGAAGCGGGACGCACCCCTCCTCCACCAGGCCGACCACCACTTTTTTCAGGCTCGGCCAATACAGCTTCTCGAACTGTTTTTCGGACATGAAATCGTCGTCCCCCCGGTGCAGGGGCATGAACACCAGGGGATGCCCGCTGGATTCGGCGGCGTCCAAGCCCATCCTCACCATCAGGGGGGCCAGGCGCTCGGCGGCCTCCACAATCATCTCCGGCTGCTTGAACATGTCCCGCACCATGCCCACGGCGCCGCGCAAGGTGTCGCCGATCAAGTCGAACGGCGCCTTGGACATGCCTCCCCAGGCGACCAAGGCCCCCCTGGCCTGGGCCCGACGGTTGAATTCGCGGCAGAGTTCCATGCGGGACCAGGCTTCCCGACCCGCCGCCATCATGACTTGCAGGCCTTCCTGGACTTCCGGTCGACCCCAGGAAGCCAGGTTGGGCATGAGCGGCGGCAGTTCCATGATGTTCACCAGGGGCTCGAGGCTCGCCAGACCCGCCAAGGCCCCGAAAACCCGGGGCAGGTATTTTCGCAGCCAAAACCCCGAGGGATCGGCCAGCAGCTCCGTGTATTCCTCGGCCTTCATCCATTCCCGGTCCACGCACTGGTAGGACGCCCCGGAAGACAGGCCGCCCCCGGGCCACTTGTACAGACGGCAGCCCAGGATGTCCAAAAGCCCCCCGCTGGACGCCATGTCCAGGCCCAGGTAATAATCCGGATCGAAATCATCCAGATACCGCATCCAGGCCCCGTACGCGGCCGGGCCGTCATACATGGCCCGCTGGAATGATATTCCGGCGTGGGAGGCGGGGAACATCTGGTTGAGCGGCAGAATCGGGACCACGCCGCTCCGGTTGTCCAGCAGAATTGAATCCCTGAGCCTTTCCACGCCGGTCCGGTATTTTCCCGCGGCCGCGCGACTCTCGAAAGGCGGGTCAACGACCGCCAGCAGCCGTTGGAACCGGGCGCGCTGCCGTTCCCTCGGGTTTAATTCGCTCCAGTCCGCTTCCATTTTTCAGCCCTCATGCCGTCGTTGTTTCAAAACGACGTTTTCGGCCGATTATAACCGCCCGCGACCGGCCCCGCCACCTGGCCGGGCGGGCCCTTTAGGCTTCAATCCCGCCGGCCCGGGCCGCCCCCAGGTAATTTCGGCAAAAACGGTCCCGACCGACCAGCATTTCCGAGGTCCAGACCGCTTCCATCATTTTGCCGTCCAACGGGTCCAGGATGGCGCTGTCGAGCCCGGCGGAGATCATCAGGGCCAGGAAATAGCGGTTGACCACCCGCCTCTGGGGCAGGCCGAAGGAAATATTGGAAAGTCCGCAACAGGTATGGACCCCGGGAAACATCTCCATGATCGAGGTCACGGCCGTCATGACCGTCCGGCCCTTGGTCGCGTCCGTGGCGATGGGCTGGATCAACGGGTCGATATAGATGCGGTGGTTGGGAAAACCAAGCTCGTTCAAACCATGGATTAGCTTTTCCGCCCGGTCGAGAATGTCGCGCAAGGTCTTGGGGAGCCCGGAATCGTCCAGGCACAAGGCCAGGACGTCGCAGTCGCGACCGTTGAGAAAGGAGGACAAGCCGTTCCAGCGCCCGGTTTCCAGGCTGATGGAATTGATCAGGGGCGTGACCAGGACTTTTTCGCAGGCCAGGCGCAACACGGCCGGATCGTTGCTGTCCAGGCTGAGGGGGACGTCGCCGGATGCTTCCTGCACCACGTCCAGGAGCCAACTCATGGTTTCGAGCTCATGGCCGGCCCGCCCCCCGCCGTTGACGTCGATAAAGGCCGCTCCGGCCCTGACCTGCCGCTCGGCCAGGTCCCTGATGAACGCGGCGTCCCTGGCCTCGGCCGCTTCCTTGACCTTTTTACGGGTGGTGTTGATGAGTTCTCCGATAATTTTGAACATTATGGATGTTCCTCCGACGCCGTTTTTTCGCCCGGGAGCTGGGCGGCGGTCCGTGAATTACCCTATGAGAGTAGTTATACAGTTATATATATAAGCTGTCAACAGCAAAAAACGCCCCCGGCCTGGCCGGGGGCGTCCCCTTAAGACCCGCCTGCTGGCCCGCCGATCAGTCCCGGACCAGCAAAAATTTCTCCTTCAGTTTATATTTCAAGACCTTGCCGCTGGGGTTCCGGGGCAGGGCCGGCAGGAAAAACACCGTCTTGGGGCATTTGAAACCGGGCAGCCTTTCCTTGGCGTAGGCGATTATTTCCGCCTCGACGGCTGACTCGCCGGGTTTTAGGACCACGGCCGCGTGTATCTTTTCGCCCCATTTTTCATCCGGCAGGCCGAACACGCCGACTTCCTGGACCTTTTTGTTGGTCAGAATGGCGTCTTCCACCTCCTTGGCGAAAACGTTTTCCCCGCCGGTTTTGATCATTTCCTTGGCCCGGTCCACGAAAAAGAGGAAGCCGTCCTCGTCCCGCCGGACCAGGTCCCCGGTATGAAGCCAACCGTCCTTGAAGGTCGCGGCGGTCTCTTCCGGCCGTTTATAGTAGCCCCGGATGACCGACGGCCCCTTGAGCAGCAACTCCCCGACCGCTCCCGGGCCGACGTCCCGGCCGAATTGGTCCACGACCCGGTGGTTCAGGACCGGGTTGACCACGCCAATGGCCCCGTCCTTGGCGAACTGCATGGCCGGGTTAAGGAGCGCGGCGTTCCCGCCGCTGGTTTCGGTCAGGCCGTAGGTGTAAAAAATCTCGGCGTTGGGGAAATGGCCGGCAACCGCGCGCTTGAGGTCGGTGGGAAAAGTGGCCGCCGCCGTGGCGAACAGCCGGACGTGACTCTGGTCAAAGGCCATGGCCTCGGGAAAGGCCGCAATCCAGTTAAAAAGAAAAGGAGGCACGACCATGGCCGCCGTGACCTTTTCCCGATGCATGTCCCGCATGAACATCACCGGGTCGAAGCGGGGTTCCAGGACGACCTTGGCGCCGGCCGCGACCAGGGCGTTGAGGCAATTGTTGATGATGACGTGGAACAGGGGCAGGACCTGGATGCCCGCGTCCTTTTCCGTCAAGTGGAGGCTGTTGATGGTCGTGAAAATGGCGAACATGGCGTTGGCGTGGCTCAGCATGGCCATTTTGCTAAGCCCCGTGGTCCCGCCGGTGCAGAGGAAAATATACAAATCGTCGGGCCCGACCTCGACTTCCGGTTCCACGTCCCGGCCCCGGGCGAGAAATTCCTCGTAATCCTCGGCGAAGTCGGACGCCGGGCCGCCGATCTGAATGAACTTTTCCACCCGGGGCAGGGCCGCCTTCACTCCGGCCAGGGCCGCGGCCGCCTCGGACTGGAAGATCAGGACCCGGGCCTCGGACTGGTCGATCAACTGGGCGATTTCCCCGGGCAGGAGACGGGACAGGACCGGAAAATAGACGACCCCGATCTTGGCCAGGGCGTAATTGGCCTCCACGCAGGCCGGGTGGTTTTCCGACCAGAGGGCGACCTTGTCGCCCTTGCGCAGGCCCAGGGCCAAAAACGAGTCGGCCAGGCGATTGACCCGGGAATTGAGCTGCTTCCAGGAATAACGTTGTTCCAAAAAGACCAGGGCTTCCCGGTCGGGGTAAAGGGCCGCGTTTCTTGAAACGAAATTGCCGATCGTCATCCGCGCCTCCTTGTGAACGGCGGTTATTCCGCCTGCTTCCGGGTTTCGCCCCGGGCCATGGCCCGGAGGACCTTCTTGTCGAGCTTGCCGACGCCGGTCAGGGGCATGGTCTCCAAAAATTCTATGATCTTGGGGACTTCGTACGGGGCCGCCTTGGTCTTGGCGAATTCGACGATATCCTTTTTCAGCTCGTCATCCGTCCCCTCGAACCGGAAATTCGCGGCCTTGACCACATAGGCCTTGACCAGCTCCGACCCCGGCCGGTCCGGGTTGGGGACCCCCACCAGGGCCATGATCCCCACGGCGGGATGGTCGGCGAGCATATCCTCGACTTTTTTGGAAAAGACCTTGTACCCGCTGACAATGATCATGTCCTTGGTCCGGTCCACCAGCCGGAGATACCCCTCCTCGTCCTGAATCGCCACGTCGCCGGTGTGGAGGTACCCGTCCTTTTCCAGGACCAGGGCCGTTTCCTCGGGGTTGAGGAAGTACCCGGACATCAGGTTCGGCCCCTTGATCAGGATTTCGCCCGGTTCATTGATCCCGACCTTCCGTCCGGTTTCCGGGTCCACCAGCTTGACGTCCATGTTGGGCAGGGGCAGGCCGACGGTCCCCAATTTTTTCCGCCCTCGCAGCGGGTTCATGGCCCCGACCCTGGCCGTTTCGGTCATGCCCCACAGTTCCATGACCTTGCCCGGGCCCACGATCCGTTCCAACTCCTTCTGGGAATCCTCGGGAAAGGGCGCAGCGGCGGAAATCACTTGTTCCAGGCCCGCGTGGTCCAAGGCCCTGAACCCGGGGTGGGCGATGAGGAGATAATAAATCGACGGCACGTTGCTGATCATGAACGGTTTCTGCTCGGTCAGCATTTTGACGATGAAATCGATATTCCGGGGGTCGGGCAGCAGAATCTGGGTCAGGCCCGCGGAAAAGGTGATGGCGTTGAACAACAACCCCGCGATGTGGAACATGGGAAAGGCGGACAGGACCTTGCCCTCCCTCTCCCCGTATTCCAAATACCGGCGCACGATCATCAGCTCGGACACGCAGGCGCGGTGGGTCAGGATCGCGCCCTTGGGCGGGCCCGTGGCGCCGCCCGTGAACATGAGATACGCCGTGTCGTCCGGAGACAGGACGACGTCCGGCGAAACGGCCGGATAGGCGTCGGACCGAAAAACGCTTCCGAAATTCAAAACCTTTTTCCCGGGCGGGGCCGGAAAGGGCGACGCCGGGGCTTCCTTGAGAAAATCCATGATCGCGACCGGGATAACCAGGTCCAGGTCCGGGCAATCCGCCAGGACTTCCCCGGCCCGGGCCCGAGCCAGGGCGTCGAGGATCACCAGGCCCTTGGCCCGGGAATCCCGCAACTGCTTGGCCAACTCCCCGGGAGAGAGAAGAAGGGATATCCCGGTGGTGACGCAGCCGACCTTCATGGCCCCCAGCCAGGCGATGACATACTCGGGAACATTGGGCAGGTTGATCCCCACCACGTCGCCCTTGCCGAAACCGTGGGCGATCAGGGCCTGGGCGAAACGGTCGGCGAAGGCGTCGATCTGGAGAAACGTCAGCGGAAGACCCATGAAGATGACGGCCTGGCGCGGGCCGTGCTTGCCGATGGCCTCCCTGAAGACCGAAACAAGGTCGGTTTCGAATTCCCGCGGGTCGAACTCGGGTATCGCCCGCCCATAGGACTTGTGCCAAAACTTTTCCTGGTTCATTCTTCCACTCCTTTTAGGCCGACCGTCCCGACCGAAGTCGGGCAGTCCCGGGCCTCGTCCCGCCGGAAACCCCGGCCCGGGACGCCCCGCGGTTATCTACCCTTCCATTCGGGCTTCCGCTTCTGCACGAAAGCCGCGGCCCCCTCCCGGATGTCCTCGGAATTCAAGGCGGCCTGGAGCCCCGGGTACAAACGTCCGACCACCTCGGACAGGGGCTTGTCCCGCCCCAGCCAAGCCCCTTCCTTGGCCGCGCGCACGGCCAGGGGCGCGCAGGCCAGTATCCGGTCCGCCCAGGCCAGGGCCCGCGACAGCACCTGGTCCGAAGGGGCCAGCTCGTTGACCAGGCCCAGTTCCAGGGCCTTTGCGGCGGAAAGACTTCCTCCGGTCAGGATCAAGCCCATGGCCAGTTGCTGGGGCATCTTCTGGGGGAGCCGCTGCACGCCCCCGGCCCCGGCCACCAACCCCACCTTGGGCTCCGGAAGACCGAAAACCGCCCCCTCCGCGGCCACCACGATGTCGCAGGCCAGGGCCATCTCGAACCCGCCGCCCAAGGCATTGCCATTGACGGCGGCGATCAGGGGCTTGAAACAATCAAACCGGGCCGTGATCCCCCCGAAACCGCCCCGCAGCGACCGCAGGCCCGCCACCAGGGCCGCCACCCCGTTTTCCGCCTGCCACTTCAAATCGTTGCCGGCGGAAAAGGATTGGGTCCCCGTTCCGGTCAGGATGGCGACCCAGGCCTCGGGGTCGTCGGCAAACTCATTGAAGGCCGCGTCCAACTCCTGGTTGGCCGGGATGTGCAGGGCATTGCGGACCTCGGGACGATTGATGGCGACGATGGTCAAGCGGCCCCGCTTTTCCACGGTGATGAATTTATACGACATGAACCTCTCCCCGGCCCGTCGTCCAAACCCGACGGACCCTCTGAATTGAAACCTGCTCTCGCCGGAATATTTTCCCGGTTGCCAAACCCATGCCGGCCCGTTCGCGTCCCCCCCTCCGCCGCGGCGGCGTCAAGGTTACTTTTGCCAACCTGTTCACGCCGGGACCGAAAAAAAAAGCAGCCGGCGGTCCCCAGGGGTCAAGTCAGG
The DNA here is from genome assembly GCA_043806915.1 of Pseudomonadota bacterium. GTDB lineage: Bacteria > Desulfobacterota > Desulfarculia > Adiutricales > JAGVGV01 > JAZDGM01. Next base: position 35,626 of record JAZDGM010000027.1, on the reverse strand, counting down.
CCCCTTTCAATCCGCCTCCCGTTAACATATTGCCAAATGAGCACAAAAATATTACCGAGCGCGAAGCTCCCGTTTCGGTCCGTCGTTTCTTCCGGGCTCGGGCGGCGAACGCCCTGGTCCGGTTGGGAACGCGGGGGGAAAATTAAACGGGAGCTATCGAGTGAGTGAATATCATTAACCGTATTTTGTCAAGAAAAAAAGTCGCGCCCGCCTCCCCAACCGAAACCAAGCCGGACCAAGCGTCGAAACCGGGCCCCCGGGGTTGTATTCCCTTGGTCCTAGGTCTAAACTAGAAGTCCTAGGGACAATTTTTTAACCGAAACCTTCAGGGAAAGGAGCTCTTATGGCTGTTAAAGTGCTCATAACCAGACGGTGCCGGGAAGGAGGCCCCAACAACGTTTTTTCCAGCCTCAGGAAGCTGAGGGCCTTGGCCATGGACCAGCCGGGTTACATTACCGGGGAGTCGCTGCTGGGTTACGACGACCCGAATAAAATCCTGGTGATCGGCACGTGGCAAAGCGTGGAAAACTGGCTGAGTTGGAAGGAAAACGCCCAACGGATGAAGGAAGAGGCCAAGATTCAGGAATTCCTGGCCGGCCCCACGGAGTATGAGATTTTCGTGCTGGGGATTCGTCCCACCAAATAAACGGGCCCGGCGCCGGCCGGGAGCGGTCCGGCGCCGGATGTTGGTTGGAACATGCCGGCTGTTGACGAAATAGACTAGGGCGAATACCGCCGCCGTTCGGGCCAAAATAGATAGAATTGGCCCGGCTCGGCGAAAACCGCCATTCCGAAAACCCCTCCACCTATCGGAAACCGCTGCTTGCGTTCTCGGCAACGTCTAATTCCAATAAAAATAAAAACACCGCGTCGTGAAAGCCATGACGCGCAAGGGTTGCGGCGGAAGCCTTCCGCCCGTTTGCCGCCATGTCTATCTTTCTTATAATATTGACAAATACAATAAAAACAGCGATAATCCCCGACAGTAAAAACCATGTTGCTCGGCAACTATCAACAAGAAAACCGGGGGCCCGCGGTCACATCTCGTCCCTCCGCGCGACGGACGAAGGGGAGCCCTAGGGTCGGGCCTTGTCGCTTCATTTTTCAATTCTAACCACAAAAAAATGATTCCGTAAACAGCTTGGGCCGAACCGCCGCGAAAGGGCGGGAAGCCTAAAAAGAGGTGTAAACAAATAAAAGGGGGGGGACATGACCGTCAAGTACATCTGTCTATCCGACTTGCATTTCGGCGAGGAAGATAGCCTCCTGACCAACTTGGTTTCCGGCGAGGACAAGGTGGACCCCGCCGCGCCCAGTCCGGTCCTCAATTCTCTTATCGCGTGCCTCCGGACCGTGGTCGAGCAATTTTGCGACCACGCAGCCAAGCCGACCCTGATACTAAACGGCGATATCCTGGAACTCGCCCTGGCCCGCGACGAGGAAGCGGGCATGGTCTTCCAGCGGTTCCTGGAAGGGACCATGGCCAGTGGCGCCGAGCTTTTTTCGAAAATTTTTTTCCTACCCGGCAACCACGACCATCACCTCTGGGAAATGGCCAGGGAGGCCCAGTACGTCGGGTTTCTGGGACGAAACATAAACCAATTCACGAATAACCCCTTGCCTAGGCCCTGGCACGCCACCAATATGTTCGTCGAGGACAAGGTTAACCCGGTCCGCTTGGCGCTCCTGGACGCTTATGCGTCCACCGCCCGGGTCCCGGCAACGCCGGACATTCAGATCGCCTACCCCAATCTGGGGTTGCTCAACTCCGGGGGGGACAAGTGCGTCATCTTCCACCACGGCCATTTCACCGAGGATGTCTATGGGTTGATGTCCAAGCTCAACCGGATGTTTTTCAAGGAAAACAAAGAGCCCTTCCACGTCTGGGACCTGGAAAGGGAAAACTTCGCATGGATAGATTTCCTGTGGTCGGCCCTGGGTCGCTCCGACGTCGGCCTGGAAACAATCTACGAGAAGATAAGCGACACCGACGGCGGCGCCGAAGTGATCGACCGCTTGGCCTTTCTCTTGGCCGAGGAAATAGGCTGGTCCTGGACCGACGTCGCGGAAAAAGCCATCCTCAAAAAATTACTGGGATGGGCTTACCATAAGTACGGACTATCCGAAAAATTAAATACAGATGAGAAACTGAGCGAAAAAGCGACGAAAAGCTTGTACAAATACGTCGAGAATCAATTATGGCGGCAGATGGCGGATAATTTGGTCTGCCGCGCCTTGGGGGTTGACGAGTTGCCGAAGAATAAAACCTTCGAGCAACATACCTGGAACGTCAAAACCCCGGAAACCGTCTTGGTTTACGGACATACCCACAAACCATTTTCCTGTTACAAAAAGTTCAATAATTATCCCGGAGTGGTGGATGTGTACAACACCGGAGGATGGGTGGTGGAAACCAAAAAGCCATCGCCGCTGCACGGCGGGGCCATGGTTTTAGTGGACGAGGATTTGAACGTCGCGGCCATCCGCCTGTACAACGAGGAAGAACCGGGCGAAACGATCAAGCCGCCCTACGTGGAGGAAGCCCCACGCGACTTTCGCCCTCCCAACCCGCTTTATAGGCGACTGAAACCATGGTTGAACCCGAACGCGGCGCCCTGGAGCGAACTGACCGACCTGATCGGATCATCATCCAGAATGCGCAGGGCGTTTCTGGAAAAGAGGATCATGAAGAGGCTGCCCCAAGACTAAGCCCTGAAATATGGGGGCCGGCCGGGTAAATATTTAGCACATGGACTAACCTTTGAAGTTTTTTGTTGACTGAAAGGAAAAACCAGCAACAAGGGGGGAATATCGATATTATATTCAAACAAACATCGAGGAATTAAACCCCTGAGAGATCAAAGTGGGCGTTAACCACACAAAAAATGGGGGTAGGGATGAAAAAATTTACTGAAACTAACATTTTTTTCAGGCGTAGTGAATCCGTTTTCATCGTTTTTTGCATTACATTGATGATTTCTAGTTGTGCGAACCTTACAGCAGTAAGAGATTTTGCCAAACAAAGCGCTTCACTTACATCCGGGCAAGAAGTTATTGACTATTGGAGTGAATGGAATGAAAGATCAAAAGAGTTTGATGACATAATTGCAAAATTGTCGACCATCAAAGGGAAAACACCAATAACACTTCCCGGACCAATAAATACACCTTCAAAAGAGGAAACAGATAATGTTAAAGCTTTACTATTGGTTATTTCAATGTATATGAACAAGCTTGGGGGATTAGCAGAAGATGATGCGGTTGATTTATCAAAACAAGCCGATGGGCTTGTCGCAAGCCTAAATAAACTGCCTTCTGAAATACCTGAAGAAAAACAAAAAAAAATCAACACCGCTTATGGTTCGATAATTAAGCTGATTAAACTTCCATTGGATGCTTATCGTCGTTACAAAATTCAAGAAATAGTAAAAGAAAATGACGAAAATATCCAATTACTTATTGGAGGACTTAAAAGTTCAATTGGAAGTGTCGCCAAATTCATTGAGGGAGAAAAGTCAGGAGTAATCAATTGGTACCATTTAATAACCGAAGAATATCCTGCCTGTTTAAATTTTAGCTCCGCCTACCAATGGAAAAAGGATAAAGAGTCTATCATAGAACCATACAATAAAAAAATTGCCGCAATTCATTCATTTCAAAATGCTCTTGAAACCATCGGAAAATCACATGCAAAAATCAAAACTGATCTCAGCAGTTTCAATACTGAATCATCAAAACAGCTTTTCCTTTTCCTTGACGACGCGTGCAAGCAAATAGTTAGCGCGCATGAACAATACATTATTGCATTTGAATAAGGAGGTTCAATGTCATGACAGGCCAAACGAACACAGATCAAACCAATCAAAAAAATGAGCTCGCCGCGGACGACTTTTTTTTCATTGCAAATCAACTTCTTGATTTTTACCAAACAGTTTCAGCACATATACAATCACCTAATTTTACTAAAGAAGAAAAAATGGAAATATATGAACAGAGCAAGTCGATAATTCAACTTTCTTATGAATTTCAGAGGATGGGATTCAAGTCGCTATGTGCTAAATTAAACGTTAGTGCAGAAGAACTTAAAAGAGCGGTAGCCAACGCGGCAGCAATTATCAAAACACATTTTGTTATCGGCAAATGTATTGAAATTACCGCCGATATTATTGCAATAGGGTCTATATTAGCTGTCCCTGTGTTGAAACCAACATCTCTACTTGCTCTTCCAGAGCTATTAACTGAATTAGTACATGACGTAAATGATTTAACCAAGTAAGTCGAAATGCTCCCATCATAGAGAACAGACCCTGGGCCAGGTGTTAATGAAACTCGAGATGGCTCTCGTGGCCCTTTTAACGCCAGCTTCAAGGAGCTTTCAATGTCTCCAACAGCCTTGCTTCCACCGCTTACGGCCGTTCGCATGGTCTGGGCCTTGACCGGGAAATTTTCCGACGATCAAAGTTCCCAAAGCCTGGCCCTATATGTCGAACAATCGCTGAATAATATCGAGGAACAATCCCGGGCGGCCGGAGTCGGCCCGGAAGAAAAAAGTTACATTACCGCCGCGATCGCGACCATGAAATCAAGCCTGCGCAGCCTGGACACCGCGTACAAGGGCCGGACCTTGAACTTTGACGAAAACGAGAAATTACGCGCCGAATCCCTCAAATCCATTAATGAAAGCTTCAACTTCGGCAACAAGGCCCAGGACTTCCTCAAGTCCCTTCCAGCCATGACCATCGGCGCCGCGGGCGGCACGACGGTTATTCATGCCCTATTCGGGAATTTGTCTGAAGCTTCCTTGTGGGGTGCGGGCATTGCGATGGCGGCCCTGGGCTACCTGCTCAAATCACTGTGCGTCCGGTACGCCGGCCGGAAAACCCAATTGCTGTACGTGGTCCAGGACTACGAACGCGACCTTTACTACGAGCAATACGTCAACCGGGTTAAAATCATTTTGGAAGGCTTGTTGCTAGACTTGGAACGAATCCACAAAAAAAACTTTGATAATTACTATGAAACCGACATCGGACCCGGCGGACCGGGAAAAGTGATCGACGGCGTCCTGGCCGGAATCAAATCCACCTTTTGCCCGTATGTGCATAAACATATTACCGGCGGGAAAGTTACCCCCGAACTCTGGACGAGATGCGAAAGCGGGATGGATGAAGCCGTGAGGACCTGCCCTCTCTGGGAAGGCAGGAAGCAACCAGACGCGGTCGGCGCCCGTTGACGGCCCCGCCGGTTCATAAGCCGCCGGGAGCAAGGGGGCGGGCAAGAAGGCCCGCCCCTTCGAGGCCGCCCGGGGACCGTCCCGGACGGCGCCGGCCTCACCCCGCCGCGTTGGCGGCGACGAAGTCCCAGTCGACCAATTTATCCAGGAAGACCTTGATATAATCGGCTCGACGATTCTGGTAATCCAGGTAATAGGCGTGCTCCCAGACGTCAATGGTCAGCAGCGGCTTGAGTCCCAGGGCCAGGGGCGTCTCGGCGTTGGCGGTGGAAATAACCCGAAGCTTGTCTCCGTCCCGGACCAGCCAGGCCCAGCCGCTGCCGAACCGCCCCAGCGCGGCCGAGGAAAAGGCTTCCGCGAATTTGGAAAAACCGCCCAGATCGCGGTCGAGTCGTTCCAGAAGGGCTTGAGGGGGAAGCCCGCCTCCCCGGGGCTTCATGCTTTTCCAATAAAAGGAATGGTTCCAATTCTGGGCGGCGTTATTGAAAAGGCCGGCCAGGGCGGGGTCTCCCGCCGTCTTTTTTATCACCTCTTCCAGGGTGAGGTCCGCCAGGCCCGCTTCCGCGGTCAACTGCGCGGTCTTGGCGGCGTACGCCGCGTGGTGCTTGCCGTAATGAAAGGAAATAGTCCTGGCGGAAAGGTAGGGTTCGAGGGCGTTCTCGGGCCAGGGAAGGGGTCCCGGGGCCTTTTCCCCGGCCCGGGGGGCCTCGCCCGCGTGAACCGCTCCGAGCGGTCCCATCGCTCCCAACAGAACCGCGGCCCCGCCAAGAGCCGCCAAGTTAAGGAAACGTCGGCGCTCCACGACCAACGCCCCGGCTTCGTCCGATTTACTCATGCTTGCTCCTCCTTGTCGTCCAACCGACCTAGACCCTTCGTGGTCTTTATACCCATTATATGCTACAATGTCTTCCGTCGCCGGACCGTCCCCAATAAATTCTTCCGGCGAAATATTTCCCGACCAGGGCGGGCGCCGGCCGCGGTCGCGGCAAGGGGGTTTTATGCGGATAACGGGGCTTCATCTTCTCCTGACCTATAAATGCCTGTTCGAATGCGATCATTGCTTTGTCCGGAGCGGACCCGGCCGCCAGGGGGTCATGTCCCTGGAAATGATAAACAATGTTTTGGACCAAGCCCGGGACGCCGAAACCGTCCGGTCGATCTATTTTGAGGGCGGGGAGCCTTTTCTCTACTATCCGGTGCTGGTCGAGGGCGTCAAGGCCGCGGCGGCCCGGGGCCTTGAAGTCGGCGTCGTCACCAACGCCTACTGGGCGACGGGACCCGCGGACGCCCGGTTGTGGCTCCAGCCGCTGGCCGGCCTCCTCGTTGACCTGACGGTCAGTTCCGATGTCTATCATTCCGGCGCCAAGCCCGATCCACGCCCGGATTTCGCCGCCCAAGCCGCCGCCGGGCTGAATATCCCGTGCACTAGAATCTCCGTGGCCGAGCCGGGACCCGCCCCCGAGGCCGGGGAAAAGGCGACGCTGATGTTCCGGGGCCGGGCCGCGGAAAAACTGGCGCCCCAAGCCCCTCGTTTCCCGGCCGACCGTTTTCGGGAATGCCCCCACGAGGACCTCCGCGACCCCGGCCGGGTCCACCTCGATCCTTTCGGTCACGTCTTCATCTGCCAGGGTATTTCCATCGGCAATATTTTCCGCCGGCCCCTGAACCTGATCCTCCGGGATTACGATCCCGACCGACATCCCGCCGCCGGACCGCTGCTCCGGGGCGGCCCCCGGGAACTGGCCCTCTCCCATGACCTTCCCGTCGACGGCCGGTACGCCGACGCCTGCCACCTGTGCCATGAAACGAGAAAGGCCCTGGCGGGAAGGTTCCCCGATATTTTTACTCCAGCGCAACTCTATGGAATCATTGACGATACTGACTAATAGACCCGCTTCGCGCCTCCCGGCCGACCGCCCCGGAATTCGGCCCGGAATTCGACGGTGGCGGACCGGGGCGCGAAAGATTATAATGAAATTAAGAAGATCAACGCCCTCGGGACAAGGCGTTACAGGAGCGACGAAAAAATGACCGGGGCCAAAATCCTGTTAGTGGACGACGAGAAGGAATTCCTGAATGTTCTCTCCGACCGTTTGGCCAAGAGGGGTTTCCAGGTCTTTTCCGCCGGCGGCGGCCGCGAGGCCCTGACCATGCTTCGCGCTTCCCCGGATTTCGAGGTGGTGGCGCTCGACTTTCGCATGCCCGGCCTGGACGGGGTCGAGACCCTCAAGCTGATTAAAAAGGAACACCCCTTGCTCGAGGTGTTGATCCTGACCGGCCATTCCACGGTCGAGTCCGGGGTCGAGGGCATCAAGCACGGCGCCTTCGATTATTTGACCAAGCCCTGCGAAATCGACGACCTCGCGGCCAAGATCAACCAAGCCGCGGCCCTCAAATGGAAGCACGAAAACGATCTCGTCTCGGTTCGTTCCAGCCCGCCCCACGCCCGGCGGCAACTTGCCGAAAAAATGGACCACGCCGTGAAAAGGGCCCTCGGTTTTTCGGACGACTAAGTTACCCGGGCCGCGCCGGACCAGGCGGCCCGGGCCGAAGGAAACACACTTTTTAAAAAGGGCGGAACAAAAACCACATTTTCCTTGGCGCCCTTATCAACCAGGAGGTTCCCCAACATGACGGTCTTGACCATTTCCCGGGAAATCGGCAGCGGCGGAGAGTACATCGGCAAAAAAACCGCTGAAATCCTGAACTACCATTACGCGGACAAAGGAACCATCTTCAGGATATTCAAACAATACGGCTTCGAGCCGCTGGAAAGGATTTACGATTCCCCGACGTCCTTCTGGGACAGTTTCGACAACCTACGGCTGCGGACCCTGGAAAACCTTAACCGGGTCATCGAGGCCCTGGCGGCCCATGGTCATGCCGTGATCGTGGGACGGGGCGGCTTCGCGGTCCTGGACGGCCTGGCCGACGTCCTGAACGTCAGAATACAGGCCCCCATCGAGGACCGACTCGGCCGCTTCATGGAAGCAGAAAAGCTGACCAATTTGAACGAGGCCCTGGATAAACTGGAGGAAAGAGACGGGGTTAGGTCGGCCTTCGTGGAATCGACCTACCAGATTCCCTGGGACGCGGCCAGCAATTTCGACATCGTGATCAATACCGGGAAGACCACCCTCGACGTCGCGGCTTCCTGGTTGGCCGAAATAGTGATGGCCCTGGATAAAAGAGGTGAGTTGTCCGGCCCCACGGCCCAGTCGCTCTCCGTGGAACCGTCTCTTAAAAAGGCGGTGTGCGAACTTTTCGATTGTCGAACCTCCGGGGATTGACCAAAAACGGGGAGCGGGACCGGTCGCGGCGGTTCGGACCGGCGGCGCGGGAACGCCGCTCCCCTCCCCAAGTCAACCCCTCTTTTTCCGATCTTTCGCGGCGGCGATGGCTTCCCGGAAATCCAGGGTCGGCAAGGCGCACACCCGGTCCAGGAAGACAGCCCCCTCCGCGGCGAACGGCCCCAACTCCCGGATAAAAGCCTCGACCTCGGCCCGCTCCAGCCCCAAGGTGTTATAACTCCGGCCGGCGGACGCCGCCTGGTCCTCCACCCTCAAATATTCCACCAACATCCGTCCGGTCTCGGCCAGGAAATCGGCCTCGGCGAAACCATGGGCACGGGCGAACCTCAGCAGGCGCCCCAGGTTGATCCCGGCCCGTTTTGGCCCCCGAAAAATGGAGCAGGCCAGGTTCCCGGGGTCAAGGTCCCGACGGATTATTTCCATATATCGGGCCGTCACCGCTTCCCGAAGCAGGCGCGTTTCCTCGGGGGTCGGCCGAAAACCTTCCCGTTCCAGGTGGGCCAGGCTTTCGTGCATGGCCACCTCGGGCATTTCCCCGCCCTGGAGCAGGATGAAATCCGCCTCGTTCTCCACTTCCGGCCTAGCGGTCATGGTCACACGCCAGGTCGAGTTCGGAACACGCCCTGTTTTTCCCCGATTTTTTAGCCGAATACAGGGCCCGATCGCACCGGTCGATAAGCTCGTCCATGCTTTCCCCGGTCCTGAGGCAGGCGGCCCCGACGCTGATGGTGATTCGGATAGCGGTCCCCCGGGCGATGAACTCCGTCTCCTCGACCGATTTTCGCAGCCTTTCCGCCAAGGCGACAGTGCCATCCAGGTCGGTTTGAGGGCAGATGACCGCGAATTCCTCCCCGCCGTACCGGGCCGCCAGGTCCGGACCCCGCACGCCTTGTTTGATGGTCTTGGCCAGGGCGGACAAGAGTCGGTCCCCCACCAGATGGCCATGGGCGTCGTTGACCTTTTTAAAGTCGTCCAGATCGATCATGATCAAGGACACTAAATTGCCGTAACGCCAGGCCCGCGTCGATTCCTCCGCCAACTTGATGTTGAAGGCGCGACGATTGGCCAGGCCGGTCAGTTCGTCGGTGTGAGCCAGTTCTTCCCGGCGACGAAGCTCCTCTTGCAACTTGGCCAAGTCCTCGGTGGTCTTTTCCATGCGCCGCTTGACGGTGGTGTGATCGCGAATAACCGCGCCGGTTTCGTCCATCACCGCGCTGACGATGTCCCGAAACGATTTGATGTCCCCGACGCGGTCCATGGATTCCACATGGCGCCCCAGGCTCCGGCCGTAATTTCCGGTCTGGGCGATGGACCCCAGCAGCATTTTGATAAAATCGACCACCAGGGCCTGGACCTGGTCTCCCGCTTGATCAAGCAGCCGCGTCAGGCTTTCCGTGGCTTCGAGGCTGTAAAAACGCTGGTATAGGGATTGAGTCAGCTCGGGAGTCAGGCTGACCCGGTCTTGCAGAATTTCGTCAAGCCGCGAGACCAATTCCGGCGGGCCGCCGGAAAAATAATCGTAAAAAAGGCGGTAATTTGACGGCGTGACCGGAATCCCTCTCTCGCTCATCAAGGGCAAGACCCGCCGGGCGATGCCGTGGGAGTCGACAATCAGTTTTTCCAGCTCCTCGCCCAACCCGCACGGGTCGGCGCCTCCGTTTTCGACCGCGGCCTTTTTTTCGCTAGGCGCGTCTTTCACTGTGGACATGTTCTTCCTTATCATGAAGCTGTCTATACATCTTTTCGTCCATTGGACCAAGATTTTTTTCCGCCGAGCCCTATTTTTTCTTATGTGTTCATCATATCAGAACAATTCACAAAAGTCACCGGCCGCCTCATTGAAAAAACTAATGACACAAATAGATGTTCATGCTAACCATTGACCCACGAATACTCCCGCCAGGGAATGAAATCAGGGAGAATATTTATGCGGGAAATTGATTGCCGCGGGCTGGCCTGCCCCCAGCCGGTGTTGAAAACCAAGGACGCCCTCGATGAAATCCGGGAAGGGCGAATCAGCGTGCTGGTCGACAATCAGGCGGCCAGGGAAAACGTCGGCCGGTTCGCCAAGTCCCAGGGCTGCGCGGTGGAAGTCCGCGAGGACAACGGCCTGTTCACCCTGGCCATTACCAAGGGAACGGCGGAAAGCGCCGCGCGGGACGAGCGCAAAAGCCCGGCCCCCCGGGACGCCGCCCCCTCGCTCGTGGTCGGAATATCCAACCGGTTCATGGGTCAGGGCGCGGACGAGTTGGGTCGCCTGCTGATGAAGGCCTTTATAAAAAGCCTCCCGGACGCGACAATTAAGCCGCGGGCCGTGGTGTTTTACAACAGCGGCGTTTATCTGACCTGCGAGGGCTCGGAGAACATCGAGGCCATTCAGGCCCTGGAAAATTCCGGGGTCCGGGTTTTTTCCTGCGGGACCTGCCTGGACTACTTCGGTCTCAAGGACAAACTGGCGGTGGGCCTCGTCACCAACATGTACGAAATAATCGAGACCTTGTCCGGCGCCGACAGAATTGTTTCCCCCTAAGAGGTTTTTTTTGAACGATTTAATTTATTGCGATCAAGCGGCCACGTCCTTCCCCAAGCCGCCGGAGGTGATCGAAGCCGTCGCCGCCGCGCTGGGGCGTATTTCGGCCAGCCCGGGGCGGTCCGCCCATCGCCTGTCCCTCGCCGCCGCGCGGGTCGTCTTCGAGGCCCGGGAAGCCGTCGCCGAACTGCTGGGCGTGGAGGACTCGTCCCGGATAATTTTCACCCTCAACGTAACCCACGCCCTGAACCTGGCCCTGGGCGGATTACTCCGGCCGGGCGACCATGTCCTGACCACTTCGCTGGAACATAACTCGGTCATGAGGCCCCTGACCTGGCTCGGCCGAACCAGGGGAGTGGAAGTCGAGGCCATGCCCCTGAATGCCGAGGGTGTGATCGAGCCCGGCGAATTTTCCAAAAAGATCAAGCCCCAAACCAGGCTCGCCGTGGTCAATCACGCCTCCAATGTCACGGGCGCCATCTGCCCCTTGAAGGAAATAAAAGCCGTGCTGGGGAACATACCGCTGCTGGTCGACGCGGCCCAGAGCGCCGGCGCCATTCCCCTATCCCGGGACCAGGGCCCGGATATGATCGCCTTTACCGGTCACAAGGGCCTGCTGGGTCCCACCGGGACCGGCGGGCTGTGGGTCAGCCCCGGGCTGGACCCGGCCCCCCTGGTCCGGGGCGGGACCGGGAGCGGCTCCGAACTAGAGGAGCAGCCCGGGTTCATGCCGGACAAGCTCGAGGCGGGGACGCCCAACACCCACGGCTTGGCCGGCCTGGCCGCCGGAATCCGGTTCGTGCTGGACATCGGACCGGAAAAAATCAGGGACCACGAAATGAACCTGACCCGCCGCTTCCTATACGGCTTGTCCGGGATTCCCGGCGCGGTCGTTTACGGTCCGTCCGATCCGGCCCGCCGCGTCGCGGTGATATCCCTGAACCTGCGGGGATGGTCCCCCTCGGACCTGGCCCACGCCCTGGACCGGGAATTCGGAATCATGACCAGGGCCGGCCTGCATTGCGCTCCCCGGGCCCACCGCGCCCTGGGGACCTTTACCCGGGGCGCGGTTCGCTTTTCCTTCGGATGGTCCAATTCCGAGGCCGAAGTGGACCGCGTCCTGGCGGCCCTGGACCGGCTTTCCCGCCGGGAGTGACGGCCGACCATGGCTAATGCTCCCCAGGCGATATTCGTCCTTTTTTCGATCCACCACGTGCTGCGGGGTGAAAAGGCGTTGAAAAAAGCCGGGTTGGAATTCGACCTGATACCCGTGCCCAAGGAAATCAACCCCGATTGCGGCATGGCCATTGAAACGGCCGAGGAAAAGGCCGACCAAGCCCGCCAAGCGCTCCTCCAGGCCGGGTTGAAAATTGAGGCCGTTTATCGACGGGAGGGGAAAAACTTTTCCCTGATCAACTGAAGGCCCGGGCCTTCCGGGTCAGAACCATGAAAACGGCGCCCGCGACGCGGCGCCGTTTCCGGCCCAGACCAGCGAACCTCAGGACGCCCGCCGCAAGGGCGGAAAGGCCCGGGACTCCAACAGCCGGTCCCTGGCGTCGAGAAGAAGCCGCGCGGTGGTTTCCCAGGAAATACATTCGTCGGTTATGGAGACGCCGTATTTGAGCTTGCCCAGGTCCCCGCTGAATTTCTGGGCGCCCTCGAACAGGTTGCTTTCGAGCATGAGGCCGACAATGGCCTCGCTGCCGTCCAACACCTGCTGGATGACGTTGCGCCAGACATTGGCCTGCCCCTGGTATTTCTTATGACAATTGTCATGCGAGCAGTCCACCACGATGGCTTCGAGCAGCTTTTTCTCGATGAGCATCAGCCGCGCTTCCTCGATGCTGATGGGATCGTAATTGGGGCGGCCGCCGCCGCGCAGGACGATATGCCCCCAGGGGTTGCCGTCGGTCTGAACGATGGAGGTCCGGCCGTCCTTGTCGATGCCCAGGAAGGCCTGGGGCGCCCGGGCGGCCACCAGGGCGTTGATGGCCGAGGACAGGCTGCCGTCGGTGCCGTTCTTGAAACCCACGGGCATGGACAGGCCGGAAGCCAGTTCACGATGGGGCTGGGATTCGGTGGTGCGAGCCCCGATGGCGGCCCAGCAAACCAAGTCGGCCAGATATTGGGGCGTGATCGTCTCCAGCATCTCCGTGGCCGTGGGCAGGCCCATCTCGGCGATCATCATGAGCAGCCGCCGGGCTGTCCGCAAACCGTTTTCCATGTCGTACGCCCCATCGAGGGTCGGATCGTTGATCAGGCCCTTCCACCCCACCGTGGTCCGCGGTTTCTCGAAATAAACCCGCATGCACAACAGAAAAACGTCCCGGACTTTTTCGTTCAATTCGGCCAACCGCTCGGCGTATTCCAAGGCGGACGATTCGTCGTGAATGGAACATGGCCCCAGGATCACGGCCAGACGACGGTCTTCCCGGGCGAGTATTTTCTGGAGAGCGGCCCGCCCTTCGACCACGGTCCTTTTCGCCTTTTCGGAGAGAGGCGCCTCCACGATCAATTCCCTCGGCGTAATCAGCGGCATGTAATTTTTTACTCGGACATCTTCAACTCTTGTCATGGCCTGTCCTTTTCCCTTCCATATATGAACATTGACATCTTATTCCCGGTCGGCCGGCCCCAACCCGGGCGCAAAAAAACCGCGGTAAGCCAGGGGCCCGCCGCGGTCGTTTTAAAATAAAAAAAGCCGCGGCGCTTGGTCGACCCGCGGCTTTTTTTCTTATTTTATTTAGTTATTCATGAACCGCAGGCAGACCCGTCCCCCTATAAAAATAAAAGTAAAAATAATAGGAACGGCTGTCTATGTTCACGTACATTTCCTTTTTAAAAATCTTGGGGAAAAGCATAGGGGCAAATTAAATTCTTGTCAAGATGTTTTTGGGGGTGGATATTTTTTCCGGACCGCCCGGCCGCCGCGCCGGGAGCCGCATTTTTTTGAAACCGCGAAAGGCTTTCCGGTTCACTACCATGGCCGGCGCAAAGGTCCGGGGCTGGTCCGGAACACTGGAAAAATCGGAAAATTCGTTTATATTGCATGACAGGCACAGCCGGTTGGAGTTATTTTTCAAGGATTAAACAATTATCACCCCTGGTCGATCAAAAGCCGCGGCGGGGCGGCCTCGCCAAGCCGAACCCGAACCGTCGAAAGCAATGGTCAAGGCTTGCTGAAGCATGGAGGCGAAAATAATGAAGAAATCCGGTTCCAAAATCCTGGCCGCCGGCCTCGGCGCGGCCGCCATCGCGGTCCTGATATTATGGGTGAGCGGTTTTTTCGTCACGGGAAAGATCGAACCCACTTCCCCGGTCCCTCCCCCGGCCGCCGGCCTGGAAGCCCCGGCGGCCGTGACGACCCTGGCCGTAAGGGAAACCGTCACCGAATGGTTCGAGGCGGTTGGGACCCTGAGACCGCGAACCCAAACCAACGTCGAATCCCAGGTCTCGGGCCGCGTGGTGGAAGTCCTGGTGAACACGGGCCTGGAAGTCAAGACCGGCCAGACCCTGGTGATTCTAGATTCCCGGGAATTCGTCGCCCGGCTGGACCAGGCCGACCAGGGCGCCAAGTCCGCCCGGTCGCGGGTGGAACAGGCTCGACAGGCGGTGATTTCGGCCCAGGCCGAACTTGACCGCGCGCATTTGGAATTCGAAAGATACAAACGCCTCTTTCAATCCAAAACCGTCACCACCAGGGACCTGGAAAAAGCCAAAACCGCCTTCATTCAGGCTCAAGCCAATTTGCAAAAGGCGGCGGACGGACGGTCCGAGGCGGAATCCGGGGTCCGGCAGGTCGAAAAACAGGTGGAGGAAGCTAGGATCACCTCGGCCTATACCACTATCAAGGCCCTGGATTCCGGACAGGTCGTCAAAAGAATGGTCGATCCCGGGGACCTGGCCGTTCCGGGAAAAACCTTGCTCGTTATCCAGGCCAACAACGCCCTGAGGTTGGAAGCCCTGGTGCGGGAGGGCCTGATCGACCAAATCCGCCCCGGCGTGGAACTCCGGGCCACCGTCGACGCCCTGGGCCAAACCCTGGTCGGGCAGGTGGAGGAAGTGGGGCCTTCGGCGGACCCCCAAACCAGGACCTTTCTGGTCAAGGTCGCCGTTGAACCCGTGCCGGGTCTTTACGCCGGCATGTTCGGCCGTCTGCTGATTCCGGTGGGGCGTCGGGAAGTCGTGGCCGCGCCCAAGAGGGCGGTCCGGAGGGTCGGGCAGTTGGAACTGGTCAAGGTTAAAACGGACCAGGGCTGGCGGGACCAGTTCGTGCGCACCGGGCAGGACCTGGGAGACAAGATCGAAATTCTCTCCGGCCTCGACGGCGGCGAAACCCTGGCTCTCCCGGCCAACGTGTAGGGAATTCCAGCCATGAAAAACCACGCATCGGATGTCCCCCGCGGCCTCCTGGTCAGGCTGGCGGCCCCGTTTCTCAAGTCCCGGCTTTCCCTTATCATCGTCATCGCCTCCCTCTGCCTCGGCGCCGCCGCGATTCTGACGACGCCCCGGGAGGAAGAGCCCCAGATCGTCGTTCCCCTGGCCGACGTCTTTGTCCAGGCCCCGGGAGCGAGCGCCGAGGAAGTGGAAAAACTTGTCTCCACTCCGCTCGAAAAACTCCTGTGGCAGGTCGACGGCGTGGAATACGTCTATTCCATTTCCCGGCCCGAAGCGGCCATAGTCACGGTCCGTTTTTTCGTCGGCGAGGACCGGGAACGGAGCCTGGTTAAACTTTACAACAAAATCAACATGAACACCGACCTGGCGCCGTCCATCGTTTCGGGCTGGGTGATTAAGCCGGTGGAAATAGACGACGTTCCGATCATCAACCTGACCCTTTATTCCGACCAATACGACGATCACGCCCTGAGAAGGGTGGGCGAGGAAGTTCTCGCCCGATTGGCCGAGGTGGAGGACATCTCCCAAGCCGCCGCGGTTGGCGGTCGAGGCCGGGAAGTTAGGGTGGAATTGCTGCCCGAGCGAATGTCCGGGTATAACATTTCGGCCATGGAGGTCTACCAGGCCTTGGCCGCGGCGGACTCGTCGGTGCAGGCCGGAGGGTATTCCCAGGCTAATAATCGCTATGCCATAAGTTCCGATTCCTTTCTATCCTCGGCCCGGGAAGTGGGGGACTTGGTGGTCGGGGTCCACGTCCCCGGCGGCGCGTCCGGTTCCCACCCGGAGGAAGGCCGGCCGGTGTACCTGAGGGACATCGCCGCCGTCCTCGATGGTCCGGAAGAACCGTATAACCATTCCCGAATCGGTTTTTCCCGCTACTACCTGAACCAGGCGGGCCGGGGCGACGGCCCCGCGTCCATGCCCGCGGTCACCCTGGCCCTGTCCAAAAAGAAGGGCGTCAACGCGGTGGCCGTGTCGGAAAACATCCTGGCCCGGCTGGATGAGCTGAAAAAAACGGTCATCCCGGACGGGATCGAGGTCGAGGTCACCCGCAACCAAGGCCAAACCGCCCAATCGAAGGTCGATGAACTCCTGTCCAGCCTGGCCTTCGCCATCCTGACCGTGGTCATTCTCCTGGCCTTCACCCTGGGCTGGCGCGAAGCCATGATCGTGGCCCTGGCCGTGCCCATCAGCTTTTCCCTGGCTTTATTCATTAATTATCTTTTCGGCTACACCATCAACCGGGTCACCCTCTTCGCCCTGATCCTTTCCCTGGGGTTGGTGGTGGACGACCCGATCACCAACGTGGACAACATTCAGCGGCACATACGCCTAGGCCGGCTTGACCCCGTCCAAGCCACCCTGCACGCGATCAACGAAGTGCTTCCGCCGGTCATCATGTCCACCCTGGCCATCATCATTTCCTTCGCCCCGCTATTTTTTATTTCGGGGATGATGGGTCCGTACATGGCCCCCATGGCGGCCAACGTGCCCCTAACCGTCACCTTTTCAACTTTCTGCGCTCTGACCATCGTGCCCTGGTCCGCCTATCACCTGCTCAAGAACAAGGCCCCGGCCGCCGGGGCGGTCGGGGCGGCAGCCGCTTCGGACAACGTGACGCCGGCCTGGGTCCAAAAGGGTTATCGCCTGGTCCTTGGTCCTTTCCTCGACAGCCGCGCGCTGCGGTGGCTGCTCCTGGTCCTGGTCGCGATTCTCTTGGTCTTTTCCGTGGGACTGGCTGTTTTCCGACATATACCATTGAAAATGCTGCCTTTCGACAATAAAAACGAATTTCAGATCGTCCTGGACCTGCCGGAGGGGGCCACCCTGGAACAGACCGACGGCGTGGCTAGGGCGTTCGAGGCCTACCTGGAAAACGTGCCGGAAGTCACCAATTTCGTCTCGTACGTGGGCCGGCCCTCTCCCAAGGACTTCAATGGCATGGTGCGTCATTACTACCTGAGGGAATCACCTAACCTGGCGGATATACGGGTCAACCTGGCCGACAAGACCAAACGGGTCCAACAGAGCCACGCCATTCTGCTCCGGCTCCGTTCCGACTTGACCGCCCTGGCCGAAAAAAACGGCGCCAAGGTTAAACTGGTGGAATCTCCACCGGGGCCGCCGGTATTCTCCACCATTGCGGCTGAAATATACGGACCGCCCGATTTCACCTATCAACGGTTGTTGGAGGGAGCGCTTCACGTGGAGGAAACCGCCGCGTCGGAACCCTTCGTGGTCGACGTGGACAGCACCAGGGAAACGACCCACGCCAAGTTCAACTTCGTGATCGACAAAGAAAAAGCCGCCCTGCACGGGGTCAGCGCCGACCGGGTGACCGAGACCCTGCGCATGGCCGTATCGGGTTTGACCCCGGCCGCTGTCCACCTGGTCGGGGAAAGACAATCCCTGCCGGTCAGGGTGACCATCCCCCTGGCCAAGCGGTCCAGCCTGGTGACCTTGTCCCAGCTTCCGGTCAAAAGCTCGTCCGGACATCCCCTGCCCCTGGCCGAGCTGGGCCATTTCGAGGAGTTGACCGTGGACCAGCCCATTTACCACAAAAACCTGAAACGCGTGGTCTATATTTACGGGGAAATGGCCGGTCGGGCGCCGGGAGAGGCCGTGCTGGACATCCAGTCCCGCTTGCGGGACGACCCGCCGCCCGCCGGGATCGAGGTGAACTGGGCCGGGGAAGGCGAATGGAAAATCACCCTGGACGTTTTTCGCGACCTGGGCCTCGCCTTCGGGGCCGCCCTCCTGGGAATTTATATTCTCCTGATAATCGAGACCGCCTCCTATTTTCTGCCCCTGGTCATCATGCTGGCCATTCCCTTGACTCTCCTGGGCATCATGCCCGGCTTCTGGCTGCTGAACCTGATTTCCAACCAGACCGTGGGCGGTTTCCCGGACCCGGTTTTTTTCACCGCCACCAGCATGATCGGCATGATCGCCCTGGGGGGGATCGTCATCCGGAATTCCCTGGTGTTGATCGATTTTATCAACAAAAGCCACGCCGATGGACAACCGTTGAAAGAGGCTATCCTGGACAGCGGCGCGGTCCGCCTCCGCCCCATCCTCCTCACGGCCCTGACCACGGCCCTGGGAGCCTGGCCCATCACCCTGGACCCGATCTTCTCGGGGTTGGCCTGGGCCTTGATCTTCGGCCTCCTCGCCTCCACCGCCTTCACCCTGGTGATAATTCCGGTCGTGTACTGGTCCCTGTACCGGAAAAAATTTGAAGCGGCCGTTTGACCGATCCCGTTGAAAACAGAGGGGAAGCCCGCCCCGGGCGGACTTCCCCGCTGGCCGGTCGAAGCCGCGGGGTTTATTAAGGTTATGATGGACCAGGGAACCCCGCTCGTGGTATTTTTTCCGGAATGACAAGGCTCGAGAAGCCGCCCCCAAGGGATCAAACCATGACCCAACCGCCGACCGAATGGAAAACCAAGCCGACCGACCGTTTCATTCTAAAATGGATCAAGCTCAATCTTTCGGCCCGGATATCTCCCCGCATCGCCGCCCGCCCCGAAATACGCCCCTGGATGATCACCGCGGCGTCGGCGTCCCTGGGCGTGCTGGGCGGCCTTTTTTTCGGGTTGGGTTACGCCCTGGCCGCTGGTTGCCTCGCCGCCTTGGGGCAGATATTGGACGGCGTGGACGGCCAAGTGGCCCGGTTGACCGGAACGGCGAGTCCGGCCGGGGCTTTCCTGGACTCCGTGCTGGACAGGTATGCCGACGGCGCCATGGTCATTGGCCTGACTGTTTACCTGTACCGCCTGCCCTGGTCGACGCCCGGCTGGGTGGTGCTCATCCTGGGGTCCCTGGCGGTCATGGGAAGCAATCTCGTCTCCTACTCCACGGCCCGGGCGGAGACCCTCCACCTCGACCTCGGCCGCCCGACCCTGGCCTCCAAAGGCGCCAGGACCGCGGTCATGGTGGTCTGCGCCTGGGGAGGCGGGCTTTTCTGGCCGCCCTTGCCGGCCGCGGCCCTGATTTACCTGGCGATTCACCCGAACCTGACCGCCCTGGGGCGCGTGATCGGGGCCCACCGGCGGAATTCCTGAGAGGGACCATCATGTTCGATATCGGAGTCGTCCAGGGCCGGTTCCAGGTTTTTCACAACGATCACTTGAAATATATTATAGCGGCCCGGGAACGCTGCCGGCATCTGGTGACAGCCGTCACCAACCCGGACCCCTTCCTGACCAGGGACGACGAAAGCGCCCCCCACCGAGGCCTGCCCCGCAACAACCCGCTGACCTATTTCGAACGATACGCCATGGTAAAGGCCGTCCTCCTGGACCAGGGCTTCGCGCCCCAAGCCTTCTCGGTGACGCCCTTGCCCATAAATTTCCCGGAACTTTACCGGTTCTACGTCCCCCTGGACGCGGTATTCTTCCTGACCATTTATGACGATTGGGGCCGGCGGAAACTGCTGCACTTCCAAGGCCAAGGGTTGAAAACGGAAATTCTGTGGGAAAAACCCCCTTGCGAAAAGGGAATCACCGGCGAAGACGTCCGGCGAAGGATCATCGACGGCCGCCCCTGGGAACACCTGGTCCCTCCGGCCGCGGCCAGGCTGTTGAAGAAATGGGACCTGCCGCGGCGCCTGGCCTGCCTCGAGGCCCCGGAAAACGGCCGGGACCCCGCGCCGTCGTTATAGGGAGAAGACCATTTTGGACAAGGAAAAAACGGGAGACCTGGAAAATTATCTGGATGTGTTCCTGGACCACCTCCGGGTGGAACGCGGCCTGGCCGCCAACACGGTGGAAGCCTACGGCCGGGACGCGAGACGCTTCCTGGATTTCCTGGAAAACCGAAAGGTCAGGAGCCTCGAGGCGGCGTCCCGCTCCACCATCATGGCCCACCTCCTGGAACTGAGCCAAAACGGCCTCGGGACCCGGAGCCGCGCCAGGGCCCTCTCCGCCCTGAAGGGATTCTATTCATTCCTATGGAAAGAGGGCCTGGTCAGGGAAAACCCGGCCGGGGACCTGGAATCTCCCAAGAGCGCCCGCCACCTTCCCCAGTTCCTCACCGCGCCGGAAGTCGAGGCCCTGATGACCGCGCCGGACGAATCCCACGCCGGAGGCCTGCGGGACCGGGCCATGCTGGAACTGCTCTACGCCGCCGGCCTCAGGGTTTCCGAACTGGTCGGGGTCAAGCTGGGGCAGGTCAACCTGGAAGCCGGCTATATCCGCGTCATGGGCAAGGGGTCCAAGGAACGAATCGTCCCTCTCGGCGAAGAAGCGGCCATCTGGATAGACAGGTACATCAAGGAAGCCCGCGACGGGCAGCGGCGCGGCCGGACCACGCCCCACCTTTTTCTGAACCGGCGGGGCCACAAGATGTCGCGCCAGTATTTTTGGAAAAAAATCAAGGAATACGCCCTAGCCGCCGGCATAGCCAAGAACATCGGCCCCCATACCCTGCGGCATTCCTTCGCCACGCATCTCCTGGCCAACGGCGCGGACCTGCGCTCGGTCCAGATGATGCTGGGACACGCGGATATCTCCACCACCGAAATCTACACTCATATTGCCGGGGAACGCTTGAAAAAGATACATCGGGAGTTGCATCCCCGAGGCTAGAACCGAATCAAGCCTGTGAAACGCGGCCGGGCCCGGCGGGCCGCCGCCGCGGGGGCGGAAAAATAAAACGGCCGCCCTGCCGCGCGACCGGGCAGGTCCCGCCTCTCGCGAAAGGAAGACCCGAGACAACCATGACACGACCCGCGAAACTTACCGCTGCTTCCTTCCGGACCTGACGGGGTTCGTAACCGGTCGTTGCGTGGAGCCAGACCTGTTTCAACGAAAGGCGGGACCTCCCCGGTCGTGCTACTAGGGGCGGCCGTCCCGCGAACGAGGAGTCATAGTAACACATGACGCCCAAAAAGCAAGTGGGTTTTTAAATTCAGGCTGTCTCCCGGGAGGCCGCCCAGGAAAAAAAGTCGCCCCGGCGTAAAGAATGTTGCATTTTGGAGCAAGCTGTCATATAAAGCCGCTCGGGGTGACGGATATGTTTGAACATCTTGTTTCCGACGACATAAAAGCGCTGATTCCGTATCCTCCGGGCAAGCCCCTGGAGGAACTGGAACGAGAATTGGGTATTTCCGGAGCGATCAAGCTCGCTTCCAACGAGAATCCCCTGGGACCTTCTCCCAAGGCCGTTGCGGCGGTCCGACGGGCGGCGGCCAACCTCCATCGGTACCCCGACGGACGGGGATATTACCTCAAGGAAGCGCTGGCCCGCCGGCTCGGCCTGGACATGAGCATGATCGTCCTGGGAAACGGCTCCAACGAGATTATCGAACTGGCCGTGCGGACGTTTCTTCGCCCCGGTCGCGGGGCGGTTTTTTCCGACCCGACCTTTCTGGTTTATTCCAAGGTCGTCCAGGGCGGGAGCGGAGAAATAACCCGCGTTCCCCTTAAAAACTTTTCCCACGATCTAAACGGCCTGCTAAAGGCCGTGACCGACCGGACCGGACTGCTTTTCCTGGACGTCCCCAACAACCCCACCGGAAAACTTGTTCCGGCCCCGGACCTGAAATCCTTCCTGAACGACCTGCCGTCGTCCCTGGTCCTGGTGCTGGACGAAGCCTACCGCGACTTTGTCCGGGAAGGCGAGTTGCTTGACCCGGTCGAAACCATCGCGGCGGGGCGGCCGGTAATTTTCCTGAGGACCTTTTCCAAGGCCTACGGCCTGGCCGGACTCCGTATCGGGTATGGGCTGGCTCATGGGGAACTGGTCGATTACCTGGACCGGGTCCGCCAGCCCTTCAACGTCAACACCCTGGCCCAAGTCGGGGCCCTGGCCGCCCTGGAAGACGACGACTTTCGCGTTGCCACCCAAAAAAACACCTGGGAAGGGCTGGACTGGCTGTATGAAAGGCTCGGGTTCATGGGGCTGACCGTTCATCCGAGCCAGACGAATTTTCTGATGGTGGAACTGGACGTTCCGGCCGAACCGGTCGCCCAGGCCCTTCTTCGCCGGGGGGTGATTGTCAGGTCGCTGCGAAGCTACGGCCTCGACCGCGTCATCAGACTCAACGTGGGCCTGCCGGAGGAAAACGAGCGGTTCGCCGCGGCGTTGGAACAGGTCCTGAAAGGCTAGCGCGTGGGTTCAAACCGGGACATAATCACTATTGACGGTCCGGCGGGAGCGGGCAAGACCACGGTGGCCCGCGGCGTGGCGAAACGCCTGGGCTGGACCTACCTCGACACCGGGGCCATGTACCGGGCCGCGGCCCTGGCCGCCTTCGAAAAAGGGACGCCCTTTGACGACGAGCCCGGCATGACTCGCTTGTTGGAAATACTACAACTCGAAATTCTGCCAGGACCCGAGGGCGTGAAGGTGATCATGGACGGACAAGACGTCACGGCCCTGATCCGTCGACCCCAGGTTTCGGGTTTGGCTTCCGCCGTCGCGGCCCAGCCCGTGGTCCGCCGGGCCATGGTGGACCTTCAGAAAAAAATCGGGGCGTCCGGCCGCTTGGTGGCCGACGGTCGGGACATGGGCACGGTGGTCTTCCCGGAAGCGAGGGTCAAGGTATTTCTGACCGCCTCCCTGGAGATACGGTCCGAACGCCGTTACCTGGAGCTTTCGGGCATGGGGGAGAAGGTTATGCGGGAAGCGGTCGAAAAAGACATGGCCGCGAGAGATTACGCCGATAGTACAAGGAAAATCGCCCGCCTTCGCCCCGCCGCCGACGCGGTGCTGATTGACGCGGGCTTGCTATCGCCGGAAGAGGTTATAGACCAAATATTGGCCATGACCACTTAAAAAAACCGGCGGGTTTAAAAAGAAAAAATTGATTTCTTTTCAAAAGCCTGCTAAAAGAAAAAGATTAGAAATTATTTTGCCGTCTTTCGGGATAATGAAGGGCGGCGCTGAGCCGCACGGTTCATAGTCCAATACGGGGTTTCGGGGAAAAATGGATAGTAACTTAGAAAACTTTGAAAACCAGAATCAGGATCAATCCATGTTGATGGACGACCGCCAATCGGAAGGTGAAGGTGTAACCGACCTGGATCAACTGTATGAAGAGAGCTTCAAGAGCCTGCACGAAGGCGAGGTTCTCAAGGGATACGTTGTTCAGGTTGACAAGGAACATGTCATGGTGGACATAGGCTCCAAATCCGAGGGCCGCATTCCCATTCATGAGTTCCTTGACAAAAATGGCAACCCTACCGTTCAAGTCGGCGATGAAGTCGAAGCCTTGCTGGTCCGCTGGGATGATGAAGACGGAGAGATTCTTCTTTCCAAGGACAAAGCGGCCAAGATTAAGGTCTGGGAAGAGATCAGCCGGATTTACAACGAAGACGGAGTAATTGAAGGCAAGATCACCTCCCGGGTCAAAGGCGGACTCTCGGTCGACATCGGCGTCCCGGCCTTTCTTCCCGGATCGCAGGTGGACCTTAGGCCGGTCAAAAACCTCGAATCCTTGGTTGGCGAACTGCACAACTTCAAGATTCTGAAGTACAACAAACGCCGCGGTAATGTGGTTCTCTCCAGAAGGGCGCTCCTCGAGGAAGAAAGAACCGAGATGAAGGCCCAGACCATCGAAAACCTCGAGGAAAACTCCATCATCGAGGGTTCCGTCAAGAACATCACCGAATACGGGGTGTTCGTGGACCTGGGAGGAATCGACGGTCTGCTCCACATCACCGACATGTCCTGGGGACGGGTGGGGCATCCTTCCGAGTTGTTCAAGGTCGGCGACGTCATTCGGGTCAAGGTCCTCCAATTCGACCGCGACCGCGAAAGGGTCTCCCTGGGCCTGAAGCAACTGTCCGAGGACCCATGGAATTCCGCCGCCCTGAGTTACCCGGTCGGGTCCAAGGTCAGGGGCAAGGTCGTTTCCCTGGCTGACTACGGCGCCTTCATCGAAGTCGCCGAGGGCGTCGAGGGCCTGATTCACGTCTCGGAAATGTCCTGGACCAGAAAAATCAGGAATCCCGCGAAGGTCCTCAACGTGGGCGACTTGGTCGAATGCGTGGTCTTGAACATCGACGCGCATAACAAACGGATTTCCTTGGGAATGAAGCAGGTTGAGCCCAATCCGTGGGACGTGGTGGCGGAAAAGTACCCCGTCGGCACCACCATCGAGGGCAAAATCAAGAACATCACCGACTTCGGCGTCTTCATCGGCATCGACGAGGGCATCGACGGCTTGGTTCACATTTCCGACATCTCCTGGACCAAGCGGTACAAACACCCCTCCGAGGTCTTCAAGAAGGGCGATTCGGTCCGGGCGGTGGTGCTGAACATCGAAAAGGAAAACGAACGGTTCTCCCTCGGCATCAAGCAGTTGGAATCCGATCCCTGGGAACTGGTGCCCCAGCGTTATCCGGTGGGCAGCCGCGTGACCGGGACAGTGACCAACATCACCGACTTCGGGCTCTTCATTGAACTCGAGGAAGGAATCGAGGGCTTGGTTCACGTATCCGAGGCCGGCCGGCACAAGGGTAAGAGTCTCCGGGAGTTGTACAGCCTGGGAGACGTCATCTCGGCCAAGGTCATCAACGTGAGCGTCGGGGATCGTAAAATAGGCCTCAGCATCAAGAGAATGAAAAAGGAAGAGGAACAGGCCTATTACAAGGACTACGTCGACAATCGCGGCAGCGGGGCCACGGGCTCCCTGGGCGAGCAGTTGCAGCAGGCCCTTAACCGGGCCGCCGCGGCGAGCAGCGAAAAGGCTCATACCGACGACTACGACGATGACGACGACGACGATGATGAGGACGAGGATTAACAGCTCCTCGACGTCTCATGAAACCCAAGGCGGGTCCGGATCGGTCCGGACCCGCCTGATTTTCTAGTCCCTTTTTTCGCAAGAAAGACGCATGGCGCCGGATTCCCACACAACTTCCCGACGGCCGCCACCCAAGGCCGGCGGGGGTCATTCCTGCCTGGTCACCTTTCTGGTTCTAACCGTTATTGTCGGCGCCCTAGCCGCGGTATTGGGGGCGGCGGCTTTCCTGACCTGGGATAAAAACACTCTTACGATTGGGGAAGGAATAGGCGTCATTCCCATTCAAGGAGCGATCATCCAGTCGGAGCCGATTATTGAAACCCTGGTTGAATTTCGCCGCTCCGATAAAATTAAAATCATAATTCTACGAATCGATTCCCCGGGCGGCGGCGTGGCCCAGACCCAGGAAATTTACCGGGAAATCAAAAAGACCAAGGCCAAGAAGAAGGTCATCGTCTCCATGGGGTCCGTGGCCGCCTCGGGGGGGTTGTACGTGGCCGCCGCGGCCGACCTGGTCCTGGCCAACGCCGCCACCGTGACCGGAAGCATCGGCGTAATCATGCAAATGGTCAACTTCGAGGACCTCATGGGCAAGGTCGGGCTAAACTCGGTGGTGATAAAAAGCGGCCGCTACAAGGACATTGGCTCCTCGTCCCGCCCCATGACCGAGGAGGAGAAACTGATTCTCCAGGGCGTGGTTGATCAGCTCCATCAGCAATTCGTCGCCGACCTGGCCCAGGGAAGGGGGTTGGAGGTCGAGAAGGTCGCCGCCCTCGCCGACGGTCGGATATTTACCGGCCTGGAGGCGCAAAAATTAGGGCTGGTGGACAAGATTGGGGGCTTCGAGGACGCGGTCGCCCTGGCCGGCGCCATGGCTGGATTCAAGGAGCGGGGACGCCTGATCTACCCCAAGAAAAGCGGCTCCTGGCTGGACGAATTCATGGGGAAAACCCCCCTCGGCATCCTGCCCGAATGGGCACGGCAACCGCTAACCTTCCAATATCTTTATCTGCCCGGCGTCTGAAACCGACGCCTCCGGCTAGGGACGTCTCTAATGGCCGGCTGAACCAACATCATGTTCGAACCCGGAGGACCAATGCTCAAACGCGACCTGATCGCCGCCCTGGCCCGCAAGCACAAAAATTTTAAGGTTAAGGACATAGACCTGGCGGTGCGTCTGGTCTTCGAAACAATGTTTTCCGCCCTGACCGAGGAAAAAGAGATCGAGCTGAGGGGGTTCGGCTCCTTCAGGCTTAGAAGGTACGCGCCGCGCAAGGCCCGCAATCCAGGGTCCGGAGAATCGGTCGACCTCGGACCAAGGAAGGGGGTCTTGTTCCGTCCCGGTCTGGAAATAAAGGAGCGTGTGGATGTCGATTGAAAAAACCGCGCAACCGTCCCGTCGTCGCCCCGGTTTGGTCGGAGGCTTTTTATTTAACCTAAAAGGGATAAAATTCCTGCTCGGCCATCGCAGCCTGATGGGTTTGGCCCTTATTCCCATCGCGCTCAACACCCTGGTTTTCGCCCTGACCATTTATTTCGGGCTGCATTTTTTCAACGAATGGCTCGCCGGGTTGCTTCCCGATTCCGGCGCGTGGTACTGGCTGGCTCTTGTTTGGGCGGCCAGGATCGTCTTGGTTCTAGTTTTCATGGGCGTCCTTGTTTTCGTATTCCGCCCCCTGGCCGAAATACTGGCCTCCCCCTTTAACGACGCCTTGGCCGGGCGAACCGAATTCCTGGTCACGGGAAAGGCCCCGGGGCCGTCCTCCTTGAAAGACATTCTGAAGGAAACGTCCCGCACTGTCGTGGAAGAGCTGAAAAAGTTGATGCTGTTGGCCGTGGCCTTGAGCATGGTCTTTCTGTTTTCCTTCATTCCGGTGATCGGGCAAATGGCCTTCGCCCCCTTGCTGACGCTGGTGGGGATATTCTGGGCCGGGCTCAGTTACCTGGATGTGGCCATGGCCCGCAAGAGCTATCGGCTGGGGGATAAAATCGGGTTGATGAAGAGCAATCCGCTGCCCGTAACCGGCTACTCGGTCGGCGTTTTCCTGGGCTTTCTGGTCCCGCTTTTCAACTTGGCCTTCATTTCCGCGGCCGTGGTGGGCGGGACGCTGCTGTTTCTGGAACTTACGGAGGAGTAAGCAGTCCCGGCTCGGTTGAAGCTCCCCGCGTCAAGCCGCGGGGAATGCGCTCGCCGGCATGTTCAAACCAAATCGGGGTCGCCCAAGCCTTGACGCAAAATCTCGGGAACGTCTCCCAAGAGGGAAATCACGGTCGAGGGTTTCCCCGGAACCGGGCCGCCGTCAATGACCAGATCGATGATCGATTTGAATTCCTCTTCAATCAGATAAGGATCGGACAACGGCGGACCGTCCTCTTCCAGGCTGGCGGTGGTGTTTATGATCGGGTTCCCGAGCGCCCTGACCACGGACAGGCAGACTTCATTGTCGGGCACCCTGATCCCAGCCTCTTTCCTCTTGTTCAGCATCATCTTGGGAACGAGCTTTGTTCCCTCGAGGATGAAGGTATAGGGTCCAGGCAGGAGTCGGCGAATAGTTTTATATTGATAATTTGATATCTTGGCGTATTCGCTGATATGCGTCAGGTCCGAGCAGATAAAGCTGAAGGGTTTCTTGGGATTGCGCTTTTTCAACCGATATATTTTTTCGATCGCTTTTTTCTGAAA
The DNA here is from genome assembly GCA_043806915.1 of Pseudomonadota bacterium. GTDB lineage: Bacteria > Desulfobacterota > Desulfarculia > Adiutricales > JAGVGV01 > JAZDGM01. The sequence goes on along the minus strand of JAZDGM010000027.1, from coordinate 7,720 downwards.
AATATCGCACCCGATCCCGTATTGCGTATCCGTCGGGTAGGCGATCATTCCGCCCCCCCTCAGGACCTCGACCACTTTCCCGATAAGTCGCGGCTGGGGGTTTTGCGAATTTATTTGAATAATCATAATCAATTAATTCCAACTTGTTAAAATGTCGGGGGACCATAACACGCACCCCCCCGGGTGTCAAGGCGGCGAATAAGCGAAAGGACCGGAACGGTCTTGTCTTTCGAATGGTTTTTGGTATAATGCGGTTCTCATGAAACCACTAGGCAAAAAAGTAATTCTCCTGGTACTGCTGGTAGTGACGGCGGTATTTCTTTCGGGTTGCGTTCAGCGGGTTATTCCCAAAAAAAAGGTTACGTTGGGTCAAGCCTCCGAATCGAGCGACGAACAAGCCGCCGGTCCGGGCGAGGCCCTGCTGCTGCGCCAAGCCGAATCGGCATACAGCCGGGCTCGATACCAGGAAGCCTTGGATAAATACAAGGCCTTCCTGAACACCTACCCTTATTCCAGGCAGTCCGCCCCGGTGATGGCCGCCATGGGACAAATTCTTGAAATACAAGAAAAACCGACCCAGGCCGCTCATGTCTATGAACAACTTATCCGGCGCTACCCGGCGAGCCCGTTTGCCGACGAGGGGCGCCGCAGGCTGGCCGCCATCCTTCTGACCCAGGGCAAATACGCCCAGGCCCGGGACCTCGTCACGCCCCTGCTCGCCAAATCCAAGGGCGTCGACGAAAAGGCCCGGCTCCGGCTGCTGCTAGGCCAGGCCCAGTTGGGCCTGGGTAATGGAGTTCAAGCCCTCGATCTTTTCCTCAAGGCCGAAAGGGAAACGTCGGACCCGGCGGATAGGGACCAGGCTTCCCGGTTGGCCCGAAACGCCGTCGATCGCTTGGGTATTCAGGAACTCACCCACGCGCAATCGGTTTTCGGGAAGGACGAACCTGGAGGTTATGTGGCCTATGTCTTGACCTACCGCCTGATCGAGGCCGGGCGTCAGGACGAGGCCAGGCTGCAACTGGCGTATTTTGAAAATAACTTCCCGAACCACGACAAGATCATGGAGACGCCCAAACTCCGCGCCGCCCTGGAAGGGCGGGGACCGCTCCCGACCCTGACGGTTGAAGGGCCGTTCGAACAGGCCCGGCAGGCGCCCGCCGCGCCCGTTCCGCCGGCGACCGCCCCGGTCGCGGTCGAGCCGATCGGCGGCCCGACGGTGGAGGCGCCGTTTGAATTCGAGGGCTCGGCGCCGGAATACCAGCCCATGGACATCGCCTGTATACTTCCCTTGTCCGGACAAAGGGCCAAATACGGCGAGTTAATCCTGACCGGCCTCCAGCTCGCCTTTAAAACCTACCAGCCCACCACGCCCGGCTTCAGTTCCAACCTGGTCGCCATGGACAGCAAGGGGTCTCCCCAGGAAGGGGTCAAGGCCCTGCAAGAGGCTTCCTCGCGTCGGAACGTGCTGGCCGTGGTGGGCCCCCTGCTCAGCAACGTCGCCGAGGCGGTGGGGCCCAAGGCCGAGGAATTATCCATGCCGCTCCTGTCCATCAGCCCCAAGTCGGGAGTTACAAAATCAGGACGCTATGTTTTTCGCTTGCTTCTGTCCTGGCAGGCCCAGGCCAAGGCGGTGGCCGCTTACGCCACCCAGGTCCTGGGCCTCAAGTCGTTCGCGGTGCTCTACCCCACGGATAACTACGGCCAGACCATGTTGTCGACCTTCTCGGCGGAAGTTAAACGGTTGGGCGGTCGGGTGACGGGCGTGGAAGGGTACAAACCCGACACCAAGGATTTTTCTCGTCAAATTCAAAACCTGGCCGGACTAGGAAAAGTTTCGCGCCGGGTCAAGGCCGGACATAAGGTTTCCGTGGACTTCGACGCCGTGTTTTTGCCCGACCGCTACGTCGCCATCGCCATGATCGCCCCGCAATTCAACTACCACGACATCACCTCGGTTAAGATGCTGGGGACCGACCTTTGGCTGGACGACCGCCTGCTCTCCACCACTTCCCGCTATGTTCAGGGAGCGATTATTCCCGCGCCCTTCTTCCCGGACAAGGACGAACCCGAGGTGCGGCGCTTTATTGAAGCCTATCAGGCGGAAAAAGGGGGGGACCCCGCGGCCAAGCCCGGCAAGTGGGAAGCCTACGGATATGACGCCGGGTTGGTGCTCCTGAGCCTGATGGACCGGGCTCATGTTTCGAGCCGTGACGAGTTGGTCCGGGCCCTGCCGGCCGTGGGAGCCTTCCGGGGCGTGACCGGCCGTTTTTCCTTCGGCACGGACGGAGAATACGTCACCGAACCGACCTTGTTAACCGTCCAGGGAAATCAGTTCAAGCTGATTCAGTAGCGGTCGGAGTCAGATGACGCGGCCGATCATGTCCGCGGGGACGTCCAGTCCCAGGTAGTTCAGGACCGTGGGAGCCACATCGTAGAGGGACAACCCGGTCCTGAAACCCGAGGCGACAGACCCCGCCCCGCCTTTCTCGCTCATGATCGCAATGCCGTTGGGGGAATGGTTGGCGTCATCGGGCCCGGTGTCGTTTTCCAGGGAAAAAAGGCCCCCCGCCCCCCCGACTCCCCCCAGGGAACGGTATTTCAAGTCGCCGAAATAGACCAACAAGTCCGGCGGCGCGCCGTTGACTTCCCGATAAATATCTTGCGGAGTCAGGACCCTGTTGCCCATGGCGGCCCCCTCGGGGGTCTTCAAATTTTCAATTTTTTCTCTTAATTCACGGGAAAAGGATTCCAGCTCGCGGGCCGCGACGACCCCTTGCGGCTCCCGACCCGCGACATTGAAAAAAATACGGCCATAATAACCGCCCTCCCCCCAAGCCCGGGTCCTGCTCCAGTCGATCATCTCCGGCGTCAGGGCGGTTTGTTTCCCGGGGATGTCCTTCAAGGTCAGCAACCCTTCTTCGCCCAGCCACCGGTTTAGGGCGAAACCGCCGTCCATGGCCTGGCCGCCGTGATCGGAGACCACCATCACCAGGCAATCCCGCGGCGCCCGGTCCACCAACCGGCCCACCAACCCATCGAGCAAACGGTAATAATCCAGGACAGCGGGTTCCAGTTCATGTCCGGGTTGAAAAAGTTTGTGCGCCGGGTCGAAATAGCGCCAGAAGCCATGATGAATCCTGTCCGGTCCCATTTCCACCATCATGAAAAAATCCCAGGGATGCCGGGTCATCAGGTGGGAAGCGACCTTGAAACGGCTTTCGGTCATCCTGATGATTCTATCTAGCAACGGCTTTTTATCGGTGGTCCTGAAACCATGGGCGTCGATTATATACTCGCCGCCGGCCGCCTGATCCAATTCCCGGGCTAGCCCGGGAGGATAAGTGAAGACCACGTCCTTGCCCGGAGTCAGGGGCCCCGACACCATGAGGCCGCGCAAGGGCCGGGGAGGATAACTCAGGGGGACGCCAAGCATAATGGATGACAGTCTCCGGCGGCTCAAAATCATGTCCAGGGTTTTTTCCTTGATCCAGGTCGATGAGGCCACGGCCAGGGGCCGGTAGGCGTGGTCCAGGCGGTTGCGGAAACCGTACAGGCCCAATTGGCCGGGGTCCTTGCTCGACAGCATGGACGCCCAGGCCGGAACGGTCACCGGAGGTTCGGTGCTGGCCAGGGGGCCGTAAAGGCCGTTTTCCATCAAGGCCGAAAAATTAGGCAGCTTGTCCCGCCACCGGTCGAAAATCAAGGCGGGCTCGGCCCCGTCAAGCCCGATAATCAATACTCGTTTTTTCAAGAATGACCTTTTCCCGGTTGTTTCATTTATCCGAGCGCGTTATTAGGCTTCCGAGCGGGCCGGGCGGCGAAAGAACAACGCCCCGGCGGTCAACCGACCTGGTCAGGGGCAGAGAATGGACTCCCGCCCCTCATTAGTCAACAGGTCATCGTAGGGAGCTAGCGATGCGGGGAGGAATCCCCGTTCATGGTTTTTTTTCAGAAGTCCATGCAATTCCCGCACTTTTTCCATATTGCCAATGGCGGCCCGAAGAAAAATAGCCCGGTCCAGCCGTTCCTCGGCCAGGGACCAGCGCTCCCTTTCCTGGGCCAGAATCCCCAATTTTTCCAAATCCACGGCCAATCCTTGCGAATTCCCGGTCTCCCGATCCAGGTCCAAGGCTAGCAGCATCAGACGCTCGGCCGCCTCCGGCTCGTCCCGAGCCTGGAGTAATAAACCCATTTGCAAATAATTCCCAGCCAAAAGATTGGACCGACCGGATTTTTGGGCGGCCTCAAGGCCCTGGGCCAGTTCCTTCTCCGCCTCTTCCAAGCGGCCGGAGGTTCGCAACAGCATGCCCAGGTTATTATGGTGCAAGGCGGAGATGCCAGGCTCCGGCGTCTGTTCGATGGCCATCAGGGCTTGGCGCCAAAAAACCTCGGCCTCCTCCAGCCGTCCGGTTTTATACGCCAGGGCGGCCAGGTTGCCCAGGGCCATGGACCGGTCCGGAGGGCTGTTCAACATCCGGCTAAGGTCCGCGGCCTTCAGCAAATACTCTCCCGCTTCCCGGTTTCGGCCCTGGGACAAGGCCGCGGCGCCCAGGTTGTTGAAGGATTTAAGCAGGCCCGGAAGATCGTCCAGCAGGCGGTAGGTTTGAAGGGCCTGAAAAAAATAGTCTTCGGCCCGGGAATAACAACCGCGGTCGTACCAGGCGCTGCCTTCCGCCGCCAGGCGACGGGCTTGCGCCGCCAACACGCTCCCGTTATCGACCTCCCTCCCCCCACCGCCGACGCACGCCCACGGTCCCAACGACCAAAGCAAGACCACCGGGACCAAGGACGCTTTCCAGCCTGGTCGTCCCCCAGGAAAGAAGGCCGATCCCCGTCTTTTTTTCGAAATTGACGGCCGGCGAGGTTTTTTTAGAAAAAAGCCGATATGCGAGCCTCCCTTTCCCTGTTCTTCAGTCGCCTCTTATTTCCACGCCATGGCGTTCGGGTTGAGGTTGTCGGGGCAGGTTCGGTCGGACCAAAAAATTCTTTTTGACCGAATCCAAAATGATGTTCACCTCGCGTATTCCGTCCCTGGCCTCGCGACTTATCTCCGGAGCATTGCGCATGGCCTTCTCGAGGTCGCGACTGATATTATCCAACCGGGCCAAGACCAGGGCGATATCAGCCGTCAGATCGGGAACGCTCCCCTCCAGCCCCGCTATAATTTTATCAATCGACCTAGACCCCTTATCAAGAAAATCGGAAGCGGACCGGACGTTTTTGGCCCCTGTTCCCACCTGCTCGGCCGTCTTGCTGATGGAAGACAGAATATCCTCCACCACTTTCATCTCGGTCATGATCTTCCGGTAAAATTCATCCTGGACCACTAATCCTCCGAGGGAGCCTTCGCCCCGGGCGATGATTCCGGTCAGGGTTCGGATGTTGTGCAGGGTCCCGAACAGACCGCCTTCCGGGTCCTGAATCTGGCGGGTTATGAAGGAAATATTCTCCAGGATTTCATCAATCAGAAGGACTTTATGCTCAAAATCGATCTCCTCGAGATAATCGGCGATTTTTTTCTGTTCCTGGGACGGTATTTGCCCGCCGGCGGGAATTATCGGATAATCCATCGAGCCGGGAACAATAGCCACGAACTCGCTCCCGATAAGCGTGGGACTTTCAATGGCGGCCCGGCTATCCCCGCGAATTTTGGAAGCGTATTCGGCCAGGATGCTGAAGGAGACCTTGACCTTGTTGTTCTCGGTCAGTTCGACGCCCGTGACCTGCCCGATGTCGGTCTTCAGAAGCTTGACCTTGGTTCCGGGCTGGAGGCTGTAACCTTCCTTGTAAATCGCGAAATAGTCGTGCCTGACCTTGAACCAATTCTGCCCCCTCCCCACGAAAATCACCGTCATCAGAAAAACCAGGAAGGCCGAGAGAATAAAAACCCCCACGGCCCGTTCCATGGGTGAGTATTTGATCAGCATGCGGGCTCTCCCCCGTCGGTCGGAGTCGTGGTCCCGAGCGCGTCGGGAACCGCCGGTCCCAGGTGGTCCGGCTCGCCCAGTGAAAAAATCCAGTTCACTTTTTGTTTCAAATCGGACAGCGGTTCAATCGAAACAATAAAACCCGCCTCCAACTTTTCGGTCCGGGCCATAACTTCATTCATTACCAGGACCAGGTCGCCGGGGTTGAAATCGGCTTCCGGATTTTCCAGCACGAACAACTCGGGGCTTTTGATCAACTCCCGAACGAACACCGCCATCCGTTGTTTTTCGGGGCTCAGCTCCACCGGCCGAACTTCGAGAACCTCCGTCAGGCCGAACCCCTCGGCCAGCCTGGACGCCTCGTCCCGGGACTCGCGACGGGAAAGTTCATGATGGTAGGCATGGCCGAGGATCAAATTTTCCTCGACCGTCATATTGCTAATCAAACGGCCCTTTCGCGGGACCCAGCCGATTTTTCGCCGGAGCCGCAGCAGGTCGGACGACGACAGGTCGCCGTGACCGCGGCCGAACCAGGCGATGCTTCCCGTGGTCGGCCGCGCGAGGCTGGAGACGATCAGCAGCCAGGGCAAGGCTTTTTGAGTGCGGTTTTCCATGATCGCCCCGCCCTGCCCAATTTCCAGGTCAAAGGACCAGGCGGTGAAATGCTCGCGCCCGTTTTTTTCGTGTAACGCCAGATTCCGTCCCTCCAGGATTACCCGTCCCATGGCCATGCTCCGGTCGCGTCCATAATCGATTTAAAAGGAACTCATAAAAGCCGCCGAAATGATGATATTGAAAAAAAGGCAATATATCAAGCAATCCACCAAGGCCCGCGACACTCGAGGGGGAACGTTGGTGACGGCCTTTTGGGCGCCGAAACCGCCGTGCAGGCAGACCACCGGGATAACCACGCCGAAACAAAGGCTTTTGGCAATCACTATCAAAAAATCAGAGGCTTTGATTTCAATCAGCAGGGCGTGGAGGAAGGTGACCACCGTGATGTCCATGAGAAGCCAGACGGCCAAAAACCCCCCGGCAATGGCGATTATATCGAAAAAGACAACCAGGCACGCCAAGGACACAGCCACGCCCAGCACCCGGGGAACACCCAGGAAATGCAGGGCGGAAATCCCCTGCATCTCCAGTCCGTCAATCTCCCCCAGCACGTTCATGTAGCCGATTTCCAGGGCTATGGCCGACCCGGAACGGAGAATGACGATAATCGCCGTCAGCATGGGTCCGAGCTCCCGCATGATGCTGATGATCAATAGCACCCCCAACTGGTCCAAACTCCCCAACCGGCTCAACTGGGTTATGCCTTGCAGCACGATCAGTCCGCCGAAAACCAGGGCCGAGGCGGCGATCAGGCCCATGGATTGAACGCCGGTAAAGTAAACCTGTTGGATCAGGACGTTTCCTAAAAGGCGGGGGCCAAAACGACGGAAAACCAAACCGGCGTCGAGGCAGGCCCCAAGAAAGGCCACCTGGTCCAACACCTTGCCCAGGCTGGACAAGAAACCACGCCCGGCGCCTCCGAAAACGGAGTGATTAATACCAGTTCCCGCCATATCCGCCGCCAAGTCGGGCTCGGTCGGGCGTCCCGCCCGCGGGCGCGCGCCGCCTCGCCTTTTTCAGGTTAAAGTAGGACCTTTTCCAGGCCGAGTCAATGGGTTGAACGCCGGGTCCGCCGGGCGGGGCGAGCCCCGGGCCGATTCCGCTAATAAAACTGGAAAAATATTTTTCGCGGCCAAGTGCAAAACCTCGGTCCTTGACCCAATTTGTCGTCAGGC
>JAZDGM010000026.1:0-51879 GCA_043806915.1 Pseudomonadota bacterium | reverse complement strand
TTCTATGTTTATTCCATTTTCCACGGCATCCATTTCTTATTTGGTTTTTTTATTATTCGCTGGTTCCCAAGCTCTAGCTGCTAGCTTGGGAACCCGGGAAGGGGAATATCTAGAAACCTATATGCTTCAACTTCTGTCAGCGGCCATCTGATAATGCCTAAAACCTGGCCATCTGAAAATGTATTGTTCCTTTTATTCCGAAAGACAACACCTTGTTTCAAACGGAGGCGAGGGCCGGGCCGGTCAATTATCTCCCTCGCCCCCGACGGGGGGAGAGGGTTGGGGTGAGGGGGGCTTGGCTTACCCGGGCCGACGGGGCCGGCCAAGGTGTTGGGTTTCGCCTACGGCTCAACCCAACCTACTGAGATCACATTATTTTTTGACCTGTCGAGGCGTACTCGGCCAAGCAATTCCAAACGCCCCGGACTTCTTCGGGCGGGCATGGACGCCCGCTCTTTCCGCTCTCGAAACAGGACGTTTCGGGGCGTGAAACCGCCGCCAGGCGGGTTCTCCGGAAAAAGAGCCGGGGGTCGCCGGGGGCGCCGGCTCCGGCGCGCCCCTGACCCTGGGACGGGAAGGAGTCTTTCGAAGCCCAACGCCAGGCGCGCGGGGGGCGGAGCAACCCCGCCCGCTAGGCGCCGGCCAACGTCTCCAATTTACCGCGGTCGGGCCTGCAAAACAGTAAAAGATGATGCGCGTTGCACACCCTACAAACTACGAAATGGAAACGCCGCGTTGATTCCCCGTGGCTGCTTTCCGGATAAAGTGGGGAAGCTAGATCTTCCCCTTCTCGGGCTCCCAAGCTAGAGCTTGGGAATCACCGGATATTGGGGGTCTTTTTAAAAAGTCTCCGCGGAACCATTTGGCCATCGTTTAGCCCTCCCTGCCCGATGACAAGGATGCAAGGGGCCGCGCCGGACCGGCCGCGCACTGCCTAACTCGTTTATATCATGTGCTTTCCACCTTTAGGCTTTCCGGGGCTTGAGCAATCCATTTCCTTCTGCTAAGCTTGGGTCCAAATCATTTTCAGATATGTGATCGATCCGCGCGGCGAGTCGTTTTTTCGCGGGCGCCTCCCCAGGCGGAGGAGCAGCCGTTTATTACCGCCACGACCACCAGCGCGGGTTGGGGGCCGGCCGCGGTCAAGCGGACCGTCGCGGTTCACCAAGGTTGGGTCCACGCGCGCAACCCGGAACCATGCGGGGCCCGGTTTCGGACCTGGCCGCCCCGGGGGGAGGAGTTATGGCCCGGATTCTCATCGTGGACGACGAGCACTCCATCCTGGAGTCCCTGGAGATGTTCTTTTCCGAAAAGGGCCATCAGGTTCGAATTTGCGACCACGGCCGGGCCGCCCTGGAAGAAGTATCATCCTGGCGTCCGGAAGTGATGATCCTCGACCTGCGGCTGCCGGACGCATCGGGCCTGGACATCCTGCGAAGCGCCCAGGAGAGCGACGCCAACCCGAAGGTCATCATGATCACGGCGTACCAGGACATGAACACAACCATCGAAGCCATGAAGATCGGGGCCTTCGATTACATTCACAAACCCCTGGACGCGGAGGAGTTGGAACAGGCCGTCGACAAGGCGCTTCAGGTCATGGCGGTGGACCTGGAATCGCTGCGGGCCGCCGACCTGAACGAGGAAGGCTTTTTGCCTGGAGTGATTGTGGGCCAGAGCCGGCCCATGCTGGAAATTTTCAAGATGATCGGGCTTCTTTGCCAGAACCAGGCCTCCGTGCTTATCCAGGGGGAGACGGGCACGGGCAAGGAGCTCATCGCCCAGGTCATTCACCGCAACAGCCTGTTCGCGGAGGAACCCTTCGTCACGCTGGACTGTTCGGCCGTGGTCGAAAACCTGTTGGAAAGCGAGTTGTTCGGCCACGAAAAAGGGTCCTTTACCGGCGCGGACCAATCCAAGCCCGGCAAGATCGAACTGGCCGGCCGAGGCACGCTCTTTCTGGACGAATTAGGCGAACTGCCCCTGGGTCTTCAGGGCAAGTTCCTCGGCTTTCTGGAACGCCGCTGCTACTATCGCGTGGGCGGCCGCGGCCCCCTGGCCAGCAACTGCCGCATCATCACCGCCACCAATCGCGACCTGACCGCGCTGGTCAAGGCCGGCAAATTCAAGGAAGACCTGTATTACCGACTGAAAGTGGTCACCATGCACACGCCGCCCCTGCGCGAGCACCGGTCCGACATACCCCTGTTGGTCAATCATTTCCTTAACAAAATCAACCTGGAACTGGGCACGGAAGTCACCAAGCTCCAAAACGGGGTAATCCAAGGCCTGATGGACCACCCCTGGAACGGCAACGTCCGGGAACTGGCCAACGTGCTGGTCGAAGCGGTTGTCCGGGCCAGGGGCCGGGTGATTCTACTCGACGACGTGCGGGATATCCTGGAGATGAACAACATCTCCCCGGGGGGGCTGGCCGGTTTCTCCCTGCCGAACCTGGAAAAAAAACACATCCAGGGGACCCTGGACCACTTTGAATGGAACAAAACCCAGGCCGCCAGGGTTCTGGGCATTTCCCTACCCACCTTGAGGAGCAAGATCAAAAAATACGGCCTCGAACCGCCGGGCGCCTGATCCGGGAATGGCTAGGCGCCAAAATGATGGCGCGGCCGGAAACGCGCGCGGCGCCTTTCCGCTTCCTCCCAAGGCCCGGCCCGGCCCGGCCCGGCCCGGCCCGGCGGCGGAAAGAAACTTGGCCCCCGGAAAGTAATTTTCTAGCGCGACGCGCCCATTTTGGCGCCATGCCAATCGTATCATATTGAATATAGGCCTAATTTTTCTTGCCCATTACTTGGACTGATTTTTGCTTTCAGTTCCAAAAGCCATAACCAAATCGTTTTTGCCGAAACTTGGAACGCTTCGCCCGGCCGCGAAGGCTTGCGCCGGGATTGTCGCGCCCCGGGGACCATCCCGTCCCCGTCCGCGCGGAACAATCCCCCGGCCGCCGGGGCGTCGGGCGCCGGCCAAAAGGGGGAGGATTGATCGACAAGACCCTCAAGGAGCGGGAGCGGGAGCACCTGGAGAATGTTCTGGCCAAGACCCATTGGGACTTGGCCAAGTCCGCCCGTTTGCTGCGGATTCCCCTGTCTCAAGTCAAGCGGAAAATAACCGAGTATGGAGTGAAAAAGCCCGGGACGGCGGAGGCCGGACCCCAAGAAGAACACCACAACGTGAAGGAGGATCTGGAATGAAGGTTTTCACGGGAATGTTCATGGTCGCGGCCCTGGCGGTTCTGCTGGTCGCGCCCGGCGGCCCGGCGCGGGCGGAGGACCCCATCGTCATCGGCGCCCCGCTCTCCACCGGTTTTCTGTACGGTTGGGACGCCGAACGGGCGATCAAGCTGGCCGTCGACGAGATCAACGCCGCGGGAGGCGTGCAGGTGGGCGGGACCAAGCGGCCCTTCGCCGTGGAGGTTATCGACACCCGGGACCTTGAACCGGGCGTCCCCGTGAGCGAAGCCTTGCTGGCCGTGGAAAAGCTCATCCTGGAAAAGAAGGCCGATTTCCTGATCGGCGGACCGGTCAGGTCCGAGGCGGCGCTGGCGGCCATGCCCCTGGTGTCCAAATACAAGAAGGTGTCCATCGTGACCACGGGCGTGCTCACTCCCAAGCTCCACGCCATGGTGGCCGAAAATTACGACAAGTTCAAATACACCTTCCGCATCCACGGCGAAGCGGCGTGGCTGGTCAAGGAGATCGTGACCCAGCTCATGGACATCAAGGAACGCTTCAAGCTGGACAGGATATTCATCATGGTCCAGGACGTGGCGCACGCCCGCGGCGCCGGCCAGATATTACAGAAGGTCATCGAGCCGAAAGGCTGGAACGTCACCGGTTTCGAAATATTCCCCACCGGGACGACCGATTTTTCCATGGGCCTGATCGCGGCCCGGAAGACCAACGCCCAGGTCTTGTCCATCTGGATGGACATGCCCGAAAGTTCGATTCTGCTCAAGCAATGGTACGACATGAAGATCAAGGCCCTGCCTTTCGGCTCGACCCTGGCCGCCGCCGAGCAGCCTGGTTTCTGGAAAGCGACCGAGGGCAAGGGCGAATACTGCCTGGCCAACGTGGTCAACGCCGGCAACGCCCCCAGCGAGGCCACTGAATGGACCATGAAATTCTACAACGCCTACAACGACAAATACGGGCTGCCTCCCGAGGGCCTGGGGTGCTCGAGCAGCTACATGGCCGTGTACGCGCTCAAGGAGGCCGTGGAACGCGCCGGCGCGCTGGATTCGGACAAGGTCGTCGCCGAGCTGGAAAAGACGGATATGATGGGCGTGTATGGACGGCTCCGCTTCGACCCCAAGAGCCATCAGGTCATTCCGTCCCTGGACCCCAAGGAAGGCGCGGTCGGGAGCATCTTCCAGTGGCAGGATGAAAAGCGGGTCGTGGTCTTCCCCAAGAGCATCGCCAAGGGCGACATCCTGTTGCCGCCCTGGATGAAGGACTAGCGAACGAACGGGCCGGCGCCCCGCGGGGACCGGGGCGCCCCGTTCGACCGTCGCCCGGGGCCCGGTCTCCCCGGCCCCCTCGCCGCCATCATGGTTTGGACTGGAGTCGCGTCAGATTATGGACATCCTCATATATGGCTTGATCAACAGCGTGGCCCTGGCGCTCACGGCCTTGGGATTCGCCTTGGTGTACGGCATCAGCCGCGTTCCCAATTTCGCCCACGGGGCCCTGTACGTCGTCGCCGGGTTCATCACCTGGATATTCCTGCGGACCCTCGAACTGCCCTATCTCGCCGCCATCATCCTGGCGATCGTCATTACCGGCGTCATTGGCGGGCTGATCTATCAATTGGTGCTGATCCGCATCCGGGGCATGGCCATCAGCGAAATTATCGCCTCGTACGCCATCGGGCTGGCGATTCTCGAGGGCTTTCGGTATTTCGGGTTCAAGGGCATGACCTACACCCTACCCGTTTTCATCGAGGGAAGCGTGGACCTGTTCGGCATCCCGGTGGATTTTCACCGCCTTACCGTGGTCGTCGTCGGCGCGGCGGTGGTCGGCGGATTGTGGCTCTTCACCCACTACACGCGCCTCGGCCTGGCCCTGCGCGGCATGGCCCAGGACGAACGGGCGGCCCTCATGCTGGGCATCGATTCCGACCTGATGGCCGTGACGGCCATGACCTTCGGCTCGGCCCTCGCGGGACTGGCGGCGGTGCTGTTGCTGCCCCTGGGCAACATCGTGATCGAAACCGGGTACAACGTCCTGCTCCTGGCCATCTCCGTCTGTATCGTCGGCGGATTGGGGAGCTGGGTCGGCGCGGTCCTGGCCTCGTTCCTCATCGGCTTCGCCCAGATTCTCACCACGGTCTACTGGGGCACGCATTTTCAAATGGTCGTGGCCCTTCTGGCCATCATCCTGACCCTTATCCTGCGCCCCTCCGGACTGTTCGGGCGACAGAAGGAACTGGAAGAAAGGGTGTAAGGCTTTGGAATTTCAGAAACGAAAAGAACGCATCGACCGGGGCCTGAAGGTCCGAACCGACGGCATCTACGCCCTCATGGGTTGGCGGGAACTGCTGTACCTGGCCTCGCCCCGGGCGCTGCTCATCGGCGGCCTGCTGGTCCTGCCCCTTATCGTTCCCGGCGCCTACTGGAACCGGGTCATTCCGATCATGTGCATCTATGGGCTGCTGGCCCTCGGGTTCGACTTCATGGCGCACTACGTGGGATTGGTCTCCCTGGGAGGCGCCTTCTTCATCGGGGTGGGGGGGTATATCTCGGCCATTTTAAACACTAAATTCGGGCTGCCCGTCGCGGCCGCCGTCCCCCTGGCCGCCGTTCTCGGCGCCGGCCTCTGCACCGCGCTCCTCTGGCCCTGCCTCCCCTTGCGCGGGGTCTATTTCGCCATCGTCACCCTGATGTATCCCCTGGCCCTGGCCCGGGTTATCGAAGCCCTGGACATCTTCGGCGGCACCGACGGCATCATGGGGCTCGACAGCTTTCCCAACGCCTGGGTGGAACAATACCTGACCATCGGCCTGCTGCTGGTCATTCTCTTCGGCCTCCGCCGGCTGGTGAACTCCGACCTGGGCCTGGTTTTCCAGGCGGTCAAGGACAACGACCAGGCGGTCCGGGCCTCGGGCATGAATATCACCCGATACAAGGCCATGGCCGTGTTCATCTCCTCGAGCCTGGGTTGCCTGGGCGGGGCCATTTTGTCCCACATCTACATGTGGTCCGGCATCAGTCAATTCGCCCTGGATTTTTCCATCCTGCCCATCGCGGCGACGGTCATCGGCGGCGGCGGGACCTTGGCGGGGCCGGTCCTGGGCTGTCTTATTCTCGTGCCCATTTCGGAGTGGCTGCGCGAATTCGGCACCCTGCGCATCGTTTTTTACAGCGTCATCCTCATGGCCTTCATCGTGTTCAAGAGCGAGGGACTCATGGTCTACGGCACGCGGAAATACCACCAGTTCGAAAGATGGGTCAAGGTATGACCCCGGACGCCCCACCGGTCCTCCGGCTCGAAAACGTCACCAAAAGCTTCGGCGCGGTCCTGGCCCTCAACCGGGTCAGCTTCGACGTCCACAAGGGCGACATCCTGGGGATCATCGGTCCCAACGGTTCGGGCAAGACCACCCTGGTCAACGCCATTACCGGCTTTGTCAAGAAGACCAGCGGCAAGGTGTTCTTCGGGGACAAGGACATCACCAACGCCCCGGCCCATAAGATCGCCGACCTGGGGGTCACCCGGACGTTCCAGATCATGCGGCCCTATTACTCCCTGCCCGCCTTCAAGAACCTGGTCATTCCGTTGTGTTCCCCCCGGGCCCGGCGCACCGGCGGTTGGCGGGGAGGCGGCAAGCTCGGCGACCGCCACACGGTCAGCATCGACATCCTGGAAGAGATCGGGTTCGAGCGGGAATCCTTCGTGCCGTACAAAATCGCCTCGTCGCTTCCGACCGGGTACCTCAAGCGGCTCGAACTGGCCAGGTGCCTGGCGCTCCAGCCGGAAGTCATTCTTTGCGACGAGGTCTTTTCGGGCCTCTCCATGAGTGAAATCGCCAGCATGATTCCCCTGATCGAGCGGCTCCAGATGAACGGCATCACCCTGATTATGATCGAACACCGGTTGCGCGAGCTTTTCCAGGTGGCCAACCGGGTCTTGTGCATGAACTTCGGAGAAAAGCTGGTCGAGGGCTCGCCCGACGAGGTCATGAACGACCCCCGGGTGAAGGAGGCGTATTTCGGATCGCGGGAAGCGGCGGAGGTGATGATTCATGCTTGAAGCCAGCGGTCTCATGGTTTTCTACGAAAACATGCTGGCCCTCAACAACGTCGGCCTTAAATGCACGCGAAACCAGATCGTGGGCGTGTTCGGGGCCAACAGCGCGGGCAAGTCCACCCTGATGTACACGCTCTCCGGCATAATGGAGGATATTCGAAAAAAGGAGATCATGGCCGGCGGGGAGCGGATAACCGTCATGGGCCAAATATCCTATGACGGCCGGGACATCTCGGACCTCAAGCCGGCCAAGCGCGCCCGCCTGGGGCTGGTTCTCTGCCCGGAACGACGCCGGATTTTTCCGGAAAGCAGCGTCATGGAAAACCTACGGATCGGGGGTTACCTGGCCAAGCCCCGGGAAGCGCGGCGCACCCTGGAGTATGTCTTTTCGCTGTTCCCCAAGCTCAAGGACATCCAGAAGCGCCTGGGCGGGTTTTTGTCGGGCGGCGAACAGCAGATGCTGGCCATTGGCCGGGCCCTCATGGCCCAGCCCAAGCTCCTTTTCCTGGACGAACCCCTGATGGGCCTGAGCCCCCTGGTTCAGGCCATGCTGGTGCGGGCCGTCAAGGAAATTCGGGACCAGCAGGGCATCTCCATCGTGATCACCGAGCAGTACGCCCGGCCGGTCATGCCCATCGTGGACTACGCCTACATTCTGGAAAACGGGGCCGCGGTCCTGGAAGGCCCCCGCGATGAACTCCTGGACAACCCGGACGTCAGATCGGCCTACTTCGGGGTCTGATCTTGGCCGTCAATGGAACAATCATGATAAAAACCGAATGTGATCGCCGCCGACAAACGATAACAACGCCCAGCGCGAGTGACGTGTGATGACTAATAACATACCCTTGGACAAGGAACTGACTTTTACCCGCTTCGACCTGATGAGCGAAAAATACCCCAACCACCCGGCCGTCCATTTTCTGGGAGAGGATTTCTCCTACAAGCGCCTGCGGGACCTTTCCGAGCGTTTCGCCGGGGCCCTGGCCTCCCTGGGCGTGAAAAAGGGCGACCGCGTCATGATCTACATCTCCAATTCCATACAGTGGGTGATCGCCTTTCTAGGCATCCAAAAGCTTGGCGCGGTGCTGACGCCCGTGTCGCCCATCTACACCTCGCATGAACTCGAATACATGGTCAACGATTCCGGGGCCGAAACCGTCATCTGCCAGGACACCAACTACTGCTACGTCGAGGAGGTTTTCCACAAAACCGGCCTCAAGCGGATTATCGTCACCAACCTGGCCGACCTCCTGCCCCCGCACAAACGCCTGCTGGGGTTCATCTTCGACAAGGTCCCCAAGGGAAAGGTCGGCCGGGCGCCCCACGTCCACCGGTTCAAGTCTCTTCTGGCGCACCCGCCCTTGCCCGCGTCTCCGGCCATCGACCCCCTGGCCGACCTGGCCTATCTTCTGTACACCGGCGGCACGACGGGCCTGCCCAAGGGCGTGCCCGGAAACCACGCGGGCATGACCTCCTACGTCAATGACGTTACCGAAGTCGTGGCCGGCGAGAAGCTGTGGGAAGGCGACGACGGGTACATCGTGATCAACCCGTTGTTCCACATCATGGCCCTGGGGCTTTTCATGGCCCTGGCCCTGAACAAGGGAAACCGCGCCGACCTGATGCCCCTGCCCCAGGTGGACGCCATCCTGGCCGTGATCGAACGCCGCCGGCCGAGGTGGTTTTTAGGCGTGCCCGCCTTGTACCGCATGATTCTGGAAAACGACCGGCTGGAAAGCTACGAGCTCTCTTCCCTCGTTTACTGTTACTGCGGCGGCGACGTTCTCCCGGCCGAGGTTTTCAAGCGCTGGAAGGAAAGATACGGCATCCCCATCTATCAGGTCTACGGGTCCACCGAGGCCGGCCACGTGACTTACAGCCGCCTGGACGAGGAACCCACGCCCACCGCCATCGGCCGGCCGTTGCCCAGCCGCGAGTGCCTGGTCGTCAATCCGGAAACCCTCGAGGGCGTGGCCGACGGCGAGACCGGCGAACTTCTGGTCACCTGTAAATACACCGTCAAGGAATATTGGAACAAGCCCGAGGAAACCGCCCGATCTTTCGTTTACCTCCACGGCGTCATCTACTACCGCATGGGAGACTTTGTCCGTCGCACTCCGGAGGGCGAGCTGGTGTACATTGAAAGGTCGGCCGACCTGATCAAGCACAAGGGCTATCGCGTTTCCGCCTCGGAGGTTGAAGCCGTGCTCCAGGACCACCCCACGGTCATAGGCGCCTGCGTGGTCGGCATACCCGACCCCAAGGTCGGCGAGCGCATCAAGGCCATTGTGGTGTTGAAGGAGGGCGCCAAGGGGGTCAGCGGAACGGAGCTCATAAAATGGTGCCGGGACCGCCTCGCCTCCTACAAAATTCCGTCCTACGTGGAATTCCGGGACATGCTCCCCAAGAGCAAGGTCGGCAAGCTCCTGAGGAGGGAAGTTCGGGATGACGAAAGGAGAAGGATCGCCAAGAAAAAATGAAGGGAGGCCGCCCCCGATGGCCGCGCCGGCCGAGGAAAGTAGAGCAATTCGGTAGGGCCTTGGGAGACAGGTGTTCCTATAAGCGGTGGAAGACGGAAGGGCGCCCTATATTTAAATAATTTCTCTAATGCATAACCCTCCTTGGCGGCCTTTCGACCTGTAAGCGCGCTTGTCCTTCTCTCGCCTTAATAGGGGGATTACAACTCGCCAAGGCGAGACCTGAAGGTTTAGTATTGGGTGTCCTTTATAGATTATCGTCGCCAATATCCTGTACTGGTTCTTCGTGAATTGGAGTTTTCCCGTTTATGAGATATGACCCTAATATTCCTTGGAATCCAACCTTATTACAAACACGGTTGGATTGTTGCCAAGAGACGGGCAGCCCCTTGGTTGTCCAGGCGGAAAAAGATGTTCCTAGGTATAAAATCGATTCTTCAATACCGTTTACCGAAAATTTCATTACTGAAACAGGTTCAGGGGATAGAGAGGGAACGGATAGGGCCGTATCGGAGTCATGCGGCTGGCCGCTTAACAACCCGGCGAAACCATCGTCATTGAGCGAAGCGAATTGTTGAAAAAACGCTTGATGTTTCCGGCTCGGCGGATCGGAAGTGACAAAATTTGCGCATCATCAGGCTTTGACTGATCGCCGGCCCATGCCTGGCTCCCAAGCTCTAGCCTGGGGACCTGCCTCGCCTCGGTTGTCCAAGACCTCCCGCACGGTGTTGAGCAAGTCGGACAACTTATAAGGCTTTCCCACGTATCCCCTGGCCCCGGCCGTCATTGATTTCCTGACCTGACCATTGATGGAATATCCACTGGCGATGATGACCTTCACTTGGTTGTTGATTTTGAGCAGTTCCTCGAGACATCTGTAGCCGCCCATACCAGGCATGCCGAGGTCCATAACGATTAGGTCGATTTCATTTGTTTTTTCGGAATAGATCGCCAAAGCCTCCTCTCCGGTCGCGGCGGTCAAAACCGTGTATCCAAACTGCACCATCGATTGCATGGCCAAACTTCGTATCGCCTCCTCATCGTCAACGAGTAAAACGGTCTCCGCGCCTCGTGGGATGGGTTTGGGTTCACTTCCCCTGGTTTCCTCAACCTCGGCCCGAACAATGGCCGGGAAGTAAATTTTAAAGGTGGCTCCCTGACCAACGTCACTGTAACAATCGATATAACCACCGTGACTTTTTACTATTCCATAGACCGAGGCCAGCCCCAGCCCGGTTCCCTTTCCGAATTCCTTGGTCGTGAAGAACGGGTCAAATATCTTGTCAAGGGTCTCCTTGTCCATGCCCTGGCCGGTGTCGGAGACTGTCAGCAGCACGTATTCGCCAGGTTGAACCGCCAGGTGACGGCTCATATAGGCTGAGTCCAGGACGATATTTTCAATTTCGAAAAGCAGCTTTCCGCCGTCCGGCATGGAATCGGCGGCGTTGGAACCGAGATTCAACAGAAGCTGCTCGATTTGGACCGGATCAGCTAGGATCGGCCAAAGCCTGTCGCCTACATTGACCTGTATATGCACCATTTTAGGTATGGTCCGTTCGAGCATATTTTTGGCCTGCTCAACCTCCCGTTGCAACTGAATCGGTTTTTGGACCGATTCCGCTTTTCGACTGAACAGAAGAAGCTGTCGGACGAGGTCGGAAGCCCGGAAACCGGCTTTATGTATGGCTGTCAGATACCGATTATCAGGATCGCCGGTCGATTTTTTCATGAGAAGGAGTTCCGTATAGCCGTTGATGGCCTGTAGCAGGTTGTTGAAATCGTGAGCTACACCCCCGGCCAGGGTTCCGACGGCCTCCATCTTCCGCGCCTGTTGAAGCTGAGCCTGTAATTTCGCCTTTTCCTCCTCGCTTTGCAAGCTCTGGGTAATATCTTCGTACAGTACGAATTGTCCATAGGTCTGAGTCGTCACCGGTCGGAACAATATGCTCTTGACGCTCTCGTCCTTGCACCGGACTTCAAAAACTCGCGACTGCGTCGCACCTTCTCCCTGAACCAAGAGATCATCCAACCAAGCGCGAATGACCGTTTGGCGATAAACAGCGTTCGGGTACGCTATTTCAAACCATTCCTTTCCGGTTGAAAAATCATTCAGAGTATAACCGAACATTTTAGTGAAAGCCGGATTGACGTATTCATACCGGCCCTCCGCATTTATAAGGGTTATACCCAGAGGCGATTCTTCACTTAGGGCCCGAAAACGTTCCTCTGACTGTTTCAAGGCCTGTTCGGTCATTTTTTGATTCGTTATGTCCACAACAGCCAGGAACAAGGCCGCGTTATCTTGATAGGTCATGGGGGCGAAAGACAATATGCACCAAACAACATCACCTTTGTTTGTACGCAGTTTGGCCTCGATGTCGGCATGACCAGTTCCATTTTCAACCGCCCCCAAAACACGATGGTCGTATTCAAAATCCACAAAAACACTTTTGATATCGCTGGCCAGGGCGGAACTGACGTCATTGAACAGAATTTTTACAATATGATTATTACAAAACAGAATCCGGCCGTCATTTTTTCGAACGACGCAAATGGGGAAAGTCGCGGCGTCAAAAATTGAACGCAATCGCTCTTCGCTCTTTTTTATGGCCTCTCGTGATTTGCGCTGAATCATGGTGTAATTGTGGAACAACCAGCCGCCGAGCACGATAAAGGTTGTGATCATCAGCCGCGATACGACCTGGTATGGAGTCGTCCTCAGCATAATGGCGTCCAGAAGAGTCCTGGGCTCGCTGAATACCAGGGTTTTCAGATTTGTTTCAAAGGAAGCGAATGACCACAGGCTATCGGCCAACCAATAGATTGCGGCTAAGGCGATTACTCCACAAATGATGCGTCTGTTATAGGTATTCATTGTGATTCGATTTCGTTATACACCGGGTCCGCGATTCGAATAATACTGTTCGGGATTTCAAATTGTATTATCTTGGCAACTTTGGAATTGACGGCAATAGTGTTCATGTCCTCGAATGTTTGGTTAAGTTTTCCTGGTTTTTCCCCGTTGAATATTTTCGCCATAACCTCCGCTTGAAACTTCCCAATAGCAGTGAAGTCGCTCTTTGAAAGCGCCATCAATATACCGTGACTGATAACGCTTGAATCATGGCTCATGGACCATGTAGGCAACTTGCTTGCAAGAAAAACAGGCAAATAGTAGGGGATATGTTTGGGTTGATTGCCGCTTGTGCCCGTAATCCATATCGCATCCACCCGCGACGATAGCCAAGTGTAGCAATTCTTGTATTGCCGGATCAATTCATCTTCAGGAATATCCGGTTCAGACGCATAACATGGTATGACGGTAAAGCCTCGCTCGTCAGCGACTTTTTTTACATCCACCCAGGCCGAATACAGACGACCTAGTTCACTGTCCTCAAAGACCATACCCAGTTTTTTGAAACCAAACAGACGATGAAAAAGCCTGACCTGCCTCTCGAATCTTTTGGGATCGCAGCGCGCAAAGACATGGTCGAACCCGGAATCCTCGGGACTCTTGATGATGCCGGCCCGGACCGGGTCCGAAGTCGACATCACCAATACGGGCGTCTTATGCAGGTTATTGGCCAAGTCCTTGCCCGCCCATGTTCCCATGGCTATGACCAGGTCTACGTCCCTTTCTCCGGATAGACGTTTGAGCAAGGCTTCTCGATTTCGCGCCCGCGCCTCGGACCGCCAATCGGAAGAATAGAAGCCGTCCGACAAAAAGAGTAAATATTTCAAATTATTACATTTTGAAAGCTCGTCCCAGACTTGCCGATTGCTTAGTTTATCAAAGTTCTTCGGTAAAAACGACTCATCGATCCATCCCAGGGAGGCCAAGCCTTTTATTGTAGCGCTCAAGGTAAGATCGTAGTCGGAGTAGCGACCGCCTTCGTAATAGACGATTCTCCATTTATTACCCTTGTTAAGGGTAGGCGCTGTTTTGCACCGCACAAGGCACGGCCACGAAACGAAAGCGGCGGTCGCGGCCAAAACCAGGGCCAACAGAGTTAATATACCGTATTTTCTCATAAAACAGTTCGTTACAACCAAATTTTTTCATGAAAACATCGAGGCCAGGCCGCCTTCCCCCCTGTTTTTCATGATAAACCGCACACATTCATTCAGTCAAACAAAAAGACATCGTCCAGCCATGGTTCATGCCCGGCAATTATAGCGACGCGCTAAAATGCTGGAAAAAAATAATGAACCGACGGTAACGCGGAGGATTGGCGAGCCGCGGCGGCGTCCCGCCATGGACCGTCGCCGTTTTCCGCTTATGAATCCTACGACGTGGACCTGCCGTCATGAGGGTTTCCCGGTTTTTTAATTGAAGCTCCCAGCGGCATGCCATAGGGAGCTTCCTCGTGAAAAGAATTGATTTTTCATGAAAAAAAATTGCTCCCCAGGTCTGCCGGCCGGCCCAGGGCACCCATCGGGAATTTTTGTCAGGCAGACCATTTCTTGGTTTTATCCGCGTCCGAGTGGAAAAGGCTTGAAGCCTGCTCCCGAATCCATAATATATGCTCGACCAACTAACCAACATCCGGAGGAGCCATGTCCAAAATTGTTACCGTGGAAGTGAAGGAACATGTGGGCTTTGTAACCCTGAACCGTCCCGAGAAGTACAACGCTCTCAGCATCGGGATGTTTCAAGGGATCGTCGAGGCCGGCCAGGTGGTGATGAACGACCGCTCGATTAGAGCCATTGTGTTATCCGGAAACGGAAAGGGATTCTGCGCCGGCCCGGATTTCGAAAACTTTCAAAAAATGCTCGGTAAGGAAGGGGGCGTCAACCTTTTTGAGCGGCGCCACGACACCCCCGCCAACCTGGCCCAGCAGGTCGCCTATATCTGGAAACAGGTTCCGGTTCCCGTGATAGCGGCCCTTCATGGCGTGGCTTACGGCGGAGGGCTTCAAATCGCCCTGGGGGCCGACATTCGCCTGGCCGCGCCTGATCTGAGGATGTCCGTCATGGAGATTAAATGGGGGCTGGTTCCGGATATGTCCATCACCCAGACCTTGTGCGACCTGGTGCGCCTGGATGTGGCCAAGGAACTGGTTTTCACCGGTCGGACCGTCGGCGCGGCCGAAGCCGCTCAACTTGGCCTGGTGACCAGGGTTTGCGACGACCCGATGGCGGAGGCGACGGAGATGGCCAGACTCATCGCCGCCAAGTCGCCCGACGCCATATCCAGGGACAAGCAATTGCTCGAAAAAGCCTGGCGGGCGGGCGCCGCCTCGGGTCTGATTCTGGAAGAGAAATTGCAACGGGAAATTCTCGGCGGCCCCAATCAGATAGAAGCGGTCATGGCCAATTTTGAAAAACGCGAACCCAAATTTTCCGACCGGACCTAAAAGAGACAGGAGAAGACATGCCTGACGAGTTGTACGACAAGCTGTCCGATTTATTCAACAGCATTGGCCATGGCGGCCGCAAGGGCCCGGAAATGGTCGCGTTATTGAAAGCCTTGTTTACCGAGGATGAAGCTGGAACAGCTCTCCACCTCTCCCCTTTCGCTCCCGAGCCGCCATCCAACGTCGCTGAACGCCTGGGCGAGGATTCAAACGTTGTGGCCGGCAGGCTAAACGAGATGGCTGACAAGGGGTTGATCTACTCAAGTTCCCGGGGCGACGAGAAATGGTACAAAATCATACAACTCGTGCCAGGCATCTTTGAACTCCAGTTTATGAAAGGCGAATACAACGACCGCGCCCGGGAGTTGGCCCGCCTCTTTGACGCGTTGCACCACGCCCAGCCGTCCAGGGGCGATGAAGAGGTTTCGCCTCTGGCTGGTGGAACGGGGACCCATTTTGCCAGGGTGATTCCCATCGAAAGGACCGTCAGGCATTCTGTTGATATCTTTCCGTTCGAGGAAGCGAAAAAATACGTTAACGAAGCCGAGACCATCACGGTGTCGGTCTGTTACTGTCGCCACGAGCAACGGCTCCTGGACCGGGGCTGCCACTACCCGGACGACGTCTGCCTCCAGTTCGGCGCGTTCGCGAAATTCGTCAAGACGCGTGGTTTCGGCCGGGAGATCACCAAGGCCGAGGCCTTTGAGGTATTACAAAGAAGCGCGGACGCCGGTTTGATCCACACCTCGAGCAACACCCGGGAGCAGATTGACTTCATCTGCAACTGCTGCACCTGTTGTTGCGGCATCCTGGCCGGGGTGAGCCGGTTCGGAGCGCCGGTCAGGAGCGTGTCGAGCAACTACGAAGCGGTTCTCGACCCGGAGGCGTGCCTTGCCTGCGGGCAGTGCGTGGACAATTGCCAGATGCACGCGGCGTCCATGGAAGATGACGCGCCCCTTATCAACCTGGACCGTTGCATCGGCTGCGGCGTATGCGTCCATCTTTGCCCAGCCCAGGCCCTGACCCTGCAAACCCGGTCCGACTTCGTCGAACCGCCGAGGAACTTTAGGGAATTGATGCAAAAACAGTTTGCGTCCAAATGATGTATTTGCGCTTCGTGGGCCTTATCTCGCGAAGCGCGACCGCATTCATAAGGGATCGCGGAAGGGTCGTATTCGGCGCCGCCGAATACGACCAGCCGCGCGCCTTATGATGCGGCTGTAAACATAAATCCAACGGACATCCATTTCAAATCAATTCCACCTCCAAAAGATTGGCTGGTTGATAGTGGTTGATAGCATTTGGCCATGAGCAGGTCGTATGCGGATCAGGTCCGTGGGATGTCATTCAAACTTTTCTTTGAGTTGGGCGTCCTTTAAACCATCTCGTTAAACCATCTCGGTGATGAAGGAGGACGCCAAGGGAGTCATTAGAAGGGAAGTCCGGGACGACGAACGGAGAAGGATTGCCAGGAAAAAATGAAGAGAGGCCAATTCCGGGGCAACGCCAATTCCGTCTAATCCGAAATTCAGAAAACCCCGCTCGGATGGCCGGCGACTCGATTCGGGTCGTTAAACCGCGCCTTTTCAACCTGCTTCCGCCCCAGGGCGAGGCGGTGGGACCAGGAAGGAAACGGTAATAATACCCAGGGGGCCGCCCCGTTCTCCTTTCACCGACCCGCCTCTTCCGGTCAACCGCCCAGCCCGGCCGCCGATTTCCCTCGTTCCAGGGGGAGTCGCCCCTTGAAAATCAAAACGCTTGGGCCATAATAAATGAAAATAACGCCCGGGGCCTCCCGCCGCAAAACCGGAAAAGCGGCGGCCGAGGAAAAACAAGGAAAAACCGCGGCCCGGCCGTATAAATCCATCAAGCCGATATAACTATATTTTTGTATCAAGAGGCGCCGCCGCCCGGCATTGTCCCGCCGCCCGCCTAGTTGACGGGTCGCCTTTGTTGCTTTTATCTTTTTATAAAGGCGAACAGCGTCGGGACTAATAAAAGACCGGAATACCCCCCCGGACCGGCGGCGCCGTAAACAGGAGAGCTTTTATGACGCGGGACAATCTTCCGACGGACCAGGAACAAGCGCCGGCGCCGGCGCCCAATCACAAGCAGCCGACTCACTATGTCGGCATCGGCGCCTCCGCCGGCGGCTTGGAAGCCATCGAGACCTTTTTTTCCCACATGCCCGCCGTGAGCGGGTTCGCCTTTGTCGTGGTCCAACACCTCTCCCCGGACTACAAAAGCCTGATGGTGGAGTTGCTGTCCAAAAAGACCGAAATGCCGGTTCTCCGGGCCGAGGACGGCATGGAGGTCGAGCGGGACAAGGTCTACCTGATTCCTCCCAAGAAAAACCTGACGATCTTCCACGGCAAGCTTTTGCTCAACGAACAGGATTCAGCCCGGGGGCTCAACCTGCCCATCGACATCTTCTTGAGGTCCCTGGCCGAGGACCAGGGTGAAAAAGCGGTGGGCGTCATCCTGTCCGGAACAGGCAGCGACGGCACGCGCGGGACCCGGTCCATCAAGGAAAACGGCGGCATGATCATGGTCCAGGACGAGGAGTCGGCCAAGTTCGACGGCATGCCCCGGGCCGCCATTTCCACCGGCTTGGCGGATTTTATCCTGCCGCCGGAAGAGATGCCGGTTCAGCTCCTGGCCTTTGCCAAGCACCCCTACACGGCCAAGACGGAAAGGGCCGAGGCCCTGCTGTCCGATGAGGACGCCCTGACGCGAATCTTCGCCCTGCTGCGTGAAAAAAGCAAGGTCGACTTCACCTACTACAAGCCCAGCACGGTCACCAGGCGCATCGAGCGCCGGATGAGCGTCAACCATTTCGACGATATTCGGGCCTATGTCGAGCACCTTCAAGAATACCCCGGCGAGGTCCTGGCCTTGTACCGGGAGCTTTTGATCGGCGTCACCAACTTTTTCCGGGACCAGGAGGCCTTCAATCTTCTGAGCCAAAAGCTGACGCCTGAATTATTCAATCAAAAGGAAAGCCGCGAAATCCGTTTCTGGGTCGCGGGCTGTTCCACCGGCGAGGAAGCGTACACCTTCGCCATAATCGCCCGGGAATGCATGGAGTATCTGGGGAAAACGTTTGACGTAAAAATTTTTGCCACGGACGTGGATAGGGACGCCATCTTGAAAGCCGGGGCGGGCGTTTACCCGGCCAGCATCGCCGCCGACCTGTCGCCGCGGTTGCTCGGCAAGTATTTCCACCACAAGGACGACTATTTTCAAATCGCCCGGCACATTCGCGAAATGGTGGTCTTTGCCCAGCACAACCTCATCAAGGACCCTCCCTTCACCAATATCGACCTGGTCAGTTGCCGGAACCTGCTGATCTACCTCCAGCCGGTCCTGCAACGAAAAGTGCTGGAGCTGATCAATTTTTCCTTGAACCCCAACGGCCTGCTGGTCCTGGGAACCAGCGAGACCGTCGGGGAGATGGGTCTTTATTTCGAAACCATCAGCCAAAAATATAAAATTTTTAAATCCACGGGTCGAATGAAGCCCAGCATCCACGACCCGGGACTGTTGACCGCGCCGGACAGGAAGAACAGGGATTATGGCGCCGGCCACGCCGGACTGGGCCGCCGCCACCGGACCCACGAGACGGACAAAACCCTGGAACGGTTCCTGGAGTCCATTTCCGGGGATTATGTGCCCTTGACCCTCATTGTCAACGAGCAGATGGAAGTCCAACATGTCTTTGGAGAAACCGAGGGCTATTTCAAGGTTCCCTCGGGCCGGATTTCCAACGACATCTCCAAAATGGCCTCCAAGGACCTGTCGATCCCCCTGACCACCGGCATCCAAAAAACCTTCAGGACCAACGAGGAGCTCCGTTTTACCAATATCGTGTCGCGGCGTCGGGATTCCGCCAACAATGTGAATCTCAGGATTAAACCCCTGCCCCAAAAAAAAGGGCAGGAACCCTTGGTCGCCGTTTTCATCAGCGAGACCCGGAAGGAATGCCCGGACGGCGACGCGGCCGTCTTCACCTACGACTTGAGCAAGGAAGCGGAGCAGCGGCTGCGGGACCTCGAGCAGGAACTGCAATTCACCAAGGAAAATCTGCAAGCCACCATCGAGGAGCTTGAAACGTCCAACGAGGAACTCCAGGCCACCAACGAGGAACTCCTGGCCAGTAACGAGGAATTGCAGAGCACCAACGAGGAATTGCAGAGCACCAACGAGGAGTTGCACACGGTCAACGCCGAATACCAGAACAAGATAATCGAATTGACCGAATTGAACAACGACGTGGAGAACCTCCTGTCCAGCTCGCAGATCGGCACGCTCCTGCTCGACGAAAACCTCGAAATCAGAAAGTTTTCTCCTCAAGTAGTCAATATTTTTAAGGTTTTGGAGAGTGACGCCGGACGCCCCATAACCCACCTCAACCACTTCATTGCCAACAAAGACCCCTACAAGATCATTAGGCAGGTTCAGGAAACCTCGATTCATCGGGACAAACAAATTCTTCTGCACGATGGACGCTGGTATCTGATGCGCGTGGCGCCTTATGCCATCGGACCCCGGAAATTTTCCGGCATAGTGATCAGTTTTGTCGAAATCAGCCACATCAAGGCAGCCCAGGAAGCCCTGGCTAAAAGCGAGGCCGAACTGAAACAGACCGCGCGCTTGGCCAAGGTGGGAAGATGGGAGTACGACCCGGCGACCGGCGTGCACAAATGGTCCGACGAAATTTTTAAAATTCACGACCTGGAACCGGGCCGACAGCCGAAACCGGAGGAAGGCATAAATTACTACGCCCCGGAATTCAGGCCGATTATCACGGAGGCTTTCCGAAAGGCGCGCGAACTGGGCGAGCCCTATGACCTGGTGCTGGAGCTGATCACCGCCAAGGGGCGCCGCCGCTGGGTCCGAGCCATCGGGTCCCCGCAAATAACCAACGGTCAGGTCGGCAAAATCAACGGCGCCTTCCAGGATGTCACCGAATTCAAGGAAATCAGCGAGGCGCTCAGGGAGAGCGAAGGCAAGCTGAAAGCCCTGTTCGACATCCTGCCGGTGGGTGTGTCCATTTTAAACCGGGAAGGCGAAATCGTTTTTTACAACCCGGCGTTGGCGAAAATTCTCGACCTTTCCCCCAATGACTTGGCCGGCGGGGCTCACAAATCCCGCGCCTATTTTGATGTCCACCGCCAACCCATGTCTCCCCTGGAGTTCGCCAGCGCCCGGGCCATTAGGGAAAACAGGGCTGTTTACGACGTCGAAACGGGGATAGCGACGGATGACGGCGAGGTGGCTTGGGTCAGCGTCAGCGCCGTGCCGGTGGACTTGCCGGAATGGCGGGTCGTCGTTGTCACCTCGGACGTCAACGCGAGAAAAAAAGCCGAGAACGGGCTCCTGGAAAGCGAAAGAGATACCGGGAACTGTTTTCCGCCATGAATGAAGGGTTCGCCCTGCACGAAATCATCACGGACCAAGAGCAACGTCCGCTGGACTACCGTTTTTTGGCCGTCAATCCCGCCTTCGAGAAGTTAACCGGCTTGCGGGCTCAAGACATCGTCGGCCGCACCGTTCTGGAAGTCATGCCTCGGACCGAGGATGACTGGATTCAACGTTTCGGGCAAGTAGCCTTGCGCGGCGCGCCGGATAGCTTTGAAAATTATTCGGGGGAATTGCGGCGGTGGTATGCGGTCTCCGCCTACTCTCCTCGCCCCAACCAGTTCTGCGCCGTTTTTTCCGACATCACCGCGCGCAAGACCCTGGACCAGGATTTGCGGCAAAGGGAAGAGCTGTTCCGCGTCTTGTTTGAAACCATGGCCCAAGGGGTGGTGTACCAAGATGCGGAGGGAAGAATTATCCGGGCCAACCCGGCGGCCGAGAGAATTCTCGGCCTTAGCCTGGACCAGATGCGGGGCCGCGCGTCCCTGGACCCCGGATGGAGGGCGATTCGCGAGGACGGCGCCGCTTTTCCGGGCGGGGACCACCCGGCCATGGTCGCGCTCCGGACCGGAAAGCCGGTCGAAAATGTCGTCATGGGGGTTTTCAATCCCTTGAAAAACGAGCAAAAATGGATTAATATCAACGCCATGCCCCAGTTTCGCGACGGCGGGGACAAACCCTTCCAGGTTTACGCGACCTTTGAGGACCTCACGGCCCGATTCCAAATCGAGAAGGAATTGCGGACGACCAAGGACCGTCTCGACTTGGCCTTCGCCGCGGCGGGCATGGGCTGGTGGGATTGGGACGTCGCCTCGCAAAAAGTCGCCGTAAGCCCCCAAAAGCCGCTCATGCTGGGCTATGAACCGAGGGAAGTCGGGGAAATGGTCACTGACTGGATAAGCCTGATTCATCCGGATGACCACGAAAAAACCATGACCGCCATGAGGCTCCACCTGGATGGTAAAACCCCGCGCTACGAGGCCAGATACCGCCTGAGGATGAAGGACGGGTCCTATAAATGGGTTTACGACCGGGGCCTGATCGTTGCCCGGGACCCCGAAGGCGCCCCCGGACGACTGATCGGCGCGGTCCAGGAAATGGATTGCGAAATAATCGAGGCTTAAAAAATGACCGACGACCAATCTACCGGCGCGAACGCCTTGCGGCGGCAAGCCGAGGCTAGGCTGACCGACCGACGCCACGCCGCGGAAAACCTGGGCTTGGAGGAAACCAAATCCCTGGTCCAGGAACTTAGGGTGCATCAGGTCGAGTTGGAGCTGCAAAACGAGGAGCTGCGGCGAATCCAGAGTCAACTGGAACAATCGCGGGCGAGGTTTTCCCGGCTGTTCAACGACGCGCCCATCGGATACCTGACCCTAGACGGTTCCGGCCTTGTTTTACAATCCAATAAGACCTTCATGGACATGGTGCAAGCGGACATTGACTCCCTCCTCGGCAAGCCGTTCACAAACTTTGTCGCGGCGGAGGATAAAAATCCGTTTTGGTCTAGATATCGGGCTTTTTTCAATCGTCCGTCCGGTAAAATCATTGAACTCAAGGTCGCCCGCAAGGACGGGTCGACGTTTTTCGCCCGGCTGGAGGGACGCTTGGAGGAACCGGAGGAAACCGGCGCCGGGGAAAAAAAGCAACCCGCCATGATGCTGGTTGTTTCAGACGTCACCGAGGAGAGGGCTTCCAAAAACAATATGGAAAAACAAGCCCGGTTCCTGCAATCCCTCCTGTCCGCCATCCCCAGCCCGGTGTTTTACAAGGACCGGAACGGCAGATACCTGGGCGGCAACGAGGCCTTCGAGGACCTTATCGGCAAGCCGCTGGAACAGATAGTGGGAAAAACAGTGCATGAGCTCTGGCCGACCCGCCATGGCGCCGATTATCACGAGAAGGACCTGGAACTATTGGAATCCCCCGGCAAGCAGCGGTACGAGCATACGGTCGTCGACGCCGCGGGCGCCTCCCGCGACATGGTCTTCCACAAGTCATCGTTCCTGGACGCCGACATGGAAGTAGCCGGAATCGTGGGCGTTATACAGGACGTCACCGCTAGAAAAAAAGCGGAGGACGAACTGCGCCGGAAGTTGGAAATCAACGCCGCCATGGCCGAGCTGGCGGAAACACTGCTCAGCGGGGCCACCATGGAAGACACCTCCTTTCTGGTGTTGAAAAAGGCCCAGGCCCTGACCGGAAGCCCCTACGGCTTTACGGGATACTTCGACCGGCAGACCGGCCATCTGCGGAGTCCCACCCTGAGCCGGGACATCTGGACGGAATGCGATCTCCCCGAAAAATCGATAACCTTTCAGGAATTCAACGGGCTGTGGGGGTGGGTCCTTAAAAACGGAAAGCCCTTGCTCACCAATAGGCCAACCCAGGACCAACGGTCCACCGGGGCGCCCGTGGGTCACATCCCCATCGACCGTTTTCTCGCGGCCCCGGTGCTGATCGAAAACAGGACCATGGGGATAATCGCGCTCTGTAACTCCGAACATGACTATACCGCCAACGACCTGTCCGTGATCGAGCGGCTCGCCGCCCTCTTTGGCCTGTCCATTCAGCGCATGTGGGCCGAGGAAGACATCCGCGCCGCCAAGGAGGCGGCGGAGGCGGCCAACCTGGCCAAAAGTAATTTCCTCGCCACCATGAGCCATGAAATCCGCACTCCCATGAACGCCATCCTGGGCTTTACCGATTTAACCCTGGACTCGGACATAACCACCCGGCAGAGGGAAAACCTCGAGATCGTCAGGACCTCCGCCCAGCATCTGCTGAACCTCTTAAACGACATCCTGGACCTCTCCAAGATCGAGGCCGGACGAGTCGAGTTGGAAGAAAATGCCTTCAACCTTTCCGACGTGTTGGAGGAAGCGGCCAGGACCCTTTCCATCCGCGCGACCAACAAAGGGCTCGGTTTTTCCCACCGCCTGGCGCCGTCCCTGCCGGCCGAGGTTATCGGGGACCGTCGCCGCCTCCACCAAGTGTTGTTCAACTTGATCGGCAATGCGATTAAGTTCACCGAAAAAGGCGAGGTGAAGGTCGACGCCGCGGCGGAAAACTCCACCCCCGACAAAATCGAGGTCCATTTCACGGTCGAGGACACGGGGATAGGTATTCCCGCCCCCAAGCAACTGGAGATATTCGATCCCTTCACCCAGGCCGATTCCTCCACTACCCGCCTCTATGGAGGAACCGGGCTGGGCCTGGCCATTTCCCGAAAATTGGTCGAAACCATGGGCGGGGTCATCTGGGTGGAAAGTGAAGAGGGGCGGGGCAGCGTCTTTCACTTCACCGCGCCCTTCACCAAAATTTCGCCGCAAGAGAGCCTCCGCCCGTCCCCTCCCGGAGCGGTCAACCCGGCCCCGGCGGCGGCCAAGACCTCGCCTATCCTGGTCCTTTTGGTGGAGGACAATCGCATTAACCAAAAGCTGGCCAAGGCCTTTTTGGAAAAAAAAGGGTGCCGGGCCCTGACCGCGGAAAGCGGGCTCCAGGCGCTTCAGATACTCAAACGGGAAACAGTCGACCTGGTGCTGATGGATATAGAGATGCCGGGCATGAATGGACTAGACGCCGCCAGGGTCATCCGCGACCTGGAAGAGAACACGGGCCGGCGGACTCCGATCATCGCCCTGACCGCCCACGCCATGAAAGGCGATAGGGAACGGTTTATCGCCTCCGGCATGGACGATTACCTTTCCAAGCCCTTGGACTCCGCCGCTCTTTACCGGATCATCGACCGCTATTCGGCCGCCAAGGAAAACGATGCAACGAATTAGCCGACGGAAACCCTGGATTTCAAATTTTTAATAGGAAAAAGCATGGCTAGCGAAAAGGACAACATGGACGCCGAACTCCGCCACCGGGCGGAAACCCTTCTCTCCGGAGCAGATTCACAGGTCCGGGATTTCTCCCTGGAGGAAGTCAAGGCCCTGGTTCATGACTTGCGCGTTCACCAGGTCGAACTGGAACTCCAGAACGAGGAGCTGCGTCTAACCCAAAGAGAGTTGCAAAGAGTTTCCGCCAATTACGCCAGGTTGTACGACAACGCCCCCGCCGGGTTCCTGACCGTGGAAAACAACGGGGTAATCAGGCAGGCCAATAAAACTTTCGGGGAAATGATAGGCGTGGAAGCCCACCGCCTGGTCAACGCCTCTTTTTTCGACTTTATTCACGAGGATGATCGAAGCGGTTTCATCTCCAGGTTTCGAGCCTTCCATAAGAACCCCGCCCATAAGAATGTCGAAATACGACTGGCCCGGCGCGGGGCCGGATTTTTTTACGCGCGCTTGGAAGGGCGGGTCGATCACCCCGGGGCCGGCCGGGAAGAGGCCCCGGGCGAGCCCGGCCGGTTGCTGTTGATCGTCTCGGACATTTCGCAAAAAGTGGAAGCCGAACTTCAACTCCAAAACCAGAAATCCGTCCTGCGGACGATCCTGGACGGGATATCGGATGTTATCAACCTTCAGGGGGTCGATCACGCCATTCTGTCCTGCAACAAGGCCGGCTATGATTTTTGGGGCCGGCCGCCGGACCAGGTGCACGGAAGGAAATGTCACGAGCTGCTGGGTCGGGACCGGCCCTGCGAACCGTGCCCCGCTTCCCTGGCCGTGCCCAGCGGGCGGCCCGAAACAGCCGAATGGTATTTTTCCGAGTTGGGCAAATGGTTCCAGGTCCGGGCCATTCCGGTTTTTGACCTTGGAAACCGGGTTTCCATGGTTGTTGAGCAGATTATAGACATCGACGAGCGGAAAAAATTCGAGTTCGTCTTGACGGAAAAGGAACAAAGATACCGCCGCCTGGTGGACAACTCCCTCCAGGGACTGGTCTTGGCCCAGGACAATCCCGTCAGGATCGTCTTCGCCAGCCGTCCGATGCTGGAAATCACCGGTTATTCGCCCGAGGAGTTGATGAACCTTGCACCCGGGAAGATAGCCGAGCTGATTCACCCGGATCAACGTCGAATATTCATGGATAATTTTCGACAACGCCTGGCCGGCCGGAACGTGAACCCGCGGCGGGAATATCAAATCGCCCACCGGACCAAGGGCTGGCGCTGGGTGGAACTTTACAGTTCCTTGATCGACTACGAAGGCGAACCGGCCACGCAGACCGCTTTTATTGACATAACCGAGCGCAAGGAAGCCGAGGAAGCCAACCGCAAGCTGGAAGAGGAACTCCGCCAATCCCACAAAATGGAAGCCCTGGGAACTCTCGCCGGCGGCATCGCCCATGACTTCAACAACCTGCTGCAGGCGATAAACGGGTATACCCAGGTCATCCTGCTGGGCAAAAAGGAAACCAACCCTGATTTTTACAACCTGAAGGCGATTCTGAAGGCCGGGAATCGCGCCGCCAACCTTGTGCGGCAGATGCTCCTGTTCAGCCGCAAGGTTGAAGCGGATCGCCGGCCGGTGGATTTAAACGAGGAAATCGAACAGGCCCGGAGAATACTGGAACGCGCCATTCCCAAGATGGTGGATATCGAAGTGCGTTCCGGCAGCCGGTTGTGGGCCGTAATGGCCGATCCGGTTCAATTCGAGCAAGTGCTGCTCAACCTGGCCGGCAACGCCTCCGACGCCATGCCCGACGGCGGTAGGTTGATTATCGAAAGCCGGAACGTGGTGATCGACGAAAATTACGCCCAGGAAATTTTCGGTGTGACTCCAGGCAAATACGTGCTGGTCGAGGTCGTCGATACGGGCTGTGGCATGGATAGGGAGCTGCTCGAACACATCTTCGAGCCTTTTTTCACCACCAAGGAAATCGGCAAGGGCACGGGGCTGGGACTTGCCTCGGTTTACGGCATTGTCAAGAGCCACGCCGGCTTCATCAACTGCTACAGCGAGG
This sequence comes from Pseudomonadota bacterium, assembly GCA_043806915.1. Classification (GTDB taxonomy): domain Bacteria; phylum Desulfobacterota; class Desulfarculia; order Adiutricales; family JAGVGV01; genus JAZDGM01. The sequence continues at coordinate 25,499 of JAZDGM010000026.1, read as the reverse complement.
TCGGCCGGGGAACCACCTTCAAGATTTATCTCCCCGCCCTGGAAACCGACGCGGCGCCCGCGCCGGTCGCGGCTTTTGAACAGGCCCCCCGGGGTGGGACCGAAACCATCCTCCTGGTGGATGATGAGGAGACGGTCAGGGATTTCGTCAGGCAACTGCTCCGGAAATTCGGGTACACGCCCATCCCGGCCGACAGCGGCGAGGCGGCCCTGGAAATATATCGCCGGGACCCCGCCAAATTCGACTTGGTGATCCTGGACATCGGCATGCCGGGCATGGGCGGACATAAATGCCTGCAGGAACTTTTACGAATAAATCCAGCGGTCAAGGTCATTGTCGCCAGCGGGTATACCATCAATGGCCGGGTCAAGGAAACCGTGGACGCCGGCGCCGTCGGGTTTGTGGGCAAGCCGTACGAGGTAGTCGACTTTTTAGACAAAATAAGGGCGGTGCTGGAAGTGAAAAAATAGACGGGAAAAAGGCCGGCGACTCGCCGCGCGCGTCTTGGTTGCGGCGAGGCCGGTCGGGTTCAGCCCTGGACCGGGCTGGGTCGTTTTTCCGGATCGAACCGAGCTCAGGACTGCCCGGGAGGGTCGCCCGCTCTGGTTTCCCCTCCGGTTTCCTCGGCCTCCAGGCCCCGCTCTTCCCGCTCTTTCCTGCTTTTGTAATAAACCATGATGCTGACCAAGGGCCCGGAGGCCACATAGGCCAGCATGAATAGGAATAAAACCACCTGGGGCCTGGCCGCGATAAGCGAGAGGACCAGAACGGCGGCCACTAGGGTGTTGAAAGGCTTCCTCCGGAGAAGGTCCGGATTTTTAAGGCTGAAATATTTGAAATTGCTGACCATTAGGAACGACAGGCAAAAGATGAGCAGCAAGACCGAGACATGCCGGATCGGTCCGCCCTGGCCCAGGTGGCTGAACAGAAAAACCGTGGTGGCCACCATGGCCGCCGCGCCGGGAATGGGCAGGCCCTGGAAATAATCCTGGCTCTTGACCCCGGCGTAAACGTTGAACCGGGCCAGGCGCAGGGCGCCGCAGGCCATGTACAGGAACCCGACCACCCAGCCCAGGCGGCCGAACGGTTGCAGCGCCCACAGGTAGCCGAGAATGGCCGGGGCCACGCCAAAGGCGGCCAAGTCGGCCAGGGAATCGTATTCAACCCCGAACTGGGACGTGGTCTTGGTCATGCGGGCGACCTTGCCGTCCAGGAAGTCGAATACGCCCGAGACGATAATAGCCGCGGCCGAGGCCACGAAAGAGCCTTCGATCGAGGAAATAATCGAGTAAAAGCCCGCGAAAAGGCTGGCCGTGGTGAAAAGGTTGGGCAGGATGTAAATGCCCTTGCCCAAATCCGGCTTCACTTTCCGCGACCGGAATTTGATGCGGCTCAAACGGTTTTTGACCTTGATATTCATTCCATGCTCCCCAAAATCGATTCCCCGGCCCGAACCTTCATCCCGGGCCGGACTTCCGTCTTGGCGGAAAGCGGCAGATAGACATCCAGCCTGGAGCCGAATCGAATCAGTCCGAATCTCCGCCCCTTGACCACTTCATCCCCGGGGCCGACCCAGCACACGATCCGGCGGGCCACCAGCCCCGCGATCTGAACCACTCCGATGGGCTCCCCGTGGGGCGGTTGTATGACCAGGGCGTTCTGCTCGTTGTCGGACGAAGCCTTGTCCAGGCTGGCGTTGAAAAATTTCCCCGGAAAATAGTCCACCCGCGCCACGGTCCCCGATAGGGGCGCCCGATTGACATGGACGTTGAAGATGGACATGAAGATGCTGATTTTAATCATTTTACGCTTGAAAAACCTGGTTTCGTCAACTTCCCCGACCAGCAGGACCGTTCCGTCCGCCGGAGAAACCACCGCCCCCTCGACCGTCGGGGGACGCCTGTCGGGGTCTCGAAAAAACCAAATGGAAAAAAAACCCAAGGCCAGGATGGGCAGGGCCAACCACCAACTCGCCGGAATGGCGCCGAGACCCAAGGCCAGGAACGCCACGATAAAGGGAAGCCCTTCGCGAGCCACCGGAAGCTTGTTGTCGATCATCGTTTCACGGCACCTAACATTTGGTTAAATAAGAGAAAAACCGGCCGGCAGCCTGTTTCTCCCCCAAGGCGAACCTCAACGACCGCCACCGGTGGCCGCCTCCATTCACTAATTCGTCATATCTCGAATTCATTGTATTAGATTCTGGAAAATAATCAACCACAGAGCGACGGTAAAGGGCGTCGGAAAGGCCGGCCTCGGGATAACAGCTTTAATTTTTTATATAAATTATCGGTCTCAAGCCCCGGGGAATCTTCCCCGCGCCGGGACGAAGCCCGGGGAGGGTCTCATCCGCGCGATCCCGCGACGTTACGCCGCAAATACGACCGGGGTCCTGGGTGAAAGTGAAAACCGACGCGCTTTTCCGGGGCGGCCGGCCGCGGCGGGTCTTGAGGGCCGAAAATATGTCCGAAAGAGGTTGGTCGCGGTCCGCCCCGGTCAAATATGGGCGCTGTCTCCACAGGCCTCCGGCCGGCGGACGTGGGTCGGAAACAGCAGGTCGTCATCCATGAAGCCCCACACCGCCTTCTTGATGTCGTCGCGGACGAGGCGCGTCTGTTCCAGCCTCTCGGCCCGGGTCCCGGAAAAGGAGGCGGGGTCGGGAAACGGCAGGTGAAGGCAATGGGTAAATCGCGGAAAGGAAGAATGCAGGGCGGCGGCCCGGTCGCAAACGGTTATGACGTAATCGTACAACAAACCCCAGTTCAACACTTCCAAAATGCCGCGGCCCTTCCGGTCTTCCAGGTCGACGCCGTCTTCCCTCATGACTTCGACCGCCAGCGGTTCAACCCGCGCGGGTTCCAAGCCGGCGCTTTCGCCGATAAAGTCCATCGCCCCGTATTTTCGTAAAAAACCCTCGAACATCCGGCTCCGGGCGCCGTCGCGCTCACCGATTATCAAAACTTTTTTCATGTATAACCTCCGTCGATATGTCGTTTTTCAGGTTGACGGAAATTATGACCCCACTCCGCGACATTCGGGCGCCGCGACTCCGACAATGGCGTGATTCTTGACGATTTCGCCCCACCGACCCCCGGGGGCGCCTCTTCGAATAGCCGGCGGCGTTATATGTCGTCGAACCGAAAACCGGATAGGTATTCCCGCAGTCGCTCTTTTTTTTCGTCGGCAAGAAAGGGGCAATCATCCGGACCGGTTACGCCCTCGGTCGCCTGGACGGCGAACACCATGCAGGTGGGGCGGCCGCAGTCCCGGCAGTTTGTTCCGGGCAAGAGCCGGAGAATCTCGATGAGCCTGGGCCGGGGCGCATTGACGAAACTGGGCTCGATGGCGTCCCGCCCGTCCCAGGCCTCGTTGATCTCCCGCTTGAGCCAGGTCAGGATTTTGTCCGCTTCCTCCTCGTCCCTGAGCGCGTTGACGGCGATCCGGTCGCCGTGGACCGTGATCAATCGGCCGTGAACCTTGAAGGTCACGGACGGCGGGTCCTTGATATAGGAAAACCCGCCGAGAACGGCGTTGAGATACGGCAGGGCCGCGCTCACATCTTCATTTAAGCGGGCGATGCAGTGCAAGGCCTCGAAGCTGGGGTTGCATTCGGCGCGAAATATTTTTTTTTCATACCCCGTCAGCAGCATTGCCCCCTCCTTTCCTTAAAAAACAAGGCGGCTATATTCAACCGCGACAATTACACCCTCCGGCGCCCGACAAGCGGGGTAGGGCCGAGGGAGAAACCGGGCGGTTGAAGGCCATCCGGACCGCTTCCTTCACCAGGTCCACTCCGGCCCGGTCCAGGTCCAAATTTGTGTTTTTCTCCAGGCCCAATTCCGTGACCACCAGGTGGTTTTTCAACCCCACGCCCGCGTTTTCCAGCGTGGCTTTTCCGCAGCCGATTTCGCACCCGTCGATCACGATCATTCGCCCGGCGTCCTGGGCCGCTTGAACGAAGCCCGGCAGTCGGCCGCCGATTCCGGCCAGGCAATACATTTTTCCGAACCCTTCCCCGGTCAGTTCAACCGCGGCCTGATTGGCCATCTGGCCGGTATTCGAGCCGCCGGAGCAGGGCAGGATCATGATGTCTCCGCCGGCGGCGCCGCAATCCCGGGTCATGGGGACGCCTCCTTCTTTTATTCCCTAATCCATTTGAGAACGTCGGCCTTGCTCGGGACCTTGCCGACGGCCTTGACCTTGCCGTCCACCATGACCGCCGGCGTGCCGAAGACGCCCGACTTGGCGATCTCCATGACGTCGGTCACCTTCACCACCCGGGCCGCGACCCCGGATTCCTTGACCGCCTCCAGGACGATTTCCTCGGTTTTTTTACACTTGGCGCAGCCAGGCCCCAATACTTTTATTTCCATCACGGCCTCCCTGTCTTAAGGCTCGTCCGGCGAGCCCTTCCTATTTGGCAATATAGCCAAGCTTGCCGATTTGTCAATAGCGCCGGGGCGGTCTCCCGGCGCGCCGTCGGCCGGGGCGGCCGGATTACAGCGCCCCGAAATACCCCAGGCCGTCGGCCAGGAATTTAAGGGCGAACCCCCACAGGACCAATCCCATCAGGCGCAGGAGGTAGATGTAGCCCCGGCTGCGCAGGGACATCTTGGAGGCCCCGACCAGCAAGGCGATGACAACCTTGGACCCCACCAGGCTCAGATACATGGTGAAGACAAACAGGGCGGGGCCTAAAGGCGGGCCGTTCCAGGCCTCCACCAGGATCGGGCCGCCGATGGTGAACCAGAACAGGTACGGACTGGGGTTGAGAAAGTTGGCGATCACGCCTTTCCTAAGGGAGCGGGGCGCCCGCGGCGAGTCGGCGAATTCCGTTCCCCGAAAGGTCATGCTTTCCCAGCCCAGGTAAAAAAGAAAAAGCGCGCCCGAAAGGGAGACCACCCCCAGGACCGGCCCGAGGGCGGACAAACGGGACAAGGCGAAAACGGCGACCAGGATAATGGGCAGGTCGGTCATAATGGGCGCGGCGGCGACTTTTATTCCTTCCCGCGGCCCGTAACGCAGGGCTTGGGAAATGGTCAAGGCGAGGAGCGGGCCGGGCGACAGTCCGCCGCCAAGGCCCAGGGCCAAACCCGAGAATATTAAACTAACCATTGAATCCATCATGGAAAACCAGTGCCGGGGAGAGAAGCCGGTTCATCCCCTGGTAAACCGCGCGCCCGGTCGGCCCCCGGGACGGTCCGGCCGGATCGGGGAGGCGCGCCGGACTATTTTGTTTTAAAATCCTTGAGACGAGTATTTTCGATCAGGCGATCCAGGGTCTTGACGGTGAAGACCTTGCCCCTGGTCGCCAGGAGCATTTTCTTCATGTCTTCCCGGCGAACTCCGAAACCCCGCCCGCCGATGCAGGCGACGACTTCATATTTCGGCTTGTCCCTGGGGCGTCCCTCGATACTCAACTCGCCGAGATGTTGTATGCGGGTGACCTTGTCCCGGGCCGTGCCGTCGTCCTCGGTGATTTTGGCTTCGATTATTATTTGGGGGTTGAACTCGCTGGGGACGATGAAGTCCGGGGCCTGATCGAAACCCTCGAGTCTTTCGGCGCGTTTTGTTTTTCTGTAACTGATCCCGGCGAGGGACAAAACTTCCTCGATAGCCGATTCAAGGCTGTCGCCGACCAGTTCGCTGACCGAATCCCGATGGCCGGCGAAGGGCCTCCCCAGGAATCTTTCATAGAGCAGCATGGCATAGGGAACGCCCAAGGTTGAAAGAGCGGCCAGGCTTCCGAGCCCGCGTCGGGTGTCCGCCTTATCCAGCCGATGCAATTGATTCGCGTCGACTTGGGGGACGCCTCCCCGAAGCAGCTCGCAGGCCGTTTCGACTAGGGCGCTCAATCGCTCCCGGGTGGGACCGGCGCGGATATGATCATGGGGCGCCATTCTTATCTTGCGGTCTAGGGAATGGACGAATCCCCGGGAGACAACTGTTCCGGTTTTTTGGGTCGCCGCATAACCCCATTCCGGAGGAGTGAAACCGAGCATGGTTCGCAACACCACCAGGGCGATCGGCTCCCGCGAGACGACGTCGAGGATATCGTTTTTTTCCAGCCTGGCGAAGCTCCCGGTGGCGGATTTCAACGCTTCGTAGCCTCTTTCGAACACGGGATAGTCAATGAATCCCTCGCCCTTGGGCATTACCAGGAATTCGGATTCGAGACAGGCGAACACCGCGTCAACGTACGTTTCGGGCTTTTTGAGGATTTCCTCGGATGAAGCCTCAAAAGCAAAGGAAGGCATCATCGACTCCATATTCATCTGATTTCTCGCGAACCAAGAGCGGTTCCGGTTCTCGCCGGTCGCCGCGGAATTCCGAAAGGTTTTTTTCAACGTCCGACCATCTTCCGAATTCACGTAACCAGTCGTCGACCCTGGCGATTCTACGGGGCGTCCCTTCCGATTTATCCCAGTTGCGTCGCAAATTCCAGATAGCCAACCGAATCAGGTGACCATGGGCGAGGCAACGAGCGTCGCCCCCGGTGGGCTTGACATTTCCTTTCCCTAACGCCTCCATGTCGCGCCCGACCAGCCAGGCGACCCCCTCGGGAGTGGATTGCAGCGTCAGTTTGGAAATAACACCCGCGGCGCGGCAGACAAAAACCGTGTCGATAATCGAGGAACCTGTCCCGTTGATGTGAATTGACGCTCCCATCTCGGCCGGACAGGGCAAGGCGGCGGAACAGGTAAGTCCGGCGTCGAGAATCGCGACCGCGACCGGCAGATAGGCTTCGAGGGTGTTGTGGTGGTAAGTAAAGGCCAAGGGGGCCCCGCGTTTCAACGCGGCGGCCATTTTCCCGAAAACCGCTGAAAGGCCCTCCGTGAAATGAACTAGGCCACGCCCCATGTCTTCATTTCCTGTCAGCTCCTGGTTGTTTCTGGTCGATTTGTTTTGGAAAACCCCAAAGTCGCGCCCGACCAGCCGACGTAGCCAAACGTAGCAGAAATCCATCAATTCCGCGTATTGAACGTTGCCGAAATAAGGTGGATCAGTGAACACCGCATCGAGGGAGGAAGCCGGTCCTTCAAACTCGGCGGCGTCGGAGCAACGCAGGTCGACCTTTCGGCCTCGACCAATTCCGTCCCCGTTAAGTCTGTCGCCAATCCACTCCCCCTCGATGGGGATGATAACCTTTCGTTGTCCTTGATGCCTTACTTCGAACGGCGCGTCGCAGTAGGACTTGGCCTTGCGAAATTTTTCAATGATGTTCCGCCAACCGCCGCTCCCGATACAGACGTTTTTTGATGGGTCCATAATCCCCAAAAAGTTGGACTCGCATTGGATAAGGCCGACCGGGAAGCCGTGTACCGAGAATATGTCCAGCGATTTTAGGGCCATGGAATCATAGCGGCAAAGCATGTTTTGGTAGCGGAGCAGGTCCGACAGGTTTGTCGCCAGGGCGTTTCGGGCGCGTTCGTTCGCCGTCCGCCCTATTATGCGTCCGGATAGTTCAAGTCCCAGGAGCTGCCGGGCGTTGAACATTTCACTGTATTTTTTGTACCCCCAGCGGTGAAGGCGGTTGGTTTCGTCGCCTGATGGAATGGAGTCGTCGGGGACGAATCGCGCGCCGGTTTTTTTCCATCTGGCCTCGGCTTCATTTACCCGAACAAGGTCTTGTTTGTCCGGGGCCTTGAAAAAACGCCCCCGATGTCCTTTCTTGCAGGACGGGCAGTGATATTCAATGGCGAAAAGTCGATGGGACGGCGGCCCGAGCTTGCTGTTGGGGAAAACGATTTTGGAACGGCACTGGGGGCACCTACATTGGTTTCGAGACGCCGGGCCCTTCAAGGACAAGGGGGTTCCACAGTGGGCGCATGGTCCCGGTTCGTTCCTGTCCGCGGTTTCGGTCAATTGACCACAGAACGGACAAACAAAGACGTTTTGGGGATGCCTGACGTTGGAAGCCAGAAGGTAACCCGGAAATAAATCGACCATGGCCCCGCAGTCGCCGCAAGGGGCAGTCTTGACCCAAAGGAAATATTTCACCTGGGCTTCACCGGTTCCACAGGCGGTGCAACGGGTTTGATACAACGGACCGATTTCCCTCGAGAGCTCTCGCAACAGGCCGGCTGACGTCTCTTCATAGGCGGACAGGTCGAGATGTTCGATTTCCTGCTTTACGATCCAGTAAGACATGGGATTGATGTCGTAGCCGATCACGTCGCAACCGACGCGATTGGCTTCCAGAAGTGGAGTCCCACCCCCCATGAAGGGATCGGCGACGGTGAGGCCAGGTAGGTCGTTGGTCTTGTAAAAAGCTTCCCGGAGCGGTATGTTTGAAAATTCCGACAACAATAGGCCCCTGAACAGCGTCCCCGGCCTCCGGGCGAACCATTTATGCACGGCGATAATTGGTCTGTAATTCTGCTGAATCTGCTTTTCGCGCAACGCGAGGTTGGCGATGAAGGAGATATCGAAGTCCTTTTCTATCATCCACGGCGCCTATTTGCCTGAAAGGAAAAACAAGGGAGCGGGACGTCCGTCCTCGCGACCGGGATCGTCCCTCCCCGAAACGGGCGGTTAAGCTTGGTTCGGCCGGCCTTCAAGCGGCCCGCCGGTTCGTCGCCGGCCAGCCATTTTTTCCGGAACATATAACACCTCGGCAAGGTTGTGCTCATGCAAAAAATTATAATGACTTATAGCCAGTGAGAAGGACCGTGTCAAACCGTGGGACCGACCCGGCGGGCCGGCGAGGATATCTCCCCGGGATGCCTGTTATTTCTCTCCGGTCCCGGAACCGGCCCGACGACTAACAAGCGGGACGGGGCGAAAACGGGGACCGGAATTATGGGCCGGTTGGTAATAATGGGCGCGGCGGTTGGGGAGAAATCCAGCGACCGGGAAGGCCGACCGGCGGGCGGCGCCGGAAGGAGGAGCGGGGACCGGATGAAGCGGTTATTTCAAAGCCCCGGCCGGGGACCACTTCAGCAGGGTCCCCCGGCCGGGTTACTTATTCCCAAACCCTTTGGTCGTCGATCTTTTTGGCGCCCGGGGGGATGGAGCCCCGGGAGATGAATTCGATTTCGCTCTTGAGGCGCAGGATGTCCTGAAGGGCGATTGCCAGCGCGGACCGGAGCTCCTCGGTCGGGTCGGCGCCTTCCTTCAACTCGCCGCGAAAGGTCATGACGTCCTTGTGGTTTATCCTGGTGACCACTATTTGGAAGCGATCGATTTCCGGAAACTTCCCGGCGACTTCCTCGGCTTGGCCGGGATGGATGAACATGCCCCGGACCTTGGTCACCTGGTCGACCCGGCCCACGATCTTGACCAGGCGGTTGGTGGTGCGGCCGCAGGGACAGGGCTCGTCGGTGTAGTAGGATAGGTCCCCGGTCCCGAACCGGATGAGGGGATAGGTTTTGTTAAAGCAAGTGGCCACGACCTCGCCCACTTCCCCGGGGCCGAGTCGCCGGCCGGTCCGGGGGTCCACCACCTCCACCAGGACGTTGTCGGGAAAGTGCATGCCGGTCAGGTGAAAGCATTCGTATCCCAGGCAGCCGATGTCGGCGGTGCCGTAGCTCTGGCGGATCAGCATGCCGAACCGGTCCTCCAACTCCGCTCGCAGGGACTCGGGCAGCATCTCCGCGGCCACGAACCCGACCCGGAGGTTGAGGTCCTTTTTCAGGTTCAACCCCATTTCCTCGGCCTTGTCGGCCATGGCTTTCAGAAAGCTGGGCGTGCCCAGGTACGCGGTGACCTTGAGGTCGCGCATGATTCCCACCTGGAGTTCCGTGGCGCCGACTCCCGTGGGAACCGACAGGCACCCGAGTTGGCGCAGGGAATCGTCGAGCATCATGGCGAAGGGGACCATGTGGTAGCTGAAGGTGATCTGCCCGATGTCGCCGGGCCGGAAACCGGCGGCGAAGAATGCCTGGGACCAGCGGTCGTCGTCGTAAACCAGGTCGTAGGGCTCGTAAATCGGCCCGGGCGAGGCGAAAATTCGCCTTAGTTCCTTAAGCGGCGCGGCGACCAAGCCTCCGAAGGGCGGGTCCTTTTTTTGCAAAGCCGCCAGCTCGGCTTTCTCGGTGATCGGTAATCCTTCCAGGTCCGAGGCCCGGACGACGTCCTCCGGCCGGACCCCGGCCCGGTCGAATTTATCCTTCATGGCCGGGGCGTTATCGTAGGCGTGCCGGACGATCTCGGATAGACGGCGGTTGAGGTAGGCTTCCCTGGTCTCCGAGGTCATGACCTCGAGTTCCGGGTGATAGTGCCCCACGGTGCGGTCGATGGAAACTGGCATGGCTGAACCTTTCTTCAGGCGATGATGGGGGCGGGAGCTTGGCCTGGGTCTTTCCTTCCCCCGGAACAAGTCGACGGCCCTCCCCGGCGTGGAATTCGACCGGCCGCCGGGCGTTAAAACGTCCCGATAACAATACCACGTCGCGGCGTCCGTCGCGGACCGAATTCCCGCCGTCGCCAAGTCCATATGGCATTGACGCGGCTCGATTTCAGGTGGAAATCAGGTGAGCCACCGTTTTCTTCTTTTGTAATGCTTGACGTCGCGATAGCTTCTCTTGGAACCCACGTCGGTCAGTCCCAGGTAAAACATCTTGACGTCCTCGTTATTTCTTAATTTTTCGGTGTCGTCGTCAAGCACGATCCGCCCGTTTTCCATGATGTAGCCATGGTGCGAAATGTTGAGGGCCATGCGGGCGTTCTGTTCGACCAGGAGGATGGTCACGCCTTCCTGGGCGTTGATCTTGGTTATAATTTCGAAAATTTCCGAGACCAGGAGCGGGGACAGCCCCAGGGACGGCTCGTCGAGCATCATCAGCTTGGGGGAAGCCATCATGGCCCGGCCGATGACCAGCATCTGCTGTTCCCCGCCGCTCAAATACCCGGCCATGCCCCGCCAACGTTCCCGCAGGCGCGGAAAATAGGTGACCACCAAATCGAGGTTGTCCTTCATCCGGGCCTTGTTTTTTTGGGTATGGGAAGCGGCGATCAGGTTTTCCTCCACGGTCAGCTCGTCAAAGACGCGGCGGCCTTCCATGACCTGAAAAATGCCCAGGCGGACTATCTTTTCCGGGTCCATTCCATTGATGCGACGGCCCATGAACTGAATGAATCCGTCCGTGACCGCGCCTTCCTCGGATTTGAGCAATCCGGAAATAGCCTTGAGAGTGGTGGTCTTTCCGGCGCCGTTGGCCCCGAGGAGGCAGACTATCTTGCCTTCCTCGATTCGGAGCGACAGGCCTTTCAGGACCAGGATGACGTCGTCGTAAATAACTTCGATGTTGTTGACTTCCAGGATAACGCCCATGCTGATTATACTCCCGATGGAACGCCGGGGCCGCCTTGGGGCCGCGGTCCCGGCGGAGCCGGCCTAGCTACCAGCCCAGGTATTCCTTGGTCCGTTCGATGGTGACGTCGTTGACCAGAACCAGTTTGCCTTCCTTAACGGTGTAAAGACCGCATTGGGTGGTGGGACGGTGATCGTCCGGAGTATAGGTCAGGGGCGGGGTGATGCCGCCGGTTTCGAAGTCCTTCAGGGTTTCCAGGGCCGCCTTGAGTCCGGGGCCGTTGAGCGCGTCCGCGGCCTTGGCCCTTTTAAGGCCCTCGAGCATGGTCATCATGGAGGCCCAGCACTTGTTGTAGTGCAGGGTGTAGGATTTGTCGCCGGACTTGGTTTTGATCTTGGCGGACTCGGGGATGTCGTACCCGAAGGGGCGCACGACCACAAACCCGAAGGACCGGCCCTCGGCCGCCTCGCCGGCCAGTTGCGACAGGGTTTCGTCGATGCCCCAGGTGTTGATCAAGAACTTGGTCTTGAGCCCCAACTTGGCGGCGTCCTTGATGATGACCGCGGTGGAGGCGGTGGTCCGGCCGATCCAGGCGAATTCGGGATCGAATTCCTTCATCTGCAAAAGCTGGCTGGTGGCGTCGGTGGCCCTCAAGCCCACGGAGATGTCCGGGCCGATTTCCAAGCCCATTTTCTTGGCGAAATCCTTCCCGGCGGGGATCGGGTTCTTGCCGTAGGGATGGTCGGGGTAGATGAAGCAGACCTTGGTTCCGCCGTTTTCCTTGGCGTACCGCATGGCCATGCGGATGTGATCGGAATAGCTCGAGCCTATGAAAAAGTTATAGGGCGTTTTGGTGGGATCGGTCAGATTGCCGTCGTACGAGGCGGACATGAACACGATGTTGTCTTTGTTGACCAAGGGTTTGAGAGCGTTGGTGTCGCCGGTCCCCCAGCCTTGAATGACGAAGACCTTGTCAACGCTCAGGTACTTTTTGTACAGGCTGACGGCCTGGGGAATCTGGTAAGCGTAATCGTTGGGAATGAGTTTGATGGGGATGCCGTCGACTCCGCCGTTGGCGTTGATATAGGCGGCCGCGTCCACGCCTCCGGCCGCGTAGTCCTTGCCCACGTCCCCCGTGGGCCCGGAGATGTCGAAAATCCCGCCCACGGTGATCTCGCTGGGGGCCGCCAGGACAGTCGTCCCCGCCGCCAGGATCGCCACAAACAAAGCCGCGACAATGATCGAAATCCCTTTCGCCTTCATAGGTCCTCCCCTTGCGGAAAAATTGAAAAGTTCTTGAAAAACCGAAACAGGCTTCCTTGTTCAGACGGACGCCGCCGCGCCCGCACCTCCTTTCAAGCGGACGACCGCCTTCCATAACAACCGGTGGAGGTTAGTATGAGAATGGCCATAACTTCCAATAGTTTCTGATGGTATGCCACCTGGCGGCCAGGCCGTCCGGCTCGAAAATCAGGAACAATACGATTATCAAGCCGAACACGCCTTCCTTCAAGGCCCCGAATATCTCGAACATGTTGGGGAAATGGCCGCTCAGGGCCTCGGCCGGAATCCGGAGAATCTCGGGCAGCAGGACCATGAAGATCGCCCCGTAGATCGCCCCCGTGACGTGTCCCAACCCGCCGATGATGCACATGGCCAGGAATTGAATGGATAGCCAGATGGTGAAATGTTCGTCGCTGATGATGGTGATGTAATAGGCCCAGAGCCCTCCGGCCACGCCGACGTAAAACGAACTTATCCCGAAGGACATGATCCGGTATTTGAAAAGGTTGACCCCAATGACCTCCGCGGCCAGGTACCGGTCCCGGATGGCCACGAAGGCCCGACCCGGCTTGGTCCGGGTGAGGTTTTTGGTGAAGATCGTGAAAATGACGACCAAGGCCAGGGCGAGGTAATAAAATTTCCGGTCCGTGTCGAAGATGAAGTCGCCCAGGGCCGCGGAGGGCACGTTCAGGCCGGCCGAGCCTCCGGTCAGGTCGGTCCAGTTGCGCATGGCGTAATCCAGGATGAATTGGGCGGCCATGGTGGCGATGGCCAGGTAGAGCCCCTTCAGCCTCAGGGACGGCGTGCCGAACAGCATGCCCACGGCGGCGGTCATCAGCCCGGCCGCGGGCAAGGTCAGGTAGAAGGGCAGATTGAACTTGGAGGCCAGGATGCCGACCGTGTACGCGCCCACGCCCATGAAGGCCCCGTGGCCCAGGGAAATTTGGCCGGTGAATCCGGTCAGGATATTCAGGCCGTGGGCGCCGATGATGTAAATGAAGATCATGACCATCAAGTTGGTCACGTTGGTGTTGAGGGCCTGCCCCACGTTCTCGGCGAACAGGGGGAAGATCAACAGGAAGACGAGAAAACCGTAGAGCCAGCATTTAACCCAGACGGTTTTGAATACCTCGTCGTCTTTACGGTAGCTCTGGAAGAATAATCCGCAAGGCATCTTGTAATTCGGCCTCCCGCCCGGTGAGCGGCCGCGATGGAACACGGCCGCCTAGGATCGCTAAACCCTCTCGATCTCCTCGATTCCAAAAAGACCATAGGGCTTTATCATCAAAATAATTAACAGCACGATGAAGGGCGCCACTTCCTTGACCCCGCCCCCGAAGAACTGGTCCAGGTACCCGCCCATCAGGTTTTCCAGTATCCCGATGGTCAACCCGCCGATGATGGCCCCGAGGATGGAGTCGAGTCCCCCGAAAATGACCGCCGGGAAGACCTTGAGACCGAAATCGGCCAAGGTGATGTTGATGCCGTTGATGTTCCCGATCAGGATGCCGCCCACGGCCGAGACCAGGGCCGCGATGCACCAGGAAATGGCGAAAACAAACTTGACCGGGATGCCCATGGATTGGGCGGCGACCTGGTCGTTGGCCACGGCCCGCATGGCGATGCCGACCCGGGAAAACTTGAAGAAGGCGGCGAAGACCAACAGGAAAAGCAAGGCGAAAATGAAGGTGTAGATATATACCTCGGAGATGATCACGTCGCCCAGGTAGATCGGGTCCTGGGAGAAGATCGGCGGGAAGACCCTGATCTGGGTCCCCCAGATAATAATGACCAACGACTTCAACAGGGCCGCCAGGCCGATGGTGACCATGATCACGGAGATGACGGGCTCTCCGATCATGGGGCGCAACACCAGTCTTTCCACCATCATGCCCATGGCGATGGAAACGCCCATGGTCATGATAAAGGCCGGAATGAAGGGGACCCCCAACCCGGTCACGCACCACAGGCAGACGTACGCCCCGACCAGGACGAATTCTCCCTGGGCGAAATTAATGATGCTGGTGGCTTTATAGATCAACACGAACCCCAGGGCGACCAGGGCGTACACGCTTCCGGTCACCAAGCCGGTGACGATCAATTGGGCTAGCTTATGAAATTCAGGCCCCATCTATCGGCCTCCCTCTTCCGGGCGACATTGTCCCGGGTCGGTTGATTGATTTCCGGTTTCCTGGCTGTTCCGAACGGGGCCGACCCCCGGTCAGGCCCCAAACAGCTTCCATTTTTTCCTTTGTTCCCGGTATTGGTCCAAGGGCTTCATGGCGCGGATGATCAGGTCGGCCCTGATAATGGTGGTCTTGCCGTCCTGGTATTGTATTTTACTTTCAATATGGACATGCTCAGCCTGGGTGTACAAGGCTTCGATTTCCTTGGCGTATTTTTCCGCGATAAAGCGCCGCCGGAGTTTCCTCGTCCGGGTCAGCTCGCCGTCGTCGGGGTCGAACTCCTTGTAAAGGAGCAGGAATTTTTGGACCCTGGCCCCCTCGGGCAGGGTTTTATTGACGCGGACCACTTCCCGTTCGATCAGGTCGTAGACCTTGGGGTTGGAAGCCAGGTCGGTGTAGGTGGTGTAGGACAAGCGGTTGTCCTCGGCCCATTTGCCGGTATTTTTGAAATCGAGGCAGATCATGGCCGTGATGTAGTCGCGTTCATGGCCCAGGACGCAGCATTCGATGATGTAGGGACAGAATTTGAGCCGGTTTTCTATGAACATGGGCGAAAATTTCCGCCCGCTCGACATGTGCATCAGGTCCTTGACGCGGTCGATGCAGACCAGGTGGCCATTGTGATTCAGAAAGCCGGCGTTGCCGGAATGGAGCCAGCCGTCTCCGATGGTTTCCCTGGTGGCGTCGTCGTTTTTGAAATAACCGATGAACAGGGCCGGGCTGCGACTGATGATTTCCCCCACGCCTTCCGGGTCCGGGTCGCCGATTTTCAGGTCGGTTTGCGGAATGGGCAGGCCCACGGTGTTGGCGTCAATGTCCCCGTCCCGATGAATGCACGAAATGCCCGATATTTCCGTCTGGCCGTAAATCTGCTTGAGGTTGACGCCCAGGGCGTGGAAAAAACGGAAGACATCGGGCCCCAGGGCCGCGCCGCCGGTGGTGGCGGACCTGATGCGGCTGAAGCCCAGGCGGTCCTTGAGGGTCCGGAAGAGCAGAATCCAGGCCGCGCCGTACAGAATTTTCCAGGCCAGGGGTATGGGTTTTTTTTCGAATTTGAAGTCCGCGATCCTGTATCCGATGGGCATGCAGGCCCGGTAGGTCAGCCTTTTCAGCCAGGAAGCGTCCATGTGCTTGACCATGACCGAGCGGCTCAGTCCTTCCCAGACCCGGGGAGGCGAAAACATTACATTGGGGCCGATTTCGTGGGAATCGGCCGAGGCCGTCTCCGGCTCCTCCGGGAAATTGATGGTAAACCCGATGGCCAGGGCGCTGGCCACGGCCATCATCTGCTCCCCGATCCAGGGCAGGGGCAGGAAGGACACGAATTCGTCGGATTCCAGCTTGGGGTCGACCTGGTTGAGGTTGAGGGCCATGGACAACATGTTCGAATGAGTTAAAAGCGATCCCTTGGGGCTGCCGGTGGTCCCGGAAGTGTAGGCGATGAGGGCCACGTCCTCGGGCTGGACCGCAGCGATGCTTTGTTCGAAATACTCCGGGTGTTCCTTTTCGAATTCCCGCCCCAGGGCCTCGACCTCGGGAAAGAAGATCAGGATGGGGTCGTCGTAGCCCCTCATGCCCTTGGGGTCGGTGAAAACAACTTTTTTGACCTTGGGGAGTTGGTCCTTCATGTCCAGGATTTTGTCGGCCTGCTCCTGGTCCTCGGCCACCACGAACTTGGCGTCGGCGTGATTGATGACGTACGCGACCTCGGTCAGGATGGAATCCTGGTAAATCCCGGCCGGAGCGCCGCCCAGGCATTGGGCCGCCACCTCGGCCCAGACCCATTCAGGTCTGTTGTCCCCGATAATGGCCACCTTGTCGCCGGATTCGAAGCCCAGGGCGGCGAGTCCCAGGGCGAAATACTTGACCCGCTCGTAATAGTCCGCCCAGGTGTAACTCTGCCAGATGCCGTAATCCTTTTCCCGCATGGCCGTCTTGTTCCGGCCGTATTTGCGGTAGTTGCGCGCCAGCAGGGCCGGTAAGGTTTTTTCTTCCATTTGCTAAAGCCCCCTGCCTCCCTCGAGGCGAGTCCCGGGTTCAGGTCCCAAGTTTGGAATAGGCGGATTCGGTGTCGCCCAGGTACGCCCGGATGACGTCTTCGTTGGTCTGGATTTCCCGCGGCGTTCCCTCGGCCAGCTTGTGCCCGAAATCCAGGACGCAAATGTGGTCGGAGATGTCCATGACCACCCCCATGTCGTGCTCGATCAGGATGATGGTCACGCCCCATTCCTCGTTGACGTCCAGAATGAACCTGGCCATGTCCTCCGTCTCTTCCAGGTTCATCCCGGCCATTGGTTCGTCCAGCAGCAGGATTTTGGGCTTCATGGCCAAGGCCCGGGCCAGCTCGACTCGTTTCTGGAACCCATAGGGCAGGGTCCCGACCACTTTTTTGCGGATGGCTTGGATTTCCAAAAGGTCTATGATTTTTTCCTCGATGTCGCGCCGGAGCGCGGTTTCCTCCCGAAAGGCCCGCCCGAAATAAAGACAACCGGTGAGCAACCCGGTCTTGAGGTGCGCGTGACGGCCGAGCTTGATATTGTCCAGGACGGTCATGCCCTTGAACAGTTCAATGTTTTGAAAGGTGCGGGCGATGCCGCGGGTGGCGACCTTGTGGGTGGGGAGTCGGGAAATATCTTCCCCTTCAAAGAATATCCGGCCGCTCTGGGGGCGGTAAAAACGACAGATGCAGTTGAGCATGCTCGTCTTGCCCGCGCCGTTGGGGCCGATGATGGCGTGGATTTCCCCTTTTTTCACTCCGAAGGAAACGCCGGACAAGGCCATCAGTCCGGTGAAACTCAAGGAGACCCGCTGAATTTCCAACTGAAATTCGGGATTAAAATCGACCATTAACCCGTCCTTGTGTTGGTTTTCGCTGTGTTGACGAATGAATTTGCCCTAGTCATGACAAACCTGTCCCCCGCATCCCTCGCCTGGGAGGGACGCCGGCCATGGATATGGAACAGGAGATATCGAGGAAATAATCCCCCCGGCAGGGACGCCGAAACCTCTCGCCTTTTCGTTCCCGGCGCGAGATTTCTCGTCCTTGCCGATCCCCCAGCCCATCGCCTATTAAAAACGGATAATAAGTTTTAACTCATGCTTAAAGGGGTTGTCAAGGCTTTATCTTTGAAAGGTCTACCGCCGAGCCCGCCAAATCAGGACATGTGACTTTTTTATCAAAAGAAACCCTCGTCCTTGTAATGCGGCAGAAGGAGAAAGCGGGCGAGGCGCAGGAAAAAATCGTCGGTCATGCCGGCGATAAAATCCCGAATAATTTCCGCCGGGCGGCGCCGATCGAGGTATTGGGGAGACATGTTTTTCAGATAATCGGCCAAGGCGGGCGGGCCCGTCCGCCCCAGGGTCAGGTCGTCGAGCAACTGGTGAAAAACGACTTCGTACAGATTTTGAATCTTCGCGCCCTCGGCTTTTATCGAGGGATTGTAATAGATGCGCTCCCGATTGAAATTTTTAAGCCGGATCAGGGCGTCGGCCTTTTCCGGGCTGAAGGCGACCACTTCCTTTTCCCGGCTGGTTTCGATCAGGTCGGCCACCAGGGTGTAGACGATTTTCCCGTTGGTGTCGCCCAGAATCCTGACGCAGGCGGGCGGCAGGTCCGAACGCGCGATCAGGCCCAAGCGAATGGCGTCCTCCACGTCCCGGCCGATATAGCTGATGGTGTCGGCTAGGCGGACCACGCAGCCTTCCGTGGTCATGGGAGTCAAGGTGGTTTTGGGGTCGACCTTTTTTTGGGCCAACCTCTCGTCGAGGTCCGCGAAATCAAGGCCCGGCCGGGGGCTGAGCGTGGGCAGGTCGACTTCTCCGTCATGGCACAAAATTCCGTCCAGCACCTGAAGGCCGAGGTTCAACCCTTCGCCCTTCTTCTCGATATGTTCCAGAAATTCAACGCTTTGGACCGCATGGACAAAATGGCCGATCTCGTTTTCCACGCAAAGTCGGGACAGATAGGCTTCCCCGTCGTGGCCGAAGGGGGCGTGACCTAGATCATGCCCCAGGGAGATGGCCTCGATCAGGTCCTCGTTCAACCTCAGATGCCGTCCGATGGTTCGGGCAATGCGGGAAACCAATTGCACATGCAGGACCCGGTGGGTGATATGGTCATTTTTAACCAGGTAAAATACCTGGGTTTTGTCGATATACCGGGTGTAGGCGAGCGAGTGGAGTATCCGGTCGGCGTCGATGGCGAAGTGCTGGCGGTGGTCCACGTTGGCGGTTTTATCCCGGAGCCTACGCCTGGCGCTCCGGCTCAAGGTCGCCCGTTTGGAAAAACGGCGGCTTTCTTCCGCGTCTAGTTGGTCTCTCAGGTTGAACAGGTCGATAGTCATAACGTCCGGAATTATATCTTATGGATCGTTCCGGGACAAGAAAGATAAGAACCTCCCGCCCGCCGAGGCCAGGATTACTCACTTTTTCCGGTCCCGGAGGCGCGAGGAATTCACCGGCCAGGCGGACGGGACGCCGGAGCGTCGCCCGCCGGCCCGGGAGAAACCCGCCGTCGCCGCCGCCGTCCCCGGTCGCCGGGGCGCGGTCCGCCGGATGTTGGCGGGTTATGTTTGTAATTCCGGCCGGAGGCAAGTATGCTAGCAATTTCGGGTCGGATTCCGCTTCGCGGCAGGACCCGCACCAACGTTGGGGAGGGAAGACGCGTGGACGGAACCATTCGGAATAATGTCAAAATAGGGGCCAGGGTCTCCATTGTCCTGAAAAAGGACCAACAAACCGGGAAATTGACGGAAGGCGTGGTCAAGGACATCCTGACCAACTCCCCCACCCATCCTCACGGAATAAAGGTTCGCCTGCAAGGCGGCGACGTCGGCCGGGTCAAGGAAATCAAGCCCAGCTCCAAATAACGGCCTGGCCGGCGTCCGGAAAAGGCGGGTAATCCCGTCGACGCGAACTCCCCGGCCAAGCCCCTTATTCCGACGGAAAGGTGAAACTCGCGGCCGCGGCCTTGACAAGCGGGCGTTAATCGTTATTTTAACACCGCCCGCGACCGTACGGATATCGGCCGGTCGGAACCGAGCGGAAAAGAGGCCGCGCGCGACCCAAACACGATAGACCAGAAAATGATGGACCATAAAATGATGGAATTGATAGATACTCATTGCCATTTGGACCTGGAGGATTTCGATCCCGATCGGGAGGACGTGATCGGGAGGGCCCGGGAGGCCGGAGTGGTCCAGATGATGACCATCGGCATCGACCCCGCGACTTCCGCCCGGGCCGTGGAACTGGCCCGGCGCCACGATTTCATTTTCGCCGCGGTGGGGCACCATCCCCACGACGCGGAAAAACTCGACCAAGCCGGACTGGACCGACTCCGGGACCTGGCCCGGGACCCCAAGGTCAGGGCCTTCGGGGAGATCGGGCTTGATTTTTTCCGGAATATATCCCCCCGCCAGGTCCAGGAAGACCGATTCGCCGACTTGATCGAACTGGGCCTGGAACTCGGCCTTCCCTTGATCATTCACGATCGGGACGCCCATGAGGAAGTGTATCGCCGTCTCCAGGCCGCCGGCGCGGGTAAAAACGGCGGGATCATCCATTGCTTTTCCGGAGACTGGAGCTTGGCCCGAAGGTTCCTGGACCTGGGGTTTATGATTTCCGTCCCCGGGACCATCACTTTTCCCAAGGCCGAGGCCCTGAGGGACGTGGTCCGAAAGATTCCCCTGGAAGGACTCCTGCTCGAAACCGACGCCCCGTTCTTGGCCCCGGTTCCCCGCAGGGGACGGCGGAACGAACCGGCCCTAGTTCGCTACACGGCCCTGGAGGCGGCCCGGATCAGAAACATGCCCGTCGAGGAATTGGCCGCCGCGACCACGGCCAACGCCCGGCGAATTTTTCGCCTGGAGGCGGCGTCATGATCCATGAACCCTTTATCCTGGCCTCGTCCTCGCCGCGGCGGAAGGAGTTGTTGGACCAGGCCGGGCTGGAATTTCAGGTGATACCCGCCGAGGTCGATGAAGCGGCGCTTGAGGGCGAAACCCCGGAAGCTTACGTCCGCCGGTTGGCCCGAACCAAGGCGGAAAAAATCGGCCGCGGATTTTCCGAACGCCTGATTCTGGCCGCCGACACGATAGTGGTCCTGGAAAGCGAGATCATGGGAAAGCCGGAAGACCGCGAGGACGCGGCCCGGATGCTGACCAAGCTTTCCGGCCGCGTTCACCGGGTCATAACCGCCTACTGTCTTTTTCGACCCGATTTGAATAGAATGGTGGAGGATCAGGAATCAACCCTGGTGGAATTCCGGAAATTGTCCCCGGCCGAGATCAGGGGGTACATCGGATCGGGCGAGCCCATGGACAAGGCGGGGGCCTATGCGATTCAGGGCGGGGGCGGCTCCTTGACCAGAAGAATCGAAGGGTCGTACACCAACGTTATCGGGCTGCCCTTGGCCGAGGTGTTGGAGCGGATGCGGGATTTCTAGGCTTCCCGCCGTTGTTCCTTCCCCGGGGCGCCCCCGGACCGCGCCGATTTATCCGGTTGAACCGAAATGGGGGCGGCCGGCGGCGCGTTCCCAATTTTTCAAGCATCATCTTTTTGGTTGATAATTGCTCTTTTTTCTGTAGAAATGATGGTGAAAATTTCGCGTCAAGGGATTGCAACCATTTTTTATAAGAATTGCCATGATTAACCCAAAAATATTCAAACCAGGGACCCCGGCGGCCATCGAGGTCCATGATTACGTCAAAACCAAGTTTTCCACTTTTTTTCGTGGATACAAAAACAAGAATTTCATCATGGCCGATCATCCCCGGAGGGACGGCTTGTTGCTGCCGATCCAGGACGAGACCAAGTGCATCGTCCGTTTTATCCACGAAGGGGAGATAATCGGTTTCAACAGCCGGATCGCCGTCACGGTCCCGCGCCCCTTTCCCTTGATGTTCATAACGTTCCCCGAAACGGTGGAAACGTCGCGCCTGCGTAAATATCTGAGATTCCCCGTCAGCATACCCGTCTTTCTTACCCGGCGAAATTTCCCGGGGGAAGACGAGTCTCCACCCCAGTCGCTGGCCCTCAATCTGTCCCACGGCGGATGCCTGGTCGAAAGCAGGCAGGCCTTCAACGTGGGGGAAAATATTTTAATGACCCTCATGCTTCCGGAAATGGGTCGGGTCGAAAATGTGGAAGTGGAGGTCCGGCGGTGCGATAAAAAGGGAGAGTTCAACCTGGTGGGCCTGCAATTCTATGATTTTCTTGACGACGGCTACCAGGAAGTCAAGGCCTATTTAAACCTCCTGGAAGCCTTGCGGGTCAGGGCGTGAGAGTCCAAGGGCGTTTTTCGAGTGACGACGTGGCCGCGCGGTTCGGAAAACCGCTGTCCGGAGCGGTCGGCCCGCTTGACAGGATTGGAAAAGGGTCCGATCTTATCAATAGGACGGCGCCAGGTGAAGCGGGTATTTTTTAAGCGGGTCTGGCGGGCGCCGGTTCCGTGATCGTAACGAAAGTGCTGTTTCCAGTTGAAGCCCCGCCGG
This sequence comes from Pseudomonadota bacterium, assembly GCA_043806915.1. Taxonomy (GTDB): domain Bacteria; phylum Desulfobacterota; class Desulfarculia; order Adiutricales; family JAGVGV01; genus JAZDGM01. The sequence goes on along the minus strand of JAZDGM010000026.1, from coordinate 3,281 downwards.
TCGCCGCGGGGAGCTTCGGTTAACGGTCTTTTTAGAGGGGGCTGAAGGATTGGGACCAGGGCGCGTCAAGGGGGGCGTCGCCTGTCAAGGCCGCGGGCCGCGAGAGAAACTTGTTACGTGAAAAGTGTTTCCCGCCGCATTACCCGGCAGAAAATCGGCAGTTAAAATAACAAGGGGGGCAGGCCCTGGTGGGGGAATCCCGGGAAAAAGGTCCAGGCTCGCGGGCCGGTGGCGAGGTAGGGTTTTATGAAGTGGGGGAAAGATTAAATGGTTGATCCCGAGCTTTTTCAACCAGAGGTTCCCTTGGTCATAACGTTCCAGACTATGGCCAAGGTAAAGCTCACCTCCTTTTTTAGAGGGTATAAAGCCAAGGAATACCTGGTGATAGACCTGCCCAACCGGGACGGTCGCCCGGCTCCGGTCCTGGAAAACACCCCATGTATCGCCCGCTTTATTCACGAGGGCGACATAATTGGTTTCAGGAGCAAGGTCGTGGCGGTCCTTTCGAGTCCCACCCCCTTGGTTTTTCTGAAATTCCCGACGGCGGTGGAAAGTTCCCGCCTTAGAAAAGCCGATAGATACCCGGTAAATATAGAGGCGACATGCTCGACGGCCCCCCAGGACGGACGGCGTGGAGGATCGCCCCGGGCCACGGTGCTCAACCTGTCCGAGGGGGGATGCCTGGTCCAGAGTCCGGGGCCGTTCGATCTGGGTTCCAATGTTTTTTTGTCGGTGGTAATCCCCGAGCAGGGGCGAGTGGACAACCTGGAGACCGAAGTCAAGCGGTGCCAGCAGGATGGCGAGGCTTATCTACTGGGCCTGGCCTTCGCCGATCTGCTCGACCCAAGTTATCAGGAAATCAGAAAATTTTTGAACCTATTGGAGACCTACCATGTCCGGGCCTAGCGGAACAGGGGATGATCGGGGCTCGATGTCCAGGGCCTCCACCGGGTTGATGAAGATCAAGGTTGAAGACCTCCGGATCGGGATGTTCGTGGCCGACGTCGGCCGTAGTTGGCTTCGGCACCCGTGGCCGACCAAGAGCAAGCTTATCGTCGGCGTGGAAGAGATACGGCAGCTTCAGGATTACGGGATCACCGAGGTGATGGTGGACCCCCGGCGGAGCCGATTGCGGGACGAACCGGGAATACCCGAATTCGGCCTGACCTCGGAGAGCCTGGGCCAGGCCCGCCGGGTCACCACCGAGGAAGTGACGAAAAAAGTCTCGGAAGCGGCGGGCCAGGTCCCGGACGCGACCTGCATTTCCCAGGTGGAGCGGCGTAAAAAAACGCGGCCGGAAGACGCGGCGGACGGCGCGACCCTGGACGAGGAGCTTCCCCAGGCCAAGCAGACCTATTTGAAGGCCCTGAGCGTGACGCGCGATTTTATCGACGACGCCAGGGCCGGGCGCAATATTCAGGTGGACCGGGTCAAGGAAAGCCTTGGCGAGATGATCGACAGCGTCTTCCGGAATAGGGACGCCATGCTATCGCTGTCCAAGCTGAGGAAATTCGATGAATACACCTTTTCCCACTGCCTCAACGTCACCGCCCTGGTCATGGCCGTGGGCCGGCGCATCAAGTTGAACCGGGGACAATTGATGGAACTGGGGCTCGCGGCCATGTTCCACGACCTGGGCAAGACCAGGGTCCCCGAGGCGATCCTGAACAAGCCGTCCCGCCTGACCGCGGAGGAATTCGAGATAATGAAGACTCATTCCGTCCTGGGGGAGCAGGTGATTCTGGATCAGATGGAACGGGTCCCGGACGGGGTTTTGCGGGTGGTGCGCCACCACCATGAACGGCTGGACGGAACCGGTTATCCCGACGGGCTGGCTGGTGAAAACTTCCGACCGGGAATGATTCTCTGCGGCATGGCCGACGTGTACGACGCTCTTTCCAGCGATCGGGTCTATCATAAGGGCATGATGCCCCACGAAGCCCTGAAAGTGGTGTTCAGCCTGCGGGAAAAGCACTTTCCGGCCGTCTGGGTGGACCGGTTCATCCAAGCCCTCGGCATCTATCCCGTGGGGACCGTGGTCAAGCTCCAGAACGGCATGACCGGGGTGGTGGTCTCGGTTAACCACGGTTGCCTGACCAAGCCGAAGGTCAGGGGCGTCCTGGACCCCGCGGGGCGTCCCGTGGACGTCCCCAAAACCTACGATCTTTCGGAAAACAGCCTGTTGGACTGGGAGATTAAAAAGGTGATCGACCCGAAGCCCCTGGGCCTGGACCCGGCTAAATACATCGGCCTGTGATCCTGGGCGCCGGCCTGGCCGCGGCGGCGAGGGAAAGGGCGGCGGCGGATTCGCTCGGCCGGGTTTTCGGGCCAAGGCGGACCCCCTAAAAAAACGGGGAACCCCCGACCAAGGCCTGGAGTTCCCCCGCGATAAAGAGCCGTTTTTCGACTCCGCGTCGAAACGAGCTACTTTTTCTTTTGTTTCTGCTGGCCCACGCGTTTCTTGCCTTCGTCCTTCTTGACCTCGACCTTGACGTGGGTGGCCATGTTGCACGGCCCGCGCCGCCATTTGGCCGCCGGGTCGGGAAAAGTCCGACAGAAAACGCCGTTGGGATTGGTGACGGTCCTATCGCATCCCTGGCACTGTTCCACGATTGGCTGGCAAGTTCCGCCGTTGAAGGCGCAACCCTTTTTGGTCATGAAGGAACATTCCGCCCCTTCCTTTACCGTTACGCACTGCATTTTGACATCCTCCAAAAATATGCCGGAAAATATGTTTTGAAGACCCTCCGGCCCGCCTGACCGAAATTAGATCCCTTTCGTCGGCCCCGCGGAGCGGTCCGAAAAAAGTCAAAGTAAAATTTAGTAGACCATAATCGGAAAATTGTCAAATAAATTTTTGATTTTTAAAAGCCGGCGGTTGAGGGAGCCTGTGGAAAGTAATCCCGCGGCAACCGTCCCCTTGTGTCAGCGGCCGGTTGAAAATGTAAAAAAAATGGCGAAATGAAAATGAGTAAGGCTGGTTCCCAGGCTCTAGCTTGGGAACGAGCGATAGTTTGTAGGGTGCGCAACGCGCGCCATTTTTTACTATTTTGCGGGCCCGACCGCGGTAAATTGGAGACGTTGGCCGGCGCCTTGCGGCGGGGTTGCTCCGCCCCCCGCGCGGCAGGCCTGGGCTTCGCGGGACTCCTTCCCGTCCCAGGGTCAGGGGCGCGCCGGAGCCGGCGCCCCTGACAACCCCCGGCTCTTTTTCCGGAGAACCCGCCTGGCGGCGGTTTCACGCCCCGAAACGTCCTGTTTCGAGGGCGGAAAGGGCGGGCGTC
>JAZDGM010000025.1:0-68001 GCA_043806915.1 Pseudomonadota bacterium | reverse complement strand
GGGACACTTTGGCGACAGGCGGCAATGTGATACAATCACGACCTCGGCAAGGGAAATAGAGGTAAAACCGGGGGTGCAAAATGTATTCAAGAACCGACGGCGCCTTTTCGCGGGTTAAAACCGTGGCCGAATGGCTGAAGCCTCATGGACTCGACGGCCGGACCCTTTTCATGTCCCTGGGGGAGGCCCTGGGCAGCCATTCCATGAAAGGTTGGGCGACCCAGGCGAAAGCGGCTGAAAAAAACATGTCTGTTTATGATATGTTACACGACCCTGGCCGGTTATGTTTTCTTTTGCTCTGGCGGGCCCTGACCGCGGCTTTGTTCGATATGATTATGGAAGTGGAGCATCTCCTGACCAGGCGGGGACCCGAGGATTGGAAAAAGCTGCTCGATAGCCTTGATTTTTCCTTTGAGGACCTCCAACTGGAAATCGGCCCGGCCGTGATTGTCAATCCCCGGGGGATCGACTTCCTCCACGCCTTGCAAGTCCCCTTGCGGGAATGGCTGCTCGCTTTAGGGTTGGGCGAGCCCGGCCTGTCGTCCTTTCTAAACCGGTTTTATCCGTATTTCGAGGCGGAGCTTGACCGCCGGTGGATGTTGAATAAAGGCGAATTAAACGCCATTGGAAACGTCGCCGCTTGCGCCTTCACGGAAAAGGGGACCCAGGCCAGGTCCTGGCTCCATCAGGCCTTCCAACTGGAGCGCCGGGTGCATGGCCCGGTGATGGAGTTCGAGCCCTACGACCTGACCCTGATTCATATACCCCTCCGGGCCTATTACGAGGAAGATTGTCCGGATCAACCCCGGGGGCGTGGGCCATCCGTCCGCCTGCGGACCGAACGCCGCCGCCGGGTGGTTCTCCTGGACCGGGAACTTGGGACTTGGCTCCAGGACAACCGGCCGGGGGATGGACTTAGGGTTATCGCCGGGCGACTGGGCTGCGGTCGGACCACCAGCGCCTTGATGTTCGCGGTGGAGGAAGTCCGTCGGGGAAGGGCCCGGGTTTTAACCGCGCCCCTGTCCCGATTCGATTCCCTGGACGACCTTTCCGGGATCATCGGACGGTGCGCCGTGGAGGACGCCATGTTTCCGGATGACCCGTTCAGGGAAGACGACCAGGGGCCGCCTCTTCTGTTAATTCTGGAGCTCCTTGAAGACATGGGAAAAGTAGGCCAGGCCAGCGCCATCGCGACCCTGGAATTCTGTCGGTCCGTGCTGGATTTTTTGAAAAAGGTCGAGGCCCGGGGAGTAAGGCTCAAGGTCCTGGTCACCGGGTGGGAGCCCCTCGCCCGGGTGCTGGAAGACGAAATCCTGACGCGCGGCCAGGTTTTGCACTTGGTCCCCTTTTACGTTCCGCCGGCCCGGCGGGGCGGATTTTTCGATCCGGAAAATCTTCTGGAAGTGGACCAACGGGACCAGTGGCGGCGGCGCTACGTCGCGGCCTCGGGGTTTGCGCCGGCCCGGCTTGAGGAAATATTTAAAAACGAATCATTCACCAGCCTAACCGCCGACCCCATCGACGCCTACCTGACGGCCAAATGCCTGGAACGAGGCAAGTTGGCCGTCACCGAAAAAACCTCCGAATACGATCTGGCCGAGGATTTCATCAAAAACGCCTACGAACGGACTTTCGACGACCGCCGGCCCTATCGCTGGCTTTTTTTCATGGACCAGGACTCCTTCGTGCGGGCCCTCGAGGAAGTGGCGGTCGCGGTGTGGCACGGTCGGCGCGGCGCCCTTGGCCTGGAATTGATAGCGGAACGCTTCCAACGCAACGGCTTGGCCGGAGTGCTGGGTAGTTTCACCGAGCAGGCCGCGTCCGGAGTCACGGGCTTGGTTTCGGCCAGGTTGGTGGACTCGGCTGAACGCCGGGGAAGCCCGGGGGTCTTTTTTTCCTTTGTTCATCAGGCGTTTTGGAAATACCTGGCGGTCAAGCGGATTATTGGCGAACTGAGGGGCCTGGCCGAGGACTTGGAAAGGAAAAAGGCTTCGTCCTATTCCGGAGTGGACGAGAGCGAGGCCTTGGCCCGGTGGTTCGATCTTTGCGGTCCGGCGGTTTTGGACCGGAGCCTTTTTTCATTTTTTCGGGACCAGGTCAGGTTCGAGGACAAGGGCGAAGTTTCAACCTGGCAAAAAATGGTCTGCCGTCTCATCGGCCGGGTTTTGCGGGACGGGGCCCCCCGGCCGCGCGGCCCCTTTTTTCTGAATGGCCAGGCCTTGCGACGGTGGGAATTAAACGGTGAAAAGGTCCTGTTGGCAGCTCATTACGTGTGCGCCCTGGTCACGGAAAGCCAAGGGACCGTGGAATGGCCCGGCAAGACCGCGGCGGGTGAATGGTTTCGACGCCTGCAGGGGCAACGGGCTTGTTACTTGAATAATATCGTCCTGGAATGCCTTGGGTTTCTTAACCTGTCCGACTGCGCGCTTCAGGGCATGGATTTATGGGGCGCCAAGCTTCGTCGGGTCGACCTGCGGCGCGCTTCCCTCGATTTCGCCTGCCTGGTCCAGGCCGATCTGGTGGACGCCGACCTGTCCGGCGCCGTCCTGCGCCACGTCAACCTGCGGGAGGCGAACCTGGGCCGCGTCACGGCGGTGGGCGCGACCATGACCGGGTCGGACTTGAGACGGGCCGTTTTAAAAGAGGCGAATCTTACCCGAGTGGATTTGAGCGGGTCGGACCTGACTCAAGCAAGCCTGACCGCCGCCGACCTCCGTTTCGCCGGATTGCGACGAGCCGACCTTACCAATGCCGACCTCCGGTGGGCCGACCTAGCGGGGGCGGACTTTTTCGAGGCGGACCTGGGCGCGGTTGACGTTTTCGAGGGCGGGGCCCAAGGAGCGGACCTGTCGGAAGCCAACCTGGACGACGCGGATTTCCAAGGCGCCAATCTTATGGGCGCGGATTTCAAAAACACGGACCTGCGCCAAGTCAAAAATCTCAGTCCCGGGCAGAAGGCCCAGGCCAGGAACGTCAACCCGGATTGACCTGGGCCGGGGGCCGGACCAGGTGGAAACGACGACCCGAAAGCCATCCGTCAAGGATCAGGATAGGATCGCCACCAGGGTCTGGCTGGGCGCCAGGCAGGTTCCGGGACAGTTCATGCTGAAACCGTTATGACCGGTCATGCTGGTCAGTTTCACGGCCGGGGCGCCCTGCATGAACACCGTGAAACTGCCGAGAACGAAAGTCGTGGGGCCCATGACCATGCCCGAGGCCACGCCCAGGTTCGCTCCGGCTTCGTCCCCGTTGCTCATGGGTATCTGCGAAATCTTGTTCAGCGCGGGCATGCAGGCCACCAGGACGGTCTGGGCCGCCGTGCCCGGGTTCGCCGTCGCCGGCATGGAGATGTTGGGGTAGGGGACCGGGACCACGGCCGGTCCCGCCGGAGTCAGGCAGACATCGGGCAGGCCCATGTTCTGCCCGCCTTGCATGGTGATTTGGAACATTTTTTTCCTTCCGATCCAATATAATTGCGACGTAATCCCGGCCCGGCCGGACCGGGGCCGGTCATCCCAGGTGAATCTGCTCGGCGTCGAACTTGATCTGTCCCTCGGCCGAATGCACCGTGTTTTCGGTCCGTACGGTCATGGTCCCATCCACCAGGGTGCGCATTGACCCAGCCTGAACGTCCTCGTGTCCCTCGATGTACCTGAAGGACGAATTGACGCGGGAAACTGCCCGGTGGAAGATGGCGTCCAGGGCGTAGCCGATGCTTTTAATTTTTTCGAACCGGCAGGATAGTGTTTTTCCCAAAAAAGCGAACCATTCGAATTCGGCCCGGCCCTGCCGGGCTTGGAGTTCCAGCTCCTCGGCCTTGATGCTGATTTTTCCCCTAGGCGCCGTCAGGTCCAGTCCTTCCGGAAAAACCATCCTGGTTCGCGGACGAGGTCGGCCATCCCCTTCCAGTATCGCCAGGATATGGGACTTGTCGCCCGGTTGGGCGGAGATGAGCACCAGGTCTCCGGGCGCCGGTTCGATCAGGCAGCTTAGGGCCGGGACGGTTTCAAAAGAGCCCGCCTCCGTGTCGACCATAAAGGCGCCTTTCCGCCGGGCGGCGACCCGGCCCTGGACAATGGTCGGTGCGGAAAACATTATTTTTTTAGCCAAATTGCTCATTTATGGTCTCCCGGTCTGTTTGTGGAAGTTCAGGGCGGGCCAATCCTCGGCCTGGGTCAGGTCCGGGTCGTCGCCTTTGGCCAGGGTCGTGTTCGCGTTGCGCCAGACCGTGTGGTCCTGCCGGGTTCGATGAAGATTGGCTCGGGAAGCGTCGGCGCCGGTGAAATCGGCGGCGGTCGGGTCGGCGTGGGAAAAATCCACGTACGCGCATTTGGCGTTGTTGAACCTGGCCGCCCGCAGCACGGCTTTTTCGAATATAGACTGTTCCAGGACGGCGTTGGTGAAATCCGCTCCCACCGCTTCGGCCTCCAGGAAGCTGGATTGCGGTAAATAGGCGGCGACAAGGGAAGCCCGGCCCAGCTTGGCGCCCATGAAGACCGCGCGCGGCCCCTTGACCCGGTCCATTTTGGCCCCCTGAAGCGTGGCGTTCAAGAAGCTGGACTGGCTGATGTCCGCGCCGGTGAAGTCGGCCTCGGTCAAGTCGGCGCCCCCGGCCTGGGCCATGATGAACTTGGCGTCGCGGAAATCCTGCCCCGCCAGGGCGCAGTCCCGGAAAAAGGTCTTGAAGACATGGCAGCCTTTCAGGACCGCCCCCGCCAAGGCCGCTTCCATGAAGACCGCCCGGTCGAGGTCGGCGCCCTGGAGATCGGCGCCCAGGAGCGAGGCTTTGTACAGGACCGTCTTATTCAGGCAGGCGCCGGTCAGGTTCGCGCGGTCCAGCCGGGCGTTGTCCAGGACCGCCTTGGTCAGGTCGGCGCCGGCCAGGTCGGCCCCGGAAAAATCGGCCCGGGTCAGCACGGCCCCGAAAAAATCGGCGTTTTTCAGGATCGCCCCGGCCAGGTTTATTTCAATCAACAGCGTTTCCCGAAGACTGACGCCTTCCATTATCGCGCCCTGGAACCGGCAATGGTTGAACCCGGTACGCCCGATTTTTGCGCCTCGGAAATCAGCTCCCCGAAAATCCACGTTTTCGAACCGGGCGCCTGAAAGGTCGGCCCCGGCCAGGTTGAGTCCCGCCAGGTCCATATTCTCGATGGTGTCGTCGCGCCGGATCGCTTCCAAGAGTTCGTCCCTGGTCATGGCAAGAGGTCCTCCCGGCCCTGAAGCAAGGTCATCTTGAGATTCGCTCCCTCAAGCTTGGTCTTTCCCATGCCGGCCTTGAAAAATTCCACGCTGTAAAGGTTCGCGGCCCGGAGGTCCGTCTCGGTCAGCCTGGCCTTGCGCAGCGAGCCGCGGAAAAGGTTGATTCCCCGCAGGTCGGCCTGGTCGAGATCGGATTTTTCGAACCGGCACTCCCGGGCCGACACGCCCGGCATTTTGGCCCGGGACAGGTCGCATTTTTCCAGGGTCGCGCGGTGAAGCCGGGCGGCGGTGAAGTCCGAACCGGAAAGGTCGCAGTCGCCCCAGTAGGATTTTTCCAGCTTGATTTCGGAAAAATCGGAATCGGGAAAGGAGGAGCCCTTGAGGAGACGGGAATTGACGAGGTCCGCGGCCTTGAATTTATTATTCCCGCCCCTGGTCTCGTGGAACATGACCGAGGTCAGCCGGGACCCGCTGAAATCCGTTTCTTCCAGGTCCGAGCCGATGAACGAGGCGCTCTCGGCGTTCATTCCCACAAACCGGGCCTGCCTGGCCCTGGTCCGCAGAAAAAGACAGTTTTTAGCGGAGGCGCCGGACAGGTCCGTTCGATCCAAGTTTGCTTCCTCGATGGTGGCGCCGTCCAGAACAGCCCCAACAAGGCTCGCTCCAGTCAGGTCGGCTTGGGAAACCAGGGCCCTGGCGAAGTCGGCGCCCGCGAGGTTTCCCTTAATGAATTTAGCGTTTTTAAATATTCCGCGCGCCAGGTTCGTTTTTTGGAAGGAGCCTTCGGAAAAATCCGCGTCGTTGGCGATCGTTCCGGCCAGGTTGGCGTTGTCCAAATTGGTTTTTTTGAAATTGGCGCCCTGGAGGTTGGCCCGGGCCAGGTCGGCGCCGGTCAGGTCTAGGCCGGAAAGGTCCAGGCCGGCCAGGTCGGTTCCGGCTAGGCTTCGCCCTTGTCGATAAAGTTCAATCACTTTTTCCCGGGTCAGGGGGGCGCGGTCGTCCAGGTCGACTCCCATGGCCGCGAATGCGGCCTGGTCCGACTCCGACCACGACAAGGGCTTGGCCGCCTCCTCCAAGCGGGCCAGGCCCTCTTCGTGCAGCATCGCGGATTTATCCATGACGGCGGTAATTCTTGTTTCGCTTTCCGCCAAAATCGCGTCCTGTTCCGGCGAGAGGGGTTCGAACTTTTCGTGGCTTCGCCTGGCCTGGGCGAAGGCTTCCGACACCATCCCGGATTTGAAGGGGTTGCCTTCCGGCAAGGGATCGCCGGTTGACAGGAATTCCTCGGGATTGTGTCCGGCTTTTATTAATCCGGCTTCGATCTGTTCGGGAATATGGTTTTTCAGGGCCGAAATTTCCGCCAGGCTGTTGGCGGCGGCCGCGGATATCTGGCCCCTGGTCCCTTGGATAATGGCCTCGATTCCCGGCAGGTCGAATTTATTTGATTTTTCCGCGTCGGGTTTTGTTTGTTCTTCCTCGCCAAGGCCCAGGCCCAAGTCAGAGGGTAGGGCGTCGGTAATCCATTTTCGGACGTCCCATCCGTGTTTTTTCGCGGATAAAAGGTTGGACCCCCGGGGCGGGACCAAGACCCGGACCGGGACCCGGGGGGCAAGTTTTCGCCAGGCCTCGAGTTCCCGGGCGGACATGGCGTTATCTGAAATAAGCAGCAGGACGGGGGTCTGTTCCAGGGCGGTAGACGCCGGAGGTGAAAGCGGCCGGCCGGGGTCGGCCCAGGCCAGTCCGGCGCAAAGGTCGCCTATTTCCTGGCTGACCAGCCAGGCTTCCAGCTCGTTCTTGGTCCGGACCACGGGTTTTTCCGGCCCCAAGTCCAGGCAAAAGGGCTCCTCCGCGCTTCCCTCGATGGTCAACGACCGGGCGGGGTCGGTTTCCCAGTCGGGTAGGACGACAATTTTTTTCGGCGTCGGCCCCTCGAACATCGGAATGACCAGTCCGGCCGGCAGGTCGAGGTCAAGGGCCCCGGCGGCGGGCTTCAGGCCCCAGTCCGCGCGGGGGGCTTTTTCCGGCGCCGGATGCCGGCCTAGCCAGGCCCAGTCAATGGTCGGGTCGGAAAAACCGGCTTCTTGCAATCGTGACCTTGGGGACGTGTCGTAATCGAGGTTTTTCCGACATTTATCCAGAAAAGACAGCGCCTGGGACGCCCAGGGGTTTTCCACTGGGCGGGCCGGGATGTCGTTCGGGTCCATTTGCTTTTTAACAAGGGCGCGTTGCCTGGCCGGCGCGCCGGCTAGGGCGTCCCGAATGTTTTTTTTCAGGTCGTCGGCCCGTCCCTGGGCGTGATCGAAGTCAGCGACCACTTTATCGAGGCCGAGCATGGCCTGTCCGGCCCCGGCCTGGGCGTCTTGGAGGGGTCCGGCGTCTATTTTTATCAAATGGCCATACTTGGAACGCAGGTCCGCCAAGCCGATTTCGGCTTCCTTCAGGCGGGAAACGCCTTGTTGAATACGTTCCCGGGCTTCCTGGGTCATTTCGGGGACGGACATGGGGGCGGAGGGGGCTTGTCCCAGTGCTGTTTTCGTTTCTCGCTCCACTGTTTGTGGCAATTTTTTAAGGCGCGCCAGGGCGCCCTCGAGGACCTTTTTCGCTTCCTCCAGGGGCGCGGGATCGATCCGGACCCTGCGGTCAAGGGCTTTTTCCAGTTTTTCCAGGTAGAATTGTTGGTCCTTAAGGGGATCGCGGAGTCTTTCCTGGGCCAGGAACAGGTTGGCCATGTCCGAGGCTTCATCGTCGATGGCCGAGACTAGGCCTCGAAAAATGGCGACGCCCCGCTCGGCCCGAGGGAAAAACCAGACTGTGTTCAGCCGGGTTTTCACTTCCTTGAAAATGAGTTCGCGGTCGGCGCCGGAGTTGACCCGGACGAAGCACCGCTGCCTGAGGCCGGGCAGGCGGGATTCAAGCCTAGGTTTTTGGGGATGCAGGTTTTCGAAGGCGCAAGTTTCGTCACCCTGGAAGAAGCCTTCCATTTGCTGGTCTTCCGGCGCGGTATTGAAAAAGGTCCAATTAAGGTCGTCGGGGAAGAACGGCCAGGCGGTCCGCAGCCATTTTTTATCGTAGGTCCCAAGCTTCGAGGCTCTCTGGGGCCACGACTGGTCATGGGGGCCGAACCCGGCGGGGAAGGGCCGGTCATCGGGGCTTCCTATATTTTTTTTAGGGTCCTCGATGTTCGGCAGGGGCCTGAATTCGGCCCCTCCCGGCGTCCCGATCGGAGCGAAACCCTTCCCGACCGGGTTCCAGGGAAAGCCCGGCCCGCCGAAGGCGTTGTGGTAACTTATTTCCATTTGGGTGAAAGGTTCGGGCGCGGTGATGACCCAGACCACGCCGGTCTTTTTTTCCCAGCGCCTGGCGCCGAAAACAAGGAGGCTTTTTTCCAGGCGGCCGAGCCGGAAGGAAGCCATGGCGGCCCGGGTCGGTTTTCCGCTCGGGGCGAAGCAATGGGCCTTGAGCAGGACTTCGGCCTTGGGCTTGGGCATGGCGGCGTCGAACACGGCGTCGGGGCCGAGTTCGTTTTGAACGAAGGGCCACATTTCCCATTCGGGCAAGGGAGTTTCCGGTTGGTCGAGGGAAAAGAAGGTCAGGACGCTGACGGCCAGGTAATGTTTGTTTTCCAGATAGAACCTGTTCAGCAGAAGCGACTGGTTGTCGTCCTTGATGACTTTCATGAAGCGCCTCTGGCCCGGCCCCGCGGCCGCGCCTTGTTTTGGTGGAAAACGATTACATATTGCGCCGCCCGCGCTCGATGCTACATCCCATTTTTCCTAGATTGGTTGCGACCTGTTCAACGTGTTGCGCGCCTTTTTCAAACAGGACCCCGAAACGTTTAACGGCGGTCCTGGTCTGGATCACTTTTTCCGTGGTGACGTCGAGGGTGGCGTTGGAAGTCTCGATCTTTTTGTTGACCTGTTCGATTAACAAATCCATGGCGTCGCCTTCGGTTTGGATGGTTGAAATGGCTCTGTTTAGAATTTGTTTTTTACTCTGTATTGTGTCGATGCAGAGTTGGGCCAACAGTTTTTTTGTGGTGGCCGTAGTGGTTGTGCTTTTAATAACGCTCAGCTTGGTGTCGGCCGCCAATATTTTCGTCTGGGCGGTTTCGATTTTAGATTTAATGAGTTCAATCAGTTCTTCCTGGGTTTCAACGTGGAGATTGTTTTTTTCCCATTTGGTCGGGACCATCAGGGTGATCCGGCCTCCCAGGGTGGTGGATGAAAATAGTCCGGCCACGGTCCGATTTTTCGCGCCCAAAAAGTATTTCTGGGCCCCGCCCACCACCATTTTCATTTTATTGCCCCATACTTCCAGGTTCAGGTCCTGGCCGATGTATTTGCCCCAGGTGGAATCAGTGCCGAGCGCGAAGCCGTCATCGTGGTTTTTCAGCGGCGCCCAGCCGCCTTCCTTTTTTTTGTTCCAGCCGAATCGGTAGGACGCGGCGGCGGCCTGTTTTCCGTTTTCATGGAGACGACCCAGGGACATCCAGGTGTTGGATTTGGGGGACGACAGAAAGACGCCTTGGGCCCCCGCTTCGTCGATCATGACAATTTTGTTGCCGCCCGCCGTCCGGAGGATGTTGGACGCTTGTTCGTCCATGGTCACGGGGCTGGCATTGTCGGGGTTGGGGACGGCGGCGGCGATGATGGGCCGGTCCGGGTCGCCGTTGACAAAGGTCAGTATGACCTCGCAACCCTTGTGCAAGGGACAGTGGAAACCGTAATTGGGGCCGGCGTACGGTTGGGCCAGGCGAACCCAATGGGAAGCCTTGCCGCCGGCGCGTCCGGCCAGGTCGAACGGAAGCCTGACCTTATAACGTCCCTGGTTGTCCAGTTCGGCGTATCGTCCTTCCCCTTGTCCGTCGATGCGGGCGTTGATGACGCCGGATACGCGGGGGCGCTTGGTCGCCTGCTCGGGTCGGAATTGGACTCCCTGGGGTATGCCCTTGAACGTGTTGACATAGCTAGACCCCTCGGCGGCGCGGGTCCGTCCCGGTTGAAGAAATCCGGCCTGTTCTCCTTGATGAATCACTTCCACCGCCAAAAAGGGCAGGTCGCGGCCCGTTTTTAGCCGACCGGCCAGCTCGAATAGATATCCGGGGCTGATATAGGGAGAATAACCCCGAGCCGAAAATTCCCGGCCGCGGCAGCTCAAGGACTCGGACCTTATGCGGGCCAGGTAAAGGCTTTCCTCCGGCGTGCCGGCATGTTCCCCGTAAAGGAAATTTTCGGGGCCGCGTCTCCCGGCCTGGCCGGCCTCGCCCACGATATCAAGGCCGGGCTTGCGGTAATTATAGTCCTTCAGTCTGACCTCGGCCGAGGTGCGGCGGCTAGCCCGGGAAAAGTCGAAGACGATGTTTCCTTTATCGGCTGGGGACAATCCTTCCGGCGGGACGAAAAGGAGCCGGCCGACTCCCGGACGCTTGACGTGGGCCAGTAGGGAGTCGGTTATAACGAGTTTTTCGGCCCGGTCAAGTTGTTCGAAGAAGTAGTATAGTCCATGAAATTCCATGCGGCGGTGAACGAAATCCAAATTGCTCTCCCCATACTGACAGACGTATTCCCGACGGGGGTAGTCCCGAGCCAACCTGAATTCATAATCATCCGGGTCGAGTCCTCCGTCCCGCAGGGCCGCGTCCAGGAATTCCGGCGTGGTCTGATCGAGAAATACTTGATTATCCTCCGACAGGCCTAAAAACCGGAACTTCGGAACAAGGACCGTCCGGTAGACCGTCAGGTCACGCACCCGGCCGCCCTGTTCGAACCGCCTCGGTAGACCGTTGAAAAAAACCGGCTCGGGGTCATGGTTGATGACGAGCTTGGCCCGGTGGTTGAGAACGGCGCCGGGATCGATATGCGGCTGCTTGGATAACATCAGAATTTCGAAGCGGTAGGGCCTGGATAGGGCCTCCTCGCCCTTGAAGCGGACCGGTATGAACGTTTCCGCCGGCAGGCCCTCGACCACGAACGAAAATGCTTCCCCGGTTTTAGGCGGCATTATTGTCTCCGATACAAGAGGCGCTCTCTAGTCTTCCATGAAAATTATTGTGCCGGCTTGCAATTGTCGGACATCGCCGATCTGGTTTTTTATGGAGGTCAGGTTGGTCACCGCGGTCCCCGCGTCCAGGACGCAGGCGTCCATCGTTTGGATGTTCCGTTGTATCTCCGTTAGGTCCATTGTGGTGTAAGTAATGTTGGTTTCGGCTTGCCGTATCACTTGCTTCGCGACCTGTACGCTGTTGGTTTTCGCGCGGATTTCATTTTCACAAACAAAGACGTCGTTGTCCGCCAGCAGTGTTTCGGATTGCAGGGCTTGAGCCCGGCTGTTAATGGCCTCGACCGAATTCTTGAAGACCTTGGTCTGCTGATTTATGACTTGTTGTTTTGACTGCAAGGCGGCGACCACTTGATTGGCCAGTTGGATTTGCGTTTGCACCGCCTCGACCCGTTTCATGCCGAATAAAATTTCTCCCAGGTTTGCTTCCCAACTCTTGGGTAATTCGATTTGGGTGCGACCTCCCAAGGCGAAAACAGAATCGGCCAACACGGTGACCTTCACCTCGCCCCCCCCAGTGATTTCCTCGAACCCGCCGATAACAAGTTCGGTCTGGTTGCGGCCGACCTTGGTTTCCGTTTTGCCGGCGTAACCCTTGAAATCATGTTCCGTGTCGCCCCACCAACCGTGCGTGGGTTCCTTTTTACTACCCGGATCGTTGGGCGCGCCCAGCCGGAACCACGTCTCCTTTTGGGGGGAATAGAGCAGGACCCTTTCGTTCCCCTCCTCGTCGTTTATTTCCAGCTTGTTGTTTCCGGCGGTTTTCCAGGCGGCTTTAACGCTTGTGGCCGAAACGATGGGCGTGGGGGAGGCCGGGTTCGCCACCGCGCCTAGAATCAGGGGCCGGTCCGGGTTCCCGTCGATAAAGGTCAGCAGAACCTCGCAGCCCTTATGCAAGGGGCTGTGGAAACCATAATTCGGTCCGGCGTAAGGCTGGGCCATTCTGATCCAAGGTGAGGCTTTCCCGCCGCCGCGGCCGCCGAGGTCGAAGGGCGTTCGGACCTTGTAACGCCCTTGGTGGTCCAATTCGGCGTATTGACCGGACCCGGCGGCGTCGATGCGGGCGTTGAGGCAGCCGTGAATCCGCGGACGCCTGGTTTTCCTTTGCGGCCGGTACTGAACATGGGCCGGGATAGCCTGGAAACGGTTATGGTAAAAGTCTTCCTTTTCCGCGAATTCGCTTTCCAAGCCCAGCAAGGAATATAGGTACGCGGCCTGCCGGCCCTCGTGCGCAACCTCCACGGCCAAATAATCGATATTGAATTCGTCGATGGGGTGTTCCTGGAGGGTGAACAGGTAGCCCGGTTTCAGAAACGGCGCCAGGCTGCGACCGTGAAAAACCGACTTTTCGGTGAGTTGCCCTTCGGCGCGCAACCGGGCCAGGGCGCGGCCTTCTTCCTGGCTTTGAATATGGTCGCCATAGTGGAAAACGGTCCCGAAACCTTCCGGATCGGCTTCGACTTCGGCCGATATTTCCAGGGAAGGGCGTCGATAATTGTAATCCTTCAATCTTATGGACCGGGCGCCGGGTCGTCGGCCGGCCCAAAATTCCCAGGCCAGGTTACTCTCGACGGTGTTTTTCAAACCGGTCACGGGAGTCAGGATAAGGTCGGCTTCGGGGCTACTTTTTTGATGGGCCTGGCTGGAGTCGACAATTTTTAGTTGTGTCGATGTTTCACCCTGTTCGAAAAAGTAATGGACGCCTTCCCGTTCCATCCAGCGGCTGACGAAATCGAAATGACTCTCGCCGTACTGACAGACGTATTCCCGAAGCGGATAATCCCTGGTGGTGTTAATCTCGAAGTCCACGGGCGATAGTCCGCCGTCCATCAGGGCGGATGAAATCAGGTCCGGGAACTCCACATCGAGAAATACCTGGTTATGCCTGGTGAGTTTGAGTTTCCAGAATTCGGGAACCAGGATTACGTTGTAAAAAGTCCAGCCATGGGACGATTCCAGGACTTCGCACTCGGCGACCAGGCCCGGGAAGGAATATTTTCCGCCTGGGTGGATCAGCCCGAAGACAGCCGGCGCCGCCGACAAGGCGTCCAGGTCGATATCCCGGCGTCGCGAAGCCAACCTCATCTCTAATTGATAAGGCTCGGAAAGACGCTCCATCCCCTTAAGGTCGAAAACATAAAAGGTTTCCCCGGGGAAGCCGTTGGAAAGGAATTCGAACTTTTTTTCCGATGGGTTCATCGAATATCCCTTGCCTAGCCGCGGAGCGGCCCGGAGTCAGTTATTTTGATCGTTCAAAATCACGCTGTTTTGGACCGGGACCTCGTTTACACGCGTCCCTAGCTGTTGATTCAGGACCCTGGTTTGATTGACGCTTTGTTCCAGGTTGGAAATAGCCGTTCCCGAATTCACAATGGTTGTTCCCGCGGACTCAAGAACCGTTTGGGCCCTGGTAATTTGCTGGCCCATGGTCGTGTTTTGTCCATCCAAGACCGTGGTCCTTTTCCCGATGGAGTGGACCACGGCGTTGGCTTGGCCGATATTGTCGTTGACGGCAACAAGTTCCGTCTGGGCCAAGCTTATTTCTTTGCTTATCACGTCCACGGAATTGTTGACGGCCAGGATAACTGAGTCCGTGACTTTTAACTGCTTTTCCAAGGCCTTGACATGCTGCTCGATAACCCTGATTTTTTTTTCCAGAATGTTGCCCCGTTCCAAACGGAAGGCCAACTTGCTTTTGGGCCAGAATAGACCGAAACGCCCTCCCAAAACGGTATTGAATTCCACTCCCCCCACGAAATAACAGAACAGGGGGCTGATGACCTGTTCACTGAAACCGGCCGTCATTTCCGACTCGTTGCCCCAGACCTTGAGGTCGAAGCCCCGGCTGGACAGCCCGGCGTCGCCCTCGGTGGACCAGGCGAAACCGCTTTCGTCTTTTTCCTTCTCGTCCTCTTTTTCTTCTTCGTGTTCCTCGCTAGTTCCAGGCTCGGCGGCATCGCCCGGGTCGTTGCGCGACCCCAGGCGGATGAAGGAATTCGACTTGGGGGAATAGAGCAGCAGGCGTTCGTTTCCTTCCAGGTCTTCCATCTCGATTTTGGCGCCGCCCGCGGTGTGGAGCACGCTTTTTGTTGCATTTTGATCATTCACCGGGCTGGGGTTTTCCGGGTTCGGGGCGGCCGAGGCGATTATGGGGCGGTCGGGGTCGCCTTCAATAAAGGTGAGAAGCACCTCGCAACCCTTGTGCAAGGGAAAATGGAAACCATAGTCCGGCCCGCCGTAAGGCTGGACCATTCGCATCGGCCGGGAGGCCTTGCCCCCGGCCCGACCGGCCAGGTCAAAAGGCAGGCGGACCCTATATCGGCCCTGTTCGTCCAATTCGGCGTATTTTTCCGGCCCCGAGGCGTCCACGTGGGCGTTCATCGTCCCGGATATCCTGGGCTTGGGGGTTTTTCTCGGGGGCCTGAACTGGACGCTCGCCGGAATAGCCGTGAATTTGTTCCGATAAAAAATTTGACCCGCCGGGGAAGGCCGGCTCGGCGGCCTAAGGCCCGCCGTCAGGTTCCCGGACTGTTCGCCCTTGTGGGTTATTTCCTCCACCAGGAACGGTCCGTTCATTTCTTCCCGGAAATGTCCTTGCAAGTTGAAGATCACCCCTGGTTTCAGGCGCGTCGACCTGCTTTTTCCCTGGTACTTAATTTTTTGGCAAGCCAATTGTTCCGCCCGGACCCGGCTTAAAATGTCGCCTTCCTCCGGGGTTTTATAATGTTCCCCGTACAGAAGGACGGCGCCGCGCCCGTCCGGGGCCACGTCGGACCTGCTTGCGAGGGACAGGTTGGGAGCACGGTAATTGTAATCCATCAGTTGGACCGTGCGTGGAGTCATTCTGTGACGGCAGGTAAAACTCCTGATCAGGTCGTCCTCCCTGACCGCGCCCAATCCGGGGTCCGGGGAGTACTGGACAGGCCCTCCGGATAACGAATCGACATGGGAAATTTTAGAATCGGTGAAGATCGCCTTTTCCGAATTTTCGTTTTGTTCGAAAAAGAAATAAATCCCTTCCCGCTCCAACAGCCTCATGACGAAATTATAATTACTTTCGTTGAATTGGCAGAGATATTCCCAGGTCGGATAGTCCCTGGCCAGCTTGAACTCGAAATCGGAAGATGAAAACCCTTGCTCCCGAAGGACGGCCATGACGATCTGGGGAGTGGACAGGTCCATGAAAAGGCGACTGTTTTGGACTAGGTTCAACAACTTGAGCCTCGGTTCCAAGGTCGCCCGGAAAAAAGCGTAATCCTGTTGTACGCTTAATTCCTCGATGCTGGTCAGGACCCCATGGAACCATTCCTCGCGGCCGTCCTTGTTTAGGGAGAATGAGGCCGGGGCTTCGAGGGCCCTTTCCAGGTCCAGGTCCGTGTCTTCCGAAATCAGGGTGATGGTGAATTCATAGCAACGGGAAAGCCCCTCCTTCCCTTGAAAGGCAAGGACCCCAAAACAGCCGGGAGGGAAGCCCTGTAGTGAAAAGCCGAATAATTCACTGGAGAAAAACGGCATTGTCCACCTGGCGTCTAGCAGCCGGCGAAAAGTCCTTCCCGCCCCGGGGGCGCGTCGCTTGCCGCCTTGGGGGATTTTTTTCGTCGGCCCCTTGAGACCCGGCCCCTACCCCGAAGGTAAGTCCTTGGTGGAGGGGCCG
Source organism: Pseudomonadota bacterium (assembly GCA_043806915.1). Lineage (GTDB taxonomy): Bacteria > Desulfobacterota > Desulfarculia > Adiutricales > JAGVGV01 > JAZDGM01. The sequence continues at coordinate 52,088 of JAZDGM010000025.1, read as the reverse complement.
GTTTGGGCTCGTGGTTAATTGAAAACTGAATCAGCCAAGTGCAAAACTTCAGTCCTCGACCCAACTTGTCGTCAATCTCAAATATAACTCATCGAAATACTTCAATATGTCAGAGGGTTGAATGTTTTGCCTTCCTTGCCTTGGGCCAAATATCCGTGTTTTGCAATTGGCTCGGATGACATTTAATAAATAAGTAATACCCCCTCGGCCATGGCGCCCGATTTCCGAGGGGACCTCGTCGCGAATTGTTAGTACACGATTAAGCCTGACCAGGAGGCGTTAGTCAAGATTATTATGAACCGCTTCGATGTCTGTTGTTTTAACTGGTGGAAGCGGGAGCGGGGAGGAAGCGCCGGGCCCGTTCGAGCATTTGTCGAACGGGCCCGGTCGAAAAACGAAGAGTTATTTCCGATCGATCAGGCTCCGGCTGGTGGTCCAGAAATGGTAGCCGTTGGCCGCGAAGGAGGCGGCCATGCCGATATCATACCCGTTGAACAATGATATCAGGAAAAAACGCCAGAACAGCCGGCGGTTTGAATCCAGGAGCCCCAACTTCAATAGAATGCGGAAAAAGGCGGCCAACTCCCTTTTGGTGGGCTTGCGGCCGGGACCGTTTTTTTGGGGAATGTAATCCCTGAAAAAGGCCAGGACCCGGTTGTAATAGGCCTCGGGCCGGTATAATTTCTTGAGCAGGTCCTTGTAACCCTCAACGAGGACTTCCCGGTCCATTTTCGGCTCGAAGTTCAACGCGGCCACATCCATGACGTTATCGCCGGAGGAATGTCCCAAGAGGCGGCCTTCCCTTTGCATCCTGTCCCAAAGCCTGGTGCCGTACCAGACCATGAGCACTCCCACCATGGCCGTGGGAATGGCGGCGGTTTCGATAAAATTTTGCTGGTCGTCGAAAATCGTCGGCGGGTCGGCGTCGAACCCCACGATAAAGCCGGCCATGACTTCCATCCCGTAGGAATGAATCATTTTGACGGCGGCCAGGAGGTCGCGGTTGAGGTTCTGCGTCTTGTCGCATTCCTTCAGCGAGGCGGCGGAAGGCGTTTCGATGCCGATGAAGACCTGCTTGAAATCGGCCTTGGCCATGAGCTGGAGAAGTTCCTTCTGGTCGGCCATGTTTATGCTGGCCTGGGTCACGAAAAAGAAGGGATACCCGCGGGCTTCCTGCCAGTCCACCAGCTTCTTCAACAGTTCGAGGGCCTTGGTCTTGTTGCCGATGAAATTGTCGTCCACGATCATGACGTTGCCGCGCCAACCGGCCTGGTATAGCCCGTCAAGCTCGGCCAGGAATTGTTCCGGGCTTTTATACCTGGGCCTGCGGCCGAACAGGGCGACCACGTCGCAAAATTCGCAATCGAAGGGGCAGCCCCGGGAATACTGCATCAGCATGCTGGTGTAGTTGGAAAAATCTATCAGGTCCCATTGGGGGGCGGGCGTTTGATTTAGTTCGGGATAGTCCGGGGCCTTATAAAGCGGCTGGGCCTGGCCCTGGGCGAGGTCGCGGGCGAAGGTCGGGAATATTTCCTCGACCTCGCCGAGCAGAAAGTGGTCCACGCCCTTGATCTGTTCAAAAAGATGGGTGAAATGGGGGCCTCCGGCCACGACCTTGACCCCTCGTTTTCGGCAGCGTTCCAGGACCTCGTCCACCGATTGGGCCTGGATGCTCATGGCGCTGACAAAGACCAGGTCGGCCCAGGCGAGGTCGGCGTCCTTCAGTTCCTCGACATTGAGGTCGACCAGTTTTTTTTCCCAATCCGGCGGGGTCATGGCCGCCACGGTCAGGAGACCCAGGGGCGGGAAGGCGGATTTCGCGGAAATGAACTCGAGGGCGTGTTTAAAGCCCCAGAACGTATCTGGATAACGGGGATAAACCAATAATATTTTCATGCTGTTCCTTTTTGAGGGCGCGGAAGGTCGCCATGGCCCGCCACGTATTTCCGGCTCCTGGAGGCGACCCGGTATTACACCCCCCAACTGGGGAAAAATAGCACATCTCGGCGTGGCGGGCAAAGGAAAAGCGGGTTTAAAGTTGGGCGGCGAGGCCCTTGGCCGCCTTCCGTCCCGACCGGCCGATACGGCTTCTTGACAGTATCGTCAGGGGTCTGTTAAGAAAAGACATCCGTTTTCGGTCGAGGCCCGGGGCCGCCGTTCCTTCGGCCGACAGCGGCGGGAAAAAACGATTTGGTCCGAGGGGTGCAGCTTGTCTGAAAGTCAACAAAAAATTTTGATGGGAAACGAGGCCCTGGCCCGCGGTCTTCTGGAAAACGGCTGTACCATGGCCGCATCCTATCCCGGCACGCCGGCCTCGGAGATCATGGGCGCGGTGCAGTCCATGGCCGCCGCCGCAAATTATCCCATTCACGCCGAATGGTCCATCAACGAAAAAACCGCCTATGAAACGGCCCTGGCCCACGCCTACTGCGGGGGCCGGGCCGCCGCGAGCATGAAGCAGGTCGGCTTGAACTCCGCCGCGGACCCCTTTCTCAGCTCGGCCTATATCGGGGTCAAGGGCGGGTTCCTGGTTATTTCCGCGGACGACCCCGGCCCGCACAGCTCCCAGACGGAGCAGGACAGCCGGCTGATGGCCATGTTGGCCAAGGTCCCGGTCCTGGACCCCTCGTCCCCCCGGGAAGCCAAGGAACTGATCGGCCCGGGGTACGCCTTGTCCGAGGAGCATCAGCTTCCGGTCATGATCAGGCCGACGACCAGGGTCTGTCACGCCCGGCAGAATGTCGTTTGCCGCCCCCTAGCGCCGGTGGATTTCACCCCGTCCTTTGACCGGAACCCGGGCCGTTGGGCCGCCACTCCCAAGTTCAGGTTCATTCTTCACCAGCAGCTTAACGCCAAACTCAAGAAAATCGCCGCCTCCGACCTAGCCCGGCCCGTGAAATCGGACCTGGGCCGGGGGAAATCCCTGGCGGTCCTGGCTTCCGGAGTGGTTTACGCCCACGCCGAGGAAGCCCTGGGCCAGGACCCCGCGCTGGCGGAGCGGCTGGCCCTGTTCAAGATTCGGATGCCGTATCCCCTTGACCCGGCGACGGTCGGCCGGGCCGCGGCTTCTTTCGACAAGGTCCTGCTACTGGAAGAAACGGCGCCGGTCATGGAAATGCAGTTGGCCGGCCTGATCGGCAAGGAAATAATCGGACGTAGGACCGGGTTTTGGCCCGACGCCGGGGAGTGGACCCCGGACGTGGTCTACGACGGCCTGCGGCGGTTCGCCGGGTTGGAGGCCCCGCCGGCCCTCGCTCCGGCCGCTCCCGGCCGCCGGCCGACCTTGTGCGCCGGCTGCGCCCACCGGGCCGCCTTCTTCGCCCTCAAGGAAGCCCTGCCCGACGGAATTTATCCCAGCGACATAGGCTGCTATACCCTGGGCATGAACATGGGGGCCGTGGACACGGTCTTGTGCATGGGGGCCTCGATCAGCATGGCGGCCGGTTTCAGCCACACTTTTGGGAAAGCGAAAGTCGTGGGCGCCACCATCGGGGATTCCACCTTTTTTCATTCCGGCCTGCCGCCCCTGATAAACGCCGTCGCCCACGGCGCTTCCTTTGTCCTGCTGATACTCGATAACGCCACCACGGCCATGACCGGGCATCAGCCGACCCCGGCCCTGGCGCGCTTCGAGCCGTCCGGCCGGGGACGGATCGTCCCGATCGAGGACGCCGTTCGGGCCTGCGGCGTGGATTTCATAAAAATCGGAGACCCCTACGACTACGATTCCTTTTTGGGCTTGCTCAAGCAAGCCGCGGACTTCGCGGCCGCCCGCCAGGGCCCGGCCGTGGTTATCGGACGGCGCCCCTGCCTGATGGACCGCGCCCAACCGAAGGCCGCCAAAAAGGCCTATCGCGTCACGGACGACTGCACCGGCTGCGGCGTCTGTCAGGAAGATTTCGGCTGCCCGGCCTGGACGGCCAAGGAAGACGGGATGATGGAAATCAATCCCCATCTCTGCACCGGCTGCGGGGTCTGCGTTCACGTCTGCCCGGCCGAGGCCGTGGAGGAGGTTTAGAGCTATGCGGCAACAGATCGCCATCAGCGGGCTGGGCGGGCAAGGAGTGCTCCTGTTAACCCGGCTATTGGCCGAAACCGCGCTGGCCATGGGGTTGGACGCCATTTCGTCGGAAACCCACGGCATGGCCATGAGGGGCGGCGCCGTGGTTTCCCACCTCAAAATCGGCCCCTGGCCCAGCCCCTTGATTCGGGCCGGACAGGCGGACGTGGCTTTTTTTCTGGCCCGGGAAAATTTAACGGTCCACCCGCACCTGATTGGGGACAAAACCAGGGTTTTCGTCAATGGCTCCGGGTTCGGCCCTTACGAAATAATTGACGCCTCCCGACTCGCGGAGGAAACAGCCGGGACCCGGCAGGTCGAAAACATGGCGCTCCTGGGGTTCGCCCTGGGGCGTAACAGCTTGTTTTGCAACTTGAAACAATTAACCGAAGCCCTGGCGGGGCTAGGCCGGAAAAAGGCATCCCTGGAAGCCGGCTTGAAGGCCTTGAACGCCGGCTTCGCCCAGGCTTGATGTTTATTGAGTCTTTACAACGCCGTTTAAAATTGTTAATAACTTGTGAAGAAAAAAAAGGACCGTCGGCGTCTTCGGCCGGCGGTTTTGCTTGAAGGAGCCTGACATGGAGACTGTGCCCATTACCCGGGAAGGTTACGAACATTTAAAAAAAGAACTGGAGCGGATGATCAAGGTTGAGCGCCCTTCCAACGTTAAAGCCATAGAAGAGGCGCGGGCTCATGGCGATTTGTCCGAAAACGCCGAGTATCACGCGGCCAAGGATCGACAGGGTTTTATCGAGGGTCGAATCCAGGAGTTGCAGGTCCAGATGGGGCGTTGCGAGATTATCAGCGTCAAGGGGCCGTTTGAAAAAGCCATTTTCGGGGCGACCGTGACCGTGGAAAACCTGGAAACCGCGGAGGAAAAAACATATACCCTCGTGGGTCCATATGAATCCGCCCCGGAAAAGGGACGAATTTCAGTGGCCACGCCCCTGGGCCGCGCCTTGATCGGCAAGGAAGAAGGGGACGAGGTCAAGTTCAAGACTCCCAAGGGAATCCAGGAACTGGTCATCACCAATATCGAGTAGTTCCGCCATTGTCGAACGGCTTGGCCCGGCGAGGGCTTGTTTGACCGAGGCGGCGGCCGGCCGAGGAGCTCGCGCCGTAGTCCCCGTTCCCATTTCCTCGGCCTGAACATGCCGGCGAGCGCGGCCCCCGCTGCTTGCAACGGGGGCCGAGAGCAACATAATAGAAGGATCACTTCCTCCCGCTGGGAAGATTCCCCGCGGCTTGCCGCGGGGAGCTTCAATCCGGTCGGATCGGGACAGACCGCGGGAGTGAAAGGATTGTCGCGGAAATGCCTCCAGGGCTAGGCGAGGAAATAAGCGACCTGCGCGACCAGGTGACGGCCAACTGCAACCGTTCGGACGCCCGTTACGCCGGTTCCCTGTCCCTTTGCGGGCTGCTTCTGAGGCTTCGGGAATTTTATAAATGGGAACAAGGGCTGCCGCCCTGGGCGGAAGTCGATTCCCCGGTCATTCTTGCCTGGATCGAGGCCAAGGAAAATTCCTGGGAGCCCTTGGCCGAGGATGAGTCCAAGCCCTTGCTCTGGCGGGGCCGACGAATCGACCCCTTCGACTCGGCCCTCGTGAATCGGGATATTATCGCGGACGGGCTTTTCTATGGCGCCGGCCTCGCCGCCTTCCTCAAACCTTCTTTTTTCCTGGCCAGGGTGTTGGAAGAACGGGATTTGGATGGGATTCGCGTTTTGCGCCTGGGCGAGGAGCACGCCCGGGACCTGTTCGCCTCCCCGGCCCAAACTCTCGATGACATTATCGTCGCCCGGCGCGGCCCCTTGGCGGCGTTCTTGTGGGATACGCTTCAATATGGGGAAAAGTCGAGGCGCAAGGCCTTGGACCTGGCCGCTTGGGTTTATGGGTTGAAATCCGGGAGTCCGCCCGGGGCCGAGGAATGGAAAAACAGATTTGAAGCCATGGTGGAGCGGGAAACCGAGCCCTTGGTCCGGCATGAGTTGGGGGAAATCAGGGATTCAGTTTTTCAAAAAGAATTGTGGCGGGACCTGATCGGCGCCCACCCCCATAGCCGGGTGGAACTCCTGGCCCGCGCCATCAAGGACGTCCTGGCCGACACCGCCGAGTTCGGACGGCTGGGCTTTATCGTCAAGTCGAGGCGACTGGGCTCGTTGGGCGTCTTCGCGGCTTGGCACGACGGCTTGGCCGCCAGGATTTTCGAGGAATTCGCTCCCGCCTTTGAACGGTTTCTGGAAACAAAGGACTGGGACCTGATCGACGCGGTCCGGGAAAAAGGTTGGGAAAAGGCGGCGGGCCTGGCTCGACGCTTGAGCGAACTGGCCGCGGAAGGACGAGACCGGCCGGCCTGGTTGGTCGAGCAGGTCCAGAAAATTTTTTATGCGCCTCTTGGTCTCTAGGGCGCAATCGGGCGGGGCGGCGGGAAGTCAGGCCGCGTCCCAGGTCGCCCTGATCCAGTCCCTGGCCTGGGTAAGTTCCCCGGGCTTCAATTCCAGCGTCGCCGTCCCGGCATACCCCTTTTTTTTCAGTAAACTGAATAGTTCTAAAAAAGGTACTATTCCCTGTCCCGGCGGCAGATGCAGGTCGCTTTTCGGGGAATCGCCGCCGTGGTTGTCGTGAAGATGCAGGTGGCGCAGGCGGTGGTAACAGTTTTCGATAAACCCGAAGGAGGCGTTGCGGGGCTGCATCAGGGCCCCATGTCCCAAGTCCAGGGTCAGGCCCAGGCTTTCCACCTGCTTGAAGGCCTCGATCATGTCGGTCCAGGGCTCGCTCAGGTTTTCGATATTGATCTTGACCCCGTATTCATCCCCCCAGGCCGCTGTCTGTCGAAGCAACTCGATTTTTCGCGTTATTGCGTCCGGACCTAGGAAGCGTGAATCCAGCCACAAATGCACGGTCAGCAACGGGCATTTCAGCCGGGCCGCCGCCGCGACGGCGGCTTTTAGGCGGGGAAGGTATTCCCGGGCCAATCTGTCCGGGTCCCTCGGGTCGCCTTCCTGGGGCCCGTGGGCCAGGAAGGAAGCCTTTCCGGAATCCAGGAGCCCGAGCCAGCCCTGTTCCTCGGGCGCCCCTTGCGGACACGGCAAGGTGATTTCCAAAAGATTGAACCCCAGCCCCAGGCAGGTCAGCCCTTCCTCGACTGTTTTGGCTCTGGCGGCAAATGTTAACATGATCTTCCCCTAGTTTTTTTTCGATAATGCCTGATCCGGCTTCCCCGCGCAACCTTTTCCATTCCGGGAAGCGCCGGCCGGGGGTTCGTCGAGACGGAACATCCGGGTCCGCTGGTTTTAAACAACGCCCGCCCTTCAAAAGCAATTTGTTGATAACATGTGGATAGAAAGACAAGCGTAAGCTCCGGTCGCGGTTAAAAAGAGGAGCAGGAATTTCCCGGTGATTACGTGTTATATTTTAGATAGATATTACTTGTGGTTAAAAGGATGGCAAAAAAGGTCGCCCTCGAAATCGGGCCTTGAAATAAAAGAAAATATATCCACATTTCTTTTATGGATTGTGAAAAAATGGGGATAACCCTTAGAAGCCGGGGTCGAAAAACCTTAGACGCGCCTTTTCGACCGGTCGCCCCGGCTGTTTCTTTGCGGCTGGCGCGACTTATTTTTTGGCAACCGGGAAAAGGGATGGTATTAGTGATAGACTCGATTAGAAGCCGGGATAAGCCGAGCGGAGTTGTCAGGGAGGCGGAAAAGAGTGCGGATTGAAATACGGTCCGGCCTGGGGGGGGCGGAGAAATCGCGGGGCGTTGTGGTGATTATCGATGTTTTTCGGGCGGGCAACACGGCCGCGGCCCTGTTGGCCGCCGGGGCGCCCTTTATCGTCCCCGTCGCGGAACTGGACGAGGCCCTGGCGTTGAAGGCCCAGCGCCCGGATTGGCTCCTGGTGGGCGAGCGCCGGGGGATAAAACCGGAAGGTTTTGAAATGAACAAGTCCCCGGCCGAGTCCGCCGCCCTGGACCTGACCGGCCGCCCCGCCATTCTGACCACCTCCGCCGGGACTCGCGGCTTGATGGCGGCGGCCCCGGGGGCCGATGTCCTGATCATGGCCACGCTGGTTAACATCTCGAGCGCGGCCCGTTTTATCCGGTCCTTGTCGCCCGAGGTCGTAACCTTGGTCCCCATGGGACTAGAGGGGCTTAGCCCCGCGGAGGAGGACGAGGTCGCGGCGCGGCATTTGGCCGAGCTGCTGCGGGGCCGCCAGGCGGACTACCGGGCCGGGGTCAAGGCCATGCTGGCCGGTGGAGGAGCGGCCCGGCTGCGTTCCCTGGAGCAATGGCGCGACTTGGCCTATTGTCTGAGGCTCGACGCCTTGGATATTTTTCCCGCGGCTTCCCGGGTGGAGGGGCGGCTGGCGCTGACGACCGGGAGGGCTTGACTATATGGCTGGGGGACTGGGCCGGGGGGGCTGGGGACGGAAAATCCAATTCGAATCCTTTCGAGAAAGAGGGCATCCCATTGCCTGGGGACGGGTCAATAACGGAACTCGCTGCTAGAACCGAGGAATTGAGGGGCTTGGGACGAAGACTCCTGGGGGGGAGACAGGCTTTTGTCCTGAACAATATAATGCGGATCAGGGAACTGATTCGCTATGGGTCCGAGGGTCTCAAGAACGTCTTTCAAACCATTCCCTACCTGCTTCAGGTGAATAACCCCAAGGCGCCTGGTTATCTGCCGGTCCCGGACCCGCCGCGGGGGATCGTCGGTTTCGAGCGTTCGGGGTTCGCCCAGAGCTTCCGCGAGGCCCACCCCGACAGAAGCTTGCGGGAAGTCCTCGCCCCCAACCCCTGCATTCAATCCCTGTCCTTGATCGGGAGCACGGGGTCGGTGGGCCATACCTCCGTTTCCGATCTGGATTATTGGGTTTGCGTCGACAAAACCGAACTTGGTTCCGAGGGTTGGACGATTCTGGAAGCAAAATTGAAAAACCTTTCCGAGTGGGCCAGGACCAAGCGGCGCACCGAGGTCACTTTTTTCTTGATGGATACCGAGGACCTGAGGGCCAACCGCCTGGGGGGGCTGGACGAGGATAGCTCGGGGAACGTCATGCCCCGGTTGTTGAAGGAAGAATTTTATCGGACCCTCCTGCACGTGGCCGGCCGCATCCCACTGTGGTGGGTGGCGCCCCCGGGCGCGAGCCAAGCCGAATACGAACACATTTCCCGGAGCTTGGACCGGATTCAATCCACGACGCTTCACCCCTTGGATTTCGTGGACCTGGGTTTTCCGGAAAAACCCGACCCCAGGGAATTCCTGGGCGCGGCCATGTGGCAGGCCTATAAGTCCCAACGGGACCCTTTTAAGGCCGTATTAAAGATGATTCTTATTTTGGAACAGGTGGAGGACAACAACGCCCCTCTCCTGTGCGATCAGGTCAAGGCGGCCCTGGGAGTCACGCCGCCCGACGAGCTTCCGGTCGATCCCTACATCATGACCATCAAGCGAGTCCTTGATTTCACCGAACGACGACAACCCCAAAACCTCGAGCTCGTAAGGTTTTCTTCCTGGTTCAAGCTTCAAACCCCCTTCGAGCCGCGGTTGTCGAAAAAGGAAAACAAGAAGGGCCAGGTGTTGCGGGACCTCACCGCCGCCTGGGGCTGGGGGAAAAAAGGATCGAGGACCTGCATAACTACCGGAATTGGCCGATCAGGCGTCGACTCGACCTGGGCGAGGAGATCAAGAGCTTTTTGTTGGACCTGTATTCGACCATCGCCGCCAGGTTGCGGGCCGATTTCCCCGATCAGGTCAGGGTGGAGGACGACAGCCTGACCAGGCTCAACGCCCAACTCCTGGCTCGCTACGCCAGCCATGGGGCCAAGGTGGAGGACCTGCCCTCGGCGTTTTACCGGCAGGGCTTGCCCCTGGCTTTAACGGTCGGGTTTCAAGACGGACTATGGCGTCTTTACGACCCCTCGGGCGGAGAAGGGGACTTCATTTACGCCGCTCCGCGGGCGGTGCGGCTGGCCGCGTGGTTGGTCCACAATCGTATCTGGGGCCCGGACCTGCGCCTGCTGATGAAGCCGGGCCAAGTCGCGATGAAGGTCTCGGCCCTGACGGCCCTGATCCAGGTGCTGGAAAAAAACTTCCCTCCCACGAACATCACGTCTCTTTCCGAACAAAATCTTTTGCCCCGGCCCGAGGGCCCCAAGGTCCTGGTCATTAACATGGAAGAAGCCTCAACCGGGACCTCGGTCCAGACCGCCGAGCTGGTCTTTCGGACCAACCTGGGGGAGATGTGCCACGAAATCCTGCCCCTGTCGCTGGTGGTTCCCGAAACGGAAAAACACCTGTCCATGTCCGAATACCTCATGAAGCATGACGACCTGGGGTTGAAAGACCTGGTGATTTACGTTCCCCCGGGACAGCGCCGGGACGACTTGACCGGAATCCTGAAAACGGTTTTCCACCGCATGAGGATATCCCAGACTTCCTGGGGCTCTTCCGGACGATCCAGGTTGAAGCTGGATTTGGACGAGCAAGGAACGGTCGTCCCTAGAAACCCCAGGTCTAAATTGAAGCTGGACCTCGATTAACCGCGGGAAAGGAACGCCTGCCGGATGGCGTCCGGGCGGATTTCCTCGGTGAAATCCCCCTTGGTTAATTCCTGGACGACTTGCCGCCAAAATGCCGCGGCCCGTGAATTGGCCGGTATTTGGGTTATTTCCCACCAACCGGGGTGCGATTCAATAGTTCGTTCGGCGAACGCGCGACCCAACCCCAGGCGTCTGCATTCCGGCGCGATGAAAAATTCGCCCATTCGGAAATCCATTCCCTGGCTGACGGACCAGAAGGGCTTCTTGGCTAGCAGGGCGAAGCCAACCCTCGCCCCGTCATGGAGGAAAACGCGCCATTCGATTTCCGGACGGGAAAACCAGAAGGCCAACATGGTCTTGTTTTTTTTGAGGCCTTGGGCCAGCTTGGCGTAGGACGGCGCGAAGGCCGCCAGTTCCTCGATATAGGCGGGAACGGCCTCCAGGAGCCAGTCCCTATCGGCCTCCAGGGTTTCGACCTCCAAGGCTTCGTTCTCAATATGTTTTTTTTCGGCGTCTTCCCGACGGACCAGGCTTTTCACAGGCTCGGCGCATCCTCTCCGGAACAAAAAAATGGACAGCTCGCGGCGCTTAGGCTAAATTAAAATAAAATAAGTTCCGGAGCAAGGGGACTCCGTTTGGAAAACGTAACAGCGACCAAGGCCCTTTTTGTCGATGCCAGCCCTCATTACCGCAAGGCCGGGGCGGCCCTTCTTCGCGATTTGGGGTTCTCCGAATTCATGATGGCCACCAACGGGACCGAGGCCTGGTCCCTAATTAAAAGTTATAATATCGATTTCGTTATCAGTTCATGGCAACTCCTACCGGAAATGAGCGGCCTGGTGTTGCTGAAGGTGGTGCGCGCCGACGCGGCTTTTTCCGCCACTTCCTTTCTCTTGGTCGTCGATGAAATTACCAAGAGCCAGGTGATCGCCGCCGGAGAAGCCGGAGTCACGGATATCATCATCCGGCCTTTTACCCGGGACATCTTTAAAAGGAAAGTCGACGGCGCCCTGAAGGGAGATGAAGACCCCCAGGCCAAGGAATCCCGGAAATTAATGGACCAGGGCCAGGAATTATTGAAACAGGGCCGGTACGATGAAGCCCTGAATTCCTTCAAGCGGATTCTCAACATCTCCGAAAGCGCCGAGGTTTATTATAACCTTGGCTATATCAAGACCGCCCAGGGGAAATACGAGGAAGCCATCGCCGCCTTCCGGAAAGCCACCCAGATAAACAACGCTTTTGCCCGGGCGTACCAGAAAATGGGGGAGGTTTACGCCAAGCTGGGGCGGGAGGAAGAAGCCCAGAAGTGCCTGGAATTGGCGGCCGAAATCTACATGGATAAAAACATGGACGAAAACGCCGAGCAGATTTACATGCAGGCGTTGCAGATAAACCCCAAGACCCTCAACATCTACAACTCGCTGGGCATCTTATATCGCCGCCAGGGTAAGTTCAACGAGGCCATCAAAATGTATCGCAAGGCCCGGCGGGTAAACCCCTACGACGAGCACATCTATTACAACATGGCCCGGGTGTTTATGTCCCTGAATGAACTGAAGGACGCCGCCAAGTGCCTGACCCGGGCCGTGGAATTGAACCCCGATTTTTCGGAAGCGAGGCAGTTGTTGAAATCCATACGGCTGGGCGAGGCCATGTGACCGGAAAGCCAAGGCGGGAAAACTAGCGAAATCGGATCGAAAAGGCGGAATGAGGCGCCCGCCCGCCGACGCGGCTAACCGAGGACGAGGGAAATGAGGCGTAGCGGTAAGCCAAACGAAAAATTCGGGGCTTGGCGTTTGGCCTACGACAACTCCGGCAACCGCCAGATGGCGGGGGCTTGATTGGCCAGCCAGTGCTGGCGCGCGATTATTCGGTTCGGGGTCCATTCCAGATTGTCCCCGGCCACCCTTCGGGTTATTTCAAACCCACTCCGCTGATAAACGCCTTTTTTGTCTTGGTACGACTTGTTCCCGACGTCGCGGTTCGCCGCGGCTTCCAGGGGGGTTAGATTGCCGATTCGATAGACATGGCGATCCGCCTGCTCGTCGGTGAAGGTCGTCCAGCTTTCATCGGGGTGTTCCGGCAGGATATGTTCAATGTTGTATTTGTCCCCGGAGTGGTCGAATGCTTGGTTTGCGACATGCCTTTCGATTTCAAAAAGAATGTACCGAACGACCTGACGGTTGCGGGCCGAGGTGGTGCGAATCTGCTTTTCCGAGAACGCGCCGCGAAACTGTTCATCCGTCGGATAGACCTGGCGCAGGGAGCGGATAATGTCGCTCGGGCCAACAAGCTGCCGCTTGGCGATTTTTTCCGCCGTGGAATTATAAACTCGTTCCTGCTCGTTCGTGGCCAGGTTGCCGATAACATTGTAGCGCAGGGAGACGATGACGCAGGCCCGTAGGACCCGAGTGAAGTCCGAGTCGCTCAAGGCGCGACGCGCGGCCAGCAATAGGGCGTACGGCTGTCTGATATTGAACATCGCCAACTCGGCCACGTGCTTGCGTTGCTCCGCGTTCCAAATGGAGTCGTTGGAGTCGCCCAAGGCCGCGTAAATGTCCGCGTCCCTGTCCAGGTCGCGCAACAAGGAAAAAACGTCGGCCTTGCTTTTGATGGTCGCCCGCATGGTCTTAAACAGTTCGGAATGACGGGTGAGCGGGTTCCGGCTGTTCCAGAAAACCCTCAGGAAATCGGGGACGCTTTCACTCCCCAACCTGCCCGCCACCGCCTCCCAGCGTTCTTCAAGCGCGCGGATTTCGTGCTCATGGCCGCCGGCGTCGTGAACCACTGAAAAAAGGAAGTTTTTAAGCAGGTCGGTGGATGAGAGGCGCACGCCCCTGGCGTTGAGCGTCTCGAAGACTTTGAAGGCGTTTAACTCATCCGTCACGGAGATGACCGTAAAGAACAGCCGGTCCGCCGTCGCGTCCACAAACCGGGCCAGTTCCGCTCCGCTTCGGGCCGCGCCGAAACGCTCTTGCACCTTGCCATCAAACCAGTCGAAGGCCTGGCGAAGAAGATGCTCGGACGCCTTTAGGCCGCGCTTCGGCAGCCGTTCTAGTGGGACGAGATAACTTTGGTAATATCGATCGTTGTGACGATTCAACGACAGCTTTAACCTGGCAATAAGGGTAACCGGATCGAGATACCCGATATAGGTCTTGCGCAACTCCTCCTCGCGGCGTTTATTGTCGTCCGCGTCGATTTTCAATTCCACCAGCCGCCTAAGGTTACGGAGTACGGCCAGCACGAGTAGGCTCAAGGTCGTCAGGCGCTGCTGGCCGTCGATAATGTCATAGTCGCGCTCGTCGTCCGACTGTAGGACGAGATAGCCCATGTAGTGGCCTTGCTCGCCGCCGGGTTCCAACATGGCGACAATATCCAGCCATAGATCGTCCCACTCCTGTTCGGTCCAGGAATAGTCCCTCTGGAACTTGGGGACGCGGTAGACCAAGCCATTACCCATCAGCTTGCGAAAAGTCTGGTTCGAGGTATTGAAATTGGTTACCGCCATGGCATCCTCCGATTCCGGGATTCACGGGGTTGTCCAGCCAACCTCCGCCGCCTGGTCATACCCAGGAGTCCGTCCTTGTTCCCTTGGTCAATAATGTACCTCGTTTAAGGCCTATCAAGCCGGAAGCGGTCCAAACCGGAGGGCGGCCGCCCCTCGAAACGGGTTTGCCTTCCAGGCCGGGCTTGTTGTCGACCTCCAGGCATCGAATTTTCGTTTTGGGGCGCACCCTTGCAAGCGTCGGCCCGCCGCGGCACGTGCCTCCCCCCAGCATAATGACTCTGACGACAGGATATAGCATCTCGATCAAATGAGCAAGTAATTTAATAGGTTGCTCCTAACGGCCCCTTCGCGCGGGCCGTATTGTCGCAAAAGGATCCGCGCCTGGCCGCGCCTTGGGCTTTTCCTCGATCATTCCGGCGGTCCCGGGCTGATGCTTGTTTTTTTTCGCGGATTGTTGTACTTGCCCAGGGAGAAAAAAATTTCCCGCGGGGTATCGTAACATGACTGCTGAAAATAACGGGCCGCTGGTCATCAAGGCCGCCGAGGTGGCCGATGTTCCGGTCTTGATCGGTTTGATACGGGAATTGGCGGAATTCGAGAATTTACTCGATGAAGTGAAAGCCGACGAGGAGACCATGAGGGCTTCCCTGTTCGGACCCGGTTCCACGGCGAGGGCCTTGCTTCTATATTATAATTCCACTCCGGCGGGATACTGCATTTATTTCCGCAATTTTTCCACCTTTCTGGCTCGCCCGGGCCTGTACGTGGAAGACGTTTACATCCGACCGCAATTCCGTCGCCTGGGCCTCGGGCGGGCTGTTTTCGGCGAATTGGGGAAGCTGGCCGTGGAACAGGGCTGCGGCCGACTGGAATTCGCGGTCTTGGATTGGAACCAGGCCGCGATCGATTTCTATCAGGCTTTAGGGGCGGCGCCTTTGAGCGACTGGCGCTTGTTCAGGTTTTCCGGACCGTCTCTCGACCGTTTAGCCGGGCGGTAAGGCTTTCCGGGCGCCGCGATCACACTTCCCTTTCGAGTGCAATCGCCCTCTTGTATTTTGTGGGTGCAAGGGTCGGGATAATAACCCCATCCATCCGGCTTTTCATTTTTTTGAACCTGTCGTGTTCATCAGGGCCATGAAGTCGGTGAAATTTTGCACGCGAAGCATGTAGCCGAGCATGCTTTTATTGCGAAAACGCCGCGCCAGGCCGGCAATGAGCTCGAGTTGGGCGCTTGGTTCGTCGCCGGGCGTGAGGATGAGAATGATCACCTTGGCCGGCAGGTCGTCCGGCGCGTCGAAATCCAGGCCTTGCTCGGAAAAGCCGACCACCAGCAGGGGTTCGGACAGTCCATCGAGTCGCGCGTGGGGGATCGCCAACCCATTGCCGAGCCCGGTCCCCTGGGTTTCCTCCCGCTCCCAGACCGCGGCTTCGAGCAGGGCCTGGTCCAGGCCGGAATCCCTCGCGGCCGCCAGGCATAATTCGCCGATGGCTTCGCGGCGCGACGTCGCCTTCAAATCCCGTAAAAACCTCTTCGAGGACGCATAATCCTGCACCCGCCACTTTTTTTTGGGCGTCAGGGTCAACCTGATCAGGGGGCCGCTGATCATGGAGCTGACAATGGCCATGACCACCAGCGCCACAAACAGTCGCGGCCGGATTATGCCCGATTCCAGGGCCAGAAGCCCGATAATGATCCCCATGGCGCCCACGGAAATCATGGAAAAACCCGCGGCCCAGGATTCCCGGCCGGACAGGCCGGCCCAGCGGGCGCCGAGCACGCCGCCCGTGAGTTTGAATACACAGGTCACGAGCAACACCGTCGTGGTCAGGGGGAGGTCGAAATGGGCCAGGAAATCCACCTTGAGTCCGATGCTCGCAAAGAAGACCGGGGCGAAGAAAAAGGAAATGAAATGCTCGATGGTGAACCGAGTCCGCTCCCGTAGGTGGGATGAATCTCCCACGGCCACCCCGACGATAAAGGCGCCGAAAATGGCGTGAATGCCGATCCATTCGGTGAACGACGCGCCGAGAAGCGCCAGGATCAAGGCGAAACTAAGTTCGCCTCCGGGCCAGCGGGTGTAGGCCTGGACATAGGGCATCATCCAGTGGATCAGCCAGCGGCCCAGGGTGAGCATCGCCGCGGTAAACGTAAAAACCAAGAGGATGGTCATCAGGATGTCCCCGCCGCCGGTGGGGCCCATGAGCCCCAAGACGACGGCGAACACGATCCACCCGATTAGGTCGTTGAATATGGCCGCGCTCACGACCGTCATGCCCAGGTCGGTGCGGTAAAGGTCGAGGTCCATGAGCGTTTTCGCTATGATCGGCAAGGCGGAGATCGAAACGGCTGTGGCCAGGAACAAGGAAAAAATCAACGGGTCCGCCCCTGGTTGCCGACCGAGGGCCCGCGGCGCCAGCCAACTTAGGGCGAACCCAAAAATAAACGGCGCGACCACGCTGGCGGCGCCGATCTTGAAACTGGCCCGGCCTTGCCTCCAGATGGTGGACAGGTCGACCTCAATGCCCGCGACCATCAGAAAAAAGGCGATCCCCAGGGTGGAGATGGTTTCCAGGGCGATGGCGTTCGGGCCTTCCAGGGGGAAGAGGAACCCGCTAAGCTCGGGCGCCACGCTCCCCAAAACAGTCGGCCCCAGGATGATCCCGGCCAGGAGTTCCCCGAGAACGGCGGGTTGGCGGAATTTCCGGGCCAATTCTCCCAGGACGAGCGCCACGCCCAGCAGGACTCCCACCGCAAGAAACAGCGCGAAAATTTGATTATGAGTCATGCTTCCCAAGACCGAAAAATAGTTTTAATGACAACCCGGCCGGCTCGGCGAGTTCCTTGTTTTTAGGCGCGCGGTTCAACTTCATTTCATTCCGATCCGCGAAAGGTTGTCACCCGTTGTCCGGCTCGCGTCCCGACCCATCCCGCCGAAAACAATGACGGCCGATCGGGACAACCGGGCGGTTGCTTAAACCCCGAAATAGGGGCTGACCTTGCCGTCCTCGAGTTTCAACCTGGCTTGATAATCCTTCTTGGTTTTGGGGCTGGTCAAGGTCAATATCTGGGTGGTGCGGCCGTTGTTCAGAAGTTCCGTCACGGCGCTAGGGGTGATGCGCCCTCCAAAGGAATTTTTCCAGATGGTGAATTTGCAATTCGAGGTCCGCCAATTGGAACAGCCGTAGGCCTTGGCCGTTTCGACCACGTCCCCGCCGCACAGGGGGCATTTCCCCAACGGTTGGGCCTGGGATTTCCCCGCCGGAGATTCGGCGGTCGGTCGCGGCTGGGTGGAATGGAACTTGATTTGGGCCAGTTTCACCCGTTCGATGCTTTCCTGGACGTACGTCCTGATTTTATTCATGAAGTCCTGGTAGGTCAGCCCGCCTTGCTCCACCTGCTTGAGGTTGTATTCCCATTCCCCGGTCAATTCCGGGGACACGGCCTCGGGCAATAGCTCCTTGATTATCCTGACGGCTTCAACCCCTTTATCCGTGGCGACAATGGCCTTGCCCACCCGCTCGGCGTAGCCCCGCTTTTTTTCCAGGAGGGCTTCAATGGTCTGGGCCCTGGTGGCCGGAGTTCCGAGGCCGCGGTCCTTCATGGCCTGGGCCAGTTCCTCGTCCTCCACCAGCTTGCCGGCGGTTTCCATGGCCCGGAGGAGGGTGGCGTCGGAAAAATGCGGCGGCGGCTTGGTGGTTTTTTCTTCCAGCTTCAGGTCGTTGGGTTCGATGATTTGACCTTTTTCCAGGCGGGGAAGGGGGTTTTCATCCCGCACCGCCCACGGCTCGGCTTCCATCCAGCCCAATTTCTTGAAAACCTTGCCCGAGGCCTTGAACTTTTCTCCGTTTATCACCAGCCAGGCCTCGGTGGAGAAATACTCGGCGGCCGGAAGAAAGGCGGCCAGGAAGCGCCGACAAACCAGGTCGTAAACCTGCCGTTGTTCCTGGGGCAGGGAAGCGGGGATCGCCGTCTTGGTGGTGGGGATGATGGCGTGGTGGTCCGTGACTTTTTTTTCGTTGACCACCCGGTATTTTTTTGGGTTTTGTTCAAAACACCCGCGCAGTTGAACGATGACGTCGGGGTAGTGGTCGCGGATGGCCTTGAAGTGAGATGCTATTCCGGCGAAAAGGTCCGGAGGTATATATTGGCTGTCGGTCCTGGGGTAGGTGATGATTTTTTGCTTTTCGTATAAATCCTGGGCCAGGCCTAGGGTCTTTTTGGCCGGGAACCCGAATTTGGCGTTGCAGGCCCGCTGGAGGGAGGTGAGGTCGAACAACAGGGGCGGTTGGGAGGAGCCTTTTTTTTGGGAGGCGGATTCCACCTGGGCCGATCGTCCCACGCACTTGGCGAAAATTTCATCCGCCTGGTTTTTTTCCAGCAGGCGCGTGTTCTTGAAGTCCGGCGGTTGATGCCACAGCGCCTTGAAATCCGTTTCTTCCCGGGAAAAAAACGCCGTAATTTCCCAGAAGGGTTGGGGCGTGAAGTTATTGATTTCCAGGCGCCGCTTAACCAACATGGCCAGGACCGGGGTTTGGACCCGGCCCACGGTCAGCAGTTCTCCGCCGCATTTGATGGTGAAGGCCCTGGTTTCGTTCATTCCCACCAGCCAGTCGCTCTCCGCCCGGGCGTAGGCGGCGGCGGCCAGCTTGTTGAATTCCGTTCCCGGCAGGATATTTTCAAAGGCCCGCTTAATGGCTTCGTCGGTCAGGGACGACAGCCAGAGCCGTTTTATCGGCTTTTTGCATTTGGACATCTGATAGACCCGCCGGAAGATCAACTCGCCTTCCCGCCCCGCGTCGGTGGCTTCCACCAGGTCGGTCACCTCCGGGTCGTTCATCAGCTTCCGCAAAACCATGAACTGCTTCTTGGTGTCCGGCAGGACGGACAAACGGAATTTTTCCGGGATCATGGGAAGGGATTCGAGGCGCCATTTGGTCCACTGTTCGTTTTGAGCGTCCGGAGGCGCGATGTCGCAAAGATGCCCGATCGTCCAGGAAACAATGTTGCCGTTCCCTTCCAGAAAGCCGTCCCTTTTGGATTTGGCGCCTATTATTTTGGCCAGGTCCCGGGCCACGGATGGTTTTTCGGCCACAATAAGCCGTTTCATGGCATTCTCTTTTCGGCCGACGGCCGACCATGGTTTTGTGGACATTTCCCAACCGACATGACCGCGGGCCATGTCGGTCACAACAACCAATGAAAATGCCCTTCGGCCATTTTCATACAAACCGAATCAGGGGCGAGCCGCCGACCCGGTTTTTGATTCCGAAGTCTTGGAATATAGCATTTATGGCTTTTAGAGGTCCAATGCTTCCCTGGTTTTTTTCACCAGGGCCTCGACCGAGAAAGGCTTGGGTAAAAATCGTATCCCCGCCTCCAACACCCCCCGTCGAGCCACGATCTCTTCCGAATACCCCGACATAAAAAGACTTTTTAACTGGGGGCGGCTTTGGAGCAATATTCCCTGCAATTGCCGGCCATCCATTTCGGGCATTATTACATCGGTCAGGAGCAGGTGGATTTCTCCCTTGAATTGCCTTTCAATCTCGAGGGCCTCGCTGGGAGTCAGGGCGGTCAGGACCCGATAACCCTGGAGTTCGAGGACTTTTCGTCCTAGACTTAATATTTGTTCCTCGTCCTCCACCAACAGCACGGTTTCGTTTCCGCGGGGGAGGTCGGCCCTGGGGGAAGCGGCCGCGGGTTGGTCGGCTTCTTCCTTGAACCTGGGGAAATAAATATTGAAGGTCGAGCCTCGGCCAAGTTCGCTTTCCACCAGGATGACGCCCTCGTTTTGTTTAACAATGCCGTAAACTGTCGCCAATCCAAGGCCTGGGCCCTGTCCCACTTCCTTGGTCGTGAAAAACGGGTCGAAAATTTTTTCCATAAATTCCGGCCTTATTCCCAGGCCCGTGTCCTTGATGGTCAAAACAACATAATCGCCCGGCTTGAGGCCTCGCGGTCCCTTGAGGTCGGGGTCCGCGAGGGACGCAGTGGCGGTTTCGATGGTGATGACGCCGGCGCCGGGAATGGCGTCCCGGCTGTTAGCCACCAAATTGGCCAGGATTTGGTCTAGTTGGGCCGGGTCCATCCGGATGTTCCACGGATTGTCGCCGGGGCGCCAGAGGAGTCGGATGTCCTCCCTCACCAGGCGTTGGAGCATTTTTAACGTCTCCGGGATTGTATCGTTGAGGTTCAACACCTTGGGAAGGATGGTCTGTTTTCTGGCGAAAGCCAGGAGTTGTTGGACCAGCTCGGCCGAGCGCTTGGCGGATTTCTTGATCTGTTGAAGGTTGAAAGCGAGGGGATCGCGCGGTTTGATATCCAGCAGGGCCAGGTCGGCATGGCCGAGGATGGCCTGCAGCATGTTGTTGAAATCGTGAGCCACGCCTCCGGCCAGCCTTCCCACGGATTCCATCTTCTGGGCTTGAACCAGTTCCGCCCGCAGTTTTTCCTTTTCTTCCTCGGCGCGTTGGCGTTCGGTGACGTCCAGGTTGACTATGACAGCCCCCTCGACCCGGTTGTTTTCGTCCAGGACCGGCGCCGTGGAGTTCAAGATGATTTTTCTTTGGCCGTCAAAGGCTTCGATTTCCAGCATCTCATCCAATATCGAGACGCCTTGGTTGATGGTCTTGGCCAAGGCCCAATCCTCGGGGGCGAGTTCTTGCCCGGATGGAAGCCGCCAGGCCTTGAAAACCCTATACTCATCCTGGCTGACCAACGGCTCCGCCCCCCAAATTTTCACTCCCATGGCGTTTCCCTTGAGCAGGCGGCCGTCCCGGTCCGCGAACCAGAGGCCAACGGGAAGGATATCGAAAATTTTCCGGAGCAGGTTTTCGCTTTTCCGTAAAGCTTCCTCCGCCTTCTTCCTGGCGGTGATATCCCGGGCGATGCCGATGTACACGATGTTTCCGTTGGGCTTTTGGGCGGTGGAAGCGGTCGAGGAATTCCATTTCCATTCGCCGTCCGGACCCGCGATCCGATATTCGACCCCGAAGCCAAGTCGCCGGTTGTTTTTGGCTTCCTGGAAATAATCCCGGCAGGCCTCGACATCGTCTTCGTGGACGAACGAGAAAAAAGACCGGCCCACGACATTCTGGAGGTCATGACCAAGTATGTTTTTCCAGTTCGGCGAAACATACGCGAAAACCCCATCCTCGGTAAGGGAATAGATGATATCGCTTGAATTCTCGACAAACCCCCTGAATTTCATCTCGCTCTCCCGGAGCGCTTCCTCGGCCAGCGACCGGGCGATGAAACCGCCGCTCTGCGCGGCCAGGGCTTCAATTAGGGGTTGGACGCCCGGGTCGATTTCCTCCTTGAGGCGCGAGCCCAGGTTGAGGCAGGCGATGGTTTTTCCCTGATGGATAATCGGGATGATGGCCAGTGATTTCAGCCCTTCCGCCTGTTTATCCAGCGCGTCCGGCGGGATGTCCGCGGACCCGAGGTACCGGGGTTTGCCCTGGCGGAGCGTCTCCCGAATAAAGAAGTTTTTTTCGGCGGTCGAAGCCGGGCCGGCCTTTTCCGGGTTAAGTCCCTGGTGAACGACCAAATTGATTTCCGTGAGTCCTTCATTTACCAGGTAAATCCCGCCGAGGTCCATTCCCGACGCGGAAATGGCGGAGGCTAGACAATAACGCAGGGTATCGGTCAGTCCCTTGGCGTCCGCCAGGGCCTGACTTACTTCCAATAGCCTGGTGAGGGACGCCTCGGTTTTTTTTCTTTCCGTCACGTCCGTGGCGATGCCGCACAAAGAGAACGGGGTCCCTGATTTATCGCGAACCACCTGGGTCCGGCAATCCAGGATAATCTCCTTGTTTTCGGAGTCAAGGTTGACCACCTCGCCCCGCCAGCGCTCCCGCGAGAGGGTGGTGGCGATGATTTCGTCCTGGGCGGTCCCCTTTTCGGGGTTTTCGCCGTAAATGTGGACGGTCTGGCCAATAATATCTCGCCTGGCCCGTTTCAACAAGCGGCATTCGGCCTCATTGACGTAGGTGATTCGCCCGGACAGGTCGGTAATGGTGACGCAATCCTGGATTTGGTTGAGCGCGAGGGATTGGTACAGGAGTTCTTCCTCCAGCTTTTTCCTTTCGGTAATATCCTCGTAGACCACTAATTCACGGCCGTCCTCCATGGTCGCCGGCCGGAAGAGAATATCCCTATGTTCCCCGTTGTTACAAACAACCGTGAAGGTTCGCGGGCGGACTTGAAAATATTGGGAACCGGCTAGGTCGTTTTTCCAGGCCGACAGGACTTCCCGGCGGTAAGCCTGATCGGGGAAGACCTTGGCGAACCAGGCGGCCCCGGTGGGGATATCTTCCTTCACATAACCGAACACCTCGGTAAATTTCGGGTTGAGGTATTCATATTCTCCGGACGCGGAAATAACCGCCACGGGGAACGGCATTATTTCCCACATCCGACGGAATTGCTCCTCGCTTTTTTTCCGGTTAGCGTCTCTTGGTTCCAAACCGGCCCGGCCCGGGCCCTCGTTCTTGGATTTCAAATCCCGCGGCATGTAAAACCTTCATCTCCCGGGACGGGACCCCGTTTTTCCAGACTGATGGGCCCGGCCATGTTTTTTTCCGGCGGATAGGCCACGACTGGACGGACATAAAAAAGAGTTCCATCGAATTTTTTCCATTCGTTTAGTTTAGCATATTATTTGTTTTTGGGGTAGATCACCCGGACCGGGGAGAAAAGGCATGATTCGATTTAGGAAGGTGGGGAGTCCGGTGGTTTGGTGAAATAAAAAACCGGAGAAGGAAAGCATCCTTCTCCGGTTTTAAAAATGGTGCCGAAGGCGGGATTTGAACCCGCACAGGCGTAGCCTACCACCCCCTCAAGATGGCGTGTCTACCAAATTCCACCACTTCGGCCAGGAAAGCATTATTTCTTCTCGCCCGATTCGGCCGGGCCCGGTTGGGCTTCATCGGCAGTCGCGGCTGGAGCCGTCTTTTGCTCGGTCGGCGCCTGTTCGGACTGAACCGGAGTTTTCAGGTTGTCCATGATGGAGTCGCCGCCGATTCTTTTATTGGCCGCGAAAGTCAAGGCCAGGGAAGTCACCATGAAGATGATGGCGGCGGCGGCCGTGATTTTACTCAGGAATGTCGCCGGACCCCGACCTCCGAAGACGGTCTGGCTTGACCCGCCTCCAAACGCGGCGCCCATGCCGGCCCCTTTTCCCGTCTGAAGTAGAACGATAAGAATCAGAGCCAGGCAGACAATCACATGGACTATTATTATTGCAGTATTCATTATCCCAAAATTAAGCCCCACCGGGGGCCTTGAGTTTATTGATAATTTATTATTCCCAAAAAGACGCCGGCCTTTAAACTAGCTCCGCCAACCAGCGCGCCATCGATATCCGCTTGAGCCATCAACTCCGAAGCGTTTTCCGGCTTAACAGAGCCACCATACAATATCCGAATGGAGTTGGCAAGCGTTTTGTTGTATGACTTCTCAAAAAAATTGCGAATCACAAGATGGGCTTCCTGGGCGGTCTGGGGGGTGGCGGTTTTTCCGGTCCCAATGGCCCATACCGGCTCGTAGGCGATCACCAGTTTTACGGCGTCTTCCGCTGTCAGGCCGGACAGGCCGCCTTTCAGTTGTCTTTCCAACACTTCGAAGGTTTGGCCGGCCTCCCGTTCCGACAAGGTTTCTCCCACGCAGACAATGGGCGCGAGCCCGGCTGCCAGGGCCGCCTTTAATCTACGGTTCACCGACTCATCGGTTTCCCCGAAATACTGGCGGCGTTCGGAATGTCCGATGATCACCGCGGCGACCCCGAGGTCCTTGAGCATGGATGTGGATACTTCCCCGGTGAAGGCGCCTTCCTTTTCCCAAAAGACATTTTGGGCGGCGATGATGATGGGGCTGCCGGCGGCGGCCTTGACGGCTGTTTCGAGAGCCGGAAAAGCCGGGGCCAAGGCCACGTCCACGCGAAGGTCTCCGGGAAGTCCGGCTTTCAGCTCGGCGATAAAAGCCGCGGTCTCCGAAGCCGTTTTATATAGTTTCCAGTTTCCGGCGATCAGTGGACGTCGGGTGTTTTCCGGTCGGCTCATTGGTTTCCCCCTTCCTTGGCCCTCCGCTTGGCCCGGGCGTGTTCTTCCAGGGCGACGATCCCCGGCAACTGGGCGCCTTCAAGCAGCTTCAGGAACGCGCCGCCGCCAGTGGAAATGTAGGATATTCTGGATGATTCCCCGGCTTTGTGGACAGCCACGTCGGTGTCGCCGCCGCCGACGATGGTTAGGGAATAGGTATTGGCCACGGTTTGGACCATTTGGTAGGTGCCCCGGGAAAAAGCGTCGATTTCAAAGGCCCCCATGGGTCCGTTCCAGATGATGGTCTTGGCGTTGCTCAAGGCCTCGGCGTAAAGAGAGCTCGTGGCCGGGCCGATGTCCGCGATGAGCCAGTCCTCCGGGACTTCCTGCACGGTGGTTATCTTGGTTTCGGCCTTGCGGTCGAAGCGGTCGGCCACGACGCAGTCCACGGGAATATAGAATTTTATACCCCGGCGGCGAGCTTTTCTCATGATGGACCTGGCCCGTTCGACCAGTTCTTCCTCCACCAGGGATTTGGACCCGATGTCGTAATAGATGGCCTTGAGGAAAGTGTTGGCCATGGCGCCGCCGACAATCAGTTTGTCGACGACATCCATGAGGTTCTCGATGGCCGAGATCTTGGATGAAACCTTGGCGCCGCCGATGATCGCCACCAGGGGCCGGGCCGGGTCCTCCATGGCCCGATGAAAGTACATCAATTCGTTTTTCATCAAAAAGCCGGCCACGCAGATGGGAACGAACTTGGTGATGGCGACCACGCTGGCGTGTCCCCGGTGGGCCACGGCGAAGGCGTCGTTGACGTAGACATCTCCCAGGGACGCGAGTTGTTGGGCGAAGTCGTCGTCGTTCATCTGTTCTTCCGGGTGAAAACGGAGGTTTTCCAGCAGCAAGATGTCGCTGGACGTCATTTTTTCCCGGAGCGCCTTTACTTCCGGGCCGACGCAGTCCGGCGCCATGGTCACGTCCTTATTGAGCAGACGCCCCAGGCGGCGGGCCACCGGCGCCAGGCTAAGTTCAGGAACCATTTCCCCCTTTGGCCGGCCCATGTGGGACATCAGAATGACCTTGGCGCCCTGGTCCAGGGCGTAATTCACCGTGGGAAGGATGGCCCTGATACGGTTGTCGTCGGTGATATTCTGGTTTTCGTCGTAGGGAACGTTCAAGTCGGCCCTGATCAGGACCGCTTTGTCCCGGATGTCCACCTCGTTGATGCAACCGAGGATTTCATCCGAAGAGCCTATTACCGACATTAGTCCAAATCCATCAACCATGAGGTTTCACCTCCAAATAAAAGTGTCATCGCGTTCATTGGTCAAGCCGGTCGGGGCGGGGCCGGCCGGTCATAAATAAAGATGGCATCCCGAGGGCGGTCGACCTTGAGGGAGCATCCAATCCCCGCCGTTGGCCTTTGGTTATTCGGGAATATAATATTACAAATTGGAGTCATATATCAAAGTATTATGCCACGATGGCTTCAAAAAATGCAAACAATTTCCCACTCCCGCGGCGCCAGGACCTTCTTCCGGCCGGAGGCGTCGTTTTTTTCTAGAGGGACAGAGTCATCATCAGGGCGTCTTCGTGGTCCTCGGCGTAGTAATTTTTTCTTTCACCCGCGAATTCGAACCCGGCGCTCCGGTACAGGGCCTGGGCCGCGACATTCGACCTTCTCACTTCCAGAAAAATACGGACGACCCCAACTTCCCGGGCGAAGGCGGTCAGGTATTCAAGAAGAATCCCCCCCAGCCCCTTTTTTCTCAAGTCGGGTCTAACCGCGATGTTGAGGATGTGCATTTCGTCCGCGATCAGCCAGAAAACCAAATACCCATGTATTTCCCGGCCGTCTTTCAGCGTCAGGGAAATGGCCGGGGCCCGGTCCAGTTCCGTTTCGAATCCCTCCCTGGTCCAGGGCTGTTTAAAGGACGCCTGCTCGATGGCCAGGACCTGGGGCAGGTCGGCTCGGACCAGGGGTTCAACTGTTAGGAGCGCGGGGTTGAAAGTCTCCGGGTTGGTCATATCATGAAAAAAGACAGGGCCCCGGCGAAGGCCAGGGCGTAGATCATACCGGATCGCTTGACGTTTATGGCGCCCAGGACGGAGGCCGCTCCGATCAGGGGCAGGCAGAAAAAAAGCCAATCAAGGGCGGTCAGGACGGGCGGAGGCAGCAGTTGGTATACGAATTTGAGGATTAAAACCGCGGGTCCCAGGATAATCAGAATAAAAAGGGTTGCGCCAAGGTAGGCCGGGAGTAGTCCCAAGAGGTTCAAGCCGGGAAAAAAGGGCGTCTTTCCCCGGCTGACCGCCAGGACCGCGCCCGCGGCCAACCGGCCGTTCCAGCGGCGAAGCTGGGTTTCGAGGGGGGGGAAAAAGAAACGGACCGGTGGAATAACCACCAGAATGCCCAGGGTGATCAGGGCGCGGGAAGGTTCCGCGGATTCCGGGGCGACCATGATGACCGCGGCGGAAGCCAGGATGGCGGTCAGGCATTCGTTGGGGGGGATGTATCCGCCGAGGGGCGGTTTGCTGATCCATAAAAGTTCCACCAGTACTCCGACCTGCAATCCTTCCATGGGCCGCCCGAGGGCCAGTCCGACCAAGGGTCCGGCGGCC
This sequence comes from Pseudomonadota bacterium, assembly GCA_043806915.1. GTDB lineage: Bacteria > Desulfobacterota > Desulfarculia > Adiutricales > JAGVGV01 > JAZDGM01. The sequence continues at coordinate 25,299 of JAZDGM010000025.1, read as the reverse complement.
ATGGGCCGGGAAATCATGACCTGCAGGGCAGCCGTGCGGTCGAGGGCGATCAACCCGCCGATAATGCTAACCCAAATCACGTCGGCCCACACGAAAGGCTCCCCTTATCTTTTACTGAAGGATTCGATGATGTTCCGGTAGCCCTTGACCGGCTCCCGGGGCAGGGGACGTATTTCGATTTTGGTTCCGCCGGCCCGCAACTCCTTAATGATATCAAGATCGGCGTCGTCAAGGGAAACCGAGGAGTTGACGGGTGTTTTTCCCGGGGAACAAATCGTGTTGCCCAGGTTGAGGCGATCGAAATGGACGCCGGCCCGGAAGGAGGCCAGCGCGTCCTGGAGGTCGGCCAGGAGCAGCAAAACCCGTTTGTCCGCCCATCGTCCGTTGGAAAGATGTCGGGCCGCTTCCTGGACTCCTAGAATCGCCACTTCCACGTCCGGCGGTACGGCCATTTTCATTATCATCCGCTGCATGGAGTCTTCGGCCGTTTGATCGTTGGCCACAACCAGGCAGTCGGCCTTGGTGAAAGGCAGCCAGGCCTCGAGCACCTGCCCGTGGACCAAGCGACAGTCCACCCTCACTAAAACCAGCGGCATGGAAGCTGTTAACTCCTGGGGCGGCGAGACAGCAAGTCGCCGGCCACGTTAATGCTTTTGCGTCCATATTCGCCGATTTGCTGGGCCAGCTCGGAAATGCCTTGTTTGTCCCTTCCCTGGGCCAACTTGATGATCATGGGCAGGTTAACTCCGGTAAGAACTTCGACTTTTCCCTCGGCCAGAAGCGACAGGCTGATGTTGGAAGGGGTGCCGCCGAACATATCCGTCAGGATGACCACTCCCTGCCCCTGGTCAAGGGTTTTGACGGCCTTTTCGATTTCAGCCCGCATGGATTCCGGACTTCCCCTCCCGTCGAGGGATATGGATGAGGAATTTTCTATTTTACCGAGGATGAATTCGGCCGTGTTGATCAATTCGGCGCCTAGGCGCCCATGGGTGACAACCAGGAATCCTATCATTAATCGGCTCGCCTGCCGCCAATGTCCCGGTGACGCACGGAAACATGGGGCCACTGTTCTTCAAGTTTTTTTTGAAGTTCGTTGACAATAGCCACCGAGCGGTGTTGTCCGCCGGTGCAACCGACCGCTATGGTCAAATACGATTTACCTTCCTTGGCGAAAAGAGGAATTTGGAAATTTAGAAGGTCCAGGAATTTACCAAGGAAATTTTGGGTTTCCTCGCCGTCCAGGACGTAAGCGGCGACCTTGGGATTGCACCCGTCCAATTCCCGAAGTTCGTTCACATAGAAGGGGTTGGGTAAAAAGCGAACGTCCATCACCACGTCCGCTTCGGACGGAAGGCCGTATTTGAATCCGAACGAGACCAGTCCGACGGACATCGGTTTTTCATGGGCGGCCAAGGCGAATTTACGGGAAACCAACTCCCGGAGGCGGTGGCTGGTAAAGGTGGTGGTGTCGATGATTTCGTTGGCCGTCTCCCGGACGTCCTTCATCAGTTCTCGTTCCAGGCGAATGCTGTCCAGGACGGCGCCATTTCGGCTCAGGGGGTGACGACGCCTGGTTTCGGAAAACCTGTTCAGGAGGGCTTCGTCGGAGGCTTCGAGAAAAATGATGTCGACATCATAGTTCCACGATTTGATAAGGTTGAATACATCACCGAAATGATTTATGAATTCTCTTTCGCGCAGATCTGTCACCAGGCCGAGTTTGAACATTTCCACTCGGGACTCGGTCTGAAGCGTCAGAAACTTGGGCAAAAGCAGAAGGGGCAAATTATCGATGCAGAAAAAGCCGTTGTCTTCAAGGGCGTTAGGGGCCGTGGACTTTCCGGACCCCGACAGACCGGTGATAATGACGATTCGCCCTATTTTAGGGTCGAGAGCCATCGGTAACCTCAGCCTCGAATGAAAAAGGCCAGGGCGTCCGGTCGGCGCCGGACGCCTGGGCCTGTTGGAACGTTTTGGTTAAAAGGCACTGTCCCTGACCGAAATCAGTTCGAAAATTTCCGCCGCTCCTGGAGCGGCCATTAATTCCTGCCTGAAGGAGGGGTCCTTGAGAAGGCGTGAAATCTTGGCCAAAGCCTTCAAATGGACCCCGGCCGTGTTTTCCGGAGCCAGGAGCAAAAAGAAGAGATGCGTTGGTTTGCCGTCCATCGATTCGAAATCCACGCCTTCCTTGCTCCGGCCACAGGCTATGGTGAGTTCCTTGATTCGATTGCTTTTCCCGTGAGGGATCGCTATCCCTTCCCCGATGCCGGTGCTTCCGAGCCTTTCCCGCTCCAAAAGCACTTCCAAAAGGGCCCCTTTGTCCATTTTCCCGGGCCGGGCCAAGGCCCGGCACAGCTCTTCCAGGACCCCTTTTTTATGACGGGAAGTCAACTCCGGAATAATAGCGTTTTTATCTAGAATGTCCAGCAATTTCATTTGTTTTTCCAACGCGTCCGGTTTAGGGTCTATTCGGACATGGGTTCGATCAAGCCGTAATGCCCGTCGTCCCTCCGGTAAAGAACGTTGATATTTTCCGTCTCGGAATTGGTAAACACCAGGAAGGTTTCCGAGGACAGGTCCAGTTGCATGACCGCTTCATCGACATCCATCGGCTTGGCGTACATCTGCTTGGCGCGGACCACGCGCGGACGAGCTTCCTCGTACTCGTCGTCCTCGCTGGAAATTACGTCGACGCGCACTTCCTTGGCCTTGATCCGCTTGTTTGGCTTGGACCGGCCCTTGAGTTTCTGCCGGTACCGCTTGACCTGTCTTTCGAGTTTATCAACCACCATGTCAATGGCGGAGTACATATCCTCGGTCTGTTCCTGGCCTTTGATTTTCAGGCCGTCGGAGAGGATGGTCACGTCGGCGATATGTCTGAATTTTTCGACTGACAGGACGACGTTGACTTCCAAGGCGGAGTCAAGGTATTTTTCCACCCTCGAAATCTTGTCTCGGCAATAATCTTTCAAGGCGTCCGATGGTTCAACATGTCTGAACGTCACGGATATTTGCATAAATTCCCTCCTGGGATGGTTTTTTCGCCCTTTAAAGGGGCGACGATCAAAAGTATTTCTTCCGGTGACTGGAAGAACCTATCCCCAACATTTCCCTGTACTTAGCCACGGTTCTCCTGGCGATGTCAATATTGGCGCCCTGTAAAATTTCCACGATCCGTTGATCGGACAAAGGATGTTTGGGATCTTCGGCGGTAATAATTTGCTTGATTCGTTTCTTGACGCTTTCGGAAGCGAGCGATTCACCGTGAAACCGGTTGATCGGGCTGTCGAAAAAGAATTTCAGCTCGAACAGGCCTTGGGGGGTATGCACGTATTTATTGGATGTGACCCGACTGATGGTCGATTCGTGAAGTTCCACGTCCTCGGCTACGTCCCGCAGGACCAGGGGCCTGAGGTATTCGACCCCGCGGTCCAAAAAATCCCTCTGGAATTTAACGATGGATTCGGTGACCCGGTAGATGGTTCTCTGACGTTGATGGATGCTTCTGATCAGCCACATGGCCGAGCGAAGCTTACCCTGGATGTATTCCCGGGCCTGGGGGGTGACCTCATTGCCGGTGGAAAGGATTTCCTTGTAGTAATTGCTGACCCGGAGCTTGGGCAACCCGTCCTCGTTCAGGGAGATGACGTATTCGTCGCCGACCTTGTTCACGTACACGTCCGGGCTGATGTATTGGGGCTCGTCGCCGGAATATTCCCGACCCGGCCGGGGGTTCAAGCTGGTGATGACCTGTTCGGCGATAAAAAGGTTTTCCTTGGTGGTTTTAAGGACCCGGGCCATCTTGGGGTAGTTCTTGCTCTCCAGGTCCGGGAGGTGGTTCCGGACTATTTTGGCGGCGAGACTGTCTTCCAGGCCCAGGTGATTCAATTGAATAAGGAGGCATTCCCGGAGGTCCCGGGCGGCGATGCCCACGGGGTCGAGTTCCTGAATCATGGCTAGGACGGCCTCGACCAGTTCCACGGCCACCAACTCCAGCGCGGCGATCTCCTCCACCGAGGCCTTGAGATATCCGTCGGCGTCCAGGTTCCCTATTATCTGAATGCCGATGCGAAGTTCTTTTTCGGTTATTTCCTGGAGACGCCATTGCCAGGTAAGGTGGTCCGTGAGGGTTAGCTTGGCGGAGACGAAATTTTCGTAGTTAGGCGCTTCCTCCGGCGTCTCGGACATATTGGGCGCGCTGGAACTAGAGCTGTATTCCCCCAGAAAATTTTCCCAATCCATGTCGTCCCGAAGTTTTTCCTGGACTTTCACTTCGGCGAAATCGTTTTCCGGCGGGACGGGTTGTTCCTCGGAGGCCCGATCCAGGCCGTTTCCCTCCTCCGGTTCATCCGACGACAACCCCATGTCCAGGATAGGGTTTTCCTCCAACTCCTGGTTTATTTCCTCCGCTAGTTCCAGCCGGGAAAGTTGCAGGAGCTTGATGGCCTGCTGCAACTGGGGAGTCATCACCAATTGTTGAGTCAGTTTAAGGCTTTGTTTTAGTTCCAGGGCCATGATTCCGTCGTCTTCCCGCTATGGAGCATTAAAGTGTGAATTCTTCTCCCAGGTAAAATTTTCGAGCCGTTTCGCTGGCCGCGATTGTTGTGGGAGAGCCTTCTTCGATAACCACGCCTTGGTTAAGGATGTAGGCTCGGTCGCAGACTCCCAGGGTTTCCCGGACGTTGTGGTCCGAGATCAGAATTCCAATGCCCCGTTCTTTTAGTTGTCTAATGATGTTCTGGATATCGATCACCGCCAGGGGGTCAATACCGGCGAATGGTTCGTCCAAGAGAATAAAGGCCGGAGAGGTGGTCAGCGCCCGGGCGATCTCCACCCGGCGGCGTTCTCCTCCCGATAGGGAATAGGCCATGTTTTTGGCCAGATGACCGATGCCGAGCTCCCGCAGCAGGCTTTCCAGTCGACGCTGTCGTTCGGCCCGGCTTATTTTGAGGGTTTCCAAAATGGCCAGGATATTTTTTTCGACCGTAAGCTTTCTGAAGACGCTGGCTTCCTGAGGCAGATAGCAAATGCCCCGACGGGCCCGCCGGAACATGGGCATGTGGGTGATATCGAGTTCGTTCAGGCGGACTTCGCCTTCATCGGGCCGGATCAGGCCGACGATCATGTAAAAAGTCGTGGTCTTTCCGGCGCCGTTGGGTCCCAGCAGCCCGACGATTTCCCCGCTTTCCAAATGTAGGTTGACCCGGTCGATGATTCTTTTGCGACCGTAATTTTTAATGAGGTCGACCATGTCCAGTCGAGCCTGGACCGCGCCGACGATCGGGGCGGCCCCGCGGGCGTCCGGAGCGTTACCTGGCGAAAAGAGGATCATCGCCCGCTCACTCCCAGCCCGTCGGCGGGGCCGCTGGACTCTTGGCCTTGATTTTTCCGCCGGATGGCTCCTGGTAGAAGATGGCGTTGACCCGTTCCTTTTCCCCGCCCTCGACCACGCTCCTATCCTCGTCGAGGTAGTAGGTGATCCTTTTACCAGAGAGAAAGTCCTTTTCGTTCCAGACTCGGGGTTGCCCGGTCAGAATAATTTTTCTTTTGTCCTTGCGGGCTTCGTACACGGCCATGCCGGCCAGGGCCACCTGGGTCCCCTTGGTGATCTTGACGTTGCCCTCGGCCACGAGGCGGTCGATGCGGGTTTCCCGGTCCGGGGCCGTCCCGAGGGACGCGGCGGGGCCGGCCCCTCCCGGCCAGGCGCCGGAGTCCTGGTAGTAAACCTTCATCCGATCGCAGTTGACCACCAGTTCTTCCTGCCGGGTGATCACATTACCGGTGAAGATAACGACCTTGTCCTTGTCCACGGATTCCATCTGGTCGGCGGAAATGCTGATGGCGCCCCTGGGAGCGGCGGGATCGGCCGCGGTCGCGCCCGGGACGGCTTTGGCGGAATTGGGTCCAGCCCAAACCGCCGCGGGGAATAAGCATAGAAAGATTGCTGCTGCCCAGAGCCTAGTCATTGAACCACAGGCCTCACATTAAATTCTCGACTGATTTTAGCAATAAATGGGGTTGATGGGAAACTTTTAACCGCTTTTCCTCGGTAAAAATCGATAGGCCGTTACCTTGGAGGTCCAGTTTGGGACCGGTGAGTTTAAAGGGGCCGGAAGTCGAAACAAGCTTGGCCTTGGCGTCGTAGACCAACTCGGGGGCGGTGAGGATGTTTCCCCGTTGGTCCGTGGCGGCGACCTGTCCCAGAATTTTCATTTTTTGTAGTTTTTTATAGTAATACCCGGTTTCCCCGGTCAGGTGGTATTCCCCGTCCTCGGAATAGAAGGTCACGTCGACTTGATCGAATACCATCAGATTGGTCGCTTTAAAGAATCTCAGCGTCTCGGCCTGGACGGTCCATTGCCGGGTTCCCTGGCGCATCTCCGTGAAATCAACGCCCTTGATCACCATGTCGGCGCCGTCGGATAGAAGCGGGGGAACGGAGTTGAACCTGTAGCCGCTGTTCCCTTTTCGGAAAAACAGTCCCGCGCACAAGACTCCCAGTCCGATAAAAACGGCTAGGAAAAGAAACTGGAGTTTCCTAATCTTCATATTGTTCCCGACCGAACCTCTAATTTAAAGTATAAAGGGCGGCGGCGGCTCTGTAAAGCAATTTTTGTGCCGATGGAAAAACGAAACGGTTTTTTTCCGTCATAAGTCCAGCGGAGCGTGTTCGTCCGCCAAGTCGGCCGGGGTGATCAATAATATTCCGCCGCGACCATGGCCCAGCGATCGGAGCCGCGGAGTATGAGGTCGGCCATTTCCCGCGCCGCGCCGCGCCCGCCCTTGTTCCGACAGACGTAATCCGCCTCGGCTTTCACTTCCTGGACGGCGTCGGCCGGGGCCAGGGCCAAGCCGACCCTTCGCAGGACCGGCAAGTCGGGCAGGTCGTCGCCGGCATAGGCGGCTTCGAAGGGCCGGAGGGATTTCGCGGCCAATAATTTTTCGAAAACCGCGAGCTTGTCCGCGGCGCCCTGGATGACGGTCCCCACGCCCAGCTCCGCGGCCCTCCGGTCAACCAGATGACTGCTCCGGCCGGTCAGGAAGGCGACTTCAAAACCGGCTTTTTGGAGCATCCGGATGCCCAGGCCGTCCTTGGAATTGAAGGCCTTCATCTCGCGGCCGGAATCGTCGTGGTAGATGCGTCCGTCGGTCAGGATGCCGTCCACGTCAAAGATGATCAGCTTCAGGTCGGCGAAAACCTTGCGGTCGAGTTTCACCTTTTTCGCTCCTTAGTCCGGTTGGATCAATCGGTCGATTTCCGCCAGGCTTTTGATCAGGGAAGGAAAGAACTCGGCGGGAAGCGAGTTGGGGCCGTCGCAGAGGGCTCGATCCGGATTGAAATGGACTTCCATGAACACCCCGTCCACGCCCACCGCGGTCGCGGCCCGAGCCAGGGGCGGGATGAAGGCCCGGTCCCCGCCGGAACAGCCTCCCCCTCCGCCTGGTAGTTGAACGCTGTGGGTGGCGTCGAAAATCACGGGACGGCCGAATTCCCGCATGATGGCCAGGGAACGCATGTCGACCACCAGGTTGTTGTAGCCGAAGGACGTCCCGCGCTCGGTGATCATGACTCGTTCGTTGCCCGCGGCGACCACCTTTTCCAGCACATGAGCGGCGTCCCAGGGGGACAGGAACTGACCTTTCTTGACGTTTATCGCCCGTCCGGTCCGGGCGGCGGTTTGAAGAAGCCGGGTCTGACGACAGAGAAAGGCTGGAATTTGTATGATATCCAGAACTTGCGCCGCCGCCTCTACTTCGGCCGTTTCATGGACGTCGCTCATGATCAGGGCCCCGGTCTCCCGGCGGACGGTTTCCAATATCCGCAAGCCTTCATCCAGGCCCGGTCCCCGGAAGGATTTTATGCTGGTCCGGTTCGCCTTGTCGTAGGAAGCCTTGAAAATGTAGCCGAGCCCCAGGGCCTCGGTTTCCTTTTTTAAATAGGAGGCCAGGCGAACCGGGGAATCCTGGTCCTCGATGACGCAGGGTCCGGCGATGATCACGAGAGGGAACCCGCGACCCACGTTCAGGTTTCCAATTTGGATCGGACCGGTCATTCTTCGTTCCGGTCCCGTTTTTTCTTATATTCGACGGCGGCTTTAATGAAATCCCGGAAAAGAGGATGGGGCTTCATGGGCCTGGATTTGAATTCGGGGTGGAACTGACAACCCAGGAACCAGGGATGATCAGGTATTTCAATTATTTCCACCAGTTCCTCGTTGGGAGACAAGCCCGAGAGGATCATTCCCTTTTCCGTCAAAAGGTCGCGGTATTCGTTGTTGAATTCATAACGGTGCCGATGGCGTTCCATTATTTCTTCCTGCTTGTAGGCTTCTCCGGCCTTGCTTCCGGAAGCCAGCTTGCAGGGGTAGGCTCCCAGGCGCATCGTTCCGCCCAGGTTGCAGGAGGCGTCCCGGCGTTCGATTTTCTGGGTCCGGTAGTCGAACCATTCCTTCATCAGGTAGATCACCGGGTGAGGGGTGGTCAGGTCGTGTTCGGTGCTGTGCGCCTCTTTCAACCCGGCCGCGTTGCGGGCGAATTCCACCACCGCGACCTGCATGCCCAGGCAGATGCCGAAATAGGGGACCTTGTTCAACCGGGCCGCGCCGGCGGCCGCGATTTTTCCCTCGATTCCGCGGGACCCGAACCCTCCCGGGACCAGGATGCCGTCCAGGGAGGCCGCCAGGTCGGCCAGGGAAGCCTGGTTGACTTCCTCGGAGTCCACGTATTCCAGGCGGACCTTGACGCCGTTGGCCACTCCGCCGTGGAACAGGGCCTCGGTCAGGCTTTTGTACGATTCATGGAGATCGACGTATTTGCCCACAATGCCGATGGTGACTTCATCCCGCAGGCTTTTTATCTTGTCGATCAAGCCTTCCCAGGCTTCCAGCCGGGGCGCCCTGGTCCAGATATTCAAAAGTTGAACGATGCGTTCGTCCAGCCCTTCCTTGTGGAAGTTGAGGGGGACTTCATAGATGCAGTCCACGTCAATGGCTTCTATCACCGAGTTGGGTTCGACGTTGCAAAAGAGGGATATTTTTTTTCTGACGCCGGCGTCCAGGGGCTTTTCGGTGCGGCCCAGGATCAGGTCGGGCTGAATTCCTATGCCCCGCAAGGTGGCCACGGAATGCTGGGTGGGCTTGGTCTTGACTTCCCCCGAGGCCTTCATGTAGGGCACCAGGGTCACGTGGATGTAGAGGACGTTTTCCCGTCCGAGGTCCAGCCGGAGCTGCCTGATGGCCTCCAGAAAGGGTAGGCCCTCGATGTCGCCCACGGTCCCGCCTATTTCGACGATGGCCACGTCGACGCCGTCCGCCGCGGCGATGATGTTGTTTTTGATCTCGTCGGTGACGTGGGGGATGACCTGGACGGTCCCGCCAAGGTAGTCGCCGCGGCGTTCCTTGGTAATGACGGAATAGTAGATGCGACCGCTGGTGAAATTATTTTTCTGCCCCAGGGTGGCGCTGGTGAATCTCTCGTAATGCCCCAGGTCCAGGTCGGTTTCGGCCCCATCGTCGGTGACGAATACTTCCCCGTGCTGAAAGGGGTTCATTGTTCCGGGGTCGACATTAATATAGGGGTCCAGTTTCAAAAGCGTGACGGTCAGGCCGCGACTCTCCATCAGGGCTCCGATGGAAGCGGCGGCAAGTCCTTTGCCCAAGGAAGACAGGACCCCGCCGGTCACAATAATAAATTTTGTTTTCATGGGCGGGCGCACCTCTTTATTTTTTTCCGGTTGATTCACCGAATCGTGCAGGTTTATCATCGGGCAAGGTACCCCAGGCTCGAGTCGATGTCAAGGATTGAAGGGGGCCTTTCGAGTCCGAGGGGAACCCCGACCTCGGTTGGGCCCTGGCCGGGAATTACGAAAACCTGGGCCGGGGTTGGCGGCTGGTGAATGTTTTTCTTGTGTTTTTGCCGGAAAAAATGGTAATTTGGTCATCATTCCCGGTTCGGAAAGAGTGGGAAACCAAATGGGGCGATCGGGAACGACGGCGTCCGTCGTCTGTTGTTTCCGGCTCGATAGGGCTGTTTTCGTCGAAACGTCTGGGGCGGAGTAACATTTGATGTTGGTTCGAAAAATAATGAGCAAGGACGTGGTGACCATTAGCGAGTCCGCCACCCTGGAAGACGCCGTGGCCTTGATGAAGGAATTCGATATCCGGCATCTACCGGTGATCAAGGACGGGCGGCTCGCCGGCCTGGTGACGGAGGGCGACGTTCGCGGAGCGCGATTTCCGGCCATGCTGGAGGATATCTCGGTCAAGGACCTGATGGTCAACAAGCCCATCACCATCGGGCCGGAAGGTCTTCTGGAGGACGCGGCCAGGTTGGTCTTTCGTCATAAAATCGGGTGTCTGCCCGTGGTGGACGAATCCGGCGCATTGATGGGAATAGTGACCGTGGCCGACATGCTGGCCGCCTTGATAGAACTGATGGGCTTTTTGTCCTCCTCGTCCAGGTTGGACGTGGTTCTGCCGGACCGGCCCGAAGCCCTGGAGGAAGCCTGTCGCCTGATCCAACAAAACGGGGGACGGATAATCAGCGTGAGCATGACCCAGATTCGCAAGGATCAAAAGGTTCATCTCTTCCGGTTGCAAAAAACCGACTTGGCCCCGATCGTGGTTAAAATGAACGATTCCGGGTATCCCGTCGTTTCCAGCATGGGCTGATTGAAGGCGAGATGATTACTTGGTTCGCCGCTTCCCTATCCGGGCTTGTTTTCCACCGCGTCCCTTGCCGACCCGGGGCGGGGACCTGGATTGTCCCGACCCGAATGCCCCCCTGGGGGGCGCGCCTGTAATCCCCAATAAGGCCCTGGGGGCCTGTCCAAGGTTTTCATTTCATTCCGTTCTCAACGCGGCGGGGTCGGCGGAGCGTTTTGCGGCTCCCCGAGGCCCGTCCCTAAGGAAAAGGTGCGGGAATGTCCTCTAACTGCAAGGTCAACAAGACCTATTCGGAGATCAACGAGAAGATTAAGAAGGGCCGGGCCGTGGTTTTGACGGCCAGGGAAGTCATCGACCTGGTGAAAAAGGACGGCCCCCTGCGGACGGCCCAGGAAGTCGACGTGGTGACCACGGGCACCTTCGCGCCCATGTGCTCTTCCGGCGCGTTCATCAACTTCGGCCACACCAAGCCGCCCATCAAGGCTTCCAAGGCTTGGCTCAACGACGTGCCCTGCTACGGCGGCATCGCGGCGGTGGACGTCTATATCGGCGCCACGGAGCCGACCGAGGGGGACCCGCTCAACAGCGTTTATCCCGGGCAGTTCAAATACGGCGGCGGGCATGTCATTCAGGACCTGATCGCCGGGAAAAAAGTCCGACTGCGGGCCTCGGCCTACGGCACTGATTGCTATCCCAATAAAGCCTTCGAAAAAACCGTGACCCTGGCCGATCTTCCCAACGCCCTCTTGTGCAACCCCCGCAACGGGTACCAGAATTATAACTGCGCGGTCAATTCCACCAAAAAAAACAATATACACCTACATGGGGCCGCTTAAGCCCAAGTTCGGCAACGCCAATTTCTGCAGCGCCGGAGAGTTGTCCCCCTTGTTCAACGATCCCTATTTCCTGACCATCGGGTTGGGGACCAGGATTTTCCTCGGCGGAGCCCAGGGATGGATCATGGGGCCGGGCACCCAGCATAACCCCAACCCTCCCCGGGCCGCCAACGGGACTCCGGTCAAGGCGGCCGGCACCCTCATGACCATGGGCGACCTGAAGCAAATGGACCCCCGCTACCTGGTCGGCGTCTCCATCCTGGGGTATGGGTGCAGCCTGGCCGTGGGGCTGGGAGTGCCGATACCGCTTCTGAACGAGGACATCGCCAAGTTCGTGGGCGTCAGCGACGAAGACTTGTTCACCCAGGTGATCGATTACGGGGAGGATTACCCCAAGGCCACGGGTAAAACCCTGGGGCAGGTCAGTTACGCGGAATTGAAGTCCGGGACCATAAAGGTCGGCGACCTGGAAATTCCCGCGGTTCCGCTTTCGTCGACCAGAATGGCGCTGGAAATTGCCGAAAAACTTAAATCGTGGATTCAAAAGGGAGAATTTATCCTGGGCGAACCACAGATGCTGCTGCCTTCCGTCCGGCCCTGACCCGGTCCTTCCGGAGGCCGGACCGCCCGAAAGGTGGAACGTCCGGCCTCCGGGCCGGTTTTCGGCCGGCCGGGAAGCCGGTCGCCAAAAAACGGCCCCTGGGGGTGGGTGAATTCGTGCGCTTATTCCATTTTTTCAAGAAGGCGGTCCCGTTTCTACCGGCGGTCGCGTTGCTGCTCTCCGGCGTCGGAGCGTTCGCCCTGATTCTTTTTTCCGGGTTGAACGACCTGGTCCAGGACGCCGTCTTGGCGCCCATGCCCGGGGAAGTGGAGTTCGAGCCGCCCGGTCCGGGCAAGTACTCCATATTTCTGGAAACAAGCCGTGAGCTTGGCCCGGGGGACCGCGAAACAATGATCCCGCGCCTGAAAATCAGGCTGGAGGATTCCCGCGGCCGGACCGTCCCCCTGCAAACCGCGGGGTTCGGCGGAACGTACGACTATCCGGGCAGGCATGGGCTGTTCCTGATGGGGTTTCAAATCCGGGAAGGGGGAAGATATCGCCTGCGGGTCCTTCGGTCCGGGGACGCGCCGGTAATGCCGGCCTCCCTGGTCGTGATCAAGGGTTTTATGGAACGACTCGTGAAAACGATTCTGATATCCTCGGCCGTGTTCATGGGCGCCCTGGCCGCGGCGGGCGCGGCCCTGTTTTTCGTCTTGGTCCGTCCCAAAAGGGACCCGGGACGATAGGGCCGGCTTCCAGGCCCCGGCTCTGGTCCCCCGTCCGGAGAAACGCCGTATTTCCCGGTCCGGGGCGGGGGGGCGTCGGCGGGCCTTTTCCTTGACTTTTTGAGTATATTTCTTTAAATGGAGCAAAATGGACTTGGCCCTTCCGCTTCGGAGGGGCTATCAAAAACTGACCTCCACCATACAATTCCTAACCCGCCAGACGGGTAACTATGCGTGCCGGCCAGCAATTCACAACTTCCACAGGGAGGAATCGACTTGTTTAAATCCAGATTGAATTTTTTCTTCACGCCGGTCATGCTGCTGGCGACTGTTCTGCTGGTCGCCCCCGTCCTCGGCCAGGATGCCAAAAGTACTTCCAAGGAGGCGGCGCCAGTCTCGGGGGAAGATAAAACCGTTCCGCCAACGCCCACCGCCGCCCCGGCCGCCAAGCCGGTTGAGGACCCCGCGGCCGTGATCGCCGCCGTCAACGGCGCGAAGATCACCAAGGGCGAGCTGCAAGCCGAACTGAACCGCATCGAGCAGCAGGCCCTTCGTTCCGGTCGGGTCCCGTCCTCGGCCGGTCTACCCAACCTTCAGCAGATGGCCCTGGATAACCTGATCAGTCGTCAGCTCCTGAGCCAGGCCGCGGAACAAAAGGGCGTGAAACTCGACCAGAAGGAAATCGACGACCAGATTGAAGGCTTGAAAAAGCGTTTCCCCAGCGAGGAGGCTTTCAAGGAAGCCCTGGCCAAAATGAACGTGACCCTGGATGAATTGAAGCGTGATTTCACGGAAGGCCTGAGGATTCAGAAATTCATCGAACAGGAATTCGTCGAAAAAACCACTGTTACCGAGCAGGAAAAGAAGGACCATTACAATAAGCACCGGGACGAATTCAAGCAGGCCGAGCAGGTCAAGGCCCGCCATATCCTGGTGAAGGTCGACCCCAAGGATGACGAGGCCAAGAAAGCCGAGGCCCTTAAAAAGATCGAGGCCCTCAAGGCCCGGGTCGAGAAGGGCGAGGATTTCGCCAAGCTCGCGGAAGAGACCTCGGAAGGGCCGAGCAAAAGCAGCGGCGGGGACCTGGGATTTTTCCGCCGGGGGCAGATGGTCAAACCCTTCGAGGACGCGGCCTTCGCCCTGGAACCCGGGAAAACCAGCGGCGTGGTGGTAAGCGATTTCGGCTACCACATCATTAAGGTCGAGGACAAGAAACCCGAGAGGGTCGCTTCCTATGAGGAAATCCAGGAACGCTTGGGCGAATACCTGAAGCAGGAAAAAATTCGGGAAAAAGTGACCGCCTATCTGAAGGACCTGCGGGACAAGGCCAAGGTGGAAATAATAGGGAACGCCTCGGACGAAAAGGGAAAAAAGCCCGAGGAACAAGCTCCCAAGCAATAAAGGCAAAAAAGGGTGAATGGGAGGGAACGCCGTGAAAAACGAAAAAATGAACCCCCTGACCAAATGCATTCACGCGGGCGGATACCAGGACCGGGTCGTGGGCGGAGTCGCCACTCCCATTTACACCTCTTCCTCCTATCGCCTGGACGCGGAAGGCGGCGTGGTCCGTTATCCTCGGTATTTCAACATTCCCACCCAGACGGCCGTCGCGGAAAAGGCGGCGGCCCTGGAAAACGGCCAGGCCGGGTTGGTGGTGTCATCCGGCATGGCCGCCGTGACCACGGCCCTCGTCGCCTTTCTAAAAAACGGGGACCATGTCCTTATTCAACGGGATGTTTACGGGGGGACCTATCATTTCGCCGCGGCCCAACTCGAGCGTTTCGGCATTGATTATTCCCTGGTGGACGGCGGGACCGCGGCCGATTTCGCCGCCATGGTCCGGAACAACACCCGGGTCCTGTTTTTCGAGACGCCGACCAACCCGCTGTTGAAGGTGGTCGACATCGGGGCGATGGCCGCCCTGGCCAGGGCCAGGGGCTTGATCAGCATCATCGACAACACCTTCGCCTCGCCCATAAACCAGAACCCGCTGGACTGGGGCGTCGACGTGGTGTTGCATAGCGGAACCAAATACCTGGGCGGCCATGGCGACCTGTGTTGCGGGGTCCTGGTCGCGTCCAACGAACTGATGGCCTCCCTGCGGGACGTGGCGATCAACATGGGGTTCGTCCTCGCGCCCCAGGAATGCTACCTCCTGGAACGCAGTCTGAAAACCCTGGGGTTGCGGGTCCGGCAGTCCAATGTGAACGGCCAGGCCCTCAGTGAGTTCCTGAGCGGTCACGGCCGGGTGCGGCGGGTCAACTATCCCGGCCTGCCCACTCATCCCGGGCATGAAATAGCCGCCAGGCAGATGACTGGTTTTGGCGGCATGTTTTCCGTGGAGTTCGACGGCGACGGGGCGGACGCCCTGAAAATCGTCAACCGGTTGAAGCTGTTCAGCCACGCGGTGAGCCTGGGGGGGGTGGAATCCCTGGTCTGTTTTCCGGCATTGACTTCCCACGCCAAATTGTCGTCGGAAGAACGAAAACAAGTTGGAATTTCCGATTCCTTGCTCCGTTTTTCGGCCGGAGCGGAAGACGCCGAGGACTTGATCGCCGACCTCCGATCCGCGCTCGAAGCCTGATTTAGCGGCCGGCCGGTTTGTTCCGGAGGACCGGGAAATGAAAGAAAGGGTTTGATATGAAGAGACTGGAGGGCCGGGTGGCCGTGATAACCGGCGCGGCCTCGGGCATCGGCCGTGAGTTGGGCGTTCAGTTGGCCAAGGAAGGGTGCGACTTGGCCCTGGCCGACATCAATGAGAAGGGGTTGATGGAAACGGCCCAGGTTGTTTCGCCTTTGGGCCGGAAAGTCTCCACTCATTTCATCGACGTTTCCCATCGAATGAGCATGGAGGAATTTCCCGAGGAGGTCATGGCCGAGCACGGCCGCGTACATCTTCTGATCAACAACGCCGGGGCGGCGGTCATAGACACTTTCGAGAACGGCGGCCTGGACGACTTCACCTGGCTGATGGACGTCAATTTTTGGGGCGTGGTCTACGGCTGCAAGTTTTTCCTGCCTTATCTCCGGGAAGGGGATGACGCCCACATCGTCAATATTTCCAGCCTCTTCGGCTTGATCGGCATCCCCGGGCAAGTGGGCTATTGTTCTTCCAAGTTCGCGGTGCGGGGCTTTACCGAGGCCTTGCGGGCCGAGCTGGCCGGGACCAGGGTTTCGGTTTCCGTGGTGCATCCCGGAGGCGTCAGGACCAATATCGTCCGCAACGCCCGGTTCCATAAATCCTTTCATGGGTGGACCCGGGAGGATAATATCCGGAAATTCGACGAAAAGTTCGCTCCAACCAAGGCTTCCGAGGCCGCCGCTAAAATTATCAAGGGCGTCAAGAAAAACAGCGGGCGGATTATCGTGGGCCGGGACGCCTGGATGCTGGATCAAATAATCCGGACCTTCCCCCTGCGCGTCCAGTCCGTGTTGCGGTGGATGACGAATAGATAGTCGCCGGAGGCGCTGTTCGGCGGGAAAGAAGACCAGCCTTTGGTCCGGGGGGACGGACCGTCCGGTTGGGATCGCCAGGCGGCCGGCGCCCAAGCCCTTGGAACCGCCGGCGGCGGGTCTTTCTCGCCGCGTCGGGAGCGCCCCGCCCCTGTCGCGTCTAACGTGCTCCGTCTAATACCGTCCGCACCACGTCCAACAGGACGTCCAATTGATACGGTTTGCCGACGCAGCTCATCGCTCCAGCCTCCAAGGATTTCTTGACCTGATCATGAGGGGAGTACCCGCTGGCGATGATGACCTTGGCCTCGGGGTCCCGACGAAGCAGCTCCCGGAGGCAGTTGTAGCCGCCCATGCCCGGCATTCCCAGGTCCATGACGACCAGGCCGATATCGGCGGACTTGGCGGAAAAGATGTCCAAGGCTTCCTCGCCGCTGGAGGCGGCCAGGACCTGATAACCAACTTTTTTCAGGATTTGCAGGGCCATGTCCCTGATCGACGCCTCATCGTCGACAACCAGGATGGTTTCCGATCCTCCCTGGGGCGGCTTGGCGGCAACATCCCGCGCCGGGTAATCCTCTACCTGCTCCAGCGCCGGCAGGTAAATCCGGAAGGTTGTCCCCTGGCCGACCGCGCTTTGGCAGTTGATGCAGCCCCCGTGGCTCTTGACGATGCCGTAGACCGACGCCAGTCCTAGCCCCGTCCCCTTACCGATTTCCTTGGTAGTGAAAAAGGGATCGAAAATTTTTTCCACGGTCGCCCGGTCCATGCCTTCTCCGGTGTCCGAGACGGTCAGAAGGACGTAGCGGCCGGGTTGCGCTCCCATTTCGTTTAAGATGCACGCCTCGTTCAAGATGGTGTTATTCGTCGTAATGAATAACTTGCCCCCGTTCGGCATCGCGTCGGCGGCGTTGGTCCCGAGGTTCAGCATTATCTGCTCGATCTGGACCGGGTCGGCGTTGATGGCCCAGAGGCGGCTGCCCAGGCGCAGGTCGATGTCGACCATCTTGGGAATCGTGCGCTCCAACATCCGGCCGGCCAGCTCGACTTCCTGATTGAGGTCCACCGGCCTGCGCCGGGAGTCCGCCTTGCGGCTGAAAAAGAGGAGCTGACGCACAAGTTCCGCCGCGTGGTTTCCGGCTTCCTGAATGGCGGTCAGGCTCGAATGGTCGTCATCGTCGGGACTTTTTTCCATCAGCAGGATTTGAGTGTGTCCGGTAATGGCTTGAAGCAGGTTGTTGAAGTCGTGGGCGATGCCTCCGGCAAGGGCGCCGACGGCTTCCATCTTGTGGGCTTGTTGCAGTTGGGCTTGGAGTATCGCTTTTTCTTCCTCGGCGTGCTTGCGGTCGGTGATGTCAAGCTTGGCGCCGATCATGCGCAATGCCTTCCCCTGCTTATCCCGCAGCACAAAACCGTGATCCAGGACGATGGCGTGGGTTCCATCGGCCTTCCGGAATCGGTATTCATCGCGCCAGTGATTCATCGCCGGGTTATTCACCACCGCGAGGAACCCGTCTTCAACCCGTCGCCTATCATCGGGATGAACGCGGTCCGCCCACCAAGCGGCGGTCTGGGGCCGCTCCACTATGTCGGTCCATCCGAAGACGACGGCTCCGGCCTCGTTCCATCCTTGGGAGTCTGAAACAATGTCCCAGTCCCAAACAACATCGTTGGTCGCCTTGTGGGCCAGCCGAAGCCGCTCCTCGCTTTCCCGCAGGGCCTCCTCCGCCCGCTTGCTGTCCGACAGGGCCTGTATGCCGCTTAGGAAGCTGGTGATCTGCAAAACTTCTTCATCGCTGTATCCGCCGATTCTATTGGCCACCGCGGCCACCGAACTGATTCGCCCCTCGACGAAAAAAGGCACGACCAGGAGATTGAAAAGTGAAACATGACCTTCGGGCAGTCCTTTCCCGGCGGGGTGGTCGATGGTGTAACTATTTAGGATAAAAGGTTTTCGATGCCTGACGGCCTCGCCCCACACCCCGGCTTGAGCGATGGGAAAGCATTGCGGCTTGTCCACCATCGAGCAGTCCCGCATGGCTTCACCGGACCAGGAATGGATGGTCATGAGGGACTCGTCCTCGTTGACAAAGCCGTAGAAGCCGTATTCGCTGTTGGTCATGCGGGCGATCGAGTCGAGGATATGGTCGGAAACCTTCTTGAGGTCGGCCCCCTTCAACGAGGTAATGTTCCAAAGTGATTCCAGCTTCAGATACGCGGCCTCGAGAGCGTCCTCGGAACGCTTGCGGTCGGTGATGTCCAAGGCGAAACCGATTGTTCCGGTTACATTTCCGTCGGCATCGCAGTACGCCATTTTATTGGTAAGGCTCCAGCCGAGTTCCCCGGACGACTTCCGATGATGCTCTTCGACGCCGAGTTTGGCGACGCCGGAGGTTAAAACGGTTCGATCATCGTTGACATACTGGTCGGCGATAGCTTGGGGAAAAAGATCGTGATCGGTTTTACCGATTATATCTTTTTCGGAAAGCCCCACTGTCGAGCAATAAGCTTTATTGGCGGTTAGGTACTTTCCGGAATTGTCCTTTTGCCAAATCAACGCCGGGGCCGTATCCAGGATGAGCTTGAGCCGCCGCCGGCTCTCCCGTAGCGCCTCCTCGGCTAGCTTACGATCGGTGATGTCCATGATATTGCCCAGGACCTTGACAATTCGCCGGTCTTTCACCAGGGGCCGCGCCATCGTCTGAATACACGCCCGGCGGCCCTGGGCGGTGGTGATGGTAAATTCCAGGTTGTAGGGTTCGCCTTCCTCGGCGCAGCGCCGGAAAGCCGCCTCGATGACCGGGCGGTCCCGCGGGTCGTAGCAGGCGAGGCTGTGCTTGATATGCTCGGGCGAACCGGCCGTCAACATCCCCGGCTCATATCCGTGGATGCGGTAGGTCTCGTCGGTCCACGTCATGGTCCGTCGTTCCAGGTCCCATTCCCAACCTCCGACCTTGGCCAGCCGTTGGGTGGATTTTAGGAGGTCATGGCTTTCCCGCAACGTCTCCCCGGCTAGCTTGCTGTCGGTGATATCCGAAATGGATTCCATGACCTGAACAACCCGGCCGTCGTCGTTTGCAATGGGGTGGGAAATTATTCTGAACCAGCGGTGAACATCGGAGTTATATCTTTCGACAATATGCGTCTTTCCATCGTGGAAGGTGGACAACGCACCGCAAAAATTACATGGGTTCGGGCTGTCCTCAAAAAAATGATGGCAACGGCGGCCGAGGGGGTCCCCCTTGGGAAACATCTTACGAACAGTTTCATTCACCCACGCAATGGTCAAGCTTGAATCAATCAGGGTTAAACCCGTATTTAGATGAGCGAGAATGAGGCCCATTTTTTCCGGTTTCCCGTCCGCGTCAAGGTCGGCGACGTTCAACCGCGGGATTTCTTCCCGGCTAGATCCCGACACGGCGCCATGGGCTTCATTGACGTCGGTAAATTTTCCTTCCTTGTTAATCACCCGGAAACCGTCCTTGGCGGCTTGGAGATTCTTGCGCGGATGAAGTTTCTGTTCAACCAATAGCCCTAGGGCGGCCCGCAACTCCGAATTCACCTTGGCCTCGTGCAACGTCCGCTCCAGCGTCAACCGCGGCTCCCAGTCCCGAAACGGTTTGACCATATACCCGAACCGGCAGGGGGCGGCCAGATTCTCGAGCCGGCCGGCGTCTGACTGGTCAGCCAGTAATACCACCGGGATATCCCATTCATCCGTTATCCGCCCGGCGGCCGCTAGGCCATCCATCTCTCCCGGCAACGCGATGGCCAGCAATACCAGGTCCGGCCGGCGCCGCTTGACCAGCTCCAGCGCCTCTTCACCCGTCGTCGCCTTGCCGTGGATGGAATAACCAAGGCCCTTGAGCCGGCGTTCCAAGTCGGCGGCCATGAAGGCGTCTTTTTCGACAATGAGTATTTGATTTTTTAATTCGTGGGCGTCGCCAAGCATTTAAACGCTCCGGTTTTTTCGCGATGTTAAACAAAAAAACAGCTTAAGACGTCTAACCCACCCCTAGCTGATAAGTTAAAAGAACCTTATGGAAAAAACAATCCGTTTCGTTTTAAAAGTAAAGAGAAAAACAAGGAACCGGTTGAAAATGTAAGGAAAATGAGTAAGGCTGGTTCCCAAGCTCTAGCTTGGGAACCAGCGGATATTGGATGTCTTCCCTGTTTTATTGCTGGAACGAAGGGCCTTCGATTTGGTTGACTCCCGGCGGGCGGCGCGGCATCAGGGCCTTGGTCCCAGGGCTTCGTCAGTAACGGTATTCCTGATTGACCAGGTAAATGAAGGATAGCAGTTCGGCCACCAGGACGAAGGCTTCCTCGGGAATGGCGCGTCCCTCGTCCAGGTGGGAGAGCATCCGCACCAGGTCGGGGTCGTATTTAATGGGGATGTTGTGTTCCAGGGCCAGGCGGACCAGTTCCTCGGCCAGCGCGCCTTCACCCCTGGCCACTATCCGGGGCAGGTCCCCCTCGGTGGCGTCGTATTTCAAGGCCACGGCCTCGCCAAGCAGGGCCTTTTTTTCTTCTTCTTGTTTTTTATCGGTCATTTAAACCTTGACGTCTATCAGGCCCCGGCCCTGGGGCAGTAGTTCCGCGGCCAGGGTTTCCGGCGGCCGGGTCTTGGGGGGATAGGTTTCCACCGCGAGGGACGAGATGACGAATCCCCGGGCTTCCAGGGATTGTTTCAGGTTCCCGAGGCGACCGGAGACGGCGGTCTTGGCGGCCAGGGTTTCCGTGAAAATTTGTCCCCGCGCTTTTTTTCCGGATAGTTCCAGGTCGATCTTGGTCCGACCCAACTTGGTAAGGTCCAGGAGCAACGACACGCGCAAGGTCTTTTCCGTGTTTTTTTTTTCCCGGCCCCGGTCCCAGGAGGCCAGGATTTCGCCCCGGCCGTTTTCATTCGGCCAGAAGATCGGGAAGGCCAGGTGGAGGGTCTGGCTCTGGCCGATTGTTTCCTTGTTGAGGTCCTGGGCCTGTCCCACGGCCTCGAAGACCTTGGCGGCGGTTTCCAGGAAGGTCAGCAGCCGCTGGTTTGTTTTCAGGTCTTCCAGGAGCGGTTGTTCCAGCGCCTTGGTCCACAGCCTGGCCGCCGCGGCCTGGACCCGTGATTTTTCTCCCGTGAACCCCAACAGGTCCATGATTCTACCCAGAAATTCGTTATCGACCTTGCCGGGTTGGGGAGAGAGGGCCGCCGCCAGGTCCCGCAAGGCTTGCACCTCTTGTTCCAGGCGGGGCGGAGAATCGGTCGGGCCGGCGGTCAGGGCGAGAAAGAGCGCGGCGCCCTCGGGCAGCTTGGTCGGTTCGGCCAGGAAGGCGGCCAGGGCCTGGGCCAGGGGCGGCCGGGACGGGTTGGAGTTTGGGGCCGGGTGAAAAAAAAGCCGGGATAGGTTTTCCGTGACGTTGAACTTGATTTCGTCGCCAGGTTGAAGATTGAGGCCCGCGGATTGAGCCAGGGAGGCGGTCACTTCCCGGCCCGGGGCTATTTCCGCTCCCAGGCGCGACAGCCGCCCCCTGTCGGCGGCGAAATTGGGCGCGGCGTCGGTTATGGAAAGCCTGATTTTTCCCTTTTCCGGAAGGTCGATGACCTTGGCCAGTATCTGGTTGTTTTCCAGTGGCGGCCCCGCGGCCCTGGTTGGCGCGGGACTCGATCGGGTTTCCGGGTCCTGGACCGGGGCCAGGACCAGCTTGGGGCTGGTTTGTTCCACCATCAGCCTGACGTCCCGGCCTGGTTCGAGATATTGGCTTAGTTGGGCCTGAATGACCCGGGCGCCGATTTTAACCGAGGTCAGCCCCGAATCGGACGAAAAGCCGAGAATCCGACCCCGCAGGACGGCGCCCTTGGTCAGGTTGGCTTCCTCGTTGTCCTGGCCCGGTAATACAGCCTGGTTTTTTGTGGGAAGGAAAACTTCCACGGCGTCTCGGCCCCGGGGGCCGGCCTGTTAGCATCCGGCCTGATTATTGGGGTTAGGATTTGGGTCGATCAGTTGAACTGCTTTTCCAGGTCCAGGATCAGCTCCACTTCCCCGCGGTGAAGCCGGGCCTGCCGGGCGATTTCTTCCACGCTCTGGCCGCGCTGGGCCAACCGGATGACCAGTTCCCTGTTTTCCGGGGCCGCCGGATTCGCCTTGTCGGTTTCCATGGGGAAATCCCGTTTAATCCGGTTTACCTCCAGGGTTTTTTCGGCGTGATCGAGCAGGGCGTTCAACTCGTTGATTTTTCTTTCGAGCTTGAGCAGGAGACCCAGGCTCAGTTCTTTTTTCTGCCTAAGGTTTTCGGTGAAGGTCAGGGATAGTTTTTCCGATTCCTTGAAAAAGTTATCCCAGGCCGTCTTGGTTTCATCGGGAATATTGGGGCCCTTGGACAGTTTTTTCAGGTTGTGGAACAGAACGCCCATGAGGACCAGCAACAGGGCTTCCAGGGCGATCTGTAGATAGAGCCATAGCTCCAGCGAATTGAGTTCCATTTGCCCGACCGGACCTTCCGTTTCAGATGATGACGTCGACTATGGTTCCCGCGCCGTCGGCCCGGTCGGTTTTCGCCGGGGAATCCTGGATGTCTTCCTCGGCGGCCGCCAGGGCAGCTTGGCCCTTTCGGCGGCGCTCTTCCTTTTTTCGGTTTTCCCGTTCCACCTTTTTCTGTTGTTCGGTTTTTGGGGCGGATTGAACCGTTTCGGACCGCACCCTGGTTTGAATCTGTTGCTCGACCGAGGCGAATCTCTGCTGCTGGTCCGGTTGCTGCTGCTCGGTGTGGTGAATTTTTTCCACGGTTGGGGTCTGGCTAATGACTTGATTCATGTGGACTGGGCCCGACATGTCCTTCACCTCACACTTTTTTTATTTCAACCACCACCACCCGATCAACCGTGACGTTTTTCAGGGACGCGTTGATCAGTTGGGCCAGCTCCAGGCTCAATTCCTTTTTCGTTTCCGGGGAATCCTCGAGATCGTCCGGCTTCTTGCCCTGCACGAAGCGGTAGATCAGGTCCCGGAGCTTGTTGGATTCACTTTCGAAGGCCGCCTGGTCCTGTTGGTTTTTAAAGACCACGGCCAACTTTAATTCGAGGAGTCTTTCGGGGTTGGAACCCGGAAAGTTGACGATAAAGGGTAGGAGTTCGAGTTGTCCCGGACCGACCTCGACTTGGGGGGGCGGCTCCTTTTCGCGCAGGAAATACCAGGCGGCGACCCCGCCGCCGATCAACAAGGGCAGGACCGCCGCGGCGATAAAAAGGATCAACTTGGTCCGGGAAAGCCTGGGCTTGGGCCTCGCGACCTCGTCCTTCAGGGGTGGAGGCGCGGGCAGCGGTTCCGGCTCGGGTTTTTCCGGGGCCGCCGGCTCCTCCTCGTCCAGGCCCAGGTCGTCGATGTCCAGTTCGACCTTTTTGGGCAGGGCCCGCCCACCGGAAGCCTGGGCGTCGGAGCTGACGTCGACGTCGTCGAGGTTGAGGTCCTTGAGCAGGGCCTCCTCGTCGTCGCGCATCAGGTCGTCGACATCCTTGGGTGGGTTTGGGGCCAATTACTTGTTCTCTCCAACTTCCTCGAAATAGCGCCTGAGGCGGCCCTTGAGCCGCATCAGGGCCTTGGTGTGAATCTGGCTGATCCTGGATTCGGTGTATCCCAGGACCTCCCCGATTTCCTTCATGGTCAGTTCGTCGTAATAATACATGGCCACGACCAAGCGCTCCTTTTCCGGCAGGTTTTGGATCGATTCCGCCACCACCGTCCGGACCTCGGACAGTCCCAATAGAGCCAGGGCGTCCTGGGCGCTTTCATCGGCCAGCATCTCGAATATATCCGAGCGGTTGTTATCCTGGTTGGAATGGCGCATCAGGTCCACGTCAACCATGGACGCGCCCTTGACCTCATCGAGGACCCGCTGGAAGTCGTCGAGGGAAAGGCCCATGGAGGCGGCGACTTCCTCGTCGTCGGCGGGGCGGCCCAGGTCGGCTTCCAGGGTTTGATACGCCTTTTCCACCTGGCTGGATTTCTTTCTGATGGAACGAGGCACCCAATCCAGGGACCGTAGTTCGTCCAGCATGGCCCCCTTGACGCGGAATTCCGCATAGGTTTTGAACAGGATCATGCGGGATGGGTCGAACTTGTCGACGGCGTCGATCAAGCCCAGGATGCCCGAGCTGACGAGATCGTCCTTGGAGATATGAGTGGGCAATCTCGAAGCCAGGCGGTCGGCCACGTATTTTATCAGGGGCGAATATTTTTCGATGTATTCCAGGCGCTGGGTTTTGGACAATTTGCTCCACCCCCCCTGGCTCCCACCCAGGGAGGCGGCCTGTTCATACCCGTTCTTGGTCGGAGAGGCGCACATAACTTTATAGTTTCAGCAGCCTTTTCCAAAAAAACATTATATTGCCGTCCAGCGAGGGCTCGATCTGGGCCCGGAGCAGGGTTTCGGCCGCGGCCTTGAAACTCTTGCTCGACTCGGCGGAAGGATAGGCTTCCAGGACCGCTTTCTGTTGCCGGACGGACTTCAGCAGCATTTCGTCCCTGGGGATGAACCCCAGGTAGTCCAGGGAAATGGAGTCAAGATGTTTGTCGGCCACCGAGGCCAGCAGGGAGAACACGGACTTCGCTTCCTGGGCGCTGGCGGTCATGTTGAGGAGTATTTTGAATTTTTTCTGCTGATGCCGGGTGGACATGACCTTGATGAGGGCGTAGGCGTCGGTGATGGACGTCGGTTCCGGGGTGACGACCACGATCCGTTCCTGGGCCGCCAAGTTGAAATACATGACGTTGGAGCTTATGCCGGCCCCGGTGTCTAGAAACAGGAAGTCTAGGACCTCGTCGTATTCGTCCAATTCGGTCAGAAGCCGGACCTTTTGTCCTTCGCTAAGGGAGGAAAGTTCCTGGATGCCGGAGCTGGCCGGCATGATTTTTACTCCGGCCGGGCCTTCGACGATAATGTCCCGCAGGCCTTTTTCACCGTTGAGGAGGTGATGGATATTGAATTCGGGCTTGAGTCCCAGCAGGACGTCTATGTTGGCCAGGCCCAGGTCCGCGTCCCAGATCATTACTTTCTTCCCGGCCCTGGCCAGGGCCACGGCCAGGTTGGCCGCC
>JAZDGM010000024.1:0-96535 GCA_043806915.1 Pseudomonadota bacterium | reverse complement strand
GGCGAACCCGCTTACTTCCTCGGGATTGTAATCGACATACCCGAACACAGCGGGATCGACCATGCCCGACCCCAGGATTTCCAGCCAGCCGGTCATTTTGCACACCCGGCAGCCCTGGCCCCGGCAGATCACGCAACCGATCTCGACTTCCGCCGAGGGTTCCGTGAAGGGGAAAAAGCTGGGCCGGAAACGAACCGGAGTATCCGCGGAAAAAAACTGATGAACAAATTCGGTCAGGACGCCTTTCAGATCGCCGAAAGTGATGCCCTTGTCCACCACCAAGCCCTCGATCTGATGAAACATGGGGGTGTGAGTGACATCGGAGTCCCGTCGGTAGGTTTTTCCAGGCACAACCACCCAGACCGGCGGCTGCTGCTTTTCCATGGTCCGGACCTGCATGGGGGACGTATGGGTGCGCAGCACCACGTCTTCGGAGACGAAGAGCGTGTCTTGCATGTCGCGGGCCGGATGGTCCTTGGGGAAGTTCAAGGCCTCGAAGCAATAATAGTCGAGTTCGACTTCGGGGCCTTCCACGACGTTGAAGCCCATCCGGGTGAAGATGCCGAGGATTTCCTGGATGGTCCTGGAAATGGGATGCCGCCGCCCCAGGCGTCGACCGCGTCCCGGCAGGGTGACGTCCAGGGCCGGCCCCAGGTCGGCCAAACCGGCCAGTTCCCTGGTCCGGTCTTTTATGACCGCGGCCAGGAAGTCCTTGACCTGGTTGGCCACCTGCCCCACGGCGGGACGGTCTTCCGCCGGCAGTCTTCCCATCTGGCGCAACAGGCCGGATACCAGGCCTTTTTTTCCCAGATATTTGACGCGAAGCTCCTCGAGCTCGACCGCATCCCCGGCCGAGGCCAAGGCAGACTTGGCCTCGGCGGCCAAGTCAGTCAGAGCCGCCTTGATTTTTTCCGGCATATTATGAAAACCGTCCGCTTGTTTTAGGCCTGCCCCTTGGCTGTTTCAGCCAGGCGAGCGAAGCCGGCCGGGTCGAGTACGGCCATATCGGCCAGGACTTTGCGGTCGATTTCAACCTGGGCTTTTTTCAGTCCATCCATCAGTTTGTTATAGGACAACCCACACTCCCGGGCAGCGGCGTTGATGCGGATGATCCACAGACGACGGAACTCTCTCTTGCGGACGCGACGATCCCGGTAAGCGAAGTTAAGGCCCCGCTCCACGGTCTCGCGGGCGCTGCAGTAGAGGTCGTTACGCCCCCCCCGGTAGCCCTTGGCCGCTTTCAGATATTTATTATGGCGGCGTCTGGTTTTAAAGCCGCCCTTGGCTCTAGGCATTTTTATACTCCTTTAAATGAACCCTACAGATAAGGCAGAAGCCTTTTGATGCTGGTGAGGTTGGCCTTGTCGACCAGGGCGCCTTGGCGCAGGTTCATTTTTCTCTTTGTATTCTTCTTCGTCAGTATGTGGCTGGCGAACGCCTTCGAACGCGCGATCTTGCC
This sequence comes from Pseudomonadota bacterium, assembly GCA_043806915.1. Classification (GTDB taxonomy): domain Bacteria; phylum Desulfobacterota; class Desulfarculia; order Adiutricales; family JAGVGV01; genus JAZDGM01. The sequence continues at coordinate 95,076 of JAZDGM010000024.1, read as the reverse complement.
CTTGCCCGTGCGCTTGAACCGTTTAGCCGCGCCGCGGTTGCTTTTTAGTTTCGGCATTTGCTCCTCCGAGATTACGCCCCGGCGGGCTGGTTAAAACCCCGCCGTCGGCGTAATCCATATTAAATTACTTGGGGGCCAGAACCATGGTCATGTTCCGACCCTCCAACTTGGGAAACTGTTCTACCGAGGCCAGGTCGGAGGTGTCTTCGACAATCCGTTCCAGCATACCCCGGGCCAGGTTGGCATGGGCGATCTCCCGTCCACGAAACATCAGGGAGACCTTGGTCTTGTTTTTCTGGGCCAGGAACTTCCTGATGGCCCGGAGTTTGAACTGGTAATCGTGCTCCTCGGTCTTGGGCCTTATCTTGACTTCCTTGACCTGAATAATGGTCTGTTTCTTTTTGGATTCCTGTTGCTTCTTGCTCTGCTGGTATTTAAACCGGCCGAAATCCATTATTCGGCAGACCTGCGGCTCGGCCTCGGTGGCGACTTCCACCAGGTCCAATCCGGCTTCCTTGGCTTTTCTCAAAGCCTCGTCCAAGGTCACGATACCCAACTGATCGCCTTCCGCGCCTATCAGCCTGACCGTGGCGGCCCTGATCATTTCGTTGATGTTGACCCTCTTGCCCGGGTCCTTAAACTTCTTGGCTATTCCCTCACCTCCTAAGTCTTCCTTTCAGCCCCGCGTGATTCCGAACCGGCCCACGCTCGTTCCCATTGGCCAGGCCGCCCCGCACCCATAACCCTCCGGCGTCGAGCCGGGATATCGATCAACGACCCGAACTGGGAGGCCCCAATTCCGGTCCGATCTTTTTCAAAAAATCCGCCACGGTCATGAAGCCCCAATCCTCGCCGGTCCTGGTCCGGGGCGCGATCCCGCCGCCGCTGACCTCCTGGTCGCCGATCACGAGCATGTAGGGAATTTTCTGAAGCTGGGCTTCCCTGATTTTGAAACCCAACTTTTCATTCCTAAGATCGGCCTCGGCTCTCACGCCGGCTTCCCTTAGACTCCGGACCACTTCCCTGGCCTGATCCGCGGCCCGATCCGTCACGGTGAGCGCGATGGCTTGAACCGGCGCCAGCCAGACCGGAAAGGCCCCGGCGAAATGCTCGATCAGAACGCCGATAAACCTTTCCACGCTTCCCAAAATAACCCGGTGCAACATCACCGGTCGGTGCTTCTGGCCGTCTTCTCCAATATAACTCAAATCGAAGCGATCGGGCAGGGTAAAATCACACTGAATGGTGGCGCATTGCCACCGGCGGCCCAGGGCGTCCTTCAACTTGACGTCGATCTTGGGTCCGTAAAAAGCGCCGTCGCCCTCGTTGATTTCGTAGGGCAGTCCCTGGTCGGCCAGGGCCTGGAAAAGGGCGTTGGTTGCCAATTCCCAATCTTGATCGGACCCGATGCTTTTTTCAGGCCGCGTGCTGATTTCCAACTCGTACTCAAACCCGAAAATATTCATGACGTCAATGACAAAATCGAGGACCCCCTTGATTTCATCGTTGACCTGGTCCGGAGCGCACAGGATGTGAGCGTCGTCCTGGGTGAACTGACGGACCCTGGTCAACCCGTGCAGGACGCCCGACTTTTCGTGTCGATGAACGGTGCCCAGCTCGAAAAACCTCAAGGGCAGGTCCCGATAACTCCGCAGCTTGGACTTGTAGATAAACATGTGGGCCAGGCAGTTCATGGGCTTGATGCCATAGCTCTGTTCGTCGACCACCGTGAAATACATGTTTTCACGGTAGTTGTCAAAATGGCCCGAACGCTGCCACAGATCGGTCTTGAGAATCTGGGGGCCCATGACGATGTCGTAGCCCCGCTTGAGGTGTTCCTTGCGCTCGAAATCCTCGATGATGGTGCGCAGCAGGCCGCCCTTGGGATGCCAGATGACCAAGCCGGCCCCGGCTTCATCCTGGATCGAGAACAGGTCCAACTCCCGCCCCAGGCGGCGGTGGTCCCTTTTTTTGGCTTCTTCCAGGAAGGTCAAATAGGCCTTCAAATCCTTTTTGTTATAAAAGGCGGTCCCGTAGATTCGCTGCAGCATGGGGCGCTTTTCATCCCCGCGCCAATAGGCCCCGGCCACGCTAAGAAGTTTGAAGGACGGGACCTGCTTGGTGGAAGGCAGGTGAGGACCGCGGCAGAGGTCGGTGAAACCGCCCTGTTCGTACAGGGAAACGGTTTCGACGCCCAAATCCTCGATCAACTCGACCTTGTAATTTTCCCCCAGGGAAGAAAAGAAGTCCACCGCCTCCCGGCTGGTGGTCTCGCGGCGCACAAAGGGCCGGCCGGCCTTGATGATCTCGGCCATCTTCTCCTCGATGCGGGGCAGGTCCTCGGGAGTGAAGGCCTTGTCGTAATCGAAATCGTAATAGAAGCCGCTCTCGATGGCCGGCCCGATAGTCACCTTGACGCCCGGGAACAGGGCCTGCACGGCCTCGGCCATGATATGGGCAGTGGAATGCCTAAGAATATTCAGGGCTTCGGGGTCTTCACGCTTGACGCCCGACAGGTCGCCGTCCTCCCCGACGGGGAGCGCCAAGTCGATGAGGCGGCCGTTTAGGCGCGCCGCCACCAGGTTCTGGGCGCCCTGGCCGTCGGGCGAAAGAATTTTTAAGGCCGTTGTCCCCCGCGGGACCTGTTCCGGCGCCCGTCCTTCCACTCTTAAACTAATTTCGTCCATGGCTCGAAACGCTTTCGCTGTTTTCTCGACCACCCGCCGGCGCTCGATCTGAATTCGGCTATAAGAAATCAAAAGGCGGCTAGGGGTATGCCCCAGACGCCTTTTTCAATCACTTAACGAAGCAAGGGCCGTTGTCACCCACCCCCGAGAATAATCATGGTAGGCGCGAAGAGATTTGAACTCTTGACTTCTACCGTGTCAGGGTAGCGCTCTCCCCCTGAGCTACGCGCCTATGGAAATCAGCAATCAACCGGGACAATATGTAAGTTCTCGGCCGGTTTGTCAAGGGAAAAAAACACCAAAAAATCACAGAGCCACTATTTGAGGAATTATCACCGGGCGGCGCTCGAGTATCTGGTAAAAAAACCGCTTCAACTCCCGGTGGACTTCGACCTTTATCTCTCCTAAATCGTAGAGCAAAGCGCCATCCGGCCCCCTGGATTCGGACAGGCGGTCAAAAACCTCGAGGATCAGGCATTTGGCGTCCTCCAGGATGAAGGACTGGTCTTCCTCGAAAATAAACCCCTTGGAAAACAAGTCCGGGCCGGTCAATATCTCTCCCGTGCGCTCGTCAATGGTCAAATAGGCCAGGACCACCCCGTCCTCGGCCAGGTGCCGCCGGTCGCGCAACACCACCGGCCCCACGTCGCCCACGCCTTTTCCGTCCACCAGGACCCGTCCGGTTTCGATGCGGTCGATCTTGCGGCAACCGGCCAAGTCGAACCTTATTCTGTCCCCGTTTTCCGCCACAAAGCAATTTTCCTTGGGTATCCCGACTCCCTGGGCTAGCTCGGCGTGCTTGATGAGATGCCGGTATTCGCCGTGAATGGGCGTGAAAAACCTGGGGCGGGTCAGGTTGATCATCAGTTTCAGCTCTTCCTGGTAGGCGTGTCCGGAAACATGGACCTCGGACACGGTCTCGTAGATCACCTGGGCCCCCCGGCGATACATATTGTTGATGATCTTGGTGATGGCTCGCTCGTTTCCAGGGATGAAGCGGGAAGACAAAATGACCGTGTCCCCCGGCTTGATTTGAATCTGCTTGTGGTCGTTGGCGGCCATGCGGGCCAGGGCGCTCATGGGCTCCCCCTGGGACCCGGTGGTCACCAGGACCACCTTGTCGTCGGGATAGGCCCTCAGGCCCGAGGCCCGGATTTCCATGTCCTCGGGGACCCGGAGGTATCCCAATTCCTTGGCTATGGCCACGTTGTTCACCATGCTCCGGCCGTCGAAGCCGACCTTGCGGCCGAAATATTCCGCCACGTCGACCACCTGCTGAATTCGCACCAGGCTGGAAGCAAAGCAGGCCACGATGATCCGGCCCGGGCAATCCCGGAAAATTTCCCGGAATTTCCGGCCGATGGCCTGTTCGCTCATGGTGTACCCCGGCCGTTCCACGTTGGTGGAATCGGAAAACAAGGCCAGGACCCCTTTTTCGCCGTACTCGGCGAATTTTATGAGGTCCATCCGGTCCCCTTCCATGGGGCTCTGGTCGATCTTGAAGTCCCCGGTATGAATAAAACGGCCCACCGGCGTTTCCACGCCCAGGGCCACTCCGTCCAGGATGCTGTGGCTGACCCGGATAAATTCGAAACCGAAATCGCCCGCCTGGAGTTTGTCGCGAGGCGCCACGGTTTCCAGGCTGACTCCCCAGGGCAGTTTATGCTCCCTGAGCCTGTTCCTGACCAGGGCCAGGGTCAGTTGCGTGCCGTAAACCGGAACGTTGACCTGCCGGAGCAGGAACGGCAGGGCCCCGATGTGATCCTCGTGCCCATGGGTCAGGATAATGGCCCTGACCCGGTCGGCCCTTTCGACGACATACGAAAAATCAGGAATGACCAGGTCAACCCCGTACATGTCCTCTTCCGGAAACATCAGGCCGGCGTCGATGACCACCAGGTCCGATTCGGTCTCCAAAACCATCATATTCAGCCCGATTTCCCCCAGGCCCCCCAAGGGGATAACGTCGACGTACGGGTCGATCATGCCAATCTCCTTCCAACTCGGTGTTCGATTGTAGTCTTTCGAAAAGCGGACTGTCAATGAATGGTCGAATTTTATCCCGGCCCTCGGTCATTTTGTAGGTTTTCCTGAAGTATTTTTCTAAAAAAACTAAAGTAGAGCGTCAGGTTTGCCGATAATTATCATGAAAGAACACCCCCGGGGCATGGGAGGACCTGGCCATGCGGATTCCACTGGTCTCGACCGTCAAAAAAGTTGAAAAAAACCGGGATTTTTCCGAACAAGACAGCCGGGGGCGCGACCCTTCGCCTCGGGAAGCGCCGGCCGCCCGGGGTCGCGGCCCGGGTCGAAGACGAACCGCCGGAAGGCCCGATGAAGGGTTCGACCTCAAGGGGCTGGTGGTGAATGTGGTGGTCTAGGACCGGCCCCCATTTTTTCCGAAAAGGCCGAAAAAAAAAAAGGGCGGCGGGGCCGCCCGAAATAGTCAATAAGTTGTAAAGGTTGTAACAAACCTAGTGGGAATGGCCGTGGACCTCGGCGCCATGCCCGGGATGATCGTGTTCATGAAGCCCATGTTCGCCTTCATGGTCGTGGTTGTGAAGCTCGACGTCCCCGGAATGCGCGTGCTGGTGGGAATGTTCGTGAACATGTTCATGCTTGTGGACATGGGTGTGTTCGTGGCTGTGAACCTCGTCCCCATGCCGGTGTTCGTGCGCATGCGCATGGGTGTGCTCATGGGCGTGCAAATGCTTGTGTTCGTGCTTTCCTTCCATTCCAAATCCTCCTTATGCTTAAGGTTCGTGCGCCCTTCGTGGGCGCGGTTGCCTTAATATTAGAGGATCGCCGCCGCTGGGTCAAGCGGCGGCCCTGTTTTTAGCTCGCGGGAAGAGTGGAAAAGCGGGCGCCGCCCCGACGAGGTCCGGCCCCGGGGAGAACAATCAGCCTTGTCCGCAAATTTGGGCCATGGCGGCGACGGCTTGGTCAATGTCGGCGGCGGTGGTGGCGTATCCCAGGCTGAATCGAACCGCGCCCCGGCCGCCCAGCCCCAAATCCTCGTGCGCCAGGGGCGCGCAGTGCAGTCCGGTGCGCACGGCCACGCCGAAATCGCCGTCCAGGACCGCCCCGACGTCCGTCGGTCTCATGCCGTCGACATTGCAGATAAAAAGCGGAACATGGTTTTCGGCGGGAGCCTGGCCGTAAAGTTGTATTCGCTTCAACCGGGCCAGCCCGTCCCACAGTCTCGCGGCCAGGATCAATTCCCGGGCCGGGACCGCGCCCGGTCCGTCCTTCGCCAAATAATCCAGGCCGGCCGACAATCCGATCACGCCCAGAAGGTTCAAGGTGCCGGCCTCCAACCGCTGGGGGTAGTCCGGGGTGTGAAAAAGGCTTTGGGAATCCACTCCGGTGCCGCCGAACCTGGTGGAAGCCAATTCCAGTTCCGGCGCGACCGCCAGCCCGCCGATCCCGGTCGGGCCCAGGAGGGCCTTATGTCCCGTGAAGGCGACGGCCGACACCCCCCAGGCGGTCATGTCAAGGGGGACCAGGCCGGCGCTCTGGGCCGCGTCGAGGACCAGGGGGACCCCGCGCTCCCGGCACGCCCGGCCGATTTCCGCCGCCGGCTGGACCGTCCCCAGGACGTTGGAGGCATGGTTGATCACCACCAGCCTGGTCTCGGGCCGGATGGCCCGGGCCACGTCGTCCGGATCGATGAACCCGGCGCCGTCAAAGGGGACCAGGTCGAAGCGAACGTCCCGGCTGGCCTGGAGATGGAACAGGACCCGCAGCACCGAATTATGTTCCAACCGGGTGGAAACCACATGGTCCCCGGGGCCGAGCGCTCCCTGCAGGCACAGGTTGAGGGCGTCGGTGGCGTTTTGCGCGAAGACGACCCGGTTCGGGTCGGGAGCGCCGAAAAAACCGGCCAGGCGGGAACGGACCCGGAAAACGAATTCCTCCGCCTCCACGGCGGCGTCGTACCCGCCGCGTCCGGGGGAACACCCCAGCCGGGCATAGGTCGCCGTCATTTGCGCCAGGACTTCCGGGGGCTTGGGAAAGGTCGTGGCCGCGTTATCCAGGTAGATCATCACCCCTCCCGTCGGCCCTCACTGGCAGGTTTTGGGGTTGGGCAGGCCGGCCAGCCGGCGGGCGCCCCGCTGAATGCCGCCCGGGAAAAGGCTTTCCAATTCCAGAAGGCTCAGGCCCGCGCCTTCGCGCAGTTGGCGGTTCAGGGGAGCGCGGCCATGGGTGTAATAATATTCGCGCAGAAATTTGACAACCCGCCACTGGACGTCGTCGAGGCCCGGCAGTCCGGCTTCGCGGGCCAGGGCCAGAGCCAGGGACTCCGACCAGGCGTCGGGGTCGGCGAGGAAGTCTTCCCCGTCGAAGACCACCTCGCGACCATCGATACGCCTGACGCGCGGCCCCGGGACCAGGGCTTGGCCCTCGCCCTCGGTGTTCGGGGCCGCCGTCATGCGCGGCTCAAGCCTTGGCCGCCAGGGCGGCCTTGATCTTTTCCGGAACGGCCGGGAGATCGTGAATCCAAACGCCGCAGGCGTCGTTAATCGCGCTGATCACGGCCGGAGCCGTCGGGACCATGGTCATCTCGCCCACGCCCACCGCGCCGGCGGTCCCCCGCTTACGCGGCGTCTCCTGGATGATGACATCCATGTCGAACGCGGTTTTCATGGACGGATATTTGAAGGTGACCCAATCCTTGGTCTTTCCGGGAACGTATTCCTCCCGCAAGGCCCACCCGGTCCCCATGTCCATGCCGCCGTGCAATTGCCCCACGAGATTGAGCGGGTTGATGACCGTCCCGGCGTCCACGGCGGTGGTCATGCGGATAACCCGCGCCTCCCCGGTGTCCAGGTCGACCTCGACTTCCGCCAGTTGCAAGGCGTGCACCTGGGAGTCGAAGGACGGCCCCTGCCCGGTCTGGGGGTCAAGGGGCCCGGCTTCCAAGGACTTTTTCTGGCCGAGATAGCGAATCGGCCGACCGGCCGCCTTCAATTCCGCGGCGTTCCCGGCGCCGGTTTCCGCCATGGCCGCCTTCAGTTTCTTGAGTCCGTCCTCCACGGCCCCGCCGATCATGAAGGTGATGCGGCTGCCGGCCGCCGGGCCCGAGGCCGCGGTCAGGTCCGTGTTCCGGGAAACCAGCCGTACCTTGTCCAGGGGCAGTCCCATGACATGGGCCCCCAACTGGGTGAACATGGCGTCGTTGCCCTCGCCGGGATCGGCCGCGGCGGCGTAAATCGTCACGCCGCCGTCCTCGTCCAATTCCACCGAGGCCACGCCCTGGTCCCCGGGCGAGCCGATGCCGAACGCCCCGGCGGCCAGGCCCACGCCCCGCCGGACCCGGCCTTCCCGTTGTCCCTCGGCTTCCCGAAGGCTTCTCTCGTAATGAGGCTGGATGGCGGAGCAGAGTTCCGGGAACGGCCATTCCTCCACCACCTGGCCCGTGGATTTGCTTTGTCCCGGGCGCAGGGAATTCATCTTTCTGAATTCCAGGGGGTCGAGTCCCAGTTTCTCGGCCAACTTGTTCAGGGCGCATTCCAGGGCGAAATGGGCCTGCGGCGGCCCCGCGCCCCGGGCCGCGCTGCCCCAGGGATTGTTGGTGTAAACCAGGCGCGACCGGGCCTTGACGTTGGGAATGTTGTAGGAACCGGACAGCATCTGCAAGGCCCGGTTGACGATGACGTTGCCGTTGGAATGGTAGGCGCCGTTGTCCACGGTGATGTCGATGTCGTAGCCGGTCAGCAGGCCCCGGGCGTCGGCCCCGAGCCGGACCTTCATGTCGAACGGGTGGCGCTTGGACGTCATCTGCATGGACTCGAGCAGGCCGGGAATATACCGGACCGGACGCCGGAAATGGAGCGCCGCGGCGGCGGCCACGCCCTCGGAGCTGATTTCGAGCTTGATGCCGAACTGCCCCCCGGTAAAGGCCTCCTCGTAACGCATGTTCTCCCAGCCCACGGCGTCCTGAAGCATGCGCAGGTGATGGTGAATGTTGATGCTCCGGCCGACGACCACCAGTTGGGCGTCCTCCCCTTCCCCTTCCCAATAGGCCAGGCAGGCTTCCGGCTCCAGGGGGGCCTGATGGTTGCATCCGGTGGTGAACCGCGCCTCCACCACCACGGCCGAGTCGGCCAGGGCACGGTCCGCGTCGCCCTTGACCGTCGGAAAGGAAAAGCACAGGTTGGGAAACTCCTGGTGAAGCCGCGCGGCCTCGGGCGCCAGGGCTTCTTCCGGACTGCCTAGGACCGGCAGGGGCCGGTAGTCCACCCGGACCTTTTCCACGGCCGCCAGGGCCTCGTCCCGGGTCCGGGCCGCGACCACGGCCACGGGGTCGCCGATGTAGCGGACCCGGTCCTCGCACAGGACCGGCCGGTCGGCCACGATATACTTCAACCGGTTGGTCCCCTTGATATCCCGGGCGGTCATCACGCCGACCACTCCGGGCGACGCCAGGGCCTCGGCATAGTCGACGCCCAGTATTTCGGCGTGTGGCCAGGGGCTCCTGACGGCGGCCAGTTCCAGGGCGCCCGGGGCCCTAAGGTCGGCCGTGAATTCGGCGGTTCCGCAGGCTTTCAGGTAAGCGGACGGGCGAGGATGGGACACACCGATCTTGGCGCCGTTGGGGTCGACCTTCATCTGTTCGGGAAAAGCCTCGCCGCGAATGAATCGCCCGGCCAACTCCACCGCTTCGATAATTTTGGCGTACCCGGTGCACCGACAAAGGTTTCGCCGCAGGGCGCGCTTGATCTCCTCCCCAGAGGGGGAGGGGTTTTTATCCAGCAGGGCCTTGGCGGCCATGATCATGCCCGGGGTGCAAAAACCGCATTGGACCGCGCCGGCCAGCACAAAGGCTTCCTGGATGAAGTGGGGGTTGTCCGGGGTCCCCAGGCCTTCCACGGTGATGACGTCGGCCTCTTCCAGGTCCTTCATCTTGGTCAGGCAAGACAACACCGCCCGACCGTTGACAATGACCGTGCAGGCGCCGCACTGGCCCTTGCGGTCGCAAGACTGCTTGGTCCCGATTAAATTAAGTTCGCTCCGCAGATAATCCAACAGAACGTCCTTTTCTTCCACCAGCGCTTGCTTGGGCCGTCCGTTGACTTTCAATCGGATTTTTTTCATCTTAATCCTCGCCGCAATAATAATATGACCTCGCCGCTTGCAAAACCGGGGTCCTTGACCCAACTTGTCGTCAGGCTCAATTTTAACTTACCAAAATCTTTCGGTATGTCCGCGGGCTAAAATTTTCGCCGTCCCTGGATTTGGGCCAAATATCCGTGTGATGCAATTGGCTCGACTAAGCTTTTTTGGATGTAGCTCAAACTGTTTGGGCCTGTCAATGAAAATACGGAACGCGCCGGGGGGGGCCCCGCCCCGGAGCCGGTCGGGCCGGTCATGTTTCCCGGTTCACCCATCCAGGAAATCCCGGATCAAACGGTTGACCGCGTCCGGCTTTTCATGCACCACCCAGTGGTCCGCGTCGGGAATCCGGGCGACCGCGAGGTCCGCGACGTATTCTTCCAGGCCGACCAGGTTTCCGGGCAGGAGGGCCTGGTCCAGCTCGCCCCAGATAACCAGGGTCGGGACCCGGACCTGGAAAACCGACTTGGCCAGGCCGAGCAAGCCCTCCAAGCGGGTTTCATCCTCCGGGCCTTGCGGCGGATACAGGGGGGAAGCCCGGTAGTAATTGACGCCGCCGGTCAGGGCGCCGGGACGGGACCAGGCCTCGAAATAAGGTTGTTTTTCGCTTTCCGAGGGGCGCCACCGGCTGTCGGGCCCCCACAGGCTCGCGGACAACCAGGCGAAATTATCCGCGGTCAGGAAGGCTTCCGCGTCGGGGCCCCTCAGGACGTTCATGTAGGCGCTGGCTTCCCTTTGGGCGGGGTTCAGTAAAAGCTCCCGGGCGAAAACCCCCGGGTGAGGCGAATTGATGATTATCAGCTTTTCCACCAACTCCGGAAAGCGTCCGGCCAAGGCCCAGGCCACGCCGCCGCCCCAGTCGTGAGCCGCCAGGGTGACTTTTTCGCACCCGAAATGCTCGATCAGCCCTTTCACGTCTCCCACCAGGCGCCCGATCTGATAATCGGCCGGGTCCAGGGGGATGGAGGAAAGATTGTAACCGCACAGGTCCAGGGCCACGGCCAGCCGGTCGCGGCCGAACTCGGGCAACTGGCCGACCCACTCTCCCCAGAATTCGGGAAACCCGTGAATAAAGATCATCAGCTCGCCGGACCCCACGCCCACGTAATGCAGGCGCCGGCCGTTGACTTGCGCGAAACCATTCCTGAATCCAGGCGCGCCGACAAGATGCGACAGCAAGGACATGTCCCGTCTCCCTTTTTCGACAACCGCGGCGAAGCCTCCGGCCCGCTGTTCCACCTGATTTCAGGCCAGGAGGCGCCTCGCCGCTCGTGGACCCAGCTTAGACCCTTGGGCCCGGGTTAACAAGCGGAACAAGTATTTTGCAACCTGAATTTCACAACGGGTCGACGGACGAGTTAAAAAGTCCGGCGCGCGGGGCCGCGCGGCGGCAAACGGCCCCGGGCCGGCTTCAAGGCTGGGTTTTCAAATAATCCCGGCAGGCCCGGTTCAGGGTTTCGGCCGCCAGAAACGCGCAGTGCTCCGATTCCTCGGGCAGGCCGCCTAGGGCGTTCAAAATATCGATCTGACGCAGGCGGGCCGCCTCTTCCACGGTCAACCCGCGGGCCAGGCAGGCCGCCATGCTCCCCGCGGCCCGGGAAGCGCCGCAACCGTCGGTGTCGAAGGAAGCCCCGACCACGCGGCCGTCCTGGACGAAGACCCACATTTTCATGGAATCCCCGCAGTCCCCCTTGAGGCTCGCGTGGCCGTTAAAAATTTCCAACGCTCCCCGGTGACGCGGATTCTCCCCATGGTCCTGGGCCAGGGGTTTAAAAAATTCAAAATCAAGCTTCTCCATGGCTAATTCCCTACAACTCCAGATTTCGCCATAACGCCAAGATGTCCCCGGCGGCCGGGCAATCGGTTTCAACCACGGCCTGTTTTCGAATCTGGGCGGCGGTGACTTCCCGATCATACCGAATTCGACCGGCGATTGTCGCTCCCGCCTCCCGGGCTTTCACCTCGATGCGCTCGGCCATGTCCGGGTTTATATCCCATTTGTTGACACAGACCAAGGTGGGAACGCCGAAATGCCTGGTCAGGGCCAGAACCCGCTCGAGATCGTGCTCGCCCGAAACCGTGGGCTCGGTGACGGCCAGGACCTTGGTCGCCCCGGTCACGGAGGCGATCACCGGGCAGCCCACGCCTGGAGGGCCGTCGACCAGTATCAGCGGATGGCGGCCCTCTTCCGCGATCCGGCGGGCTTCCCTCCTGACCGTGGAAACCAGCTTGCCGGAATTTTCGGCGGCCACGCCCAGGCGGGCGTGAACCATGGGGCCGCACCGGGTCGAGGATATCATCCATTCGCCGCAAAGCCGTTCCGGAAAAGCGATGGCCTCTTCCGGACAAAAACGGACGCAGACCCCACAGCCCTCGCAGGAAAACGGGTCGACGGCCATGACTTCCCGGCCGGCCGGCCCGACGACGAGGCCCACCGCCTCAAACCGGCACAGGTCCCGGCAGACCCCGCAGCCCGAACATTTTTCACTGATTATAATTGCTTCCCGACCGGACCGGAATTCCCGCCGCTCCCGGACCACCGGGGAAAGGACCAAGTGCAGGTCCGCGGCGTCCACATCGCAATCGGCTATGACCGCCTTTTCGGCCAACACCGCCAGGGAAGCGGTCAGACTGGTCTTGCCGGTCCCGCCCTTGCCGCTGATGATTACCAGTTCGGTGGTCATGCCGGCCTCGTTTGTTCATTATTCATTTTTCCCTCTTTCGACGCCAAGTTCGGCCCCCCGGCGCGGGCCAGCTCCCTGAGTTTGACTAAAAGGCCCTCGAAATCGACCCGGTATTCCGGCAAGGCCTCCACTATGAGCCGCCCTCGCGAATAGGCCTCGGCGATCCGCCGGTCGTCCGGCAGCTCCAGGAGAATATCGATTTTTTCCCGGTGACAGTAATCGTGGACCCGCCCGTCGCCGCTCCCCACCCGGTTGATTACCACTCCAAAGGGCCGTCCCAGTTCCCGGACCATCTCCACGGCCAGGATCAAATCGTAAAGTCCGAACGGCGTCGGTTCCGTGACCAGGATAACCGCGTCCGCCCCACGAATCGTGGCTATCACCGGACAGGATGTTCCCGGCGGGGCGTCCAAAATCGCGTCGGTCTCGTCCCCCAGGCGCGCCTTGACCGCCCGAATCAGGGGTGGCGCCATGGCCACGCCCACGTCCAGCCGCCCTTGCACCAGGGTGACGCCGTCGCCGACATCCAGGGTTTCCACCACGCCGATCCGCTGGTCGGTTTCTTTAATGGCCTTTTGCGGGCAGACCAGGGTGCAGCCGCCGCAGCCATGGCAAAGCTCCGGAAAAACCAGGGGCGAGCTTTGCAGGGAGACGATGGCGTTGAATTGGCAGAACCGCCCGCACTCCCCGCAGGCGTCGCACAACGCTTCGTCGACCTCGGGTATCGAAATGGAGGCGACCTCCCGCGTCAACAGTTTTCCCTTCAAAAAAAGGTCGGCGTTCGGTTCCTCGACATCGCAGTCGAACAGCCCGACTTTTGCTCCGAATACCTTGGCCAGGTTCACCGCCAGGGTGGTTTTCCCGGTCCCGCCCTTTCCCGACGCCACCGCGAGAATCATGCCTTGCCTCCGTCCCTGCCTCCAAAACAACCGCGCGCCGTTTCGGGACAGATATCGATGTCTTCATGGTAATCCCGCCGCCAACGGGCGGACGGCTTCCGACAGTAACAAAACGCCTCGCCGGCCCGGGCGTTTTACCGGGACATGGATCAAACCCTCGCCAAGGCCACGCCGCAGCGAGGACAAAGTCTCTCGACGCACGGGAGACCACGTTCATGGGGTTCCCGCAACCCGCAGCGAGGGCATTCGCAGTAACCGGAACGATCAATCCGGCCGCCGCCTCGTCCGCGTCGTCCGCTCCCGGCGCCGCACCCGGGTTGTCCCGGGTCGGCCGCAACCGGTCCGCCGGCCCGATGCTTTCCGCCGGTCCCGCCCCACCTTCGCCCCAAACTGCCCGGCATGGCGAACCGACCGTCGTCCAGGCCGTCTTCCAGCCAGGCCCGGATAACCTCCGGCAACTCTCCCGCCACAAAGGATATAACCCGAATGCCCCTGGAAGCAATAACTTCCTCCACAAAACGGGATATGGCCCCGCAAACCAGTATTTCCACTCCCAGGGCTTCCAGCCGCCGGGCCCTCTCCATCGGCTCTGTTTCCGCCAGGGACTCGGACCGCCGGCCGACTACCTGGCCGTTTTCGGTCTCCATTAGAATTATCTCGCGCGCCACGTCGAAGACCGGGGCGACGCGGTTTTCCCAAGCGGCAAAGCCTGCTTTCATGTTCAGACCCCCGTCCGATTTCTCCAGTTGAAGGAGCAACCATCGTGCCAACCCCTAATTACGGGCCGCCTCCTGACCACAAGGAGGCGCCGCCTAGCGCGGGGTTCGGTTGACCGCGAAAAACCGACCCCGGGCGTGGCGTTTTTGCAACCTTCCGGCCCCCAAGCGGAGCATTACCGCGCTTTCTATTAAGGACATCCAATTTTAAATGCTTTCTTTTCGAACACTTCAAGTAAGGACACCCAACATTGTAAACAGGATATCCGGTTTTTATGAAATATGAATCTTACGTCAAGGCGGATATCAGCGACCGGTTGAAAATGAGTAGGGCTGGTTCCCAATCTCTAGCTTGGGAACCTCGGCCAGTGCTTTCTTTCTTTTTGAAGGACATCCAACATTATAAACAGGACATCCGATTTTTATGAAATATGAACCATACGTCAAGGCGGATATCAGCGACCGGTTGAAAATGAGTAGGGCTGGTTCCCAAGCTCTAGCTTGGGAACCTCGGCCAGGGAAGCTCCAGCTTCCTCACTCTAGAGATGTTGCTACCCCGCCACCGCCCATAATCGCCGGCCAGGGGAGAGACCTTGCCCGGCGAGCCTTCAGGCATGGGTTCAACGAGACGGATGAAATTTCAAACCGACTAATATCGATACCTTCACCGCCGCGCCAAGACTACGGAATTGAAACGCCGCGTTGATTCCCCTTGGTTGCTTTCCGGATAAAGTCGGGAAGCTAGAGCTTCCCCTTCCCGGGTTCCCAAGCTAGAGCTTGGGAACCAGCAAATGGTTTCGTGGGAGACTTTTTTAAAAGACATCCAATATTATCTGTTTCCCAGGCTCTAGCTTGGGAAACAGCCGCACTCATTTTCATTTGGCCCTTTTCCTTGCATTTTCACCTGGCCGCTGACAGGGAAAAAGGAATTGCGATTTTTTTCTTGATTTTTTGGCCTTGTTTAAAGAAAATTAGTAAAAAAATTGGAGGCCTTAAAATGGAAAAAATTCTCATCATCGGCTGTAAAAAGGCCATGGACGACGTTTGCATCGGGTGTTCGCGATGTTTTGTGGGCTTCAACCGCCGGGAAGGGACGTTTTCAAGGTACAAAGACGCTCCGGACGCCCAAATAATGGGGTTGTTGAATTGCGGGGACTGTCCCGGCGCTACTATCGTCACTCGCCTGGCCCAGCTCAAGCTCTGGAACGCCCCGATGAATGAAAAGCCCACGGCCGTCCACCTGGGACCCTGCCTGGTGGATCACTGTCCGCATGCCGCCGTCATCATCGCCAAGATCAAGGCCAAGGCCGGAATTCCGGTTTACGAGGGGACCCATCCCTACATCCCCTCGGATATTTTCGCCTGAACAGATCAGTCCTCGGCCCGGCTCGGCGGGGTTTTCAGACGGAGTCCTCGATTTCCACTCCGGCGACGTCGAAACCCAGGCCTCCGGCCAGGGACAATTTACCGGCGCCGCAGGGACAGCCGTCCCGGAAGGCCTGGGCCAGGGCCTGCCTGGGGTTTCGGGACGGTTGGTAGGGCAGGTCCAGGACCCGGCCGCAGGCTTGGCAGGCCAGGCTGATGGGGACGAATTCGAAATCCAGGGCCGCGCCCTCGGCCAAGGTGTCTCGGCTTAAATGATCGAAAAAGACTTGAACAGACTCGGGGACAATGGAGCTCAGCCAACCGACCCGGAGGTGTATTTTTAGAATTTTTTTCCCTTCGGCCTTATCCAGGGCGAGTTCGATCAAGGCTTGGGTAAAGGGCATTTCGTGCATCGGATGGCCTTATTCGGCAATTTTAATCGGGCCGAAGAAAAAAACCTACAAAAACAAGCTGGTAAACCGGTGGGTTAGGCCGAGACGGCCCAACCCGCCCCTACCCTAGCGGGTCTCGCGATGGGCCGGATCGGGGTAAGGGGTCTTTCGGGCCTAGTTCGGCCATTTTTTGACCGACGCGGTCCCCTAGCCAGGTCAACCACTGGTCGAGCCCGGCGCCGGTCAGGCAGGAAACCTCGAAAACTTCCAGTCCGGGGTTGACCCGCAGGGCGGCGGCGCGGATATCGGCCGCCTTCACCGGCAGAAAAGGACCCAGGTCAATCTTGTTAATGACCAGGACCTGGGCTAGGCTGAAGGTTTCCGGGTATTTGAGCGGCTTGTCCGCGCCTTCCGGCAGACTGGAGACCACCACGCGAACATCCTCGCCGAGGTCCCAGGCGGCGGGGCAGAGCAGGTTGCCGATATTCTCGATAATCAGCAGGTCCACCGCGCCAAGGTCCGCCCGGTCTAGCTCGACCTGGACCATGCGGGCGTCGAGGTGGCATCCGCCGAGGGTGTTGATCTGAAAGGCCCGGGCCCCGGCGGCCGTGACCCGGTCGCCGTCGAGGCTGGTGCGCGGGTCGCCTTCCACCACCAGTATTCCGAATCGGCCGCCCAAGCCCGCGATGGTTTTTTCTATCAGGGACGTCTTGCCCGCTCCCGGAGCGGCGATAAGATTGAGGCAGAAGACTTTTTCGTCCCCGAGCCTTTCCCGGAGTCGCGCGGCGATCAGGTCGTTTTGGGCGGTGACCGCTTTTTCCACGGATATTATCATTCGGGCTCACCATCTCCGCCTTGGCTAAACGAGGGCCCCGGCGCTTCCCCGGCCGGGGTCTCCCCTCTCGGGCTTGGGCGCCGGCGTCATGGCCGCGGGGAGGCGCGCCTAGCCTTGTTCCAACTTTTTCATGACAATGGCGCCTTGGGGGCAGGCCGAGGCGCAGAGTCCGCAGCCATAGCATTTTTCCGGATCGAAGAGCACCCTGGTCCTCAGTTTACCCTTGATTTCCAGTTTGTCCTCGCCCTTAAAAAAGGCGTGGAACTGGCACCGCTTGGTGCATAACCCGCAGTGGATGCATTTTTCCAGGTCTCGAACGGCGAGGTAATGGGAGCGGGGGTATTGTTTTTGGCTATGCAGCCTTTCCGCGGTCCTGAGGGGGAAACAGCAGCAGGTGCAGCAGTTGCAGAACCCGAACAGGCCATGTTCCTTCCAGCCCAGGGCGCCGATGTGCATCAAGCCGTCGCGGTCCGTTTCCAGGACCAGCTTTTTGCACTCGTCCTTGGTCAGGACGCGCCCCAGGCCTCGCCCCACGGTGTACCTGGCCCCGTCGTCGAACCGGATGCAGCCTTCCTTCATATGATTGCAAGCCAATTCGCTGGACCGGCAGTCGCAGTTGACCACCACGTGAAACTCGGCGGCCTCCACCTGTTCCAGGGCTTGTTCCACCAACAGGAAGTCCTTCTGTTTTATCTGAAAATAGGCTTCCGGGTCTTCCTTGATCTTTTCCACTATGGGCCGGACCTTGGCGATATATTCCGTCAGCCACCACTCGCTAATTTCCTTGCGGACATCCTCGGGAATATCGGTCCAGTTTTCGTTCATGGTCAGCGGGTCGAGGCGGTCGTAGAACTTGGCCGGGGCATAACGGATTTCCCGTCCCGTTTCGTCCACGTAGTCGAAGACATAGCCGACTTTTTCCCCGCCCACGATCTTGGTGGTTACGTGGCGTTCGTAGGAGCGCGCAAGGAAGGCCGCGGCTTCCTCCACCGGCAGGCCAAGGCGGCGGGCGATTTCCGGCGGGTCGAGAGTCTCGCCGTTCAGGGCCAGAATCAGTTCCATTTCCCGCGGTTCGACCACCAGCTTGATATATTTTCTCATGGCCGGGGGAACATGGAACAGTTCGTTGAATTTTTCGAGGTCAATCACAATATGTTTTCCTGTCGCCAACCGGCGGTTATTTCAGAATATCCAGGACCGAGGCGCATTTTTCCCGCGCCCGGTTCGCGATCGCTTCCGCTTCCTTCAACACGGTTTCCCTGAAATCCCGGTCTTGGACGCCCGTGATATTGATCAAGACGTTCTGGTAGGCGCCCCAGACGCCGGTTTCCAGCATCCTGGCGCCGACCTGGACATCGGATTTGGAGGCGGGGTTGCCGCATCGGGCGACTTCCAGGAGCGCTTCCCAGGCCTGGTCGCCGAGCCGCATGGTTTTCAGGGGAACTTCCACCGCCGTTTTCAACCCGGCTTCCATTTGGGCGGCCCGGGCTTCCCGCTGTTCCCGCGTGTCCCGGGGGGCCCGCAAGCCGGCCATATATTCGTTGAAGGCGGTCGTATCCGCGTCGATCATGGGGATCAGTTTCCGGGTCAGGTCGTGCAGAACGGGTATGGCCCGTCGCAAGGCGGGTTCAGCCGACTCGAACTTGCGCACGCCCTGGGTGAGCTTGGCGACCATGGACCCCAAGCCCACGCCCAGGGCCGCGGCCGCGGCGGAGACGGACCCGCCGCCCGGCGCGGACGACCGGGAAGCGACTTCCTCGATAAAGCCGCGCAGGGTCGGGCCGGCCAAGGGTTCGTCGGGAGGCTCGGCCACGATGTATTCGATGATTTTTTCCCGGGGATTGAAGAAATTGGCGGAGCTTAGGCCCAGCCGCTCCACGGCCAGCCGCGCCTTCTGGTCTTCCTGGTAGATAAACAGGTTTTCGTGTTCGATATAATAATCGGCGGCGGCCAGAATGGCTTCCAGGGGGACGACCCCCACGATTTCGGACCCGGCCACGCCGACGCCCAGGGCCGCGGCTTCCCTTTTCACTTCCTCGAACAAAACGTGAAGGGGGGTGACCCGGAAATCGGTCAAGTTGACGGTCACCTGGGCCAGGTTATATTCGGCGACGAACCACCCCATGCCCTTGACTTCCCTAAGCCGGCCGGGCTGGTCGTCCCCGCGCCCGGCTTCCCGCAGGTTCAAGGCGATCCGGTGGGCCTGGTTGGGCGCGCCGAGGATGTTGACGTTGTAGGCGATAAGGAACATGCGGGCTCCGACGGCCGAGGCCCCCCAGGAGGGGATGAATTCGGCCGGTCCGAAGTCGGGCTTCCAGCGGGGGTCGGTCAATTTTTGAGCCAGGCCCTCGTATTCCCCCCGGCGAATATCGGGCAGCTTTTTACGATATTCGGCCGGCGCCGCTTCCTCGTACAGAAAGATGGGGACCCCCAGTTCCTCGGCGGCGCGGCGGGCGAATTCCTTCGAGATGGCCACGCACTCGGCCATGTCGACCCCGGAAACGGGGACAAAGGGGCAGACGTCGAGGGCGCCGAAGCGGGGGTGTTCGCCGGTGTGACGCCTCATGTCGATTTTTTCCCGGGCCACCCGGGCGGCGGCCAGGGCGCCTTCCACCACGGCTTCCGGGTCTCCGACAAAGGTGTAGACGGTCCGGTTGGTGGACTTGCCGGGGTCCACGTCCAGCAGCCGGCAGCCCGGGGTTTGGCGAATGGCCGCGGCCAGGGCTTCGATTATTTCGGGAGCGCGGCCCTCGGAAAAGTTGGGGACGCATTCGACTATTTTTTTCATCTGTCTATCCTGGGTCGCGGTCCCGATCCGGTCGGGGAAGCGCCGGGCCGGGACCGCCGGGCAAGGGCCTTGCGCCTCGCCCTTATTGTTTGTCCGTGGTGAACAACGCGGCCGCGGCCTGTTCGACCAAGCCTTCCTCGGTCAGGAAGGGGATGGTGATCTGGTCGCCGTTGGAATTTTCCCGGTTGTACGCCGCGGCCACTTCCATGGCGTTGGGGTTGCGGGCCCAGTTGCGACGGGCCACGCCGCCCATGACGTCCCAGGACATGGCCGACCCGATGATGTCGTCGACCCGTCGGCTGCCGTCCAGGACCAAGCCGAAGCCGCCGTTGACGGCCTTGCCGATGCCGGTGCCGCCGCCGTTGTGCAGGGCGACCAGGGACATGCCCCGGGCCGCGTTGCCGGCGAAGCCATGAACCGCCATGTCGGCGCAGACGTTGCTGCCGTCCTTGATGTTGGCTGTTTCACGGAAGGGCGAATCCGTCCCGCCCGGGTCGTGGTGGTCCCGGCCGAGCATGACCGGCCCTATTTCTCCCCGCCGGACCAATTCGTTGAACTTGAGGGCGATGTTGACCCGCCCCCCGGCGTCCTGGTACAGAATGCGGGCCTGGCTGCCCACCACGAGCTTGTTTTCGCCGGCGTCGCGAATCCAGTTGTAGTTGTCCCGGTCCTCGGGGCGGCGGTTCGGGTCGATGCAGCTCATGGCGGCCCGGTCGGTTTTGGCTAGGTCCTCGGGACTGCCGCTCAGGCAGACCCAGCGGAACGGGCCGTAACCGTAGTCGAAGATGGGACCCATGAGGTCCTCGAAGTAGGAGGGGAAGACGAAGCCGTCCTTA
Source organism: Pseudomonadota bacterium (assembly GCA_043806915.1). Classification (GTDB taxonomy): domain Bacteria; phylum Desulfobacterota; class Desulfarculia; order Adiutricales; family JAGVGV01; genus JAZDGM01. Next base: position 74,758 of record JAZDGM010000024.1, on the reverse strand, counting down.
TCGTCCACGCCGTTTTTCGAGGCTTCCCGGACGCCGGAATCGAAGACGGCCTTTAAAAAGGCGTTGCCGTAATCGAAGAAATAGGCGCCCTTGGCGGACAGGGATTTAATGAGCTGGAAGTGGCGGCGGAGACTTTTATCCACCAGGGCGCGGAAACCGGCCCGGTCGCGGGCCAGCATGTCCGTTCGTTCCTCGAAGGTCAGGCCCTGGGGGCAATACCCGCCGTCATAAACCACATGGCAGGATGTCTGGTCCGAGAGCAGATCGACCCTCGCGTCATGGGCGTCGAGGTATTCGAGCAGGTCCACCACGTTGCCGTGGTAGGCGATGGACAGGGCCTGCTTTTGCGCCCGGGCCCGGTCCGCGGCGATCATGACCTGGTCCAGGTCGCTGGAAACCAGGTCCACCCAGCCCTGCCGGCGGCGGGTCTCGATCCGGGAAGGGTCCACCTCGGCGGTGAGGGAGACCGCGCCGGAAATTTTAGCGGCCTTGGGTTGGGCGCCGCTCATGCCGCCGAGCCCGGAGGAGACGAACAGGAGCCCGGCCAGGTTTGATTCCGGGGCCACGCCGCACATTTTCCTGCCGGCGCTCAGAAGCGTGTTGTAGGTCCCGTGAACAATGCCCTGGGGACCGATGTACATCCAGCCGCCCGCGGTCATCTGGCCGTAGGAGGAAACCCCCATCTGGACCGCCACTTCCCAATCCGCCGGGTTGTCGTACAACCCCACCAGCAACCCGTTGGTGATGACCACCCGGGGGTTGTCCGGAGCGGAACGGAAAAGCCCCAGGGGATGGCCGGACTGAACCACCAGGGTCTGGTCCTCGGTCAAGGCTTCCAGGTATTTTTTGATGAGGCGGTACTGCATCCAGTTCTGGCAGACCGCCCCTGTTTCGCCGTAGGTGACCAGCTCGTAGGGATAAAGGGCGACCTCGAAATCCAGGTTGTTGTCGATCATCACCTGGAAAGCCCGTCCGGCCAGGCATTTGCCCTGGTATTCCTGGACGGGTTTGGCCCACAGGCGTCCTTCCGGCCGAAAGCGATAACCGTAAATGCGGCCCCTGGTTTTAAGCTCGTTCACAAATTCGGGGAGCAATTCGGCGTGGCGCTCCGGCGGAATATAGCGCAGGGCGTTTTTCAGGGCCGCGGCGGCCTGGGCCGGGGTGAGGCGAAACCCCCGGTCGGGCGCCCGCCTGACCCCGGGGACGAAGGTCGGGGTCGACCGGGGGACCTCGTCGAGCCTGATAGCCATGGCCTCAAGGATTTGATTGTTGTTCAGCATTTTTTATACCTCGCGAGCGACGGCCCCCGCCGTCGCCGATTCGGACGCGCGGGCGAAGCCGACTCGCGTCCAGGTCATTGCCAAATCCCCCCGTCCCGCCCGTCAATCATAGCGGATGCGGGGGTTCAGATAGGCGTACAGAATATCGGCGACCAGATTGGACACGCTGAATATCAGCACCAACAGCAGGGTCGTGGCCTGGATCAGGGGCAGGTCCTGGCGCTGGATGGCGAAAAGCAGCAGGCGGCCCAGCCCGGGGTAGCTGAAAAGCGATTCCGTCACGATCAGGCCGCCGATGAGCCAGCCCACGCCGATGGCCACCACGGTAATGGTGGGCAGCAGGGCGTTTCGAAGGACGTGCCCGAACAACACCCGGCGCGGCCGGAGCCCCTTGAGATAGGCGGTGCGCACGTAATCGGTGTGCAGAACATCGATGGTGCTCGACCGGGTCATCCGGGTGACATAGGCCAGGCTGACCAGGGCGGTGGACACTCCGGGCAGGATCAGGCGCGGCAGGGCCTGCATGAACCCGGCGTCCGGCATGATGGCCGAGCTGGCCGGGAGCCATTTGAGTTTAATGGCGAAAACCGAGATCAGGATTACTCCGGTGACGAATTCCGGAAGCCCGATAAAAGACAGGGACCCGATGGAAATGATTTGGTCCGTGATGGTGTTGCGGCGCAAGGCGGCCCAGAGCCCCAGCAGAATGCCTAAAGGGACGTACAGCACAAAGGCCACTCCCGCCAGCCAGGCCGAATTATGCAACCGGCCAAAGACCAGTTCCATGACCGGGCTGTTGGTGCTCAAGGACACGCCCCAGTCGCCCCGGACGAAATCGAACAGCCACGAAAAATACTGGACGAGCAAGGGCCGGTTGAGCCCCAACTGTTCCCGCAGGGCGTGGAGGGCCTCGTCGGTGGCGAACCGCCCGAGGATCATGCGGGCCACGTCCCCGGGCATCACCTGGGTGGCGAGGAAGATCAAGGCCGAGGAAGCGATAATGGTGATCGCGACAAAGCCCAGGCGGCGAATGAGGAAGCGTATCATGCCGTCACCCCGTTTTGTTCCGCTGACCGGATGGCTTGGGCCTGCACGGCGGCCAGGGCGTCCAGGTCGAAGTGGCACCAGACCCGGCTCTGTTTTTTACCGCCGCGCCAGGGCGGCGTCTCGGTTTCGCAGATCGGCCCGATTTTTCGGGGGCAGCGGGTATGAAAGACGCAGCCCGAGGGCAGGTCCACGGGATTGGGGACCGAACCATGAAGCCGGATGTTTTCCTGCCGGATATCCGGATTGGCCACCGGAATGGCCGAGAGCAGGGCCTCGGTGTACGGATGAAACGGAGGCGCGAAGACGTCGTCCGCTTCCCCGACTTCCATGACCCGGCCCAGGTACATCACCGCGATCAGGTCCGCCAGGTGATGGACCGCCGCCAGGTCGTGGGAGATGAACAGATAGGTCGCCCGGTTTCGGGCTTGCAGCTCGAACAGGAGGTTGACCAGGGATGCCTGGACCGACACGTCCAGGGCGGAGAGCGGTTCGTCGAGCAGGACCAGTTCCGGGTCCGCGGCGAACGCCCGGGCGATGGCGGCCCGCTGTTTTTCCCCGCCGCTGAGCTCCCCGGGCAGCCTCTCGGCGTAGTGGGCCGGAAGGTTGACCGCTTCCAGCAATTCCAGGGTCTTTCTAGCGGCGGTCGAACGGTCCATTTGGGGGTTGAACAGGACCATGGGGCGGCCGATGGCCTGGGCCAGGGTGTGCCGCGGGTTCAGGGACGCGTCGGGGTTCTGGAAAACCATCTGTATTTTGCGCAGAACGTCCCGGGGGCGTTGGGACGTTTCCGGCGCCAGGGGCAGCCCGCGCAGGCTGTTTTGACCGGAGGTCGGGGCTTGCAGCCCGATGATGGTCCTCATGAAGGTGGTCTTGCCGCAGCCGCTTTCACCCACGATGCCCAGGGTGTATCCCTCGGGTATTTCCAGGGAGACGTCGTTGACCGCCTTGACCTTTTTTCCGCTTTTTCCCTTCAGGCTGAAAAAGGTTTCCACGGCGTCGAATTCCTTATGCACCCTATCGGCCTTCAACAGGACCGCGGCCTGTTCCGGCCGGGGGTACGAGATGCTTCCGGCCACGTCCTCGACGCGTCGCGGCAGGACGTCCCAGTGGAAACAGGCTGAAAAATGGCCGGGAGCTATTTCCCGGAACGGCGGACGCTCCAGTCGGCACCTATCCTGGACGAAAAAGCACCGGGGAGAAAAGATGCAGCCGTCGGGCAACCGGGTGAGCCGGGGAATCCGGCCGGGGATGCTGACCAGGGAGCGCTTGCGGCTCCGGGGGTCGAAATGCGGTATGCACCCCAACAGGCTCATGGTGTAGGGATGGCGCGAATGGAAGAACATTTCCCGCTTGGGACCGATTTCCACCATTTCGCCGGCGTACATGACGCCGATGCGGTCGCAGATTTTGGCCACCACGGCCAAGTCGTGGGTAATGTAGAGAATGGACGAGTCGAACTGTTTTTTGAGGTCCGAGACCAGGTCCAGCACCAGGGCCTGGGTGGTGACGTCCAGGGCGGTGGTGGGTTCGTCCATGATCAATAGTTCGGGGTCGTTGATCAGGCCCATGGCGATGATGCAGCGCTGCAACATTCCGCCGGACAACTGGTGGGGATAAAGGTTGATCACGGTCGCGGGGTTGGGCATGGCCACCTTGCCGAGCATCTCCACGGCCTTGGCCAGGCCTTCCTTCTTGGTCAGGCCCTGGTGGATAACCGCGGCCTCGGATATCTGCCGCCCGATGGTCAGGCTCGGGTTCAGGGCGCCGCCCGGGTTTTGGTAGACCATGCCGATGCGTTTGCCCCAGATGTTGAACAGGTCGCGCCAGGGCGTATCGGTCAGGCTCTGCCCTTGCAAGCGGACCCGTCCGCCGGCGATGCGGCCGTTGGCCGGCAGGTAGCGGATGGCGCCCAGGGCCAGGGTGGTCTTGCCCGAGCCGGACTCGCCCACCAGCCCGAAGCTTTCGCCTTTCCGGATGCCGACCGTGGCGTTTCGGACGGCGAGAAGGGTCCCGGTTTCCGTTTCGTAGGCAATGGTCAGGTTTTCGATGTCGAGGGTGGGGACGGCTTCCGAACCCATAATCACCTCCGGTCCGCGGTCGGCTGCAGGACTTGCCGTAGTCCGTCGCTCATCAGGTTGGTGGACACCACCAGGACCGAGATGGCCGCCGCCGGAAAAAGCAGCATCCAGGGCGCGGTGGAAAAGTAGGGGCGGGCCTCGTTAATTTGCAAGCCCCAGTCGGGGGACGGGGGTTGCTGGCCCAGGCCCAGAAAGCCCAGGGAAGCGACCAGGAAAATGGCGTAGGAAAACCGCATGGACATTTCGACGAAGAGCGGGGCCAGGGCGTTGGGCAGGATTTCCCTGAATAGAATATAGAACTTCGATTCGCCCCTGGTCTTGGCCGCCTCGATGAATTCCTTGGTTTTCAGGTCGAGGGTCAGGCCGCGCACGACCCGGGCCAGCATGGGCGTGTAGAGAATGGTCACCACCGCCACCAGGTTGACCAGGGAGGGGCCGGAAGAAGCCAGGAGCACCAGGGCCAGGAGCAGGGGCGGGAAGGCCAGCAAAATGTCCAGGGCCCGCATGATCGTCTCGTCGATGAGTCCGCCGTAAAACCCGGAAAAGAGTCCGATGGCGGTCCCGAGCAGGGCCGCCAGGATGGTCCCCGACCCGCCCAGGATGAAAATGCCCCGGGACCCGGTCAGGATGCGGCTGAAAATATCCCGTCCGTATTGATCGGTCCCGAAGAGATGAGCGGCGCCGGGGGGGCGGAGGCGCTCGGAAATGTTTTGTTCCTGGAACCCGTGGGGGGCGACCGCGGGGCCGACGCCCGCCATGAGCAGGAAGAAGAGGAAGATCGCCGTTCCGGCCACTGAAAACGGGTTTTTTAAAAACCGTTTCCAGTACAGGGCGAACCCCGCGGCGTGTTGAGTTCGACTATTGTCCTCCATGTGCGGCAACCCCCTTGGGAATATCGGCCCGGTTCGTTTCAGCTTGGAAATTTTTCCGGCGAAGCCCCGGGCCGACTCGCTTGCCGGGCCGGGGCGCCGCGACGGATTATTTTTTGAAGTAGCTGTTCCAGAAGCGGGTGCGGGCCCAGTCGGAGGCCAGTTCCACCTGTTCCAGCTTGGAGCTGACGCCGGCCACGGCCATTTCGAAATAGGCGTTGATGACGGGACCGCGCTCGATCAGGATTTTTTGGGTTTGGTGGTACAACTGCACGCGCTTGGCCTGGTCCATCTCGCTGTCGACCTGGTGGGCCAGGGCGTCGAACTCGGGATCGGACCAGTGGGCGCCGTTCCAGGGACCGTCGGAAGTGTAGGCCAGGTTGTAATAGGTGACCGGAGTGGCCCTGGTGCCCCAGTCGGTGATGCCGAAATCGCATTTAAGCCAACTGTTTTCGCCTTCACCGTAGTACAGGTCCGTGGGAACGACCTGGATGTTGACGGTCACGCCGATCTTGGCCAGTTGGTCCTTCCAGACCGTGGCGATGGGAATGACGTCCAACTGGTTCTGGGCGACCAAGTCGATCTTGAGGCCCTTGGCGTATCCGGCCTCGGCCAGGAGGGCCTTGGCTTTCTCGATGTCGGTGGCCGGAGGCTGGTTGAGATAGTACTCGCCGTAGGCCGGTCCCACCGGGCTGAAGCCGTTGCCGGGAGCGGCCAGGCCGGGCCGGACGGCGTTGATGATGGCCGTATGGTCGGTGGCCAGCTTGAAGGCCTGGCGAACGCGGTTATCCGCCGCCACATGCCCCTGGTCGGAGCGCATGTGGATCATCCAGTGCATGTTGGAGGCGTTTTTAAGCACCTTGGCGTTGGGGTCCTTTTCCACGGTCGCGGCGAATTCGGTGGTCAGGCCGCCGACGAAGTTCAATTCGCCGCCGCGCAGGGCCTCAACCTGTCCGCCCATGTCCGGGGAAAAGACCAGGTGAATTTCCTCTAAATAGGGCAGGGCGCTTCCGTCCGCGTCCTTCATGGCGAAGTGGGGGTTCTTTTTCAGGACGATCCGGTCCTCCGGGAACACCGCCGCGACCACATACGGGCCGCTGCCGAGGCGTTCCTTGGCCGGGTCCTTGGTCCCGTCCGGGATCACGCAGGCGTGGTAGTCGCCCGTGTCGGCCGGAAATTCGGGGTTGGACCGGGCCAGGGTGAATTTGACGGTCAGGGGGGCCACGGCCTCGATGGCGGTCACGTTTTCATACAGCTTGACCGTGGGGGCGCCGACCTTGGCGTCCCGCAGCCGGTTGTAGCTGAAGACGACGTCCTTGGACGTGACCGGCCGGCCGTCGCTGAACTTGACGCCGTCCTTGAGGTGGAAGACCCAGGTCTTGCCGTCCGCCGATTCCCAGGATGCCGCCAGGTCCGGGACCGCCTGGTTCTTGGCGTCGATGAAGGTCAAATGGTGATAAACCTGCTCCAGCAGCAGAATGTCCGAAATGGAGGCTGAAAAATGGGGGTCCAGGTTGTTGGTGGGTTGGCAGCCGACCTTGAGGATGCCGCCGGACCTGCCGTCGGACGCGCCGAAAACCGTGAACGGCGCCCCAAGACCCAGCAAGACCACCAGAAAAATCGACAATACCAGTTTCTTCTTCATTTCCGTTCCTTCCTAATTATGGAAAATGGCCGGGCGCCCCGGGGGACGCTTCCGGCGGGTTCAAACCTTGGGAGGCGATTCTACCAGATTCGGGGCGGGTTTTTATTCCCAAATGGGTCGCCTCCGTTATTTCTCCAGTCCGGTGAATGCGGCGCAAAGCGCTTGGATTTCCTGGGCCGCGCTCGGGTCGAGCGGCTTGACCTGGTATCCGGCCAGAATTTCATCCACTCGCCGGCCGGCTTTTTCCAGCAGCCCGACCCCGCCGAGCTTGGTCCATTTTTCATACCCCAGGCGGTTCATCAACTTGGGCCGCCACTGGACGGAACGAAGGTGTTTCAGGCTGTGGGGATGGGTCAGGAAATGACCCGTCTTGCCGGCCTCGGCGATGACCGGGAGGGCCATGGTTTCCTCGGTGATGGGGACGCCTTTCTGAATCCGCCTGATCTGGCTGATGATCTCGTCCATGATCACGATCCATTCCAGGCTGCCGGTCAGGCCGAAGTCGATATACCCCACGTCGTGGTTGAGGTTCGATCCGGTCAGGGCGGAGATGAAGGTCAGCAGGCCGCCTTCAAACGAAGCTTGCATGTCCGGAATCTGGGAGTCGCTGGTGCCGGCGTACCCCCAGTTGGGCAGGTCGTAATATTTGGTCATTTCCACCATGGTCGCCAGGGATAGAAGGTATTCCGGCGCGTTGTACGAACATTGACCGGTGGACATGTCCAGGACGGCGGGGCCGATGCCCATCAGGAACGGGGCGCCCTCGGCCGCGAGCTGGTGGACCACCAGGCCGAAGAACGACTCGGCCAGGCCCTGCAGCACATGCCCCGCGATGGTGATGGGCGCGGTGGAGCCGGCGATGGGCGCGGGGGAATAAATCACCGGCATGCCCTTGCGGGCGCAGAAAATCAGCTTGTCCACGCTGGTGAAGGGGTGCTTGAGCGGGCTGATGGGTTCGTCGTACTGAATGGTGTAGGGCTGGTCCCGCAACTGTTGTTCCCCGCCCCGCAGCACCGCGGAGACTTCCCACATCTTTTCCAGGTCCCGGCGGTTTTCGGCGGTGTTCACGATGGGCTTGACCGAGTATTCCAGCATGGCCCGGAAACTTTCCAAATAGGACCGGTGCGGGTCGACTTCGTGGGGATGGGCGAAGGACATGATGAAGTCGATGTTGGGCAGGGCGTCGCAGACCAGGGCCGACCGGCGGATGTCCTCGATGGTGGTGCGGTGGCGTTCCAGGGTCTTGGCGTCCACATGGGACATGAGGTCCGACCCGGTCCCATAATAGGCCCGGCGGCCGCCCAGGTCCATGGCCAATTCGCCTTCCCGATTGTAGACCGGGATGTTATGGGGAGCGCTTTTGAGGGCTTGTTCCACCAGCTTGGAGGGGATTTTGACGTGTTCCGGGTCGTCGACGTCGGCGCCGGCCCGCCCGAGCAGCTTCAGGGCTTCCTCGTGTTGGAGGGCCATGCCGGTCTCTTCCAAAAGCCTCAATACGCCCCCATGGAGCTTCTTCTTATCTTCTTCCGACAGGAAGGTCAGGGTCGGGTTGAATCCAAATTCATCGGGGTTCATTATGTGCTCCTTTTTTCCGAGGCCGGGGGGCCTCGGTCTTGGAAACTGGTTCGAAAAAGGGTCGTCCGGGCCGGGCGGCTAGGTCCGGCCCGGAAAAAATCAATTCAAGGGACCCACGGTTTCCTCCACGGCTTCCAGCAGGCGGCCCGACTTGATCAAGGCCCTGACCGCGGCGATGTCCCTGGCCAACAGGCGGTCCTCGTCCAAATGGGACACGGTTTCCCTGATGACCTGGTGGGCCCGCAGGGACCCCTCGCCGGGCTTCATGTTGGTGAACAGGTCCATGGCCTGGGCCGCGCAGAGCAGTTCTATGGCCAGCACGTTTTCCGTGTTTTCCACTATCTGCCTGGCCTTGCGGGCCGCGATGGCGCCCATGGAAACGTGGTCTTCCTTGTTGGCCGAGGTGGGGATGGAGTCCACGGTGGCCGGGTGGGCCAGGACCTTGTTTTCCGAAACCAGGGACGCGGCCGTGTACTGGGCGATCATGAACCCCGAGTTAAGCCCGCCCTCGCTCACCAGAAAGGCCGGTAGGCCGCTGAGCATGGGGTTGACCAGGCGCTCGACCCGGCGTTCGGAAATGTTGGCCAGTTCCGCGACCGCGATGCCCAGGAAATCCATGGCCAGGCCCACGGGTTGGTCGTGAAAGTTGCCGCCCAGGAGAAAATCGCCTTCCTCGTGGAAGAACAGGGGGTTGTTGGTGGACGAATTAATCTCGGTTTCCAGCACTCGCCGGGCGTATTCGATGGCGTCGTGGCTGGCCCCATGCACCTGGGGGGAGCAGCGCAGGGTATAGGCGTCCTGGACCCGGGAACAGTCCTTGTGGGAGGAGATTATTTCGCTGTTCTGGGTTAGGCGCAGCATGTTGTCCGCCGCCGCGGCCTGGCCGGGGTGGGGGCGGACCCGCTGGATTCTGGGGTCGAATTCCGTCCGGCTGCCCATGAGCACTTCCAGGCTCAGGGATGCGGCGATGTCCGTGTGCTTGCAAAGAAGGCCCGCGTCGTGCACGGCCAGCCCGCCGAGGCCGCCCATGAATTGAGTGCCGTTGAGCAAGCCCAGCCCCTCGGCCGAGGTCAGGCGCAGCGGTTCCAGCCCCACGGCTCGCAGGGCTTCCCGGCCGCCGAGGCGTCGGCCCTGATAAAAGGCTTCCCCCTCGCCGATGAGCGGGAGCGCCAGGTGCGCCAGGGGCACCAGGTCTCCGCTGGCGCCGACCGAGCCCTTTTCCGGCACGCAGGGGACCACTCCGGCGTTGAGAAGCCTGATCAGATGGTTGAAGGTTTCCAACCGCACCCCGGAATGTCCCCGGGCGATGTCCTTGATCCGTAGGGCCATGATCGCCCGCACGGATTCCTCGTCCAACAGGGCGCCCACTCCGGCCGAATGGCTCAAAAGGATGTTGTATTGCAACCTGCCCGTGTCTTCCTTGGAGATCGTGACCCCGCTCAGGGCCCCGAAGCCGGTGGTGACGCCGTAGATGACCCGGCCCTGGTCCACCCATTGGTCCACCAGCCGCCGGGTTTCAACGATGCGGCGGACGGCTTCCGGCGAGGCCTGGACCTTCGCCCCGCGCCGGGCGATGGCGACCAGGTCCTCGATGGTCATGCCGTCGACGCCGAGAATAATGGCATTCATTATCTGTTCCTCCGGTTTTTCATGGAATGAAGGAAAACCCGCGCGGCCCGGAACCGGCGGGGCCGGACTCGTCGAGCCGGAAATGACCGCCGATCCGGTACCGGGAGCCGGGATAGATCATCTTGACCGAGGTGACCACCCGGCCCGCGGTCCAGGTGCGCCGATGAAGCACCAGGCAGGGTTCGCGAGGCCCGATCTTCAAGAGCTTCATGGTCTTCTTGTCCGGCAGGATCGCTTCCAGGAGATGCTCCACCTCGGCCGGAGGGGCGATATCCAGTAGATACTGGGTCGGCGTGATCCGGGTGAAATTTTGCCGGATATATTCGGGGGCGATGTCGACGCCGACATAGCGGTCCTCGATCTGGATGGGCGCGCCCCGGTCCAGATGCACGATGATGCTGTGATAGACTTTTTCCCCGGGGGCGATTTCCATCTCCTCGGCCACCGGCTCGGAAGCAGGCTCCTCCACCAGAACATCCACCCGGTTGGAATACAGGCCGCCCTGTTCCCTGATTTCGTCGGCGATGCTGCGGATTTGCAGCATATCCGCCTTGGGCTTGCGCCTGGCCACGAAGGTGCCCACTCCCTGGACCCTGACCAGGTACCCCTCGGAGGTCAGCTCCCGCAGGGCCCGGCTGGCCGTCATCCGCGAAATGCCATAGGTTTCGACGAATTCCGCCTCGGATGGTATCTGCTGGCCCGGCAGCCATTCCTTTTTTTGGATGCGGGTGGCAATCAGGCTTTTCAGCTTTTGGTACAAGGGGAGCGGGCTGTCGTCGATTTTTCGGGAAAAGTTTTGGGAATTAAGGTCCATGGCTGTGCTCTTTTCCGAAAAACGCCCCGGGTCGAAGTCGACCCCTCGCGTCGCCGAGTCGGTTGAAGGACCTCCGCCGGCCGTTGTTTTCGAAAGTTTTCGGCGGGGGGAGGTATTTGTTTTTTGCTTGACATATCGTCTATACAAGTATAGTCATACAGTCAAGGCCTGACCATGTCAAGCGAAAAAAAACGAGCCGCGAGCCGCCCCGACAAGGGCTGGAACAACCGGAAAAAAGGCCCGGGGCTTGACCGTAAACGAACCGGACCGCGTTTCGAAAACGCGCGGGCAATGGACGCCATTTAATACCAGGAGGCTGAAATGGTCGATAAGGAGAAGTATTTGCAGGCGCTTATGGATGGGGCCAGGGACGTTTTGGCCGGCTATGTCAAACGGGACCTGGACGCCGGCGTTTCGGCCGGGGAGATACTGGCCCAGGGTCTTATCCCGGGCATGGACGTTATCGGCGAAAAGATGGAGAACGGGGACATGTTCATCCCCGAGGTCCTGATGGCCGCGCAGGTGATGGCGACCGGGGTGGAAATTCTCAAGCCCCTGCTGGGCGAGGGCGGGGCCGGGGTTCGGGGCCGGGTGGTCATCGGCACGGTCAAGGGCGACCTGCACGACATCGGGAAGAATCTGGTGGCCATGATGCTGGAAAGCTCGGGCCTGGAAGTGCATAACCTGGGCGTGGACATCGCTCCCGAGGAATTCGTGCGCCAGGCCCAGGCCAGGCATGCGGACCTGATCTGCCTGTCGGCCCTTTTGACCACGACCATGCCGATGATGAAAGCCACCATCGAGGCCGTCAAGACGGCCGGCCTGCGGGACAAGGTGAAAATCCTGGTGGGCGGGGCGCCCGTCACCCAGGCCTACGCCGACGAGATCGGCGCGGACGGTTTTTCCACCGACGCCGGTTCCGCGGTCAAACTGGCCAAGGGCATGTTGAGCTGATTTCCGCGCCTCGAGGCGGGCCGGGCGGGACGCCTCCGCCGCCCGTTTTGGGAGCGATTCATTTCAGCCGACCCGGCCGGGGGAGCGGAAAGGCGTCTTGCCGCTCCTGGTCCGAGGTTGGCGCCGGAGACGCGACATGATTATTATCGGAGAATTGATCAACGCCAGCCGAAAAGCCATCGGCCAGGCGATTTCGGCCCAGGACGCCGACTATATCAGGAAGACGGCCCTTGACCAGGCCCAGGCCGGCGCGGACTTCATCGACGTCAACGCCGGGGTGTTCGTCCACCAGGAGCCCGAATACCTGAAGTGGCTGGTCGAGAACGTGCAAGCGGTCACGGACAAGCCGTGCGCCCTGGACAGCCCTAACCCCCAGGCCATCGAGGCCGGGTTGTCCGTCCACCGGGGCGCCCCCATGATCAACTCGATTTCCCTCGAAAAAGACCGCTTCGACAAGCTGATGCCCCTTGTCGCCGGTTCCGGTTTCAAGGTCATCGCCTTGTGCATGAGCGACGAGGGCATGCCCCAGACCGTGGAAGACCGGCTGCGCATCGCGGACAAGCTGGTCAACGCCCTGGTTCAAAGCAACGTGAAGTTGGACGATATTTTCGTGGACCCGCTGGTGCAGCCGGTCAGCGTCAACAATTCCTTCGGCCGGGAATTTCTCGAGGCCGTGGAACAGATTCGGAGTCGTTATCCGGGCATTCACACCGCCTGCGGCCTGTCCAATATTTCATTTGGACTTCCTTCACGGAAATTTTTGAATCAGACCTTCATGATGATGGCCATTGCCAAGGGGTTGGACGGGGCCATCGTCAACCCCCTGGATGAAAAGATGATGACGGGCATTATCGCCGCCGAGGCCCTGGCCGGTCGCGACGATTATTGCATGAAATATCTGAAGGCCTTTCGGGCCGGACGGCTGCCCGGCTGAGCCCGGCGCCGGACGAGGGGGCCCGCCTGGGATGAAAATAACGGCGATCGAACCTGTTCCTCTCTTCCTTGATTTTCGGGAGCCCTATCACTGGGCGGGCCGGGTCGACCATGGCGCGGCCGTGTTGCTCATCCGGGTGGAAACGGACGAGGGCTTGGTCGGGCTGGGGGAATCCACGGCCCCGGCGCCCGGAACGGGGGCCCTGGGGCTTCTGAAAGCGATCATCCCCGGTTTGATCGGCCGGTCTCCCTTTGATATCGAAAACCTGATGTGGTCGGCCCGCCATCTGGGCGGGTTCAACGACCTGCCCCGGCTGGCGGCCCTGACCCTGGCCGGGCTGGAAATGGCCCTGTGGGACGTCATTGGGCAGGCGGCGGGCCGCCCGGTCTACCAGTTGCTGGGCGGGGCCTTTCGGTCCGAGGTGGACTATTTCGGCTTTCCCCAGGGCGACACGGCCGAGGAGTTGGCCGCGTCGGCGGCGGCCGCGGTCGCGGCCGGCCATTCGGTCATTTATCTGAAAGTCGGCCGGGGCGAGGCCCGGGACCTGGAGAACGTCGCGGCGGTCAGGTCCGTGATCGGCGCCCGCCGGCTGCGCCTGGACGCCAACGAAGCCTGGGACCCCGCATCCGCCATCCGCATGATCAATCTGCTGTCCCGCTTCGACCCGGAGTTCATCGAACAGCCGACCCCGGCCCGGAGCCTGGCCGCGCTCAAGCAGGTCAAGGAATCCTGCCGGGTCCCCATCGCCGCGGACCAGGGGGTTTTCACCATTCAGGACGTCTATGAAATCTGCCGTCGCCGGGCCGCCGACGTCCTGGTTTTATCAATCCACGAGGTCGGCGGGTTGCTGGCTTTTCGCAAGGCCGCGGCCGTCGCCGAGGCGGCCGGCCTGTCCATCTGCCTGCATGGGCAGTCGGTTTCCGGCGTCACCGACCTGGCCCAGCACCACGCGGCCCTGACCGTCCCCAATCTGACCGAGGGCAACCAGATCATGCACCAGTTGCTGGCCGAGGACCTGTTGGCGGCCCCGGGCTTGGTCCTGAAAAACGGTTGTCTGGGGCTTTTGTCCGGGCCGGGGTTGGGAATACAATTGAACCCCGAGGCGGTGGAACGGGCCGCCCGGCGCTACCGGGACCTGGCCGGGAAGATGGACCGGGACTGATTCATCCGCTCCCCTAGCCCTTGAAAACACATTCGCCGGCGGCCGCATTCCGGCCCAAGGATGACGCAAGGAGGAAGTAATGTCGAAAATTCCCGAGGCCAAGGCCAAATTCAGTCTCCTCGGCGAGGAACAATGCGCGTTCGTTCATCGCGCTTCCTTGGAGATACTGCGGCGCACCGGCGTTCGCGTTCATCACCCCGAGGCCTTGAACCTGCTGAGACAAACCGACGCGGTGATCAAGGACGAAACCCTGGTCTTCCTGCCCGCCAACCTGGTGGAATGGGCCTTGCGCCAGGCGCCGTCCCATCTGGTCCTCTGCCGCCGGGGCGGGAACGAGGCGGCGATTCGGCTGGAAGAGGGGGAAGTCCATTTCGGCACGGGTTCGGATTGCGCCAATTACCTGGACCCCAAGACCGATAAGCATCGGCCCTTCACCACCAGCGAGATCAAGGACTGCATCCGGCTGGTCGACGCCCTGCCCCGGATCGATTTCTGCATGTCCATGGGCGCCCCGTCCGACACTCCCGAGCACGACCGGTTCAAGACCCAGTTCGCCCTGATGCTGGAATACACGGCCAAGCCCATTGTTTTTATCGCCGACAACCGGGCCGACTGCGAGGCTATTTACGCCATGGCGGCGGCGGCCGGCGGCGAGGATAACCTCCGGCTCAACCCCAACCTGCTCAGCTACAGCCAGATGACCACCCCGTTGGTGCAGCCCAGGGATTCCCTGGAAAAACTCCTGTTCACCGCCGAGAAGGCCGTGCCCGTGGTGCATCAGCCCTCGCCCATGATGGGCGGGGCCGCGCCCGTGACCTTGTCCGGCGCCCTGGCCCTGGGCAACGCCGAGGTGCTTTCGAGCATCGTCATCCACCAGCTCAAGCGCGCCGGCGCGCCCTTCATGTACGGCAACGGCCTGCATCACATGGACATGCGGACCTCCATCAGCGTGTACAACGCCCCGGAATGGATGCTGGCCCGGGCGGCGGCGGCCGACATGGGCCGGTATTACCGCTTGCCCCACTTCGGGTACGCCGGGCACACGGACAGCAATAACATGGACGAACAGGCGGCCTCGGACGCGGCCACGACCATTATGATGGGGTTCTTGACGGGAGAGCACCTGGCCCACGACGTGGGGTACATGGAATCCGGCCTGACCACTTCCCCCGAGCTGATCGTTTTCGCCGACGAATGCATCGACATGATGCGGACCTTCGAAAAAGGGATTTCCTTTGACGAGGAATCCATGGCCCTGGACCAGATTCACCTGATCGGCCCCGGCGGCAACTACATGACCGCCGAACACACGTACAAGAATTTCCGCCGGCTCTGGCAGCCGACCCTGTTCAACCGGGACCGGAAGGAACGCTGGCTGTCCAAGGGCGGCCCGACCCTGGGCAAGCGCCTCAAGGACAAAACCATCGCCGTCATGGAAGCGCACCAGCCGGCGCCACTGGACGAGGCGGTCAAGTCCGAAATCGAATACATTCTTAAAAAGAAATAAGGGCGCGGTGAAACCGGGAGGCAAATTATGGAAGTCCTGATCGCGGACCAGAATCAGGTCCGTGAGCTTCTGCCCATGGCCTCCTGCCTGGAAGTCATGGCCGAGGCTCTGGAAGGGATGGCCCGGGGGGGCGTTATCATGCCCTTGAGATCAAAAATCGTCCTGCCCGACGGCGAGAGCATCATGGGGTGGATGCCCGGTTACGCGGACGACCTCCAGGCCATGGGGATCAAGGTCATTTCCGCTTTTCCGAAAAACGAGGGCGGGCCCCACGATTCCCACATCGGGGTGGTGCTTTTGTTCGAGGCCGGCCATGGCTTGCTTCGGGCCATTGTCGACGCCACGGCCTTGACCGCCATCCGGACCGCGGCCGTATCCGGGGTCGCGACCCGGACCCTGGCCCGGCCCGGGGCCGGGGACCTGGCCCTGCTCGGGTCCGGCGCCCAGGCCGCGGCTCACCTCGAAGCCATGATGCTGGTCCGGGACATCCGGCGGGTCCGGGTTTTCAGCCGCAATCCCGAGAACGCGGCCAGTTTCGCCCGGCGTGAATCCCGGAAACGCGGGTTGACGGTCGAAGCGGTCCCCTCGGCCCGGGAAGCGGTCGAAGGGGCCGACATCATCTGCACGGTCACTTCCGCCGCCCGGCCGGTCTTGTCGGGAGACTGGGTGGCGCCCGGCGCCCATATCAACGCGGTGGGCGCCTTTCGGCCCCAGACCCGGGAGCTCGACTCCAACTGCGTGCTGAAAGCCAGGCTATACGCGGACAAAAAGGAAGCGCTTGTGGCCGAGGCCGGCGATTTCCTCATCCCGCGGGACGAAGGGCTGGTGGATGAAAGCCATATTGTCGGCGAACTGGGCCAAGTCCTGGCCGGCCTCAAACCCGGCCGCCAAAACGACCGGGAAATCACCCTGTTCAAGTCCCTGGGGCTGGCCGTGGAAGATATCGCCGCCGCCGCTTTTATTTTAAAGGAAGCCGGGAAGAGGGGCGTCGGGACTTTCCTGGAAATCGGCGGCCGCCGCTTCGGCGAGGATTAAGGGGCCAGGAGCGGCAGCGCCCCCCGGTATCTTTCCCGGGGCCGCCCCGAGCGTTCCCGGGGCCTCCCCGCTCGATCGGCGGCCCTCGCGTCCCGGGCCTTCCCGGTCAGATCAGGTTTCCCGGCGGTATCCGTCGGCCGGCTTTCCTCGATTCCTCGAACCACTTCTTGAAAGCAAGGGCTTTTTCCCGGGCCGAGGGCGCGGCCGCCGCGCCTCCCCGGGACGTGCATAGAAGCTCCGGCGGCAGGGCCCGGCCGACGCGGTCGGCCGCGTCCAGGGCCTCGTCCAGGGACAAAACCGCCGGATGGCCGGCCAGGGCCATGTCCGCGAAGACCGGGGCCATGCAGGTCGAGGTCATGATCCGGCCGCGGCAGGGTTGCCCGAACCCTCCCGGAATGGGATCGCAGGGCCAGCCCAGGGACCCTTGCAGCGACAGGGACGCCGCGGCTTCCACTTGGTCCGGGGTCCCGCCGGCCATCTCGACCAGGCCCGCGGCGGCCATGGCCCCGTTGACCCCGCATTCCCCGGTGCAGCCCAGGCATTCGCCCGTGGGTTCGGTCCGGAAAAAAGCGAGCAACCCCACGCCTCCGGCGACCAGCAGGCCGTCGGGGAGCTTGTCTTCCGCCCAGCGCCGGGCTTTCATTACCGCGTACAGGGCCGCGTATAAATACCCGCCGCCGCTCCCCATGGGGCCGGTCACGGTTTCGACCCCGGGAAGGCCCGCGCCCGCGCCGTAGGCCAGGCGGATGATGGCGGCGGTCAGGCCGTCGGATAGGGTCCGCCCGGACGCCGCGTGTTTGGTCCAGAGGGCGGGGTAATCCATTTTGAAGGGGCTTTCGGGAACCGGCAAGTTTTCCTCGTACGCCGCGTGGGTCTGACGGTGCATTTTGGCCGTTAGGAAGCGCAGGTATTCCCTGACCTGTTTTTCGTCCCAGCCCGAGGCGTCCATTTGGTATTGGACCACCGCCCGGGCCAGGGACCAGTTGCTTTTGGCGGCCGCTTCCTTCCATTCCGCCATGGTGGAAAAAAGGGGCGGTTTTCTATTCTCGGGCCTGATGACCGGCAGGATGGGGTCGAGGCCGTGTTTTTCCAGGGCCAGGACCTCGGTCGGCCAGGTTGCCGGCGCGATGGGGCGGGAAGAAAAAAAGACGTGGAGGGCGCCCCGGCCGGGTTCACGAAAGGATTCGACCCGGATTAACCCGGGGATTGATCTCGCGACGCCGGCTAGGGCTTCCGGCCCGAGTATCGAATCCGGGTCCTTGAGCAGCAGGGTGTGGGCGTCGCCCGCCAGCCTGACGGGAAACCCTTCGATGGACCTGGTCTCGACCAGGCCGCCTCCGGTGGAGTCGCCGACCAGCTCGACTTGCCGGCCGCCCTGCCCGGTCAGGCGGAATTTCATGGCGTTGGGGTGACTGCTTTCCTTGATGGGGGCGAAGTCGAAACGATAGGCGATTCCGGCGGCCCGGGCCAGGGCCCCGGCGTCGAAGAGCCGCTGGTCGTCGGGCCCCAGGCCCATGGCCCCGGCGATCATGGCGTTGTCCTCGGCCATGATGCCGAAGGCGCCGGCAAAGGAGCCCGCCGGGTCGAGGGTGACGTGGATGTCGCGGACCGGCTCGCCCAGGAGTCCGGCCGCCAGCAGGCCCACCCGGCAGGGGCCGGCGGTATGGGAGCTGGAACCGGGCTGCATGACCGGCCCGTAGACGTAGTTGAACAAATCGGGGTAAATGTCTGGTTTCATCCGGCGGCCTCGGCCCTTGTCCAAATAAGTTTTTGTCGGGAAAAGCCATCAACCCGCGCCGCGCCGGCTTGTCCGAGCCAAACCGGGGCGCCCGCCGGCCGAACCCCCTGGCGCGGCGGTCTAGCCTCAAGGGCTGGTTCCCAATCGTTAGCTTGGGGACCCGGGCGGGGAAGCTCCAGCTTCCCCAGTTTAACCCAAGGCGCCGCCGGCCGAAACCTTAATTACGCCCTCCGGACCGTCCTTGATTCTCAAAAATCTCCAACGCTCCGGGCTCGGCTCCTTCCCCGCGGGCGAGTCGCTTGAACCGGTCGCCCTTCAAGGCCTCGGCCCGACCGGGCGCGAGCCCGGCGGGACCCGGCCCCGCGTTGGGCAGGAACAGGTTGTCGTCCACCCGGGCTAGGGGCGCCCGGCCGGCGCCGTTTTCACCGTCCTTTAATTGAAACCGGGCCATCAGTTCCTTGACCACGGCCGCCTGCCGGGTCAGTTCCTCGGCCGCGGAAGAGGTCTGTTCCGCGACGGCCAGGTTTTTTTGAGTCACGGACTCGATCTGTTCCAGGCCCTGGGTGATCTGGAGTATCCCGTCGGCCTGGTCCTGGCCGGCGCGGTGGATTTCCTCCACCAACTGACCCGCCTTGTTGACGCGTTCCACAATGGCGTCCAGGAAGCCGGCGGTCTGGTAAACGGCGGTGGTTTCCTGCTCGATATTGGCGATGGAGGCCTCGATCAGGGCCGTGGTCTCCTGGGCGGCCCTGGCGCTTCTTCCGGCCAGGTTCCGGACCTCTCCAGCCACCACGGCGAAGCCCTTGCCGTGCTTGCCGGCCCGGGCCGCCTCCACGGCGGCGTTCAGGGCCAGGAGGTTGGTCTGGAAAGCGATGCCTTCAATTGTCTTGATGATTTTGGCTATTTCCCGGCTGGACGCATTGATGGCGGAATTGGCTTCAACCAGGCGGGCCATTTTTTTCGAGCCGTCCTCGGCGGCGCCCCGGGTCTCGTTCATGAGCTTTTTGGCTTCCGCCGCCGTGCCCGCGTTTTGCCGGGTGGTGTCGGTCATTTCAACCATGGAGCTGGAAATTTCCTCCAGGGCGGAGGCTTGCTCGGAGGCGCCCTGCGAAAGGGCCCTGTTGGCTTGCCGTATTTCCAGGCTGCCCGCGGCGTTCAACTCGGCGGATTCCCGGACTTCGGACAGGGCCTGGTTAAGTCGCCGGGTCATGCCGCGGAAGGCGTTTCCCAAACCGTCCTTGGCCGAGGCGAATTCCACGTCCAGGTCCAGTACGCCCTCGGCGATCCGCTCGGCTTCCCCTGACTTTTGCTGGAAATAAAGCATCAGCTTTTCAAAGGCCCGTCCGATCACCCCGAGTTCATCCGGGCGGCGGCTTATTTTTTCTATTTCTTTCTTGTCCCGGGCGGAAATTTCCATTTCCCCGCCGGAAAACATCCGGGAAAGCTCGGCCAGGAGCAAGATCGGTCCGGTGATGCGACGGGAAAAAATGAACAAGCCCAGCCCGCCGAGGATCAGGACGGCCGCCGCGGCCGCCACGATCCAGAGCAACGCCTCCTGGGCCGAGGCGTCTATTCCCTTGGCGGTTTCGTTCAGTTCGTCCTCATAGACCCCGGCGCCGATGACCCAATCCAGCGGCTGGAAATAAACGGAGGCGGCGACTTTTTGCCTGGGGGCGTCTTGCGCGCGGTCCGACCAGGAATACCGGATCAGGCTGATTTCGCCGGCCGGGGCCTTGATCGCGGCTTGGATAATGTCCTGGACCATGAAGCGACCGTCGGCGTCGCGGACGTCCCAGATCAACTCGCCGTTGCGTTGGTTGTTTTGGGAAACGACATACCGCCCCTCGCTGTCCAGGACGAAGCAATAGCCGGTGCGGCCGATCACATAGCCCGCCAGGTCGTTTTTAAGGTCGGCCAGTTCCTTGTCCAGGTCCACGCCCACATACAACACGCCTATCACCCGGCCGGCTTCGTCCTTGAGAGGCTCATAGATGGCTTGATGCCACTTGTCCATGACCAGGGCCCGGCCCGAATAGGCTTGGCCTTTCAGGACCGCGGCGATGACCGGATTTTCCCGGCCGTCGGGGTTGGTCCGGGGGATGTACGTCCCGACGGCCCTGGTTCCGTCCTTCGCGGGGACGTTGGTCAGGACCCGCAGCATGTCGCCTTCCTCGTTCAGGCGCTGAAAGACGGTGCAAGTGGCGCCGACCAATTCCCGGACTTCATCGACCACCGGCAGGCGGTCCTGGAAGCTCCGAGAAGCGTCGAGCGGCCGACCGCCCAGGGTCATTTGGGGCAGCTCCACCTGCTCTAACTTTTGGGTATACTGGTTGACCGCCCGCCAGGCGACCTTGTCGGCGGAATTAAAGGACAGGCCCCCTTGCCGTTCCAGGGTTTTCCGGGCGACATTGAGGTCGCAAGTCAGCTTGTCCTCGACAATTTCGAACTGGGCTTGGGCCCGCTGATAAAGGCTTAGGGTCAGGGACGAAACATCCTTGACGGCGTCCTCTTCCAGTTTTGAAGTGATCTGTTCCTTGAGCGTTCCGGTTTTATACCAGACGATGGCCAGGACCAGGGCTAGGGTGAAAACAATCAACGCTAGGCCGGATCCAACTATTTTTGTTCCAAGACCACGCCAGTTCATACTGAAAACCCCTTTTCGCTCTTATACTCTTATAATTGATGTCCCGTCAGGCCTTACGCCCCAGCGCCCCCCACTCGCTCCGGGATTTGGGCGATACTAGCCGACGAATGTCCGGGCAATATTAAGTTTTCCGCTCTTTTGGGTTACCATGGAAAAACATGACTCTTCCGCCTCGCCGGCGTTGACGCCGCCCTTGGGTTTGCCTGGCTTGTGCTGGGGGGCTGCCGGGGCGGCAATTTTCGAGGTGGCGCATTCTCCTTCAAGTCGGCGGCCGCCCGGCGTCTCCCCCCCGCCGGGGGAAGCGCTAGCTTCGCCGGAATGAGGCAACATACCATGGAGTTTCGGGAAAGCAAGGAAAAAGTTTGATGCATCTAATATTTTTTCACGGCCGGCTCCCAGGCGCCGTCCCGGCGATTTCAGCCGGTGAATTACCAGCGTCCCTGCTCCAACCCCCGGCGCCGCCGTCCGAAGCGCCTGGCAACGGTCGTATTTTCCTTTTGCGAAAATGTTTTCGGTTGTTATAATCGCAGCGGTGTATTCCCGGACAGATGTCGCTGACATTCCATTTGTTTTTTGACCTTGTTTCGTTTCGGGCCAAATTTTTTTCGCGCCGATATCGGCCGAAACCCCAGGGGAGGAGCGGGCATGACGGCATCCGGGTTGGAAGCGCGCTACGAGCGGCAGACGCTTATCGAGGGCCTGGGGCGGGAAGGGCAGGCCAAGCTGGCCCGGTCCCGGGTCTTTATCGCGGGCCTGGGCGGCCTGGGTTCCATCTCGGCCATGTATTTGGCCGCGTCGGGAGTGGGCGGCCTGACCGTCATGGACCTGGACCACGTTTCCGCGAGCAATCTCAACCGCCAGCTTCTGCATTGGGAAGAAGACCTCGGCCGGCCCAAGACGGAATCGGCCCTGGAAAAGCTGACCCGCCTCAATTCCGAGGTTTCGACGCGGATTATTCAAGACCGCCTGGGCGAGCATAACGCCGCGGACCTGATCGAGGGGCACGACTTGGTCCTGGACGCCCTGGACAATTATGAAACGAGAAAAGCGCTTAATCGGGCCTGCCTAGCGCGGGGAATCCCCCTGATTTTCGGGGGCGTCAACGGGCTCTGCGGCATGCTGTCCACCTTCGCCTCCGGCCGGACGGCCTGCCTGGAATGCCTGTTCCCGGTGGGTCCGGAGGCGGGAGGCGTCACGCCGGTCCTGGGTCCCACGCCGGGAGTGATCGCCTGCCTGCAAGCGACCGAGGCCTTGAAAATCCTGACCGGCCTGGGACGCCCGCTGTACGACCGGCTAATGGTGTACGACGGGATGGAAATGTCCTTTAAAACCATCAACATCGGCAGGAACGACCGCTGCCCGGCCTGCTCGGGCCGCGGGGGCGCGGAGTTGGAAAAGCGGTGAAGCCGGGGTTTGGCGGCGGGTTTGAAAGGCCCCTCACCCTGCCCTCTCCCCGAGGGAGAGGGTAAATATGGCTGCCAATACGACAAGTTAGCTTTTTCTGACCCAACGAGGGGGAGGGTGGGAAATATTTGCATAGACATCCAATATCCGCTGGTTCCCAAGCTCTAGCTTGGGAACCCGGGAAGGGGAAGCTCTAGCTTCCCCACTTTATCCGGAAAGCAACCACGGGGAATCAACGCGGCGTTTCCATTCCGTAGTCCTAGCGCGGCGGTGAAGGTATCGATATTAATCGGTTTGAAATTTCATCCGTCTCGTTGAACCCAGGCCTGAAGGCTCACCGGGCAAGGTCTATCATCTGGACGGCGATTATGGGCCGGGCGGGGGCTCTACATCTCTAGAGTGAGGAAGCCGGCGAAGCTTCGCCTCAAACCGTCAAGTAAAAACTTGATCTGTTTGTAAAGAAGTTGAAGCATATAGGTGTCTGGAGCTTCCCTGGCCGAGGTTCCCAAGATAGAGCTTGGGAACCAGCCTTACTCACGTTCATTTGGCTATATTCCTTACATTTTCAACCGACCGCTAGTACCTTGTTCCAAACGGAGGCGGGCCGGGCCGGACAATTATCTCCCTCTCCTCCCATGAATGGGTGGAGAGGGAGAATTGTCCGCGGCCATCCGAGCCCTTGCTCCCTATCTGGTTGCTATGACGCCCATTATTTCACTGTCGCCGGTTAATGGCTCTCCAGCCAATGACCCCATTATGGCGTCTATTTTGAACCCCGCCTCGCCTAATTCCCCTGCTAGGCGCTCCGGGGTGTAATGCTGAAGCCAGTTGAATATTTGCCAACTCTCGGTTGGTTCAATAACCAGTACGCGGTCCAGGGACAAGGCCTCATCGGGATACAGTATTGTCCGCTGAATCACGACGTAGTCTCCCTCGGCCCAGAAACCTCCCAGCGCATTGCTTTCGACAATCGTCTCCTCGTGCTTAGCGGCAAAATTCCCCATCCCCACGACATCAAGAACAACCTTACCGCCCGGTTTCAGCATGTCATGTATTTTCGCCAATAGACTCCGGCGGCGGTCCGGAGAAAGGGCGCAGTAGTCAAAGTAAATCAGGGCGACAACATCAAAACCGGTGGGGAGACGGTCCGTAAGGTAATCCGCGTGAAGGTAGCGAATCGGCCTGCCGGCGCGGGTTGCCTCCGCCGCGGCGTAATCCAGCGTCCGGCGAGAAAAATCGACTCCGGTAACATCTGCTCCTCGCTCCGCGAAACGCGTGGCGTATAGCCCGGGACCGCAGCCGAGATCGCACAGTTTTTTGCCGGCCAGTGAAATTTTGCGGTCAAGCCCGTCGACAATCGAATCAATGGCCGCTAGGGGTCGCGACGCGAGCTCCGTGTTTTGATCCAAATGAAACTGAAGCATCCGGCGAGCAAGATGAGGCCGGGTCCACAGTTCCTTGGTTGTAAACCTTGAATACGGAGCGGGGCGTTGGGTAAAATCGCGCAATGTTTTGTACATGACAATCCTTCCGAATTTTTGGCTCTTATACTCGCGAGGCGCTGGCATTGAGCGATATGCCGAGGGCATCCAATATTTTTCCAGCTTAGTCTCGGTTTGACATTTACCTAGATGGATGTCTCTTTATGGCCTGTTTTATTTTGGCGTCCAGTAAGCGGGAACTCGGGCTAGTCGGCCCCACGCTCGAGGAAATTCGTCAAGAGGTCCACTATTCCGTTCAGTTCCCTGATTTTATCGAGGTCGGCCCCCTGCTCGGATAACTGCCACCTCAGGGTCAGGTGCGTAAAGGCGCCGAGGAATAGATTTCGAAACAAGCGCCGGTCGAGGTCGGGCCTGATGCTTCCCCCGGCCTGGCCTTCCGCCACGATCTCTTCGATCACGCCGAGATATTTCATTAACTTTTCGTAGGCCCGGGACTGGAAAAACGATTTGTTATAAATGCCGTCGCCGAGGAATATCCTGGTGAACAACGGCTGGGTGGCGTACAGGAGAAAATGGTATTTGAAAAAGCGCCGCAACTTCCGGATGGGCGAGACGACTTGAAATATTTCCACCAGGGATTCTATCTGACTCTCAAACCGGGCGTCCATGACGGAAAAGAGGAGGTCTTCCTTGTTTTTGTAATACTCGTAAATAGTCCCCTCGGAAACGCCCGCCAAGCCGGCGATGCTGGTCATGGTGGCGTTTTCGTAGCCCTTGGCGGCGAAAACCCGTTCCGCTTCAAGCAGTATCCGCGCGGCCAAGTCCTTGTTCTTTTGCGGGCGGTCGGAACTGGGCGCGATCATGCCGAGGACCATTTCCACTATCCGGTCGACGTCGTCCAGGCCCTGCTCGGGCTTTCCCGCGGCCAGGGAAAAGAGGTTCTCGATGTCCAACAACCCCAGGATGGCGTCACGGGCCAGTATTACGTCCAGGTCGGCGGCGAAGGCGCCGGACTCGACCCCCTCGATCAAGGTCAGGCGAATGATATCGGACCATTTTTTGATGGCCTTGAAGGCGTCGTGCTTCCGGAAGCGGGCGCTGGAACGGCATTCGAACATCAACAGGTTGGTGTAATCGGGATAATCGTGATGCACCCGGAGCTGAAGCCAGATGGTTTTACTCAGCTTGCTCACCGGGTCTCGTATGGCCGTGAGGTGGTGGTCCAAGTCGCCGATGACCCCATTGAGCCGTTCCTCGATCACCGAGAAGATCAAATCTTCCTTGTTTTGGAAATAGTGGTAGATCACCGAGACGGCGACGCCGGCCTTGGCCGCTATTTCCGCGATGGTGGCTTTTTTACCCTTGCGGGAAAGGATTTCCTCCGCCGCGCGCAGTATTTCAGTCCGTTTCGTGGATGGCATTGTCGCCGGCCCTCCAGTCGAGTGATGGTCGATCCCGCGGAAAAGGGCCTCGCGGCCCTAGCCGGGTTTCGCGGCCGGGCGATGGTCGCCGGCCGGTCGCCCTAATGAAATTCAGTTCGTTCGCAATTTGAACGTTATTCTGGTCATATAAATGGTTATTTAGCAACCTAATTTTGCCCCTTTGGCTAAAAAAATATATATAATAAATTAAATCAGGTCGTTACCAAATAGTAGGCGGCCTTGTTTTTTTCTTGACAAGCTCTCCCCGATGGAATAGCATTTACCAAATTAAAAATATGCAGTGTGGTTCTATGTTTTGGCCGACACGGAGAGGTCAAGGCAGGCTTGAACGCGGACAGTTTTCCGCGTTGACCCGCGCGACGCTCTCCGTCGCGGGGAATTTGGATTGTCTAGGTTTTTTTAACCGTCCCTTCGACCGCCCTCGGGCCGGGTCCTGCCCGGATATTTGCTCGGACCGGCCCCCCGCGTGCTTCGAGCCCGGCCAGTCCGGGGCGTGGAACAGGGATGGCCGGGCGCCGGAATTGGCCGGGGCGCCGCGGGGCGAAGTTTTATTTTGGCGAATCAACCACATGGAAACAGAGAGGAGAATTGAATGCAGCGGAGAAAGTTTAAAGAGACCCTGTTGGCGGTGGTAGTGGGCTTGACCCTGCTTTTCAGCGTGCAGGCCCTGGCGGCGGATACGGTCAAGCTGGCCTACATCGATCCGTTGTCCGGACCGTTCGGGAACGTCGGCGACGCCGGACAGAAGCATTTTCAGTACATGGCCGACCTGATCAACGCCCGGGGCGGGGTCGCGGGCAAGAATTGGGAAATAGTGGCTTTCGACAACAAGGTCAGCCCCAAGGAAACCCTGATCCAGTTGCAAAACGCCATCGACCAGGGCATCCGTTTCGTCACCCAGGGCAATGGTTCGGCCAACGCGGCGGCGATCATCGAGGCCCTGGAAAAGCACAACAAACGCAACCCCGCCGATCCGGTTGTGTTTTTCAACTACGCCGCCGTCACTCCGTCGTTCACGGAAGAACAATGCAGCTTCTGGCATTTCCGCTTTGACGCCCACGTCGACATCAAAATCGACGTCATCACCGAGCACATCAAGGCCCGGCCCGAGGTCAAGAAAGTATATCTGATCAACCAGGACTATATTTTCGGTCACGCCGTCAGCGACGCTTCCAAGGCCATGTTGGCCAAAAAACGTCCCGATATCGAAATCGTGGGCGATTCCTTCCATCCCCTGGGCAAGGTCAAGGATTTTTCGCCGTACGTGGCTAAAATCCAGGCTTCCGGAGCGACCGTGATCATCACCGGCAACTGGGGCGCCGACCAATCCCTGCTGGTCAAGGCAGCCAAGGAAGCCGGCTTGACCGCGGAGTTCTACACCTTTTACGGCGGCGGCCTGGGCAGTCCGGCGGCCATCGGCGAAGCCGGCGAAAACCGGGTCAAGCAGGTCACGGAATGGCACAACAACTTGTGGAAGGAAAACAACCAGCCCGATGACAAGACCTTCTACGAGGGTTTTCAAACGAAATACGCCGTCGGCAATTATTCCACCCTGGAATTCTACTACGACCGCATTCGGACCATGATGGAAATGGTTACCAAGGCCATTGACACGGTTGGAAAAGTCGACCCCAAGGCCGTGGCTTTCGCCCTCGAGGGCATGAAGTACGACACCCGATACGGCCAGGTGATCATGCGGGCCGACGACCACCAGCTTTACCAGCCGATGTTTATTTCCACCATGGTCAAGGCCGGGACCGATTCCGTGCCCTTGGATGTGGAAGACACCGGCCTGGGATGGCGGACCGACATGCGCGTGGAAACGGAGCAGACCATGAAGCCGACCGTGTGCAAAATGGAACGGCCCGCGAAATAACCTAACCCCGCTCTTCACCAACAAAACGCGCCGGCCGCCCGCTTGACGTTTCAAGCGGGCGGCCCTTGGGGACCGCAATGGCTGAATACATCATTTTTTCCCTCCTCAACAGTTTGCTTTACGGCATGCTCCTGTTCATGCTGTCCAGCGGCTTGACCCTGATTTTCAGCATGATGGGGGTCTTGAATTTCGCTCACGCCAGCTTTTACATGCTGGGGGCGTATTTCGCCTATCAGGTCAGCGTGGCGGTGGGTTTCTGGCCGGCCTTGATCATCTCCCCGCTTCTGGCCTTCGCCCTGGGCGCCGCCATCGAGCGGTACGGCTTGCGCAAGGTCCACAAATACGGCCATGTGGCCGAACTGCTGTTCACGGTGGGCGTGGCCTTTCTGATCGAGGAAGCGGTGATTTTGATCTGGGGCCGCAGCGCCATGAATTATCGCGTGCCCGCGGCCCTGGATTTCCCGTTGTTCACGCTGTTCACCACCGACTTTTCCGCTTACCGCGCCTTTATGCTCCTGGTGGCCCTGTTCATGTTCGGCGTCCTGTTCCTGGTCCTGACCCGCACCCGCGTCGGTTTGATCATCCAGGCCGCCTTGACCCATCCGGACGGGGTCAGCGCCCTGGGGCACAACGTCCCCCTGGTCTTCATGATGGTGTTCGGGGGCGGCAGCGCCTTGGCGGCCTTGGCGGGGGTGATCGGCGGCAACTACCTGATCACGGACCCGGGCATGTCCCGCATGCTAGGGCCGATCGTCTTCGTGGTGGTGGTGGTCGGCGGCATGGGCTCCCTGACCGGAGCGTTCGTGGCTTCGTTGTTGTTGGGCGTGATTCAGACCTTCGCCGTGGGCTTGGAATATTCCTTGACGGATTTATTCGCCCTGGCGGGCGTTAAAATCAATTTGAGCGGCCCCGGCCTGCTGTCCGACCTTTTTCGGATAGAAATCGCCCATACCGGTCCGATCCTGCCGTACTTGTTCCTGGTGCTGGTGCTTATTTTCCGGCCCAAGGGGCTTATGGGGACGCGTGAAACATGAGTCGCAATCAACAATCAGCGGCGACCGCCGGCTTGTGGCGGCGCGCGGCCCTTCCGCTGGGGCTCCTGGCGGCGGCGGTTATCCTGCCGCACCTATTTCATTCGAGGTTCATGCTCTCGGTGCTCATCGAAATGTGCATCGCCATCACCTTCGCGCTGTCCTACAACATGCTGCTGGGCCAGTGCGGCCTGCTGTCGTTCGGCCACGCCGTTTTTTTCGGCCTGGGCGGCTTTTTCACCATGCACGCCTTGAACATGGTCAATGACGGCCGCCTGCCCTTGCCGCTGGAAATTCTACCTCTGTGCGGCGGCCTGGGGGCCCTGGTCGCGGGCCTGCTGTTCGGGTATATCTCCACCAGGCGAGCCGGCACGCCCTTCGCCCTCATCTCCCTGGGCCTGGGGGAGCTGATCGCCGCGAGCGCCTTGATGCTTCCCAGCTTTTTCGGCGGGGAGGAAGGCGTGTCCGGGGACCGCATGGCCAGGATCACCCTGACCCCCTTCGGTTTCGGCCAACAGATCGAGGTTTATTATCTTGTGGTCTTCTGGATGCTGGTCAGCATTGTCCTGATGAAACTCCAGACCCAAACGCCCCTGGGCCGCATGGCCGGCGCGGTGCGGGACAATCCGGAACGGACCGCCTTCGTGGGGTACGACACCCACGGCGTCAGGACCCTCCAGTTCGCCCAGGCCGCTTTTTTCGCCGGCATCGCCGGAGGCATGTTCGCCCTGAACTATGAAATCGTCACCGCGGAAGTCGTGGGGCAACTCACCTCGGCCAATGTCTTGATGATGACCTACATCGGCGGGGTGGGGTACTTTTTCGGACCGATCCTGGGGGCCGTCCTGATCACCTTGATGGAGCTGTTGCTCTCGACCATAACCCATGCCTGGGTCCTCTACTATGGCCTCATGTTCGTCGCCCTGCTGCTCTGGGCGCCCGGCGGCCTGGCCGGGTTGATCATGATGCACGAACCCTTGCGGCGGGGCGGGAAGCTGGGCAAGCTGTTGAAGTCCTACGTTATCGTCGCCGGGCCGGCCCTGGTCCTGTTCACGGGCTTCATGCTGCTGATAGAACTCAACTACCACCTGTCCCTGAGCATCGATCCCGAAAAGGCCATGAATTTTGTGGGGATCGAGTTCCACGCCCAGTCAACCGCGCCCTGGGCCCTGTCCCTGTCCTTGATAGCGGTCGGATACCTTTTGTTTCGGCCGACCGCGAGAATGGCTAGGAACGCTTGGCGACAGGCGCACCGCGAATTAAAGGAAACGGGAGCCATGAATCCATGAACGGCGAAGCCCTGGAACTCATCGACGTCGATAAGAATTTCGGCAAGAGCGCGATCATCAACCGCGTCCGGTTGGCGGTGCGCCGGGGGGAGCGGCACGCCATCATCGGTCCCAACGGCGCGGGCAAATCGACGCTGTTCAATCTTATCAGCGGGTTTTACGACGTCTCGGGAGGCGTCATCAAGCTCAATGGAGATGACATCACCAACAAGCCGCCGCATGAAATCAATCGGCGCGGGTTGTCGCGGAGCTTTCAAATCACCAACATCTTTCCCAAAATGAGCGTTTTCGAAAACGTCCGCTGCGCCCTGCTCTGGCCGCGGGGGTATAGGTATTCCTTTTAGCATCTGTGTCACCGCCAGAAAAAACTGAACCAGGAAGCCCTGGAAATCCTCGACCTGATCAACATGGCCGACCGCCGGAACAAACTGGCCGGGGAGCTGGCCTACGCCGAGCAGCGGGCCCTGGAGATCGGAGTCACCATTGCCGGCGGGGCCGAGGTGATACTCCTGGACGAGCCCACCGCGGGCATGAGCCACAGCGAAACCGAGGCCGCGGTGAATTTGATCCGGCAGGTGACGGAAAACAAAACCCTGCTCATCGTGGAACATGACATGGGCGTGGTCTTCGAACTGGCCGACCGGATTTCGGTCCTGGTCTATGGCCAGTTCATCGCCACCGGCGCTCCGGACGAGGTTCGCAATAACCGCCAGGTTCAGGAAGCCTATTTGGGCAAGGAGGCGGTCTGATGTTGCAAGTCAAGGGTTTGCACGCCTATTACGGCCAGAGCCACATCCTGCGGGGCGTCGACCTACGGGTCCGGGAAAAGGAGATCGTCAGTCTGCTGGGACGAAACGGCGTGGGCCGGTCGACCACCTGCAAGAGCATCATGGGCCTGGTTTCGCCCCAAGGCTCGGTCAAGTTCCGGGACGAGGAGTTGGCCGGCCTGAAACCGTTCGAAATCGCCCGCAAGGGCATTGGCTTCGTCCCCGAGGACCGCTGGATTTTCCCCGGCCTAACGGTCATGCAAAATCTGCAACTGGGCCGGAAAAACACGTCCTCCAAAGGTCGGTGGAGCTTCGACCAGGTCTTCGAGCTTTTTCCGCGGTTGAAGGAACGGGCCCACGTCCCGGGCGGGTTCCTGTCGGGCGGTGAACAACAGATGTTGACCATCTGCCGCACCCTTATGGGCGACCCGGGCTTGGTCATCATCGACGAACCGACCGAGGGGTTGGCTCCCCAGATGGTGACCCTGGTCGGGTCCTTGATCGAGGAGATCGCCCAAAGCGGCATCGCCGTCCTGCTGGTGGAACAGAAGTTGAGCATCGCCTTGAAGATATCCAGCCGAGTTTACGTCATGGGGCAGGGTCGGATCGTGTTCGAAGGGGTCCCGGGAGACATGGAAGGGGACAGCCCGGTCCGCAAGGAATGGCTGGAAGTCTAGCCGCGGCCGGCCGGTAAAAACAAGGCTCCCCCGGCCCCGGCGACGTATGGAGTGGAAAGGTCGACCCCCGCGGGCGGCGCCGCGGCGCCGCCGCTATCCCTGGCCATCCAAGACGGCCCGCACGGCGTCCAACAAGCCTTTAACCTGATATGGCTTGTCCACGTGGCGCGCCGCCCCGGCTTTCAGGGCCGACCCGACCCGGTCGGCGACGGAATCCCCGCCGGCGATGATCACCCGCGTCGCCGGGTCGATCCGGAGCAATTCCCGGAGGCGCCGTTGGCCTTCCATCCCGGGCAGGTCCATGTCCAGGATGACCAAATCGATTTTATTTGATTTGTCGGCGTGGATGGCAAGGGCCTCCTCGCCGCCGGCGGCGATCAGGACCTTGTACCCGAATTTGTTCAGGACGTGCGCGGCGAAGTCCCTGATGGCGGTTTCATCGTCCACGAGCAGGATCGTCTCGGCGCCGCCCGGGAACGGCGGCTTGGCCGCGACTTCCCCGCCTTCGTCGATCTCGGGCTGTTCCATGGCCGGTAGATATATTTTGAAGGTTGTCCCGCGACCGAGCTCGCTGGAACAATCGATCGACCCGCCGTGGCTCTTGACGATGCCGTACACGGACGCCAAGCCGAGCCCGGTTCCCTGGCCGACATCCTTGGTGGTGAAAAACGGATCGAAAATTTTTTCCAGGGTTTCCCGGTCCATGCCGCGGCCGGTGTCGGAGACGGTCAGAAGAACAAATCGACCGGTTCGGACTCCCGGGTGGGCCTGGGCGTATTCCTCGTCCAAGACAATATTCTCGGTTTCCAGAACAAGTCGACCTCCCTCGGGCATGGCGTCGGCGGCGTTAGTCGCCAGATGCAGGAGGACTTGCTCCATCCGGACCTGGTCGGCCTTTATATCCCAGAGTCGGGCGTCGGTGCGTAGTTCCAGGGCGACCGTCGCGGGAATGGTCCGTTCGATCAGGCCCCGGGCCATTTGGAGGCTCCGATTCAGGTTTACCGGGTTGCGGTTGGCGTCGTCATGGCGGCTGAATTGGAGAAGCCGGTGGACCAGGCTCGACGCCCTGGAACCCGCCGTTTGGATGGCGACCAGGCTGCGGTATTCCGGGTCCCGGGAGGTTCGGTCCATCATCAGGATTTGCGTGAACCCGATGATGACTTGAAGCAGGTTGTTGAATTCGTGGGCAATGCCGGACGCCAGCGTCCCGACGGCCTCCATCTTGTGGGCTTGTCGAAGCTGGGCTTGGAGTTTATCCTTTTCTTCCTCCGCGCGCTTGCGCGCGTCGATGTCGCTCAGCACGCAGCGGCAGACGGGCGCGCCGTCGTCGCCCGGCGCGACGGTCGCGTCCAGCCGGGCCCAAAACGGCGGGCCGTCCGCGCGCATCATTCGCAACTCGCAAACCTGGGGTTCGCCGGTCCCAAAAAGCTTGTGACGGTGCTTATAGTAGATGTCCTGGTCCTCTTGGTGTATGAACCGGGAGAGCGGCTGCGCGGTCAAGGCGCTCCGGGCCGTCCCCAACAGAGCGGCGGCGGTGAGATTCGCTTCCAGGATGAACCCTTTTTCGCCGATGGTCAGGTATCCGACCGGCGCCAGGTCGTAGAGATCGAAATACTTGGCTCGAGCGGCGTCCAGTTCCACCTGGGCCCGCCTCAGTTCCTCGTTCTGAATCTCCAACTCGATCTGGTGCACCCGCAATTCGTGGAGCAGCTCTCCGAGCTCCGCGGGCGGTATATCCTTCAGCGCGGCCGCCTTGGCGGACCCGCTGATTATTTCGGCCCGTGTTCGCAGTTCGGCGGCCTTATCGTGGTCGGCGCTTTTATGGGCCATCTTTTTTACTCCTAAAGGTGGTTCACAAAGACCTACAGCCTTGGAATGGTGAAGATGAAATTCGACCCGCCGGGTTGGGCCTCGTACCAGATTTCGCCCCCATGGGCTTGGATGATATCCCGGGAAAGGCACAACCCCAACCCGACGCCGTCCGGGACGGAGCCGGCCCGGGCCGGGACTCGGCCAAACTTGACGAAGAGCCGTTCCAGGCTTTCTCCGGCGATCGGCGGTCCGCTATTGAAGACGTTCAATCGATAATGCGAATCGCGCGGTTCGACGCCGAGGGAAATGGTGCATCCCTTGCCGCCGTATTTGATGGCATTGGTGAAAAGGTTCCGGTAGACCGCTTTCAACCAGGTCCTATCGGCTTTTATGGTCAGGGGAGCGGCGGAATCGGCCCCCAGGCGATTGTCGACGATAATTTGGCGTCCGGTGATCAGCATCGATAGTTCGTCCAAGACGACATCGACGATATCCCGCCGCAGGTCGAGCGTTTCCCGGTTCATTTCCATGGCCCCCTCGACAACGGCCGCTTTCCCGAGGTAGTCGTCCGCCGTCCCCATCAGTCGGACGACATGGTCCAGGATGTCTTGCGCGGCCTTGGCCGGGCCTTGGTCCAACTGCCCATGGGCGCCGCGCAGCATGAGTTTCAAGGAGGAGGCGATAGCCACGATGGGTCCCCTGATATCGTGGGACAGGACCAGCACCATGTTCAGGATGTGCTCGTTCAAACGGCGAACCGCTTGTTCGGATTCCCGGAGCGCTTTCTCCATGCGCTTTTGTTCCGTGATGTCGCTGAACGCGGCGCGGGAAAGGCGTTCTCCGTTTTCGACGTCCCGAACCGCGGTCGCGTCCAACCGGGCGTGAAACGTCGGGCCGTCCGCCCTCGCCATTCGCAACTCGCAGACCTGGGGCCGTTCGGTCCCCAAAAGCTGCTGGCGATGATGATAGTAGATGTCCTGGTCCTCTGGGTGTATGAACCGGGAGAGCGGCTGCGCGGTCAAGGCCTTCCGGGCCGTCCCCAATAGAGCGGCGGCGGTGAGATTCGCTTCCAGGATGAGCCCTTTTTCGCCGATGGTCAGATAACCGACCGGCGCCAGGTCATAGAGATCGAAATACTTGGCTCGAGCGGCGTCGAGTTCCACCTGGGCCCGCCTCAATTCCTCGTTCTGAATCTCCAGCTCGATCTGGTGCACCAGCAATTCGTGAAGCAGCCGTTGGGCTTCGTCGGGGGATAAGCGGGGCGAGTCAATGGCGGGTAAGTCTTTCCGGACCTTTTCCTCGGCCTTGTGGCGCAAAAACGCCACGCGATGGGGTAGGTCTTCCAGGCTTTTCATCTAATAACTTCACATTTCCCGGTTTTCGCCGCTTCCGCCTCGGTTTCCGCTTGGCTTTGCATCTCGCGACCGGCGAGGTCCCGCGAGGCGCAGGTAATCCCGATGATGTCGCCTTCGGGGCCGCGCAGCGGTTCCACGACCAAGTCGGAAAAAATGGGCTTCCCGTCAAGGCTGGTTTGCACCTCAAGCCTCGTCCCTTGTCCGGCGGCCAGCACCCGTTGCTTAATGGCCGTCAGGTTGGCGGCGTCCTTTTCACCTAATATGTCGGCGTCCGTTTTGCCGATAACTTGCGCCGGGGAGAACAGGGGATGGGGGTTATGTATCCAGGTGTAACGCAGGTCTCGGTCCTGATTGAAGATGGTGATGGAGAAGGCGTCGAGGGCGACCCGGACGCGCTCTTGGTTCAAGCGCAGGGTCGCTTCCAACTTTTTGATTTCAGTGATGTCCACAAAGGAGATCACCCCGCCCTCGATCACGTTGTTGAGGGTGCGGTAGGGCTGAATGCGCATCATGAACCAAGCGCCGGCCTGGGTTTGCACTTCCCGCTCCAGGGGAATCAGATTGTCGAGCACCGCTTGCATGTCTCCCACCAAGTTGTCGTAGCCGATCAGCTTGGTGACGATATGGCCCACGGGCCGCCCCACGTCGCTCAGGATCAGGTTGATGATCCGCGTGGCGGTTGGGGTGAAGCGCAGTATGCGCAGTTGGTGATCCACGAAGACAGTGGCGATGCCGGTGCCGGACAGCAGGTTGTTCATGTCGTTGTTCGCCTGGGACAAATCCGTGATCTTGGTTTGCAGTTCGGCGTTGACCGTGGCCAGCTCCTCGTTCACCGATTGCAATTCCTCCTTGGAGGTCTCCAACTCCTCGTTGGTGGATTGCAGTTCCTCGTTGACCGACTGCATTTCCTCGTTCGAGGATTTAAGCTCCTCGTTGGACGTCTCCAATTCCTCTATGGCGACCTGGAGGTATTCTTCCTTGGCCCGCAGCTCCTTCCCTAGCGCCAGAATGCGTTTTTCCGTGTCGGCGTCGGCGTGGTTCGTCTCCGCGCCGGCGAGCAGGTCGGCGGGCAAGCCGGCGTGCTCATGGTCCAACGGTCGCGCTTCTTCCAGGACGACCAGATATAAAGGCGTCCCGGGGTTCGCGTCCTGGTCCGCCGTGACCGGCCGGACGGTCAGATCGACCGCGGCGAAGTCGCCGTTGGTCTTGACCCGCAGTCCCGGGCAGCGAACGATTTCCTTGGTCCCGGCCGCCTGGTGGAGGGCCATGGCCAGGTCGGGCCGCAATCCCTCGCGGGCCATTTTCAGAATGTTGTTGATTCCGGCCTCTCCCGGGGTCGGTTCCAGATACATGCCGGAACGTCCGTGGAGGTAGAGGATGTCGCCGTGACCGTCGACGAGGGCGCCCGCCTGAACAACCTGTTCCAGTAGCGCCTGTTCGGTCAGCTCGCGCAGCGGACGTTTCCGGGGAGAGACTTCCTTGTCGTGACTTGGCGGGCGCGTCGCGTAATTATCCTTCAGGAGCGGAAGCCGGGACAAGCCGGCCTGCCGCGGGTGGTGAAGGCTTTCCTTGCCCTGATACAGCTTCAATTTGCGGTCCAGGGCGGTAAACAGCTCGCCATATTCCCCCACGGTTTCCGAGGAGCCCAGGAAAAGAAAGGCGCCGGGGTTCAGGGCGTAGTGAAAAAGGGGGATGAGCCTCTTCTGCAACTCCCCGCCCATGTAGATGAGGACGTTGCGGCAACTGATGAGGTCGAGCTTGGAAAAGGGCGGGTCCTTGATGACGTCATGCTCGGAAAAAACGATCATGTCCCGGATGCCCTTGGTGACGCGATAGGCGTCGCCGCCGGGCTCGGCCCGGAAAAAGCGCGCCAGCCGTTCCGGCGAGACATCGTCGACGATGCTGGCCGGATAAAGGCCGGCGCGGGCCGCGGCGATGGCCCGGCTGTCGATGTCGGTGGCGAAGACCTGCACTTTGAAATTCCGTTTAATTTTATCCTGGCCTTCGGTGATGAGGATGGCGAGGGAATAGGCCTCCTCGCCGGTGGAGCATCCCGGCGACCAGACGCGGATCACGGCGTCCGCGCGCTTGTCGACAAAGAGCCTCGGGATGACCTGTTCCCCGAGCGCCTGGAACGCTTCCGGATCACGGAAAAAATTGGTCACGCCGATCAACAGGTCGCGAAAGAGGGCCTCCACTTCCACGGGGGTCTGCTGGGAGTATTTGACGTATCCTTCCAGTGTTTCTATTTCCTGGACCGCCATGCGCCGTTCGATGCGGCGGAGAATGGTGCTCGGCTTGTAATGGGAAAAATCGTGGCCGGTCTGGGCGCGCAGCAGGATGAATATCTTCCTTAGCTCGTTCTCGGACTTGGGCGCCGCGGCGACGGCGGGCAGGGGACGGGTCTTGCCGAAGGCATGGGTCGCATAGGCGATGAGCTGGGCGGGCATCTCGGCCGGCGGCAGCTCGTAGTCCACCAAACCGGTGGCGATGGCGCTGCGCGGCATGCCGTCGTACTCGGTGGAGGCCGGGTTCTGGACCATGACCATGCCGCCCTCGCCCTTGATGGCCCGCACGCCTTGGGAGCCGTCGCTGCCGGTGCCCGAAAGCACGACGGCGATGGCCCGCTCGTGCTGGTCCTGCGCCAGGGAGCGGAAGAAGAAGTCGATCGGCAGGCGCTGGCCCCGGGGGGCGGACGGCTCGAGCAATTGGAGCGCGCCGTTCAGAAAGGCCATGTCGCGGTTGGGCGGAATGATATAGGCGCAATTAGGCCGCACCACCATCCCGTCCTCGACTTCGAAAACCCGCATTCGCGTGTAGCGCTGGATGAGATCGGTCAGGATGCTTTTATGGTCCGGGGCTAAATGCTGCACCAGGACAAAAGCCATGCCCGGCTCGGAGTCGGCGGGCATGCCGGAAAAAAAGGCCTCGAAGGCCGCCAACCCTCCGGCCGAAGCCCCGAGGCCGACAATGGGGAAACCCTTATCGGGTATTGTCGCCGCAACAGGAAGTTCGACCGGCGGCGCGGCGGGGGTCTTTTCAATTATTTTGATTTTGCTTTTTTTAGGTTCCATGCAACGTCGGCCCCTCACCACGGCGAACGCCGGCCCGCGGCCGGGATGACGCCGCCCTCGGGGCCGGCGGGTTTTTCCAGGGCAATAATTCGAAGTACTGACAGGGGGGTCATGATGAGTCGCTTAACCTTGTTGGGGGGGGGGGAAGAATTATTTCAGGACAAAAAATTACTACTAAAGAATAGTATATCATAAAAATAAATATAAATCAAGCATGAAAGCGGGAATAACTATATTTTCTGGTGGTCCCGGTAAATTCCGGAGGCGCCTCCCCGCTTTCGGCCCCAACCACCCGCGCGGAGGGACGAGGCCCAGGATGGCTTCTCGAGACGCCGGGCGCCTAAGAGGAAAAACAAGAGTCGCGGACCCCGGCCCCGCGGCGCCGGGGGAAGTAAAAATCAGGCCAGCCAGACCGTTTCGAAGAAAGCTCCGGACGGGTCGGCCGCCACCCGGGGCCGGTTGGTCGTTATGTCCCAGGAAACGAAACAGGCGAATAGCTCCCGTAAGTCCCGCGGGTTCTGTTGCAGCTTGTCCGCGGCGATCTCCAGGGCCGTTCGGACCGTGGCCGTGGTCAGCCGGTCGAGCCTCATGGTCGGGTTCATGACTTTGAGCACCGGGTCGATGTGGACCTGCTCGGCCGCTTCCTCCCAGTGGATGCCGCCCACCTTGGGCCGCAAAACGTAGGCGGCGGCGCGATTCACGACGGCCAGGAGGGGCGGATTGACCTGGATGTTCGCCCCCCTGGCCTTGGCGCCCGCCAGCAGGCCTTGCAGTTGGTTGAGCAGTTCGCGGGTCCTTTCCAGGTCCGGCAGTTGGCGGGCCTGGATGCGCTCGAAGATGTAGTCCCGTCCGTCGAGAGTTATTTCCTTCAGCCTGGTGGGGTCGAAGCCCAGGTCCATCAGATCGCCCAGGGTCAGGTTTTCGTCGTTTTCCCGGCCCTTTTCCCTAAGCCAGGCCGCCAGGGAAGGTCTTTTGTAGTTGGGCAGCCGCTCGATGGCCCGGCGCGGGTTTTTGTGGAACTCCCTGGACAAGGGGACGTCCCCGTTCCAGGCGAGCAGGACCTGCCCGCCCGCCGGCTCCCCGGGAGCGTGGGACGTGATGGGAATGGCGGCCGTTTCCGGGGACAGGGTTATCTGTTCCATGGATTCGCCGCCGGTGTATCCCAGCAACTCTCCGATGCGCCGCCGAAAGGCGACGAGCTTGGTCACGAACCTGGTGAACATGAACCGGAGCAGGGGCGTATAGTCCCCGGCCTGGAGCTGGGGTTGAAAATAAGCCAGGAGCGCGCCATGCAGTTCCTTGAACTCGTTGATGGTCTGGCGGACCATGGCCTCGTTGTCCCGCATGTCGATGACGGCCCGCTTGCGCTGGATGTGGCAGAGGAGCTTGATCACCGCCCCGCGCAGGCTGTCCTTGTCTAGTTCGTTGGGGATGAAGACCATGTACCCGTCCTCGGGCTTGCTGAACCCGGGTCCGATGAAATCCTCGATGGGCGCCCAGTTCTGCTTCAGGTAGATGGTGAAGGTCGGATCGTCCTCGGGAATGATGTTGTCCAGGATGCCGATGGCTGATTTTTCCGTCAGGAAATCCCGGAATTTTTCCAGGATGCGCCGGCCCAGGCCGTGCTTGCGGAAGGGCGGGGCCACTTCCACATAAACCAGGTAGTAGCAGGGGATGGGCTTTTTGAGGTAGATCATGTTCATGCGGCCGAGGGTTTCCCCCGACTCGGCGTGTATTTCGAAAACCTGGAACCCGTTGCGGGATTCCTCGGGCTTCAGGCGGTCGATCTTGGCGCCCGAGGCGGTTTTGGAGACCAGGGACCACAAGTTGCCGAAAAGGTCCGCCGCCAGGGGCGCGTCCCGGGTGGGCTGCCTCATGCCTTCGTCGATAAGACCGATCAGGGCCAGGCGTTCTCCCAGGCTCAGCCCTGCTTCCTTCCGTTCTTTTTTCTCGGCTGCAACGGCGACCATGCCTTCTTCCTCCGTGGTTTTCAACTTAACCGCCCCTATTTCCGGGTTTTTCCCTGGGCTAAAAATAAAAAAAGCGGAGTGTGCGCTCCGCTGAAGGTCAAGTTCCTATGTCCTCGCGCACCTAGGACATGGCGACCCCGCCGGTAAAGTAAAAATAAAAATAAGTGCGCGCGAAAACAAGCATCGTTATTTTTCTCCCTGTACAGACATAAAGGGGGGGGCGGGTGTTTGTCAAGCTTTTTTTATCCCGCCGCGGTCCGGGGTTTTAGAAATAATAGGCCAGCCAGAGGTACAGGGTGTTGGCGCCCTTGCTCCGGAGGTCGGTCCCGGGAATGGTGTAACCGCCGAACTCCGTCCCGCGGAAGCCGTAGGCCAGGTTGGAGCCCAGGGTGACCTGGAACTCCCGGGTCGCGTCCCAGACCAGGCGCGGCTGGATGGAACCGGAATAGTCGAATAGGTTGGTGATGTCGGTTATATGGAATTTCAGCCGGGGATGGAGTTCGATCATCAGATTCGCGGCGCCGTAGGATTGGCCCAGGACGAAGATTTCGCCCCGGTCCAGCCGTTTCATGAGTTTTTCGTCCCCTAGGGAATCCAGGGGGTCCCGGCGCCCCAGGCCCTGGTAATAATACTCGACAAACCCGCGGAATTTTTTCTTGAACCAGGTCCAGGAATAGTCGAGGTTGGCGGCCAGGGACGGGTAGCCGTCCTTGCTTTTCATGTTTTTTTGCACAAAGGACCAGGTGTCGGTGTACGCGTAGATCCAGTCCGCGTCCCGGAGAAAGGTCCAGGTCCCATCCACGCGCAGGGCCGCCCGGCCGATCCTGGTCGCGACCCCCAGGCCGGCGACGACGTCGTTGTAGTGTCGACCGGCCATGAGGTCGAAGGTCGTCGCCCCCTGGACGAGGTGAACCTTGCCGGCCAGGGACGATTCCTTCCACTTGACCTGGTGGTCGT
Source organism: Pseudomonadota bacterium (assembly GCA_043806915.1). Classification (GTDB taxonomy): domain Bacteria; phylum Desulfobacterota; class Desulfarculia; order Adiutricales; family JAGVGV01; genus JAZDGM01. The sequence goes on along the minus strand of JAZDGM010000024.1, from coordinate 34,751 downwards.
CCACGTTCCGGCGCGGGATGTACAGAAGTTGAAAATCGCCGTAAGCGGCAATCTTGACCTGGGTAAGGGCCATGTCGTCCCCAACCTTGTAATCCCGGTCGATGGTCGTGGGCGCGAAGGGGCTGAAAAGGTCCAGGGGGTTGAACACCAGGCCGTTCCCCCAGGCGACCGTCTGCCGGCCCAGCCGGATAAAGCCGTTTTCCGCCGGGATGGTCATATTGAGTCGATCCAAGCGGTGACGCCAGATATAGCTGTCCGTTTTGGCGATGGTCCAGGTCAGGTCCATCAGGCGGCGGTCGTCGTCAACGGGTTTGTCCCCCAGGGGCCATGATTGGAAAAGGAAAGGCGGCCGCCGTTTCAATTCCTTGATTTTTTGCCGGGCCTCGCCGACCAAGGCCGCGGTTTCGTAATGGATTTCAAAGGCCAGCAGGCCGGCCGCGCGGATGTCGTTGGTGAGACGCAACTCTCCGCCGCCGTCCAGGAAGGGCTTGGTCCCGACAGGCTGCATATAGCCGTGCTTGTCCGGCCAGGAAATGGAGCCCTGGGCCTTGAGGCGTCCGCCCCAGTCGTAGGCGACGTTGTCCCAGGGATCGTCGTCCCGGGCGAGGGCCCCGCTGGGCAGGAGCAGCCACAGGGCGGTCAGGACAATAATCCCTGGAAGCAATATGGTTTTTGCAGTCATGTTATGCGACGTCCCCACGGATGGTCATGCCTCCCGGCGGATATCCCCGCCCCCCTCCGCCCCCCTCCGGCCCCGGGCGGCCCCGGGCGGCCCCGGACCGCGGTCAGGGCAGGGGGACCTTGATGAAACGGTAATCGAACTTGATGAGGAGGCGATTGCGTTGGACCTCGGTGGAGACCTTGGAGGCCGTGGTCTTCATCAAGTGACCTTCCAGGGCCAGGGGCTCGGGCGGGGTCAGGGGCAGCAGGACCGGGGCGACGAGTTGGTCGGCCTTGAATTTGATCTTGTTTCCGGCCACGATGACCAGGTCTTGCAGGGAGATGCGCAGGGCCGCCCGCCGGGGGTCGAATTCGAAGGCCACCCGGGGCCGGGTCTGACCGGAAAAGGGTTCGATGCCCAGGAGCTTGCTTTGGCCCGTATAGTCCAGGTTGACCAGGACCGAGCCCGGGCGGCCGGGTATCAGGATCACCTTGGGGTTGGAAATGACGATTTCCGCGGCGGCGTCATCCTTGGTCCCGGCGTATTGGACCTTATAGGGCAGGGCCGCGTTCAGCATGCGTTGCAGGGCGTCGCCGGTCACGGCGACCTCGATGTCCGAAGCCCCGGCCGCGACGCCCGATACTAGTAAAATCGGCGCGAGCAGCAATAGGGCGAGACCCGCTTGTCGGCGGGCCGGCTTCATTTTTTCTGGAAAACTTCTAAACATGGCGAACCAGTGTTCTTCCCGTGAACCCGCCTGGCCGTGAACCTACCTGGCGTAGGAATGAAGACCGGCCAGCAGCAGGTTGACTCCGAAATAGGTGAAAAGGACGCAAGCGAAGCCGATCAAGGCCATGATGGCGGTCCGGCGGCCGGCCCAGCCCCGGACCAACCGGGCGTGCAGGATGGCCGCGTACGCCAGCCAGGTGATCAGGGACCAGGTTTCCTTGGGGTCCCAGGACCAGTATGAACCCCAGGCCGAGTGGGCCCAGATGGACCCGGTGATGATTCCCACGGTCAACAGGATAAACCCGAAAACGATGTTCTGGTAGATCAGGTTGTCCAGGACCGACAGCGGCGGCAGCATGGCCAGGAAGCCGGCGGGTCGGCGAATTCTGGGGTCCGGGGCCAGCAGGAACATTATCCCCAGGCCCGCGGCCAGGGCGAAGCCGGCGTACCCCAAGAAGCAGGTGATGACGTGGGCGATCAGCCAGTTGGACTTGAGGGCCGGCAAAAGGGGCTGGATTTCCTTGGGTTGCAGTCCGGCGTAGGCCATGGAGAGGAAGGCCATGGGCATGACGAAGGCGCCGATCAGCCGGTTTTTATGCTTCCATTCCACCAAAAGGTAGACCACGGCGATGGTCCAGGCGAAAAAAATGAGCGATTCGTAGAGATTGCTGAAAGGCGCGTGTCCATACCCCAGTTGGTACGATTCGACCCAGCGCCAGATTATGGCGCCGGAATGGGCCGCGACCGAAGCCAGGGTGACGTACCGTCCCACCGCGGCGAAAAAGTCCTTTTTGAAGACAACCAGGCTCAGATAAGCCAGGGACGCGCCGAAGTACCCAAAAGTAATCAGACTCAGCAGAAGGGAACTGTTGAAACCCGTGCTCATTTTTTACGTCTCTCCACTCGGCGGAAGACGTCCGCCCCGGCCGCGAGGTTGTCGAATTTGAGTTTAAAGGCGCCTTGGTTGCGATGAGCCGAGCCGGCCAGGATGAGCTTGGTGAAATCACGCTCCTCGGCCAAGGCCAGGTACAGCTTTTGATGGGAAAAATAAAACGCGGCGATAAAGCCCGCCAACATCAGGCCGCAGCCGAGCCAGATTAAAGCCACGCCGGGGTCGGAATTGGTCTGAAGTCCCGTGGAATAGGTCAGTTTATAATCCTTGAGCAAAACATCGTAGGGGCTGGGCGACGATTTTTGGAATTGCGGCCTGTTTTTAAAGGCCCAATCCGTGACGCCTTCCCCCTGGTCCGGCCGGATCAGGATGCGGGCGGCGGGTCCGGCGTTCATCAAATCCTCGGAAAAATCGAGCACGCCGATGGACGCGGCTTCCCCCGGCAGGGGGGTCAGGCGGCCCTGTCCGGCTTGTATTTCGAAGGTTTTTTGGTCGGAGCGCCTGGTGACCAGCAGGGTCAGGGGGCCGGACAGGGACTGGCCGAAAGACGACTGGTAGAAGGTCACGCCCTGGTAGGTCAGGGGGTGGTTCACCCTGATCCGGGCTTCTTGCACCACCGTTCCGTTTTCGATAATGCTGACCTCGGACCGGTATTCGCTGGGAGCGCCGGTGTCGTAGTAATTGACCACGAATTTGTCCAGCCGGATGGAAAAGCCCAGGTCGATCATCCCGGCCGGCTTGCGCCCCATGACCTGGTGGACCGCTTGGCCTTCGTTGATGTTCACGAAAGCGGAAAAACCGGCCCAGGAGCCCACCACCCCGCCGGCCATGATGAATAACAGGCTGGAATGGACCAGGTAAACCCCGAACCGGGAAAATCCGCCCTTGTCTCCGGAAAGAAGGGCCCCCCAGGGCTTGGTCGTCTCCACCGGCCGCTGGAAATGTTTCTCGAACAGGGATTTGGCTTCCTGGAGGTTGGAGCGGGCGTCTCCCGCTATCAGGATGGTTGTATTGAACGGCTGCTTGGCCAGGAAGTCCAGGGAAATCCTGGCCGGGTCGGCGGGCCGGGCCAGCCGGAGGGCCATGGGAAAGCGCTTGGCCGAACAGAAGATCAGGTTGACCATCAGCAGGCCCAGCAGCAGGGTGAACCACCAGGACCCGTACATGTCGAACATGTCCAGGTAACTCAGAAAGGCGTAGAATTGAGGGCCGTAGGCGTCGATATACTGGTGGGGGTCGAGGTTCTGGGGGATGATGGTGCCCCCCACGGCGGCGAGGGCCAAGGCCGGTATCAATACCAGGGCCAGTTTGACCGAGGACAGAAACGCGACGGCCTGGTCGACGAAAGATGGGGCTTTTGACATAACTCTTTTCTATTCTTCCGTATAAAATCCTGAATCCGGAACATCTAACACACCGTTTCCCGCCTTGGCAAGGGAAACCGGGGCCGCTTGAAATCGGCGCGAGGAAAACAATAGTCGGAAACCGCGTCGCCTAGTGCTCGGTGTTCCGACCATGTCCGCCTAGTTTACACCAAAAATTTTCTTTTTAAATGGCCAACTGCAAAACTTCAATCCTTGCCCTGGCCCAAATACCCCGTGTGGTGCAATTGGCTTTTCGGCGCTACTGGTAATTTTTCCGCCGCCGGGAAATCAGCCGATGGTTTTTTCAAAGGCCCCGGCGACCAGGGTCGCCAGCCGGAGCATGTGCCGGGACGTTTCCTCGCGGCCCCGGCCGGGGTAGTTCCAGAAAGTGATCAGGATGCCGTTGAGGCAGGCGAAGAAGGCGTGGGCGGTCAACCGAACGTTCTCCTGGGCGCCCAGGCGGCGGAAGGTCTCCTCGAAATGGTCCAGGAAGCGACGCTCGATCCGGTTGAAACTTTCCACGGCGTCCGGGTTGATCCCGCCGTCCACCATGAAATGGCTCATCATCTGAAAAAAAGCCCCGTTTTCCAGCAAAAAGGCGATAAAGCCGCCGGCCAGTTTTTCCAGGGGGATGGCGCCGTCCCGGGACTGTTGGGCCTCGAATTCCCGGACAAAGGAATTGGTTTCCCGGAGCAGCGCCTCCACGAATAGGTCGTCCCGGTCGGAAAAATAGCGGTAAATCGAGGCGGCGGAAAGACCGGCCTCGGCGGCGATTTCCCTCATGCCGACCTGGTGATACGGGGTTTGGGCGAAAAGGCGGATGGCCGCGTCCACGATCAGGTCTTTTCGGGCCACGCGTTCATCGGCCCGCATCTTTTCCAGGGTTGTTTTGGCGGTGGACATGACAACTCTCCCGAATTTTGGTCAAGGCCGAGGCGATTCGGCCCTGCCGGGCGAGGAAAAATAATAGCAGAGACAACCAGATCGGGCAAATCAAAACGATATTGATTAAAGGACAGCCATTTTGAACCGTACTGTTAGCGGCCGGATGCAAATGAGTGAGGCTGGTTCCCAAGCTCTAGCTTGGGAACCTCGGCCAGGGAAGCTCTACTAGTGATTATAGGACATCCAGCCAAGATGTTGGGTTACGCTGCGCTAACCCAACCTACGAATATCACATTATTTTTTTTGCGCGCGGAGGCGAGCTGGGCCAAGCAACTCCGGCGCGCCCCTAATCCTGGGACGGGAAGGAGAAGGTCGCGGTCCTGGTGACTCAAAGCGAGGGGCGGAGCAACCCCGCCCTCTTTTGCGTGATCGGGATTGTCGTTTGGCGCATGGATGGAAGTCCCGTTAGGGCGCCCACGGGGAGGCGCCCCTACATTGGGCCGGCGGCGACGAACGACGACCATTCGCGGACGCGTCGAGCTAACGCCCGCCTGGAAATCGCCGGCTCTTCAGCCAGGGTTAGACGTATCCGCTGCATGGTTTCCGAACCGAACGCTAGGCCGTTTACCCTCATGAATTAATAGTGGCGTATTTCACTCATGGCTTTAGGTATGTCCAATAGTAAGCCTCACACCCCGTCCAGCCTCAGCACTCGTTTCGCGTTCTCGTAAAAAATCATATTTTCCAGGCTTTTGTCGCCCGCGCAGGCCTTTCTCACCGAGGCGGCGGCGGCGTCGCGGCTGCCCCAGGGCCAGTCCGAGCCGTACATGACCCGCTCGGGCCCCAGGGCCTTCAGGAGTTCCTTGATCTTGGGCGGCGACTGGAAGGAGACGTCCACGTGCAGGTTTTTAAAGGGCCCCAGGACCCGGATCACGTCCCGATACTCGAACAGGCCCGCGTGCCCGGCGATGAAGGTGGTGTTGGGGAAGGAAGAAACCAGTTCCCGGGCCTGGACCGCCGCGCCGAATTCCGGGACCTGCTTGGATGTTTTTTCATCGCCCAGGTAGTAGGAATAGACCCCGCAGTGGAAGAGCACCGGCAGGCCGTGGGGGGAGAAGGCCTGGACCGTTTCCATGGTCCGGGGGTGGTCGAGGGGCTGCTTCTGGATGATGGGGTGGAGCTTGAGGCCCTTGGCGCCCCGCCGCGCCTGGTCCAGGAACATGGCGTCCAGGTCGTTTTCTTGCGCAAAATCCACGCTGGTGAAGGGGATGACGCCCTCGTACTGCTCCCGGGCCCGGTGGAGGTCGTCGAAGGTCACGTACGGGGCCAGGGGCAGGCAGACCGAGCGGACCACGCCGGTCCGTTCCATGGCCTTTTTGGCGTTCTCGAGGGTGGCCGTGTCGTTGCGGGCCTGGGAGGCCAGGGTCAGGAAATACTCGAGTTTCTTGACCAACGATTCCAGGAAGGGCGTGGTCTGGTACTGGGTCCATTCGGACACGCTGATCAGGTCCGGGATCAGGCGTTTTTTCACGCCGGTCTTGAAGATTAGTTCCCCGCCGCGGTGGTGTAGGATGTCGCCGAGGTGAGTGTGGACGTCAATGATCATGGCCCCTCCGGAACAAGCGCGTCGATTGGTTTATTTTAGGGAGAAGCCATTATAGCAGGGATAGGGCGGCGCCGGACGCTTTTTTCGCTTCCGGCGCGGGAAAAATCACTCGGCGGGCCGGGAATAGTCGCAGTCCTTGTTGGGGCATTTAAAGAGGGGCTTCTCGCCCGCGTCCCCGGCCGGGGCTTCCACCAGGTACTCGGACCCGCAGACCGGGCATTTTTCGGGGATGGGCCTGGTTTTGAGGGTGTAGCGGCACTTGGGGTAGTTGGTGCAGCCGTAGAACACTCCCCGGGCGGACGACCTCTCGGCCAGCTCCCCGTCGCAGTTGGGGTTGGGACACTTGACGCCGATGGGATAGGGCCGGGTGTTCTTGCACTTGGGATAATTGGTGCAGGCGATGAACAGTCCGCCCTGGCGACTCCTCTTGACCGTCAACCCGGCGCCGCATTTCTCGCATTTGGGGTCCATGTTTTCCGGGAAGGGCGGGGTTTCCGAAGCCGCCTCGCCGCCCAGGGGCCGGGTATTCTTGCAGTCCGGGTACGCGGAACAGGCCAGAAAGGGGCCGTACCGCCCTTTTTTGACCACCATGGGCTGCCCGCACTTGTCGCATATTTCCCCGGTTTCCGGGATTTCCTGCTTCAGCGGGACCAGGCGGCCGTTCTCGTCCCGGGAAAAATCCTGGGCGTTCTTGCAGTCCGGGTACCGGGCGCAGGACAGGAAGGGGCCGTTGCGCCCGTATTTAAGCACCATGTCCCCGCCGCATTCCTCGCATTTCAGCTCGGTCTTGAGGCCGTCCCTCTTCATGGACAGCATGTTTTCCTTGGCCTTGGTCAGGTCCACGGCAAAGGGCTGGTAGAATTTATCGAGGATGTCCCGCCAGTCGGCGCGGCCTTCCTCGATCTCGTCCAGGTTGTTTTCCATGCCCGCCGTGAATTCCACGTCCATGATGCGGGGGAAGTTGTCCACCAGCAGGTCGGAAACGATGAAGCCCAGTTCCGTGGGCCGGAGTTGGCCCTTGTTGGCTTCCACGTATTCCTTGTCCTTGAGGGTCGAGATGATGGCCGCGTAGGTGCTGGGGCGGCCGATGCCGTTTTCTTCCAGTTCCTTGACCAGGGTGGCCTCGGTGAAACGGGGGGGCGGCTGGGTGAAATGCTGCTTCGGGAGCAATTCCCGCCGGTCGAGTTCCTGGCCGGTCGCGAGGGGCGGGAGCACTTCCTTGTCTTCCTTGTCCCCGGGGTCGAAAATTTCCAGGAAGCCCTTGAACCTGATGACCGACCCGGACGCCCGGAACCCGTACGGCCCGGCCGCGATGTCGGCCGTGGTCTGGTCGATCAGGGCCGGCTTCATCTGGCTGGCCACGAACCGCCGCCAGATCAGTTCGTACAAGCCCAGGGTCTGGCCGGACAGAAAATTTTTCATTTCCTCGGGCGTGCGCGACACCGCCGTGGGCCGGATGGCCTCGTGGGCGTCCTGGCTTCCTTTTTTATTCTTGTAGTAATTGGGTTTGTCCGGGAGGTATTCCGGGCCGAGCCTTTGGGAGATGAAGTCCCGGGCCTCGCCCAGGGCCAGTTCGGACACGCGCACGGAATCGGTTCTCATGTAGGTGATCAAACCGACCGAGCCTTCCGCCCCGAGTTCCACCCCCTCGTATAACTGCTGGGCCAGACTCATGGTGCGGGCCGCCGGCAGCTTGAGCCGCGAAAAGGCCGTCTGCTGGAGCTGGCTGGTGGTGAAGGCGGGCAAGGGGTTCCGTTTCCTTTCCCGGGACTCGATCTTGGCCGCGACAAAGGCCGGGGCCGGACCCGCCGGGTCTAGTCCCTGGAGAAAATCCACTATTTTCCGGGTCTGGTCCCCGGTTTTGAGTTCAATTTTTTTTCCGTTTTTCTGGTGGAGCTTGGCGGAAAATTCCCGGCCGGCGGCGACGAGGACCGCGGTCAGGCTCCAGTATTCCTCGGGAGTAAAGGCGAAAATTTCCCTTTCCCGGTCCACCAATATCCGGAGCGACACGGACTGGACCCGGCCGGCGGACAGGCCCCGCTTGACCTTTTCCCAGAGCAGCGGGGAAAGCTGATATCCCACCAGCCGGTCCAGGACCCGGCGGGCCTGCTGGGACTCGAACCGCTGGACGGAAAGTTCTTCCGGGTTTTCCAGGGCGTGGCGAATGGCCCCCGGGGTCAGTTCGTGGAACAGGACCCGGGAAAACCGCCGGCCCTTGGCCTTGAGGGCGTCGGCGATGTGCCAGGCGATGGCCTCCCCTTCCCGGTCGGGGTCGGGGGCCAGGTACACGATTTCCTTGCCCTGGGCCGCCTTTTTCAGCTCGGTGATGATCTTCTGCTTGCCGTTGATGGTGACGTATTCCGGGCTGAAGCCGTGTTCCAGGTCCACGCCCAGGCGGTTGACCGGGAGGTCCCGGATGTGGCCGACCGAGGCCTTCACTTCAATATCCTTGCCGAGATATTTCCCAATCGTCCGGGCCTTGGCGGGCGACTCGACGATAAGCAATGATTTTGCCATTAATAATCCTTGTTTATATGTTCCATGCCCCGCCCGGGGCGATTTTTCACCTTCTGGCGTACCGGTGGCCCGGCAAGCGGGCGACGAGGCCCTTCAGTTCCAGGTCGAGCAAAATCGGGGCCAGCCGCTGGGGGGTCCGGTCCACCCCGCGGGCCAGCACGTCGACATGCACGGGGTCTTCCGCCAGGGCTTCCCAGACCAGGGTTTCCTCCGGGCCCTCGGGAACGGGCCGGGCCTGGGGTTCAAGCCGGGGCCGGGGGATGAATCCCAGTTGCGAGGAAATTTCTTCCAGGATGTCCGCGCCGGATTCCACCAGCCGCGCGCCCTGCTTGAGGAGTTCGTTGGTCCCGCGACTCTTGACGGAACCGGCCGGGCCGGGCACGGCCATGACTTCCCGATTTTCGTCCAGGGCCAGCCGGGCGGTGATCAGGGCCCCGCTTTTTTCGGCTGCTTCCACCACCACCACGGCCAGGGACAAGCCCGCGATAATCCGGTTGCGGATGGGGAAAAAGCCCGGACGGGGCTGGGTCCCCAGGGGGTGCTCGCTGATCAAGGCGCCGGCCGGGGCGATTTTTTTAAAAAGGGACCGGTTGGCCGGCGGGTAAGCCACGTCCACGCCGCACCCCAGGACCACGAAGGTCCGCCCGCCTCCGGCCAGGGCGCCCTGGTGGGCCGCCGTGTCGATGCCCGCCGCGCCGCCGCTGACCACCACCACCCCGGCCTCGGCCAGTTCGCGACCGAGCCGGAAAGCGGTTTCCCGGCCGAAATCCGTGGCGGCCCGGCAACCCACGAGGGCCGCCGCGGCCTGGTCCCCGGGCCTGATCTCCCCCGCGACCCAGAGCACCGGAGGCGGGGCCGCCGTTTCCCGCAGTCGGGGCGGATAGTCGGGGCTGCCCAGGGTAACGAGCTTCAAGCCGCGCTTGGAAACCTGTTCCAGTTCCCGTTCCACCCGGGGCCGCCAGTCGAAGGCGCGCAGGGCCTGGGCGGTTTTCGAATTCAGATGGGGGACCCGGGCCAGTTCGCCGGGCGGAGCGCCGAAGACGCCTTGGGGACCGCCGAATTTCCGGACCAATTGGGCGAAGAGGCGCGGTCCGACTCCCGGGGCCAGACACAGGGCCAGATGATAAAAAAGGTCTTGTTCTTCCCGGGCCTGGCAATCGGCCATATCATCCCCTTTGCCGCGTTTGGGTTCCGGGGCCTCCCTAGGGCCTGGCTTTTACCCTTTGGTCGAGCCCGGCGTCAAGGCTTTTTCTTCGAGCCCGCGAGGCCGTCCCGGGCGGGAAGCCCGGCCCGGCCTCCGGTCCGCTCTTGAAAAAAGTAAAAATCTCGAATAGAATAGCCTTATTTGGAACCGGCCGCCATCTTCCCCGGCCCCGCGCCGAGGGCGGGCCGCCGTAATTCCGATCGGCGTTCGCGTCCAAGCCGGATTAATCAAAATAAACCAGATCGAAAACGAGGTAAAGGTCCGATGAAAGCCAAAAGGGAATACAAAGTATCGCCCAAGCTTCCCGCCCGTTTGGAAAGCCTCCGCACCCTGGCGTACAACCTGGTCTTCAGTTGGCGCTCGGAAATACGGGACCTGTTCATGCGCATCGACCCCCGACTCTGGTCCCTGACCGGCCATAATCCCGTGACCATGCTGGGACTGGTCAGCCAGGAACGCTTGGACGAGTTGGCCGCCGATTCCGGGTTCACGGCCCTGGTGGAGGAAGTCAACCGCAACATGCGGTTCTATTTGGAGCATCCCCGCATGACGGCTTCCGATTACTGCTGCAACGGGTCCTTCCTGGCCGCCTATTTTTCGGCGGAGTTCGGTTTGGCCTCCTGCCTGCCGATCTATTCCGGGGGCCTGGGCATCCTGGCCGGGGACCACGTCAAATCGGCCAGCGACCTGAACGTGCCCCTGGTGGGGGTCGGGCTCCTGTACCAGGAAGGCTATTTCAGCCAATACCTCAGTTCCGACGGCTGGCAGATGGAAACCTATCCGGTCAACGATTTCGACCAGATGCCCATTCAACAGGTCCTGGATGGCAACGGCGCGCCGGTGAAGGTCCAGGTGCTGTTCAAGGGGCAGCCGGTGGCCGTGGCCGTGTGGCGGGTCAATGTCGGCCGCGTGCCCTTGTTTTTGCTGGACGCCAACTTGGAGGAAAACGCGCCCGAATTCCGGGTTACCACCGGCCAGCTTTACGGCGGGGACCGGGAAATGCGGCTGCGGCAGGAGATCATCCTGGGCATCGGCGGAGTCAGGGCCCTCAAGGCCATGAATCTCAACCCCACGGTCACGCACATGAACGAGGGGCATTCCGCGTTTTCGGCCCTGGAACGGATCAACCAGTTGCGGAAGGAAAAGAACCTGTCCTTCGACGCGGCCCGGGAAGTGGTCCAGGCCAGCACGGTCTTCACCACCCACACGCCGGTGCCCGCGGGCAACGACGTCTTCGATCCCGGATTGTTCCGGTCGTACTTCGAGGACTATTCCAAGGAGCTGGGCATCCATATCAAGGTGCTGCTGGGGTACGGCCGGGTCAACCCCCGGGACGAGGCCGAGCCCTTCGGGGTCACGCCCCTGGCCCTGCGCCTGTCCGCCCATGCCAACGGCGTGAGCAAGCTGCACGGCGAAGTGTCCCGGTCCATGTGGCAAAGCGTCTGGCCGCATCAACCCGTGGAGGACGTGCCCATCGAATACGTGACCAACGGGGTCCACACGCCCACTTGGATCTCGCGGGAAATGGCCCAGTTGTTCGACCGGTACCTCGGGCCGAACTGGTCGGAGGACCCGGATAACGAAAAGGTCTTCGAACAGGTCGACCAGATACCCGCCACGGAATTATGGCGGGCCCACGAACGCTGCCGGGAGCAACTGGTGGCCTACACCCGCCGCCGGCTGTCCCAGCAACTGGAACGCCGCGGGGCGCCTTCCACCGAATCCCGGGCCGCCGGGGAAGCGCTGAACCCGGACTTCCTCACCATCGGCTTCGCCCGGAGGTTCGCCACGTACAAGCGGGCCACCCTGCTCCTCCGCGACCCGGACCGGTTGGACCGCATCCTCAATAATCCGGAAAAACCGGTGCAGATCATCATCGCCGGCAAGGCCCATCCCCAGGACAACGAGGGCAAGCAGTTCATCAAGGCCGTCATCGACATGGCCCGGCAGGAACGGTTCCGCAACCGGATCGTCTTCCTGGAAGACTACAACATGCACATCGGCCACATCCTGGCGGCCGGGGCGGACGTCTGGCTCAACACCCCCCGGCGGCCCCTGGAAGCCTGCGGGACCAGCGGCATGAAGGCCCTGGCCAACGGGTCATTGAATCTGTCCATTCTGGACGGCTGGTGGGACGAGGGGTACAACCGGAATTTCGGCTGGGCCATCGGCAACGGCGAGGTCTACCAGGATCACAACTACCAGGACGAAAGCGAAAGCCGGGAACTCTACAACCTGTTGGAAAAACAGGTCGCGCCCCTGTTCTACGACCGGGGAAGCGACGGCCTGCCCCGGGGCTGGGTGGACAAAATGCGGGCCGGGCTGATGAAACTGGTCCCGGTCTTCAACTCCCACCGCATGGTCATGGAATACACCAAGCGTTTTTACCTGCCCTGTTCCCGGCGCTATAACGAGTTGACTCAAAACGACCTGGCCCTGGCCCGGGAACTGGCCGAATGGCGGCGCAAGCTGATGACCGGGTGGCAGGAAGTGTCCGTGCCGGAAGTGAGTTCCAGCGACGGCCGCTACATCAAGGTCGGGGACGAAATCGAGGTCATGGCCAAGGTCCGCCTGGGGCCGCTTTCTCCCGAGGACGTCACCGTGGAAGCGTATTACGGCCTGTTGGACCACCACGGCGACTTCAAGGAAAGGGAGACCATGATCCTCCACCCGACGGCGCTGTCCGGGGACGCCCATGAATTCCGGGGCGTCATCACGAGCAAGAAAACCGGCCGGTTCGGCTTCACCGTCCGCGTCACCCCCAGCGTGAACCGCCTGGAAAACCGTTTCGTCACCGGCCTTTTGGCCTGGGCTTGAAAAGAGCGCGGCCATGAAACCGGCGGTCGTTTTCACCACCTTGAAACCCGAGCAGGTCCAAGCCCTGATCGCCGGAACCGTCAAGGACCCCTTCGCCTTGCTCGGGGCCCATCCGGTGGAGATCGGCGGCCGCCCCCGCACGGCGGTCCGGGCCTTCCTGCCCGGCGCCAGCTCCGTGACCGTCCTGCCCAATGGCGGGACAGCCCCGCTTCCGGCGACGGAAGTCGACGCCAGGGGGGTGTTCGAGGCGCTCCTGCCCCCCTGCGACGAGTACCGGCCGTACAGGTTGCGGGCGGAATGGACGCCCGGCCGGCCGGCCCTGTTTTACGATTGCTACTCCTTCGCCCCGGTGCTCGGCGAACTGGACCTGTTCCTGTTCAACCAGGGCAATCATTACGAAATATACGAAAAGCTGGGCGCCCATCCCGGCGTTCACCAGGGCGTGGCCGGGACGACCTTCGCCGTCTGGGCCCCCCACGCGGCCCGGGTCTCCGTGGTCGGGGATTTCAACCAGTGGGACGGCCGGAGGCACCACATGCGTCCGCGCGGGGCTTCCGGGGTCTGGGAAATTTTCATTCCCCAGGCCGGCCCGGGGTTGCTCTACAAATACGAAATCCTGACCCAGGACAGCAAAATCAGGCTGAAAACCGACCCGTTCGCCTTTTTCATGGAAAAGCGGCCCCGCACCGCCTCCGAGGTTTACGACCTTTCCGGCTTCGCCTGGACCGACCAAGACTGGCTGGAAAAAAGAAAGACGACCAACCCCCTAGGCCGCCCAATGGCCATTTACGAGGTCCACCTCGGTTCCTGGCGCCGGGGCGAGGGCGGCCGTTGGCTCACCTACCGGGAACTGGCGGACCAACTGCTGCCCTACGTCAAGGACCTCGGGTTCAGTCATCTCGAACTGCTGCCCGTGGCCGAGCACCCCTTCGACGGGTCCTGGGGGTACCAGGTGACCGGCTATTACGCCGCCACCCATCGCTTCGGCCGGCCCCACGACCTGATGTATTTCGTGGACCGCTGTCACGCCGAAGGCCTCGGCGTGATCCTGGACTGGGTCCCGGCCCATTTCCCGCGCGACGATTTCGCCCTGGCCGCCTTTGACGGCACCCACCTCTACGAACACGCCGACCCGCGGCAGGGCGCCCATAGGGACTGGGGGACCTTGATCTTCAACTACGGCCGGAACGAGGTGCGTAACTTCCTCACCGCCAACGCCCTGTTCTGGCTCGATAAATACCATATCGACGGCCTGCGGGTGGACGCGGTGGCGTCCATGCTCTACCTCGATTATTCCCGGGACGAAGGCGACTGGGTCCCCAATCGGCACGGGGGGCGGGAAAACCTGGAGGCCATCGAATTCATAAAGAATTTCAACGCCAAAATTTGCGAAAAATTCCCCGGCGCCTTCACCGTCGCCGAGGAATCCACTTCCTGGCCGGCCGTGTCCCGGCCCATCCACTTGGGCGGACTGGGGTTCATGTTCAAATGGAACATGGGCTGGATGCACGACATGCTCTCCTTTACTTCCCTCGAACCTATCTTTCGAAAATTTCACACCAATTACCTGACCTTCGCCCTGCTCTACGCCTTCCATGAAAATTTCATTCTGCCCCTGTCCCACGACGAGGTGGTTCATCTCAAAAAATCGCTGCTGGACAAAATGCCCGGGGACGCCTGGCAAAAGGCCGCCAACCTGCGCCTTCTGCTGGGGTACATGTACGGGGAGCCGGGCAAGAAGATGATCTTCATGGGCGGGGAGATCGGGCAGTGGGGGGAATGGGACCACGACGGGGAGCTGGACTGGGGGCTGTTGCAAGAAGAACTCCATCAGGGAATCCAGCGCTTCACGCGGGACGTCAACCGGCTTTACCGGTCCGAGCCGGCCCTGTACGAACTCGACTACCAGCCCGAGGGCTTCGAATGGATCGACTTCCGGGACGCGGACGCGACGGTGATATCCTTCATCCGCCGCGGACGGACCCCGGGCGAGGAATTGGTCTTTGTCTTCAACTTCACTCCCGTGGTCAGGCCGGGCTATCGAGTGGGGGTCCCGGTCAAGGGTTTTTACCGGGAGCTCCTCAATTCCGATTCCACCTATTACGGCGGGTCGAACGTCGGCCTGGCCGGAGGATTGGAAACCGAACCGGTCCAATTCCACGGCCGGAGGCAAAGCCTGAACCTGACCCTGCCGCCCCTGGGGCTGGTGGTCCTAAAGGCCGGGAAGACGCCGAGGGAAGAGGAAACGGCGCCCGGGGCGGAACAGGACGCCGCGACGCCGGGAGGCGCGTGACGGCGCCGGCGCGGTCCCGGGGGTAAAACAGGCCGCTGTTCCGACCGGTTTTTATCGGCGGCCCCGAAAAGTAAAAAACCACGAATCGTTTATTGGCTATCCGTCCCTGGAATATGTTATAAAAAAATGGTCAGCCGACTTTTTTTCGCCCATTCAACAAGAGGAGGTCCCTAATGAGAAAACTGCTTGTTTTGATGGTCATTTGTCTGGTTGCGGCCCTGGCTTTCCCGGCGTTCGCCGCGGAGCCGAAAACGGGCGGGACCCTGGTCTACGGCCGCGGCGGCGATTCCGTGGGCCTGGACCCGGCGTACGAGACCGACGGCAACTCGTTCATGGTCTGTGATAATGTGTTCGAGGCCCTGGTGGGGTTCCAGCCGGAATCGACCGCCTTGGAGCCCAGCCTGGCCAAGTCGTGGGAAATCAGCGACGACGGCAAGACCTACACCTTCCACCTGAACGAGGGGGTCAAGTTCCACGACGGGACCGAGATGGACGCCAACGCCGTCGCCTTTTCCATCGGCCGGATGATGAAGGAAAGAAACATCAAATGGCTCGGCAAGGGCTACACGATCCCCGAGCAGGAACGTCCGCCCGAGTACTGGGTGTCCATGGAAATGGACGACACAATCGACTCCATCGAGGCCGTGGATAAATACACGGTGGTCTTTCATCTCAAGAGGGTCGAGGCGCCTTTCCTGGCCAACCTGGCCATGGACTTCGCCGATATCATCAGCCCCGCGGCCTTCCTGAACAACCCCAAGGAGTTCCTGCGCAACCCCGTGGGGACCGGCCCCTTCAAGTTCGTCAAATGGGTCAAGGACGACCGGATCATCCTCGAAAAATTCGCCGATTACTGGGATAAAAAAGGCGGCCCGTACCTGGACAAGGTCGTTTTCCGCGCCATTCCCGAAAACTCGGTCCGGTTCCTGGAACTTAAGAGCGGCGAAATCAGCATCTGCGAGTTCCCGAACCCGGCCGACATTCCCATGGCCAGGCAGGACCCGAACCTCCAGGTCATTTCCCAGCCCGGCATGAACATCGGGTACCTGGGCTTCAACCACACCAAGCCCCTCTGGCAAAACGTTCACCTGCGCCGGGCCGTGGCTCACGCCATCAATTACCAGGCCATTGTGGACAACATCTACCAGGGCATGGGCGAGACGGCCAAGAACCCCATTCCCCCGACCATGTGGGGCTGGAACGACCAGGTCCCGGGGTTCGCCTACAACGAGGAACTGGCCAAGAAGGAACTGGCCGCGGCCGGCTATCCCGAAGGCAAGGGGCTGCCCGAGATCACCCTGTGGTCCATGCCCGTGCCCCGGCCCTATAACCCGGAAGGCTTGAAGGTCGGCATCGCCATGATCGGCGACCTGGCCAAGATCGGCATTCAGGCCCGCATCGTCAGCTTCGACTGGGGGACCTATCTCAAGCGGCAGCGCGAACAGCCCGCGGAAATGGACTTGTTCCAACTGGGCTGGACCGGCGACAACGGCGACCCGGACAACTTCCTGGCGGTGCTCTTCGACGGCCTGGCTTCCCCGGCGATCCGGACCCAGTGGAAGAACGAGGCTTATCACAAGCTGATGCTGGAAGGAAAACAGACCATCGATCAGGCCAAGCGGGCCGAAATCTACAAACAAGCCCAACAGCTTATTTTTGACGACGTGGCGGTCATATCCGTGGCTCATTCCACGGTTATCTCGCCTCAACTCAAGAAGGTCCGGAATTTCAAGCTCCATCCCACGGCCTCGATTTATTTGAAGGACGTCTGGCTGGAATAAAACCGGTACAAGGAAGGGCCGCTTGGCCCTTCCTTGTTTCATGGGGCGCCACGAGAAGATTCCGCCGCGGCGTATTCCCGGACTGGGCCGGGTCAAGGGCGAAACCCGACAAAGGCGGACTTGGCCGCCCGCGGGGCCGTTCGACCACCCACTGGAAGGCGAAAGGAGATTATTGACTCAATGACGGGTTATGTCATACGGCGATCTCTTTCCGTCATTCCCACCCTGCTGGGCATCTCGATCCTGGTCTTCCTGATGCTTCGCCTGACGCCGGGAGACCCGGCCGAACTGCTCCTGGGAGAACGGGCCACGGAAAAATCCCTGGCCGCCATGCGGGAATACCTGGGGCTCAACGACCCCCTGCATGTGCAATACGGCCTGTTTTTGAAACGACTGCTCAAGGGCGACCTGGGCGAGACCATCTGGACCCGCCAGAGCGTCTGGTTCGAGATCAAGGAACGTTTTCCCGCCACCATTGAATTGACCATCGCCGCCATGATAATCAGCACATTTTTCGGGGTGTTGTTCGGCCTCGTCTCGGCGGCGCGGCAGTATTCCGTGTTCGATTACCTGAGTATGCTCGGCTCGCTCGTGGGAGTGAGCCTTCCGGTGTTCTGGCTGGGCTTGATGCTGATGCTGGTCTTTTCCCTGTGGCTGGGCTGGTTCCCCATGTCCGGCCGCCTGGGCGTGGACGTGGACCTGCGTGTAATCACCAACTTTTACGTCCTGGACAGCATCCTGACCTGGACCCGCGAGGCCTTCGTCGACGCGGTCCGGCACTTGGTCCTGCCCGCCGCGGCCCTGTCCACCATTCCCCTGGCCATCGTCGCCCGCATGACCAGGTCCAGCATGCTGGAAGTTTTGCGCCAGGATTACATCAAGACCGCCAAGGCCAAGGGCCTGGGGTCCATGTCGGTCTTCTTGAAGCACGCCCTGCGCAACGGCTTGATCCCGGTCATAACCGTCATCGGCTTGCAGGTCGGCATCCTGTTGGGAGGCGCCATACTGACGGAGACTGTTTTCGCCTGGCCCGGAGTGGGGAAATGGCTCTTCGACGGCGTGGTCAAAAGGGATTACATGGTCATCCAGGGCGGAGTCCTGGTGGTGGCCGCGTCCTTCGTGGTGGTCAACCTGATCGTGGACCTTCTTTACGCGGTCATTAACCCGCGCCTCGGCGTTAAATAGGACGGGACCGTGTTCGGATTGAATTTGGACCCCGAAACCAGGCATCCGTTCTGGGACCAGTTGGAAAAACTGGTCCGGAACAAAACGGGCTTGCTGGGGCTGGTCCTGATCGCCGGTTTTTTGGCCGCGGCCTTGACCGCGCCCTTGATCAGCCCCCACAACCCCATCGAAAATTCCCTGTACGACCAGTTGAAGCCGCCGGTCTTTCTTCCCGGCGGCGCCTGGAAGAACGTCCTGGGCACGGACGACCTGGGTCGCGACATTTTGTCCCGGATCATTTACGGCGCCCGGGTTTCCCTGACCGTGGGCCTGGTCAGCGTGGGCATCGCCTTCTTCTTCGGTTCGTTCCTGGGGGCCATGGCCGGGTTTCACAAGGGGTGGCTGGACAACCTGATCATGAGGTGCATGGACATCATCCTGGCCTTTCCCCATATCCTCCTGGCCATCGTTATCGTCGCCTATCTCGGACCCGGGTTGACCAACGCCATGATCGCCATCGGCATCATCGCCATTCCCAGGTTCGCCCGCATCGTCAGGGCCTCGGTGCTGGAGGAATACGAGAAGGACTATGTCATGGCCGCCCGGGCCGTGGGCGCGGGCAACACCCGGATCATTTTCAACGCCATCTTTCCCAACTGCCTGGCCCCGATCATCGTGCAGGCCTCCCTGGGCTTCGGCTCGGCCATTCTGGACGCGGCCGGCCTGAGCTTCCTGGGCCTCGGCGCCCAGCCGCCGACCCCGGAATGGGGGGAAATGATCGCCATGGGCCGGGGGTTGATACTCCGGGCCTGGTGGGTCATGACCTTTCCCGGCATCGCCATTTTCCTGGGCGTTTTGGGATTCAACCTCTTGGGCGACGGACTTCGGGACGCCCTCGACCCCAGACTGAGGGACTGACCATGGACGCGCCTTTACTGGAAATACGGAACCTCGAAACCCATTTCCACGCCCGGGGCGGCCTGGTCAGGGCCGTGGACGATGTCTCGGTCGTCATCCATTCCGGCCAAACCCTCGGCCTGGTGGGGGAATCCGGCTGCGGCAAAAGCGTGACCGCCGCCTCGGTCATGCGGCTCATCCCCATGCCTCCGGGTAAAATCGCGGGAGGCAAAATTATATTCGAGGGCCAAGACCTTCTGGCGCTCCCCGAAAAACAGATGAAAAAAATCCGGGGCAACCGGATATCCATGATCTTTCAGGAACCCATGACCAGTCTCAACCCGGTCTTCACCGTGGGGGACCAGGTCGGGGAAGTGATACGACTGCACCAAAAGCTCGGCCGGGCCGAAACCAGGGACAAGGTGGTGGAGGCGTTCAAGCTGGTGGGCATTCCGGCGCCGGAAACCCGCGTCAAGGACTACCCCTACCAGATGAGCGGGGGCATGCGGCAGCGGGTCATGATCGCCATGGCCCTGGCCTGCAATCCCCGGCTGATGATCGCGGACGAACCCACCACCGCCCTGGACGTGACCATCCAGGCCCAGATTCTGGCCTTGATGAACCGGTTGAAGTCGGAAGTCGGGGCCTCGATTCTGTTCATCACCCACGACCTGGGCGTCATCGCCGAAATGGCCCAGCACGTGGCGGTGATGTACGCCGGCCGGATCATGGAATACGCCGACGTCAAAACCCTGTTCGGCCGGCCCCAACACCCCTACACCGTCGGGCTCATGAACTCCATTCCCAAGATGGGCGGCCAGGAAAAAAAGAGGCGGCTCAACACCATCAAGGGCGTGGTGCCGTCCTTGTTCAAACTGCCTCCGGGCTGCCTTTTTTCCGACCGCTGCCCGGACGTCATGCCCCGGTGCCTGGAGGTAAAACCCGAATTGATCAACCTGGAAGGAACCCACACGGTCCGGTGCCTGAAATATGCCTGAGATGCCGGATCATAACTCCCGCCCCCTGGTCAAGGTCAGCGACCTGGTCAAGTACTTTCCCATCCATTCCGGACTCTTATTTCGGGAAACCGCCTACGTCAAGGCCGTGGACGGCGTGAACCTGGATATTCGCCGGGGCGAGACCCTGGGACTGGTCGGGGAATCCGGGTGCGGCAAGTCCACCCTGGGCCGTCTGATCCTACGGCTGGAGGAACCCACTTCCGGGGACATCGAGTTCGAGGGCGAGAGCATCCTCGGGTACGACCGCGAAAAAATGCGCCTGCTCCGCAAGAAC
This sequence comes from Pseudomonadota bacterium, assembly GCA_043806915.1. Lineage (GTDB taxonomy): Bacteria > Desulfobacterota > Desulfarculia > Adiutricales > JAGVGV01 > JAZDGM01. The sequence continues at coordinate 14,648 of JAZDGM010000024.1, read as the reverse complement.
ATGCAGATCATTTTTCAAGACCCGTTTTCGTCCCTAAACCCCCGCAAGAACGTGGCCCATATCGTGGGCGAACCGCTCCTGGTCCATGGCATGAAAAACCGCCGCGCGCGGGAAGAGCAGGTTCGCAAGCTTCTGGAAACCGTGGGACTGACGCGGGAACACATGCGCCGCTTCCCCCACCAGTTTTCCGGGGGGCAGCGGCAGCGGATCGGCGTGGCCCGGGCCCTGGCCCTGCACCCCAAGCTGATAATCTGCGACGAAGCCGTGTCCGCCCTGGATGTGTCCATCCAGGCCCAGGTCATCAATCTTTTGGAAGACCTGCAGGACGAATTCGGCCTGACCTACCTGTTCATTTCCCACGACCTGTCCGTGGTGGAACATATCAGCGACCGGGTGGCGGTCATGTATCTGGGCAAGATCGTGGAACTGGCCGAATCCGAGGAACTATACCGGGACCCCCTGCACCCCTACACGCAAGCCCTGCTTTCGGCCGCGCCCCTACCCGACCCCGAGGCCAAAAACCGCCGGACGATCCTCAAGGGCGACGTGCCCAGCCCCATCGCGCCGCCGCCCGGCTGCCGCTTTCACACTCGCTGTCCCTATGTCGAGGACCTGTGCCGGAACCGCGAGCCGCTAATGCGGGAATTGAAACCCGGTCATTTCGGCGCCTGTCATTTCGCGGGCCAACGGCCGTCCTTGTTCCAGGCGGACTGAACCGGAAAGGTCACTCCGCTAGGGACGCCCCGCCCCGGCCAGGCCCAGAAAGGCGGCCCGGGCCTTGATCCGGTCCCAGAGACGGCGGCCTTCCGGTTCCAGGCCGCGCGCTTTCCAGGTTTCGAGGAGCCGGGCCACCGGTTCGCCTTCATATTTCGCCAGCAGGATCGGCAGGTTGACGCGGTCGCGGCGTCCCAGTTCGACGGGGTCGGCGCCGGGAGTCGATTGTCCCCCAAAGTGAACCACATAGGCGTTGTCGGCCAGGCCCGCGGCCAGCCCCGCCCCCCAGGCCCGCCAGCAGTAATCCAGGTCTTCGAACCCGTGGACAAAGGCTTCGTCCAGCAGCCCGACCCGGTCCACCACGCGTCGGGACAGCGCCGCGGCGAAGAAGCAGACCATGGGCTCGAGGCGGGGAGGGCGGCCGCGTCCCTGAAAATTGAATTCCCCCAAAACCTTGGCCAGGTCCTCCCGGCAACCCGCCACCGCCGCGGGATCGACCTGAAACCCCAGTTCCAGGGGCTGTCCGGCCAGATTCATCTTGAGGGGGATTTCCGCGTTGGAGACCGCTCCCGCCAGGCCGAGCCCCCGGTCCAATCCGGACAGGAGGCCCTCCAGCCAGCCCGGCGGACAAAAAACGTCGTTATTCAGAAGCACTATCCGCGACCCGCGGCCGGCCTCAATGCCCAGGTTGCAGTTGCGGGCGAAGGACAACCGGGTCTGGTTGACAATCAGTTCGTCCGGGGCCAAGGCCGCGACGTCGTGACCCGAGGCGTTGTCGATAATGAGCAGCCGGTAGGGCGGCGGCGTGTTGTCCCTGATGGACCGGACCGCCAACCGGGTCAGGTCGGGCCGGTTATGGTGGATGAGCGCCAGAAGCGGCGGCGGGGCCATCTCAGGCGTGGTGCCGCAGGACCGGGTCGACCAGGGCCAGGGCTTCCGGCGTGGCGGGCCGGTTTACAAACAGGGCCAGGCGGTCGACTTCCCGCCGGTCGGCCAGCAGGGCCTCGTAGGAGATATGAACCTTGGGGGCCTGGTCGTATTTCGACAGCAGGGCCAGGCGCCGCTTTTCATAGATCAGGGCCAGGCCCAGGGCCCGTTCCAGGGGAATGTCGTTCCTTTTTTCCAGGCTGGCCGACAGGGCCAGCAGATTGCGGTGGGTGCAGACGAACGCCGGGTCCTCGAGCCGGTCGAAATAGAGCGGCAGGGTCAGGATGGTCCGGGGGTCCTTGAACCCCCACTGGCCTTTCCGGCGCCGCGCTTCCAGGACCGCCTCGATCTGGCGTTTAATTCTCGGGTCCCGTCCGGCGGCGAGGATGCTGTCCAGGGAGGGAGGCGAGTCCCAGGCCCCCCCGGCTTCCCTGAGAATAAAATCGTTGGTCATGGTGAAGGCCCGGTCCTCGAAAAACCCCCTGGGGTTGTCGAAACTCGCGTCGTCCTTGGGCCCCATGTCGATTCCCAGGTTATGGAGAATCCCCGCCGCGAGGGAGGAGCCGGAACGATGCATGCCCAGCACTATTACTACCATTCCACAAACCGCCTTCCCTGTTGGAGTTTGTTTGAACGTTTCTCCAAAAATAGGATATATACGGTCAAGGGCCTGGGGTCAAGACGGGCCGCGGGCCGGCCGGGTTTTCGTCGACCCGCCGGCTGGACGCTCGTTAACATTTTTCCTGGAGGTTGGCATGCGGGTTCTGGTGGAAAAAAAAGAAGATGTGGTCACGATTATCATCAACCGTCCGGAGGTTAGAAACGCGGTGGATCGGGATACGGCCCTGGAATTGGCCGAGGCTTTCCGGGACTTCGAGCGGGACGACGACGCCCGGGTGGGGGTCCTGACCGGCGCCGGAGGAAATTTTTGCGCCGGCGCGGACCTCAAGGCCGTGTTCCAGGGGCGGGCCAACCGGCTCGAGGAGGACGGCGACGGCCCCATGGGTCCCAGCCGGATGATGCTCGCCAAGCCGGTTATCGCGGCCGTGGCGGGCCACGCCGTGGCCGGAGGGTTGGAATTGGCCTTGTGGTGCGATCTGCGGGTCATGGAAGCGAACGCCGTGTTCGGCGTTTTTTGCCGCCGCTGGGGCGTCCCCCTCATCGACGGGGGCACGGTCCGCCTGCCCCGGCTGATCGGAATGTCCCGCGCCCTGGACCTCATTCTCACCGGGCGCCCGGTGGGCGCGGAGGAGGCCCTGGCCATGGGCTTGGCCAATCGGGTGACCCCGGTCGGACAAGCCCGGGCCGAGGCCGAGGCCCTGGCCGCCCAAATCGCCGCGTTCCCCTGGAACTGCGTCCGGAGCGACCGGCGGTCCGCCTATGAACAACAGGACCGGCCCCTGGCGGAAGCCTTGCGCCGTGAATTTCAACTTGGTCATGAAACCATAAAAAGCGGGGAAACAGTAAAGGGGGCCGGAAAATTCGCCGGAGGGGCCGGCCGTCACGGCGTTTTTGAATAAGCGAGCGAGCACTAACCCCGCGGCCGGCCGCGGGGAGCTTCCATAAGCCCTGGTCGCGGGGGCGCTTGCCCCCCGGCGCCCCTACTTCTCCCGGACCAGGCATTCATGGGCCTGGTTCAACTCGATGAAATCCTCGGCGCGGCCCCCCTGGTCCGGATGGCATTTTATCGCCAGCTTGCGGTAGCGGCGCAGGACGTCCCTGGGGGACGCTATCCGCCACTCGCTTTCGGTGTATTCGAATATCGCCAGGGCTTTTTCCCGGGAAAACCGGGGCGCCGGCGGAGGCGGGGGCGGCCGGTATTGGGCCTGGGGCCGGATGAATTCCTCGAAGACGCCCCCCACCGCCGGCTTTTCCCCGAATTCGTGGTCGAACCAGAAAAAGAGATACCTGGTCAGGTACTCGGACAAGGAACCAGGGGCAGCGGGCGAATCGAGAAAATCCTCGTCCCGGGTCAAGCGGCACAGTTCCTCGAGCAAGACTTCGTCCAGCTTTTCCCCTGGGAGCCCTTGCGGGAAGATTCTCGCGAAATCACCGGGAAAAAACCGTCCCAGGTCAAGGGTCTGGTAGACGTATTGCTTGATTTCCCGGGGGCGAAGCCTGGTTTCCAGGACCCGGAAATGATTTTCCCTTTCGTCCCGGCACATTTCCACCAGCACGTTCAGGAATTTATGGGGACGCCCTAGCACGGCGGGAGAGTCCATCCGGCCGAAACGCAGCATGAAAAGCCGCCGCCGGTCGAACAGGTGCAACCGGTCCTGGGCCCGGGCCATGGCATCCGGCGACAAGCAGGGCTTCTTCTTCCGGCCCGCGTGGGTCATCCGCTGGACCACGCGTTGGATGCCGGGAGGCAGGAAAGGAAACAGGATTTCCTCCAACTCCCGTTCCGGCCGCGCCACGCCCTGCCGGGCCAGGGCCTCCAACAGGTCTTCCTGAAAGTGAAAACCGTTACCGCCGGGATACACGATAAACTCGTTGGGGTTTTCGCCCAGGTCATGGAGGTCCCGGAAAAAGCGCTTGTCGCCTTCCAGGCATGATTCCCGGATGAGGTACTGCCGGCGTCCGTTCTTTCTTTTTTCAGCCAGGTACAAAAAGACGTCTCCCGCGCGAAGGTCCCGGCAATATACCACGCCTCCGGCTTGGGGGCCAGGCGGAAAAAAAAACGTGAAAATTGTAACACCCGACCGGATGAAATATCCCCCGCGGTATTGACCTGGGCTAATTTTCACATTATTCAATTAGCATGGGGTCGCGTTCCCGGGGGGCGGGGGACGACGAGGGCCCGGGACGCTCGCGGGAAAAGGTCGGTCATATGTCAAGGCGAACGAATTTCGGGGAAGAAAAGAGGCGGCGCCCTACCATTTGGGGGAGGTTGGACGTTCGGCTGGCTTTCCTGTGCCTCCTGGTGTTTTTGCCCCTGGCGGTCAACGATTTTTTCATGATCCGGGCCTGGCAGGCGGAAAAAATCGAGGCGGCCCAGGAAGAACTCTTGCGGCTGGCCAAAAGCGCGGCCAGGGAAAATTCGGCCTTGATCTCCGCCACCAAGGACTTGCTCACCGCCCTGAGCCGGGTCGGCGATATTCGCGACGGCGACAATTCGGCCTGCTCCGCGACCCTGCGCCAGGTGGCCGGACAATTCGACCGCTATACCATTTTTTTCAAATCCGACCTCAACGGACGAGTGGTTTGCTCTTCCTCGCCCCTTCAAACCCCCCTTGACGTTTCCAACACCCAGAATGTGTCCCGGGCCATGCGGACCAAGGAGTTCGCCATCGGCCCGCCCAAGATCGGCCTCGTTTCCGGCAAGCCGATCATGGGTTTTTCCCTGCCCATGCTCGACGACCGCGGCCAATTGACCGGCCTGGTCAACACCGGCTTGAGCCTTGACTGGCTCGAGGGTTTTCTGGCGGACCTCAACCCCTCCCAAAAGTTCCACATGATTCTCTTTGACGGCGAGGGGCGGGTATTGGCCTCCCTGCCCCGGGATTCAATCACGGGCGAACGCTCCAGCGCGCCCGCCGGGCTGCGCCGCTTGGCGCTCTTGACCCAGGAAGGCGTGGGCGAAACCGCGGGAGCGGACGGCCAAACGATTTTTTGCGGTTTCACCCGGGTAAAAAGCGTGCCCGGGACCCTGTTTTTCGGCGCGTACATGTCCAAGGAGACCGTCCTGGGCGATTTACGGGAAGACCGACTGCGCCGTTACGCCCTTTACGGCCTCGTAATTCTCATTTCCCTTACCGTCGCCTGGTTGGCCGCCAGGTTTTTCGTCCTCAAGTGGGTCAGGGGCCTCCTGGTCCACGCCCGACGCCTGGCCGAGGGCGACCTGGGGTCCAACTCGGGGTTGCCGCACGACAATTCGGACATGGGGGGCCTGGCCAAGGCCCTCGATCACATGGCGGCCAAGATAGCCGGCCGGGACGAGGCCCTCCGGGAGAGCCACCGCAATATTTTGGGGCTCATCAACGCCATCGGGGAATCGGTTCTTCTCCTGGACGCCGAAGGGAAAATACTGGCCGTCAATCACGTCGGGGCGGCCAGGCTGGGGACGACGGTGGAAAAACTCCTTCGGCAGGAAACCGAGGACGCGGCGCCCTCGGAGCTGTTTCAAAAACGTCAAAAAATTATCGCCCAGGCCCGCCTGTCCCGGGGACCGGTGAGCTTGGTGGACGAGTTTGGCGGCCGGATATATGAAACGGTCCTGTATCCCATCCTGGACGAGCAGGGGGAAATGGACAAGGCCGCCGTGTTCGCCCAGGACGTCACTGAACGGGTGCGGGCCGAGGAATCCCTCCTGCAAAGCCAGAAAAGCCTGGCCAAGAGCCAGGACATGGCCCGCCTGGGCAACTGGTCCTGGGACGTGGAATCCAACCGGGTCGTCTGGTCCCGGGCCTTGTACCGCCTGCTGGAAGTCAACCCCGAGGACCTGCCGGAAACCTATGAAACCCTTCTGTCCCTGGTTCATCCGGAAGATCGGGAAATGGTCAAGCGGGCCTTGTCCGAGTCCATATTCGAGGAAAAGGGCGCGGATATCGAGCACCGAATGCTCAAGCCCTTTGGCGGCGAATTATTCGTTCACACCTTGACCGACGTTATCTACCAGGACTTTAACGATCCGGCCGGGTTGGTGGGCACGGTGCAGGATATAACAGCCTGGAAAATAGCGGAAAGAAAGCTCCGGGACAGCGAGGCCAGGACCCGGGCGATCGTGGACGCCGCGGCCGAGGGCATTATCACCATCGATCAGGCCGGCGTGGTCGAATCCTTCAACCGCGCGGCCGAGGCCATTTTCGGCTATGCCGCCGCGGAGGTTGTCGGTCGCAAGGTCAATCTGCTCATGCCGGAACCGCACCGGACCAGGCACGACGACTACATCGCCGGGTATCTACGGACGGGCGTAAAAAAAATAATCGGCCAAGGCCTGGAAGTGGAAGGCGTCAGAAAGGACGGGACCACCTTTCCCCTGGACCTATCGGTCAGTGAAGTGGTCCTGGGGAACGGAAGAATCTTCACCGGTCTGCTGCGGGACATTTCCGATAGAAAAACCGCGGAGGCGGCGTTGAAAAAGAGCCGGGCCTCCCTGGCCAAGGCCCAGGAAATCGCCCGACTAGGGAATTGGGATTGGGACCTCGAGACCGGCGCGGTTTATTGGTCCGACGAAATTTACCGGCTCTTCGGCCTGTCCCCCGAGGATTTCAAATCGGATTTCAACGCCTACCTGGCCGCGGTCCATCCCCGGGACCGGGAAGCGGTCAAGGATAAAATCCGCCAGGCCTTGAAACAGGGCGGCTCCTACACCATCGAACACCGGATCATTCACGCCGACGGTGAAGTCAGGTTCGCCTCCGGTCATGGCGAGACCATTCCGGGACCGGACGGCCGACTGGTCCGCCTGGTGGGGACGGTGCAGGACATCACCGAGAGAAAGGCGGCGGAACGCGAACTGCGGATCAAGGAAAGCGCCATTCAATCCTCCATCAACGCCATAGTCCTGGCCGGGCTGGACGGGCCCGTCACTTTCGTCAACCACGCCATGCTCGAAATGTGGGGGCTGGAAAACCCCGGGGAAATCCTGGGCCGACCCCTTGAATCCCTGTTCGCGGAAAACGAGGCGGTCTCGATTCGCCAAGAAGTCCTCAAGGAAGGGGCTTGGTTCGGCGAACGGACGGCCAGGCGCGACGACGGCGTCGTCTTCCAGGTGCAGGTGTCCGCCAGCCTGGTCACCGAGGACCAAGGCGAACCCATCTGCCTCATGGCCGGCATGGTGGACATTACCGAACAGAAAAAGGCGGAGGAACTGCTGCGCATCCAGGCCGTCTACGACAGCCTGACCGGGTTGTACAACCGGCGGCGCTTCATGGAGGTCCTGGAAGTGCAGATCAAGGAAGCCCGTCGCCACGGCCTGGAGCTCGCGGTCTGCATCTGCGACCTGGACCATTTCAAGTCGGTCAACGACGCCCACGGCCACCGCGCCGGGGATGAAGTCCTGGCCGGCTTCGGACGCCTCCTGCGCCAGGCCTTGCGGGCCGAGGACGCGGCCGGCCGCTATGGCGGCGAGGAATTCGCCTTGGTCCTGCCCCATTCCGGACGGGACCAGGCCGAAGTTGTTCTGGAAAGAATCAGAAAAAAATTGGAACAAACGCCCTTCACTTCTCCCGATGGCGCGTCCTTCTCCGTCACGGCGTCGTTTGGGCTGGCCCAGTTCAGGCCCCGGGACGACAACGAGACCACCCTGCTCGACCGGGCCGACGAAGCCTTGTACCGCGCCAAGAAAAACGGCCGCAACAGGATCGAAACGGAATAGGGACCGCCGGCCCGACTTACAAAAAATCCTTCCCGGCCGGCCCGGCGGACGGAAAAATCCGGCCGGGCCTTTTTCGTCCGCTGTTGCTTCCGAGTCTATCTTTATAGTATAGAATTTCCCTTAAGTTTTTTCGCGTTACGCCTTTTCGGAAAAAATGGGGCGGCGGGCCGGCGCGGGCCGGCGCCATGAGGCGCCCCGACGTCTCGCGGCTGTTGTGGAAACCGCCCGGTCCGAGGCGGCTTCCCGGTCCGCGAAGTCCCGGCCCGGCGAGGGCCTTTAGTTTCAATCATGCAATAAAGGGAACCGAATGCAAGAATTCCTTCGCCGCTTGCCCAAGGTCGACCAACTCCTGGGAAACCCGGTGGTCGCGGCCCTGCTTCCGCTGCACCCCCGCGGCTTGGTCGTGACGGCCGTCAGAACGGTGCTGGAGGAAGCCCGGGTCAAAATTCTCGAAGGCCGACTGACCGGCCCCGAGGAACTGTCGGAAACGGTTTTCGCGGCCCGCGTCGAGGAGCGCGTCACCAGCCTGGCCAGGCCGCGCTTTCGCCGGGTGGTCAATGGGACCGGCGTGATAATTCACACCAACCTCGGCCGGTCCTTGCTGGCCGAGGAGGCCCAGGAAGCCCTGCGGATCGCGGCCAGGTATTACAGCAATCTGGAATATAACCTGGACGCCGGACGCCGGGGGTCCAGGTACGGTCACGTGGAAGGGCTGGTCGCCGAACTCACCGGGGCCCAAGGCGCCCTGGTGGTCAACAACAACGCCGCCGCGGTCCTGATTTCCCTGCAGACCCTGGCGGCGGGGCGGGAGGTGATCGTTTCCCGGGGGGAACTGGTTGAAATCGGGGGGTCCTTCCGCATTCCCGAAATCATGGCCAGGAGCGGGGCCATTCTGCGGGAAGTCGGGGCGACCAATAAAACCCACCTGGAAGATTTCCGCGAAGCCATCGGGGAAAAGACGGCCTTGCTGCTCAAGGTGCATCAAAGCAATTTCATGATGCTGGGCTTCACCTCCCAGGTCGAGGGCCGGGACTTGGTCGCCCTGGCCCATGGCGCCGGATTGCCCGTCATGGAAGACCTCGGTTCCGGCAGCCTGGTCGATTTTTCCAAATTCGGCCTGCGGCGGGAGCCCACGGTTCAGGAAACCGTCGGCCAGGGCCTGGATGTGATCACTTTTTCCGGCGACAAACTACTGGGAGGGCCCCAGGCCGGCATCATTGTCGGGACCAGGGACATTGTCGACCGCATCAAAAAGAACCCCCTCAACCGGGCCATGCGCATCGACAAATTCACCCTGGCCGCCCTTGAAGCCACGCTCCGGCTGTATCGGGACGAAGAAAAAGCCCTGCGACAAATTCCAACCTTGAGCATGATCGCCGTCAGCTACGCCGAGTTGCGCCGCAAGGCCTCCCGCCTGCTCCGTAAACTGCAGGCCCGGGCCGGGGACGCCGTGGGGGTGAGTCTCGCCGACGGCTGGTCCCGGATCGGCGGCGGGGCCTTGCCCGACCAGGAACTCAAAACCAGGCTGGTTGTTCTCAAACCACTGAAAATGACCGTCAATCAACTCGAGGCCTGGTTCAGGTCCCTGGAAATTCCCATAATCGGCCGCATCGAAAACGACCTGTTCGCCCTCGATGTCAGGACCATGGCCGAAAGCGACTTTGAACCGCTGGCCGACGCCTTGTCGATGTTGAAGGGGATGGAAGAAAAATGAAGGATTTTTTTAGGAGACGCCAAGCGCGGCTGGACCCCCGGGACCTGGGGCGCTACCACCCCCTGCTGATCGAGGACCTGACCGAGGTCCTCGCGGGGTATTCCTTTCGCATCGAGCTTCTGGAAGATGAAAGCCGCCTCGCCGGCCTTTCCGCCAAAGCCAGGGACGCCCTCGAACGAAACGTCGCCTACACCGAGGAAACCACCGGGCGAATCGTCATGCCCGCCGTTCACCAGGGCGCGCCCCTGGCCGTGATTTCGGCCGAGCCGCCGCGACGCCTGTCCCCCCCCGCTTTTCCCGAACGATTCCTGACCGCCTTCATCCGCCTGTCCCTCGACAAGATTCTTCTGTTTAAAATCAACAGCACGGACCATGAAACCGGGTTGAACAACGAGGACTATTTCGGACATTATTTGAGAAAACGAGTCGAAACGTCCCTGCAACAGGGCGTCGGCCGGGCCAGGTTGATGCCCCTGCGCATGGGGGACCGGGAAGTCTATTCCGGCGTTAGCGTCGTGTTGGCCGAGATAGGGGCCTTCGACCGCCTGGCCGCCGAACATGGCCGCCTGGAAGCAGTCCGGGCCCTGACCGCCTTGGCCGGGCAACTGAAAAACGCCGCCCCCGGCCAGTTCTGCCTGGCCCGGCTCGACAAGGGGCGGTTGGGCATGGCCCTGCCCCAACAGGACGGGCGCGCCGCCGAGGACCTGGCCCTCAAAGCCCTGGCCGGAATCAAGGAAGAGCAAGGCCGAACCCTGCCGTCCTTTCGCGCGGCCTTTGGCCTGGCCTGCTTTCCCCTCGATTTTTCCGATGAAATTAACCAGTTGGAAGAACCGGACGGCCCAGGCGGCAGCGAAGAGCGCCTCGCGGTCCAGTTGTTGGAAAAAGCCGAACTGGCCCTCAACCAGGCCGTGAACAACCGGGGGCGACCTGTTTTCACCTTTCGCGACGTCCTGGCCCGGGGAGGACGGGTGGTCCAGTGCCTGCCCTTCAATCGCGTGGTGGTCAACCTCGGCCGCTTCGTCGGCGCCCGGGAAGGCCAGGTCTTTACCGTCGGCAGCCAACGCCCCGACGGCCAGGTCGAATTCAAGGGCGAGGCGACCCTGTTCGACGTCCGCGACGATTTTTCCCTGGGCCAGGTCACCAGCCTCCGTCATTCCCTCAGCCGGGTCCAACCCGGCGACGCCCTGATCATGAGCCGCAATATCGGCGAGGACCCCACGGTCGGCGATCAGGGCCGGGATGAGCATCTCGACCCCTTGCTGGGAATTCCCGACCACGCCGGCTGGGTTAACAAACTGGCCGAACTGGTCGAGACCGAGGACAAATTTGCCGTTACCCTCATTCAGGTCGACGGGTACGATCAATACCGCACCACCATGGGGCAGTTGGAAAGCGATAGGCAATTGCGGTCCCTCCTGGAATTGATTCGGGACCACCTGCCGGAAGGCGCCTTGCTGGGGCGGTTTTCCAGCGAAAGCCTGGCCGTGCTCCTCTTGGGCGCCGAACCGGACCAGGCCCGACAAACCGCCGAATCGTGGCGGGACTTGATCGCCGGCCGGCTGCGGCAAACCTGTTCCTTCGGGACCGCCCTGTTCCCGTGCGGGCCCTTCGGAAAAATCGAAATAGTCTCCAACGCCCAAAAGGCCTTGGAACACGCGGCCTTTCTCGGCCGATCGTCCACCGCGGTCTTTGATTCGATCAGCTTGAACATAAGCGGGGACAAGCTGTTCGAGGCGGGAGACCTGGACGGGGCGGTCGAGGAATACCTGACGGCCCTGGAATTGAATCCCGAGGACCAAAACGTCCTGAACAGTCTCGGCGTCTGTTACGGCTTTAAAAAGCTTCCCGACCACGCCGTCGAGGTTTTCGACCGGGTCCTGGCCTTGAACCCGGACAACATGATGGCCCATTACAACAAGGGCTTCGTCTTCGCCATGAACCACCGCCACGACGAGGCCCGGGCCGGCTTCCGCCGGGCCGCGGAACTGGAACCGACCAACTTCGACGTGCTCTTTCAGTTGGGCAAGGTCGCCCTGGACCTGGACCTGGTGGAAGAAGCCCTTGCCGCCTTCCAGGCCGCCGCGTCGTTGGGAAACAAGAACCCCATTGTCTTTCGTTACCTGGGCCAGACCCTGCTGCGGGCCGGCCAAAAAGAGGCGGCCCTGGACGCCTTCAAGGCCTCGGTGCGCTTTGACCCCGAGGACGCCCCGTCCCTGAGTCAGTTGGGCGTGCTGTTCCTGGAGGGCGGCAAGGACCTCGACGTGGCCCTGTCCCTGATCCGCCAGAGCGTGCAGCTTGACCGGACCAATGTCCATTTCCGGCGGAGGCTGGCCCGGGCCCTGGCCCTGACCGGCGCCTGGGCCGAGGCCGAACGGGAATACCTGTGCGTCCTGGAAATGGGCGCCGGGGACAGGGAAGTGTTTTTCGAGCTGGGGGAAGTCGTCCGGGACCTGGGGCGGCCGGAAGAGGCCCGCCGTTGGTTCGGCGAGGCCTTGAACAAGGACCGGGAATTCAAGCCGGCCCTCGAGGCCCTGCTCGCCCTGGGCGCTTGACGCCTGGCCCCCGGCCGACCGCTAGGGCCGCTATCTCCCTCGCCCCCCACGGGGGGCGAGGGCTGGGGTGAGGGGGGCGTGGCTCACCCGGGCCAGCGGACCAGCCAAGATGTTGGGTTACGCTTCGCTAACCTACCCCACAACGGAAACCGTCGTGATTTTTGAAGCTCCCCGGCAGGCTGGTTCCCAAGCTCTAGCTTGGGAACCTCGGCCAGGGAAGCTCCGGCTTCCTCACTCTAGATATGGGGCGCTTCCGCCTTTGCCCATGATCACCGGCCTTGGAATATATCTTACCCGGCGATCCTTCAGGCATGGGCTCGGCAAGGCGGGTGCAATATCAAACCGACTAATATCGATACCTTCATCGCCGCGCTAAAACTACGGAATGTAAACGCCGCGTTGATTCCCCTTGGTTGCTTTCCGGAAAAAGTGGGGAAGCTAGAGCTTCCCATTCCCGGGTTCCCAAGCTAGAGCTTGGGAACCAGCGATCCTAATGACTCAAAGCGTGGGGCGGAGCAGCCCCGCCCGCGCCCGGCGCCAGTGAAGTCTTGCCGGTTTCCGGCGGAACCCCTAGTTTTTGCGGTAGTCCCCTCGCAACGCACCCGGCCGGGGATGTCGGCGGCATCCGGGGATGCCGCGATTTTATAGATGCCTCGGCCGATGAAAAACACCTTGAACACGGGAATTTATAGGAAGGGATCGGAGGCGGATTCAATCCCGAGGCCTTTAACGTCGAGAAAAATAATGATATGATCTCCGGGATCTTCCGGTAAGTCGAGGGTTCAACCACGGCGGTACCGGCCGGCGTTTTCCGGTATCGGGCGCCGAGCCGGTCGGTCGATATGAGGACGGTGCATGGTGAAAATTGCGGAACTGCGTGAAATCATTAAAAAATACGATCAGGATGAATTGCGCCTAATTATCGCCGCCATCTACAAGGCCCTTCCCCCCAAGATCAGGGAAGAAAAAGAGCTTGACGCCATCATCTCCAACCCGGCGGCCCTCAAGGAAAAAAAGGCGGACAAAAAACAGGAGGCGGTCGATATTGACTGGTTGAAGCTCGAGATCAACGATTTCATCGAGGACGCCAAGGCCCAATACTACCTCGGGCCCAACAGGTATATATCCAAAAAGGACCGCCCCAAATGGCGCTTCAAGGTGATGGCCTTTTACAAGGACCTGACCCGGGCCGCCGTGAACGCCAATGATTTGCCGCTGGTCGCCGATATGATGGAAGAATTGTACAAACTGCTCTGTTACGCCTGCGGGACTAGCCTTTTCAACACCGACGACCCCTTTGAATCCATTCGCATCAGGCAAATCGATTTTTTCCATTCCCTGTTGTCGTTGAAATTCCAGGTCCTGGACGACAAAGCTATCTTCATTCGCGACGCCTTGCTACTTATCAGGGACAACAACACGAGTCGGTTCACGGATTACAGTGCGTTGATCACGGTGTTCGTTCAATCCCTCAAGACCCCGAGCCTGAAGGAACTGGCGGTCGAGGCCTGCCGGGCCATGTCGACCGAAGAAGAACTTCCCCGCCCGGCGCAAAAAAATACCGGTTATATGACTTTTCTCTCCACCATTAAAAATAAAATTCCGGCCGAGGCCGGCCTCTTCATTCTGATCGCCCTGGGCGACTACCAGGCCGGCGCGGATTTTTTCAACCGCTATTACGAGGAAGAGGAAAAGGAAGTCCGTCTCTATGTTCTTTTGCGCTACCTATCGGAGTTCAACCTTACGGAACAATGGCGCCTTGAGTACGAGCGGGCGGTCGCCGACCAGGTCGAGCCCAGGGCGGAGCTGCGGCTGGTATATCGGTTCATTCAGGAAAACAATCGACTGCCGGAAGCCATAATGGATGTGCGTCCCTTGGCTTACACCACTATAATAGTCCCCTAAAGCGGGCCGCCGCCCGCAAACCGGAACCGCCGTGGAGATTATTTTCGTTTGGAAAACAAGAAAATAATCTCTAGGGCCTAAGGGCGCCAATAGCCCTTTAACCCGCTAGTCCCGCCGGAAACAGTCATGCCCTACCCGGGGCCGCGCGCCCTGGCCCCTTGTCGGACCGGCGGCGCCGCGGTTCGGATGGTCAATCCCTATGATCCAACGCGGCCCGGATTTTTTTCGCCACCTCGTAAAAATCAAATGGTTTATGCAGATAGGCCGCGTGGTAACGCTCGGCGGCGCCTTGTCCATCCAGGTCCTCGCCATATCCGGTGCAGATAATGACCGGCAGGTTGGGTTTGATTTCGCGACAGGCCTGCAACAGGGTGATGCCGGTCACTCGGGGCATGTTCAGATCGGTAAAGAGCAGATCGAACCCGTTTGGATTCCGTTTGAATAATTCAAGGGCCGCGATCGGATTGTTGAGCGTGGTGACCCGGTAACCGACTTTTTCCAGGAACACACGGAAAAG
>JAZDGM010000023.1:0-11112 GCA_043806915.1 Pseudomonadota bacterium | reverse complement strand
GTCAACCCCGGGACCTGTTCTTTTTGGGGTTGCGGGGTTCATTTTTCTTTTAAATTGGACATCCAAAATTAATTGGGACCGGTGGAGGCATTCCTTTTCCCCGCTTCAACTCGCGCCATTAGTCATGGATGTCCTTTTATAATATTTGTCTTACCAAAAAAATGGCTCATCACCACTCATTTTCATTTGGCCATTTTCCTCACATTTTCAACCGGCCGCTAACACACAAGCAACTCCAACCGCCCCGGACCTCTTCGGGCGGGCAGGGGCGCCCGCCCTTGGCGCCCTCGAAACAGGACGTTTCGGGGCGTGAAACCGCCGCCAGGCGGGTTCTCCGGAAAAAGAGCCGGGGGTCGCCGGGGGCGCCGGCTCCGGCGCGCCCCTGACCCTGGGACGGGACGGAGTCTCTCGAAGTCCAACGCCAGGCGCGCGGGGGGCGGAGCAGCCCCGCCGCTAGGCGCCGGCCAACGTCTCCAATTTACCGCGGCAAGGCCCGCAAAATAGTAAAAGATGGCGCGCGTTGCGCACCCTACAAACTCCAGACACCTATATGCTTCAACTTCTTTACAAACAGATCAAGTTTTTACTTGACGGTTTGAGGCGAAGCTTCGCCGGCTTCCCCACTTTTTCCGGAAAGCAACTAAGGCGAATCAACGCGGCGTTTCCATTCCGTAGTCGTAGAGCGGCGGTGAAGGTATCGATATTAGTCGGTTTGAAATTTCATCCGTCTCGTTGAACCCATGCCTGAAGGATCTCCGGGCAAGGTCTATCCCCTGGCCCGCGATTATGTGTGGGGGCGGGGGCGCTACCTCTCTAGAGTGAGGAAGTCGGAGTTTCCCTGGCCTAGGTTCCCAAGCTAGAGCTTGGGAACCAGCCGTACTCATTTTCATTTGGCCATTTTTCTTACATTTTCAACCGGCCCCTAACAAACCTTCGGGAAATACGTCCGGCGGACCACGAGGCCGATTACAAGGGGACCGGGCTCGGTCTGATCATCACCGGGGATATTGCCGGCAAGCATAACGGGACGATCCGGATGAAATCCGACCACGGCCGTTACGCGGTTTTCATCCTCACCCTGCCGCTTGGGCCGGAGTGACCGAGGCCCCGCCCTTTTTCGCGATGGTCCTTTCTTCAAGGGGAAGCGGCGGGGGGACGGGTTCGTTCGCCAGCTTGCGCACCGCGTTGAACCGGGGTGGACAAACTTCGAGGCAGGTCCCGCATTTTACGCATTTATCCTGATCGATGACATGAATCAGGTTCTTGGCGCCGGCAATGGCCTCCACGGGGCATCTCCGTTGGCACAAGCCGCAGGCCCGGCATTTTTCCGGATCGATGCAATACGAAACCACATCCCTGAATAAGTCGGCCATCTCGTCGCCGGTGTAAAAATCTTTATATTGGTCCTCGCTTTCCAGGCGCGTCTCGAGCTTCTCCCTCTTGACGATTTTGATATAGGGGATAAGCTTGATAACATCTTTAATTTTTGTTTTCAATTCATCGGCGGACATCCCCTCGGCTTGGCCGAGCCCGCCTATTTTAGCGATTTTGGCGCTAAAATCATCGACCGCCTCCGCGAAGGCGATCCCCTCGCCGGCGGACATGAACCGGATCGCCAACCGGTCCGGGTTCAGTCCGAGGCGCTCCATTATTCTTTTGGCCAGGAGCGTCATGTTAAGGGCCTGGTAATTTCCGTGCGTGAGGTAATTGCATTCACCCAAGTGACAAGCGCCGATGAACACGCCGTCAATTCCATTGAGAAAGGCCCTGAAGACGAATTCCAAGTCGACCCGTCCGGAACACATGACCCGGACCAGCCGCATTTCAGTCGAATATTGTAGTCTGGAAACTCCAGCTAGGTCCGCTGCCCCGTATGCTCACCAGTGGCACACAAAGCCAAGGAGTCTCGGTTTGAACTTTAGACCGGACATTTAGGCTCTCACCTCTCTTCCCATTATTTCGGTTTGTTCGCTTGGTAATTCCCGCGCCCCGGCCGCCGCTTGCCGCGGCTGGGCCTCTTCCTCCGGCCCGGGAAACGCGGCGTCGATTTGGCTAAGTATTTCCTCGTTGGTGAAATGCTTTAGGAAAATGGCCCCGGTGGGGCACTTGGCGTTGCACAGGCCATCGCCCTTGCAAATAACCGGGTTGACCATGGCCTTGCGACCTTGGCGCGTTTCCCGAAGCTCGATGGCCCCGTAAGTGCAAGCCGAAACGCAGGCCCCGCAGCCCAGGCATTTTTTCTCGTAAACCTCGCAAACGGCGCCCGAAACCGTGACGATATCGTGAGAAAGAAGAGTCAAGGCCCGGCCGGCGGCGCCATAAGCCTGGGTTATGGTTTCGGAGATATGCTTGGGATAATGGGCCGCGCCGCACAGGAACACCCCGCCGGCGGCAAATTCCACCGGCTTCAGCTTGACATGGGCCTCCTTGAAAAAACCGTCCGGACCCAGGGAAACCTTGAACAATTGCGCTATTTCCTTGTTTCCCGGCGCGGGAACGACGGCGGCGGCCAGGGACAGGTAATCGGCGTCCACGACCAAGCTCGCGCCCAACACCGGGTCCGGCGCAATGATCCTCAAGACCTGGCGACCATCTTCCTCGACGGCCTCCACCACGGGTTTTTCCTCCGGTTGATAGCGGATGAACTTCACGTCCCGATTCGACGCCTCCCGGTAATAATCCTCCAACAGGCCGTAGGTCCTCATGTCCCGGAAGAAAACATGGATATCCACCCCGGGGTTCAGCTCCTTCAATTTCAACGCGTTCTTCACCGCCTGGCCGCAACATATCCGGGCGCAGTAATTCCGGTCTTCCTGGCGGCAACCCACGCATTGGATCATCGCCACGCTCCGGGCCTGGAGCAGCCCTTCGTCTCCCCCGGCGAGGCGTCCCTCCAATTCCAGGTGGGTCAAGACCCGGTCGTTTTGGCCGTAGAGGTATTCCGTGGGTTTATATTCCGCGGCGCCCACGGCGATGATGACCGCGCCGTGCCTGATTTCCCTGACCCGTCCCTCGGACTTCACCGTGGTGATGAAGTTCCCGATATAACCGGCGGCCGCGGTGATGGTCGCATCCCCCCAGACATGGATGGCGGGATGCCGGTAAACCTTGTCCGCGAGGTCCCGCGCCAAGCCCTGGACGTCGAGTCCGTCGAGGGTGTAATGGATTCTCGCGGCCGTTCCCCCCAGCTTTTTTTCCTTTTCCACCAGGTAGACCTCGTGGCCTTGATTGGCCAGGGACAACGCGCAAGTCAAGCCGGCCAAGCCGCCGCCGACCACCAGGGCGGTCTTGTTGACCGGCAGGTCGATTTCCCGCAACGGGCTCAGCAGGCAGGCCCGCGCCACCGACATCCGGGTAATGTCCTTGGCCTTCCTGGTGGCTTCTTCCTTTTCCTTGGCGTGGACCCAGGAACAATGCTCCCGGATATTGGCCATGTCGTAGTAGTATTGATTTATACCCGCCTCCCGGAGCGTGTCCCGGAACAGCGGCTCCAGGGTCCGGGGCGAGCAGGCCGCGACCACCACCCGATTGAGCCCTTTTTCCCTGACCATGTCGGTGATTTCCTGGGCCGAATTGGTGGCGCAAGAAAAAAGTTGTTCCTGGGCATGGACGACATGGGGTAGGGACAAGGCGTATTCAACCGTGGAAGGAACATCCACGATTCTACCGATATTGGCCCCGCAGTGACACACAAAGACGCCGACCCGGGGTTCTTCCCCGGAGACATCCCTTTCCTCCGGATATAGCCTCTCCCTGGTCAGTTTGTCCCGCCGGTAGTCGAGAAATTCGCCGCATTGGGAACTGGCCGCGCCGGCGGAATAAACCGACTCGGGAATGTCCATGGGACCCTGGAACGCGCCGGAGACAAAGACCCCGGGCCTGGTGGTCCGGAGAGGGTTGAAGGGAATTTCCCGGCGAAAGCCGTGTGAATTCAGCTCGATTCCAAACTTGTCCGCCAGCCCCTCGCGACCCGCCGGAGGATTCAATCCGACGGACAGGACCACCATGTCGAATTCTTCCTCCTTGACTCCGTCGTCCAGGGTTGAATACCGGACCACGAGGTTCCTGCTGCCGGGGATTTCCCTTTCCACCGCGACGTAGCTGCGGATAAACCTGACTCCCGGCAGTTTGGCGGCGCGCTGCCAATACAGTTCGAAATCCTTGCCGTAAGCCCTGATATCGTTATGAAAAATTGTACATTCGGCCTCGGCGTCGTGCTCCTTGGTCAAGATCACCTGTTTCTGGGTGTACGAACAGCACACCGCGGAGCAATAACTGTTATGGCCCGGCGTCACCCGCCTGGAGCCGACGCATTGTATCCAGGCGACTTTTTTGGGATGCCGCTGGTCGGAAGCGCGACGTATCTCCCCTTCGTAGGGCCCGGTGGCGCAGAGCAGCCGTTCGAAATCGAGGCTGGTGACCACGTTCTCGTACCGGCCGTAGCCGAAATCATGTTTAATTTGGGGGTCGAACGGTTCGAAGCCTGGCGACAGCAGGATGGCGCCGACTTGTATTTCGATTTTTTTCGGCGTTTGCCGCAGATCGACGGCGTCGTTCCGACAGACCGATTCGCAGATGCGGCATTTTTTTTCCTTGAGAAAAAGGCAATTTTCATCGATGTACGCAATCAGGGGAATGGCCTGGGCAAAGTAAATATGCACGGCCTTGTTGTTCGATATTTCCTGATTGAAGGCGTCCGGGACCATGACCGGGCAGTATTCCACGCAGACGGAGCACCCCGTGCATTTGGTCTCGACAATGTAGCGCGGCCTCTTGATCAAGGTAACATAAAAACCGCCCGCCTCGCCTTCAACGCTGGTAACTTCCGTATAAGTCAATACTTCTATGTTCGGATGCCGGCCGACCTCGACCAGTTTAGGCGAAAGTATTCACATGGAACAGTCGTTGGTCGGATAGGTCTTGTCTAGCTGGGCCATGTGTCCGCCAATGGCCGGACCCTTTTCGATCAAATAAACCTTGAAGCCCGAGGCGGCGAGATCAAGGGACGCCTGGATGCCGCTTATCCCTCCCCCGACCACCATGACGTCCCCAAAATTACCGTCGGCCTGAATTCTCGCCAACTGCCCTTCGAACGGTCCTTTTCCCATTTTCCACACCCTTGTCCGGCCTCGAGGGTCGGTTAAATAGCTTCCATAATGATTTCAGCGATATCCTTGACCTCTAGGCGTTCGACGATATCGAGCGTCAACCTGCCATCCTCGAAATTAGTGAGGCAGTAGGGGCAGGAAGTCACCAGCACGTCCGCTCCGACATCCAGGGCTTGTTGGAGCCGGATATCGGAAAACCTCTCCCCCTTGGGGGTTTCCATCCAGATGCGGCCCCCGCCTCCCCCGCAGCACAGGCTATCCTGGTGGGACTCGGGCAGCTCGGTCAGCTTCAGGCCAGGGATTCGCGCTAAAATTTCCCGCGGCTCGTCAAAAATTCCATTATGCCGGCCCAGGTAGCAGGGGTCATGATAGGTCGCCTTCCTCGGGACGGACTTGGTCAGCGAGATTCGGCCTTCCCGGAGGAGTTGATTAAAAAATTGCGTGACATGCACCACTTCAAAGTGAACCATGAATTCCGGATATTCATTTTTAAAGGTGTGATAGCAGTGGGGTGAACCGACCAGGATTTTCCTGACGCCGCTATCGATAAAGGTCTTGATGTTTTCCTTGGCCAGGCGCTTGAACAGTTCCTCGTCCCCGGTCTTTCTGATGCTTTCGCCGCAACAATTTTCCTGGGACCCCAAAATTCCGTAATCGACCCCCGCCAGATCGAGGATGTAGGCGACGGCCCGGGCCACTTTCCTGGACCTCGGGTCATAACTGGGGTAACAACCTGGAAAATAGAGAAGTTCCATGCCCTCGGCAAAAGTCTTGACCGACAGGCCCTCGGCCCACTTGGCCCGGTTTTTTCGTTCCTCGCCCAGGGGGTTGCCCTCCCCGACGAGGCTGCCGCCGACCGCGCGGATGGGACTGACGGACTTGGGAAAGACGCCGTATTCAGTGGCGATCCGGCGCAGGGCCAGGCCGGAATCAATCTGCCGGACGTCCCGGGGACATTGCTGGGGACATCTTCCGCAAGTGGTGCAGCGCCAAATATCCTCGCTTTCGATCTCGGTCAAGCCGAACGTGGCCTGTCGAACCAGCTTGCGCATGCTGAAAGTCCTGACTTTGTTCCAGGGGCAGACCACATCGCACAGTCCGCATTGAAAGCACCGCTTGAACGCGTCGCCTCCATTGGCCTTGATAAGATCGACAATCTCCTTGTAGTCCGCGACATTTTCCACGGTCCTCACCAACCTTCTTCCTTGGCCTGTGGGTTTCAGCCCTTGATGGAAATACGAGAGAGCGCGTCGATGACCTTGTCCAAGCCATATTTATCAGCCAAGGCTTCCAAGCCGATTTCCACATCCGGCCGGCTCTCTCCCTCCTCCACTTCCTCTTCCCGCTCCTCGTAGACCAGGACGTTGTTGAGGCACCACTGGACGCACAAGGGCGTCTCCTCGCCTTCGCACACGTCGCATTTTAGGGGAAGGCCCGAATCGGGTTCCTTGAACAGGTCCCGGGAAGGACAGGACGCCCGGCAGAAGCCGCATTCGTCGTATTCCTTGCCGTCGATGATATATTTATCCCGCCCCATGCATTCGGCCATGGCGTACTCGCCGGCGAAGACCGGGACCCAGATGTCCCGCAAGGGATGACGGATCACCTGAATACGCGACCGCATCGGATTATTGCTGCTGTATTTCGGCGTCGCGTGAAAAGCGGAACAGATAATCTCGCAGCCCCGGCAGCCATTGCATTTGTCCGCGTCGACCTTGATGGTCTTGATCTTCTTTTTGATCCTGGCCATGTTATAGTATCCCTCGCCTTTCCAGGTCCTCGGCCACGTAGTCCAAATTCAAATCCACCAGGTTCTCCTTGGTGGGGACGCCGTCCCTGTTCCAACCCTTGAACTGGTAGTACGTATCGAGTAGTTTTTCCTCGAGTTCCGGGAACCTTTTTTTCCAGTGATCCTCGGGGGGTTTTTCGTCGGCTCGCCTCATGCCCCGCTCGATGTTGAAGGCCCGGTGCAGGTTCCTGTTGCGCTTAACGATTTTCTTGAGCTCGGCTTCGTCGACGTCCAGGCCGGTCGCGGAAGAAACCAACCCCGGAATATTGTGGATATGATAGGGCGGCTTCAGGCAGAAGGACGACATGCCGGCGCAGAACCCCAGGGCGTCGTCGATGTTGTGCATGGTTTCCATCCAATCCACAATCTCGCTGCCGATTTCCGGGGTGGGATAGTAGGGATTCGCGTTTTCCCCCCGGGGTTCCCAGTCGATTAAATATTGCTTGAACTTTTCATCCGGAAGCTGGGGCCAGTCCTTGACAAAAGCTTCCCGCTCCTCCTTGGTGGCGAATGGCGCTTGCGGCCAGTTCCCCTCGACCTGGGTGATGCTGATCTTCTCATTGGTGGAATACATCAGGAAATATAGCGGGTCCATCATCCCCAGCTTCAGGGGGAGTTGTTCATGCCTTTTGATGTTGTTGTGGGCGAATTTTTCCGCGCCCCGGCCGATTTTTTGGGCCGCGTAATAGGTGCCGTCGGCCAGAAGGTCTCCGATCCCCTCCCGCCGCACGGTTTTATCGAGCAACCAGAAAAACCGGCCTTCCTTGTCGGAGGGACAGCCCGCGAAATCCTGGTCGGTGAGGATGCCGGCCTCGTGAAGCTCGATGGCGAAGGCCAGAATTTGCGGAGTCGAGAACCCATCCACGCCGTACTCGGTGGCGCGTTGCACGATCTTGAACGAGAAATCGAGGCTGTCCACGTAAGCCGCCATGGCGTAGGTGAGCTTGGAAAAGCATTTCATCATATAGCGCGGCACATCCTTATAGGAAATCAGGGCGCCGCACTGCTGGGGGCAATTGTAGCAGCTTATCAAGCGTTTTATGGCGTTTAATTGGGTCCTGGTCCAATCATCGTTGATCTCCGGGGTCCAGAAGTCTTTTCTCCGGACCCGGGCGTTTCCCCAGGCGAAATTTTCCGTGTGCCATTTTTCGTCGGTGTGTTTCATTTCCTGGGGCGAGCCGATCCCGGACAGAATAGTCATTACGCCGGGGATGGGATTTTCATTCCTGAATTTGATGTATTTGGCGACTTCGTTGATTCGCTCGATAAACTCGGGCCCCCGCGCCAGATAGATGTCTTTCGTGCCGCGCACGGCGATGGCCTTGACGCCCTTGTCCCCCATGACCGCGCCGCCGCCGAGCCGGCTGGCGCTGGACCGGCCTTGTTCTATGGACGCGGTGAAGACCCGGTTTTCCCCCGCCAGGCCGATGGCGGACACCTGGGCGTTCGGCTGCCGCAATTCCCGGCGGATCAGTTCCTGGGTTTCCACCGCGCCCTTGCCCTTCAAATGGGAGGCGTCGCGAATCTCCACTTTGTCGTTGTTAATCCAGATGTACACGAGCTGGGGGGATTTGTTGCGCAGGATCACCTTGTCATAACCGGCGTATTTCAATTCCGCCGCCCAAAACCCGCCCATCATCGGATAAGCCAGCAGCAAGCTCTGGGGGGAAACCGTGGAAACAATGGTGCGGTTGCAACTGAAGGCGGGTGTGCCGCACAGGAGGCCGGTCCCGAAAATCAGGAGATTTTCCGGGTCAAAGGGCTTGGTTTCGGGGGGGACCCGGTCCCACATTATTTTGACGTTCGTCCCCAATCCGCCGAGATGTTGTTCCAGCCATTTCGGGTCGGTCTCGACTCTCTCGATATTACCCGTCTCCAAATCGATTTCAAGGTTATAACCGGTTTCCGCATATCTCATGGTTTTTTCCTCCCCAACATTACGGCCTCGACATCCACCTTTTCTTCAAGCAGTGAACATTAAATCCGCGGGATTTATATATGGCTGTCCCTCGGTCCGGGGACCGTTCCTGATTCGCCTAAACTTTAAACAGCGCCTCGCGGCGGGTTTGATCCATATTCCGAAGCGGGTTAAATCTCGTTATGGTCGAGGAGTTGAATCGAGACTTTTTCTCCCGCCTTGATTTTCGTCATGTTTTTGGGAATTATCACCAGGCAGTTGGCGTCCCTCAGGTGACGAATCGAGGACCGACTGCCCGCCTTGTTTATGGAGACGTAAAATTCCCTGTTTTTAATGGTGAAACAGCCCATCAGCAGGTGAACGTTTCCCGGCGCGCGGTCGACGTCCTCTTCCAAATACGCGTTAACGATCGGTTTGTTGAGCCTTTTGGCGCCCATCAGGGCCAGCAGGGCGGGCCTGACGAATTGCATAAAGGACGTGAGGACTTGAACCGGTTTTCCGGGCAACCCGAAAAAGAGCGTCCTTCCCTTGGCGCCGAAGGTGACGGGGCTGCCGGGCTTTACGCTGACTTTATTGAATTTAATATCGATATCGAGATTTATCAGGTTTTGTTTTACAAAATCGTATTTACCCATGGAAACGCCGCCGGTGGAAATAACGAGGTCGAACCGCAGGGCCTTTTGAAATTTTTCCCTCGTATCCTTCAAGGCGTCCCTGGCGATGCCGAGGTAAAAGGGCCGGCCGCCATATTTCCGAACTTCCGAACACAAGGCATAGGCATTGGCGTCCCTGATTTGATTGACCTTGATCTCCCGCCCGGCCTCGGCCAGTTCGTCCCCCGTGGAAATTATGGCCGCGGCCGGCTGTTTATACACCTTCGCCGAGTGATAATTCAGGGAAGCCATGAGACCAAGGTCCGCCGAACTCAACCGGTCGCCCGCGCGCAGCAGCTCGTCGCCCTTGTTGATGCTTTCGCCGGCAAAGCGATAATTTTCATACCTGGCCGTTTCGCGAAAAATTTTGACATAACGGCCCTCTTCCTCGGCATTCTCGATTTTTACCACGGCGTCGGCGCCTGTCGGAATGGGGGCGCCGGTCATTATCCTGATGGCGGTCCCCGGCGAAACCATTTTTCCGACCTTTCGAGCGCCCGCCCGCGTTTCACCACTAATTTCCAACCGGACGGGATGCCCGGTCGTCGCCCCCAGGGTGTCCTCCGCCCAGACCGCGTAGCCGTCCATCAAGGAATCATCCCGCGCCGGGATCATCGTCTCCGAGATTATGTTTTCGTATAAAACCCGATTAGGCGTTTCCTGAATTGGTATTTCCTCAAAACCCAAGGGAATGACGGAATTCAAAATGATGGCCTGGGCCTCCTCGAGGGAGACGGGTGGTTTTTTTTCAGCGCGCCAACCGGGCGCGGCCATTTTCGCCCGCAATCGATTAAGTTGAATCGGAGACGGCTCAAGCAGGCGTTCCGCTTCGGCGTATTTCATTTCCACCACCCTTTGCGCTCGGCCATGAGGTGAACCCCCGCCAGGTCATCCAGCCCGCGAGAAGTACGCGGCCGGTCCCGTTTCGCCGGCGGCGCCCGGCCGCGTCCGGTTGTAGGTTTTTCCGGCCCGACCCTGGGCCTGGAACCCGACGAATGATCACAATATAGCTACATTGTACTCCGGCGTCAAGAGAAAACATGGTCATCATTTCATTTTTGATATAATTAAACACCAATAAAATTAAGAAGTTTGCATGTCATTTTTGGATATTATATCATTATTGACGATATATGGCCCTTCCCGCGCCTTTCCCGCCGGAAAACGGACCCGCCGACCACGGGTTGAACAGCCGGCCCGATCGCGGCGGTGGACGCGCCGCCGGCGAGAAGCTGGACCTGACCGTTTAATTTATAAATTTAACGGATTCGACAAGTAGGAGATAAATCCCGTAAGCCTGGGGTCGACATGACGCGGCCGGTTGAAAATGTAAGGAAAATCGCCAAATGAAAATGAGTAAGGCTGGTTCCCAAGCTCTAGCTTGGAAACAAGCGAACAATGGATGTCGTTAAAAAATGTAGGGGCGCCTCCCCGTGGGCGCCCTAACGGGGCTTCCAGCCATGCGCCAAGTTTGTAGGGTGTGCAACGCGCACCATCTTTTACTATTTTGCGGGCTTGGCCGCGGTAAATTGGAGACGCTGGCCACGCCTTGCGGCGGGGCTGCTCCGCCCCCCGCGCGCCTGGCGTTGGGCTTCGAGAGACTCCTTCCCTTCCCAGGGTCAGGGGCGCGCCGGAGCCGGCGCC
>JAZDGM010000022.1:0-17262 GCA_043806915.1 Pseudomonadota bacterium | reverse complement strand
GACCCTCCGCCCCCCGGACCTTAACACGTTAATTCTAAAACAAATTATACGGTTAGACGCTTGGCGCGTCGTTGGATGTTACATTAGTATGTAAGAAGAGGGCGCCCACGGGGAGGCGCCCCTACATTGTACCGCCCGCGGGGGTTGTGTTAGGCTTGTAGGGGCAGGGCCAGCGCCCGCCCTCTTCCGCGCGAGCGGAATTGTCGCTTGGCAAATTAGGCGTTATGGCTTGAGCGCCGTTTTTTGAACTCCGCTCTCCCGTTCCTTTTTTTCCTTCAGGGCCTTGACCTGCCCGGTTTCGGGGTCGACTTCCACTTCCGCGACAGTGGCGCCGAAGGAAAAGGCCTCGGAAAGCTGGCCTTGCGGTTCCGGACCCATTCCCGGCGGTGGTCGACCTTGGGGCTGTAAGTCCCCTGGCCCAGGACCGGCTTTGCCCTGTATCAGGGCCAGGCCCCGGTCCGGGGAGCCCTGGACGAATATCTTTCCGTCCCGGGCCCGAAGGTCGTCGATGTTGCATTCCAGTTTTTCGGCCGTGATTTCGAAAAGCTGTTTTTTGGCGTCCACGTCGCCCACGTTGATCTTGACTTCCACGTTCCGGGCGCCGGGATGGTCGACGTGAACCAGGGGCGCGCCCTCGGCCAGGGCCTCGTCGATGGTGAAGGCGCCGGGCAGGATTTCCCAATTCACGGAGATGAGTCCCAGGGCTTCCAGGGCGGTTTCCTCGTCCACGGCGGCCACGGCGGCTGTTTCGTCCCCGCTGTACCTGACCTTGTCAACTTGAAGCATCAGCATGTCCCTGGTGAAGGGAAAGACGCCGCACTTGACCCCGGCCGTGTCGCGGCCGGTGACAATGGCCTTGACTTCCGGCAGCTTGGCGGCCCGGGAAACGTCGATATTCAGTATCCGGGCGTGAGGGTGGGGGCTGCGCCGTATTTTACACTTAAAAGGATATCCCGTTAGGCAACTGAACGATTCCGTATTGGATGCCCTTATAATAGTCTCCGAACCAGAAACCACGACGCGGGCCCGTTTCTGCTTGACAGCTAGCCATTCACGGCGTTATTATTAGATGCGGTAAAGTAATTGGCCGAAGGGCTTGAAATACCGAATTTGATCTTACCATTATTGCCATTGAAGAAGCAGTGTGACTATTTTTTTATCAAAGCGTTATTGAGCCGAGTAAATATATAACTTGGCAAGGGGCTGCGTCATGAACGATAACCGATTTAATCCACTCGAAAAACACCAGGGTAAGTCCATTCGCAGACGCGATTTTCTTCACATGTTTAGTGTTGCCGCCCTTGGGTTGACCTCCGGTATGTTTGGCATTCCCAATGTTTGGGCTTCCTGCCAAAATGAAAATGATCTTTGTTATAAGTCCGCCAGTGAACTCTTGAAGCTATTTAAGGAAAAACAACTCTCACCGGTCGAGTTGCTGAAATCACAAATATCACAAATTGAAAAAGAAAATTCAAAGCTTAATTGTATTACGTACAAACATTTTGATCAAGCCATGGGGCAGGCCAAAGAATCCGAAAAACGTTACCAAAATGGTAATCCCCGGGCCCTGGAGGGAATTACCTGCGCCATAAAGGACGAAAACGACGTAATGGGATGGCGCACCACCATGGGGTCCCTGTTGCTAAAGGATACACTTCCTGCCAAGGAAAACGCAGCCATTATCGACATGTTGCAAAATGCCGGGGTGGTCATGCACATTCAAACGACGGTCCCGGAGTTTTATCTGGCGGCCAATACATGGACGAGACTTTGGGGAATCACACACAATCCGTGGAATCTGGAATATTCTCCAGGAGGTTCATCAGGCGGCTCAGGGGTGGCCTTGGCGGCCGGTTTCGCCACGATAGCCACTGGCTCCGACATGGGGGGATCCATCAGGATTCCTTGCGCGCAATGTGGTCTCTACGGCTTTAAGCCTCCTTTCGGGCGAGTACCTACCTCTGATATCGCCTATGAATCCCTTGGCCCAATGGCGCGCAATTTCACCGACATGACCATGATGCAGAATGTTATTTGTGGGCCCAATCCAAAGGTTCTCTCATCTTTACGCCCCAAAATGGAATATCCTCTAAATTACGGCGACATCAAGGGTTGGAAAATAGCTGTTGACCGAGGCAATAGTATAAACAAGCTTGATCAGTCAATTGATCTGGCTTTGGATGATGCAATTAAACTGTTAAGGAAGCTCGGATGTACAGTTGAAGAGGTAAATATCGGCTTCCAATATGACGACTTCAATAACTGGGTTGAGGGATTGTTATCGACTGAAATGGGCGCCATGTTCATTGATGCCGCAAAGCACCCGGAATTACTCAGCCGCTACGCGCAAATTTTCATAAAAAAGTTTGGCGGCAATCTTGGACCGGTACAGGCTCAAAAGGCCGCTGAAGTCACCACCGGGTATCATAGGAGGATTCAATCACTGGTTTACGGCCAAGGTTATCAGGTTCTGATCATGCCTACCATGCTCACGCCTTACCTCAAAGCGGATTATGCACAGAGCCCTGAAAAAGATTCTGTTCAATTCGATGACCGCGAGGAAAAAACTTATAATTTCGTTGCCACCTGGGTATGGAACATGCTAAACAGGTATCCAGTCCTAAACGTCCCTATTGGGCTGGCCCCGAACAATATCCCAATAGGTATGCAAATTGTGGGAAATACATTTGACGATATAACCGCTTTTCAGGTGGCCTCGGCTTATTCCAAGGTGGCGCCATCATTTTTTACCCGAAAACTATTCCCTCAATTTAAAGTAACTTGATCGCCAAGACAGGCTAGCTGAACACACCGGGAATACAGTATGGAAAATACCTTTCATCAAATCCAGCGGCAATTTCTTCCCGGGCCATGGGCATGAAAGACCTCCTTTGCTGGGATTTTTTCAGGATAAGGCGGTGGACTATTTTTGTTGATTAATTAACTACCCCGCGGCAAGCCGCGGGGTATCAATATGGAATGGCCTCTTTTAAATATCGAGGCAAGCTTCGGGGAATTAGACCCAGAGCGATTAAAATAAAAAAAATCGATCGAAATCCCTAACGCCCTCCAAGTTGACAATAATTTCACTGTTAGCGTTTTCAAATTTTTTCCGTCCTGACCGATCATTTCCAAACCAGCCAGGAAACCAGATTACCTTAGATCACGAATGATCCTAGACGGTTTCCTTGGGAAGGATGATTGATCAGGACATCCAAATTTAATGGCGGCCTTCAATCCGTTCGAAGCTGGATGTCCGTATTTCCACGGAACCGGGAACAAATCTGTCTAAAGAAACCGGCGCCGGGGTCCAGGGAGGGCTTGTTCCCATAAAGAGGACGTCCGGCGGCTCCGGCCTTAGCCCTTGTTTTCCTCCGCGGCCTTTTTTTCCTTCAAGGCCTTGACGATCTTGTCGGGAGTGATGGGGAAATCCGTGATCCAGACGCCGATGGCGTCGCAGATGGCGTTGGCGTAGGCCTGGGCCGCGCTCATGGCCACGGACATGCCGGCTTCCTTGGCGCCGTACGGGCCGTTGGGGTCGATGGTTTCCACGATTATGGGGTTGATTTTGGGCATGTCCACGGACAGGGGGACCTTGTATTCGAGCTGCGTGGGGTTGAGGCAGCGCCCGCCGGTCCAGAGGTGCTGCTCGGTCAGCATCCCGCCCTGGCCGCCCATGGCGACGGAACCCTCGAACTGGCCTTCCACCACCATGGGGTTCAGGGCGTACCCGCAATCCTGGGCCGCGGTCACTTCCAGGGCCTTGACCTGCCCGGTTTCGGGGTCGACTTCCACTTCCGCGACAGTGGCGCCGAAGGAAAAGGCTTCGGAAAGCTGGCCTTGCGGGTTCCGGACCCATTCCCGGCGGTGGTCGACCTTGGGGCTGTAAGTCCCCTGGCCCAGCACCGGCTTGCCCTGAATCAGGGCCAGGCGCACCGCCTGGGCCAGGGCCAGGCCCCGGTCCGGGGAACCCTGGACGAATATCTTTCCGTCCCGGGCCCGAAGGTCGTCGATGTTGCATTCCAGTTTTTCGGCCGTGATTTCGAAAAGCTGTTTTTTTGCGTCCAGGGCGGCCAGGCGGGCGGCGTTGCCTCCGGCGAAGGTCGACACCATGGAATAGGACCCCGGGTCATTGGGCGTGATTTCCGTGTCCGCGGTTATCAATTCCACTTCCGACATGGGCAGCCCCAACTCCTCGGCCACGATCTGGACCAGCATGTTGTCGTTGCCCTGGCCGTTGTCCACCACGCCGGATATGAGGGCGACCCCGCCGTCCTCGTTGAACTTGATCATGGCCTGGGACCCGCCCCGAATGCCCAGGGGGAACCCGGTCTGCACGGAATTGAGCCCAATGCCGATGCCCCGATAGGGCGGCAGTTGGCCGAACTTTTCCTTGAACCGGGCTTTTTCCGTCGCTTTTTCCAGGCATTCCACCAGGCCGCAGGAACCGACAAAACTTTTGGTGGCGGTGTATTCCCCGGGCCTCCGGGCGTTGATCAGGCGGATTTCGACGGGGTCCAGGCCCAGTTCCCGGGCGATCATGTCCAGTTGCATGTCCACGCCGCAGGCGAAGCTTCGGCCGTGGATGCGGATCATGCCCCGCACCGGCTTGTTGGTATAGACCCTGACCCCATGGAACCGGGCGTTTTCGAGCCGGTAGGTCTGTTCGTGGCAGAGGAAGGGCACGGACACGGCGATGGGCCCGGTGCTGGAATAGGCGCCGCCGTCGAGATAGGAGACGCTCGACCGGGCGACGACCCGGCCGTCCCGGTCCACGCCGGTGGTGTGGGTGGTGCGCATGCCGTGGCCCTGGCGCACGCAGAGGGTGTTTTCTTCCCGGGTGTAAACGATCTTGACCGGTCGGCCGCTTTTCAGGGCCAGGAGCGAGCAGATGAAGTCGGCCGGGGATATTTCGGAGCGGCCGCCGAAGGCCCCGCCGATGGCGATCTTCCGGACCTTGATCTTGTTGAGGGGCAGGCCGAGGACATTGGACAGGGGCTTGGATTTCATGTGCGGCCCGGCGTTGGGACACCAGACTTCCAGGTTGCCGTCCCCGTCTGGCCGGGCGACCACCGCGTACGGCTCCCCCATGAAGTAGTCGTCCTCGGGCGCGTTGAAGACGTCGGTCCGGACCAGGTGGGCTTTTTCCAGGGCCGCGTCCACGTCGCCCACGTTGATCTTGACTTCCACGTTCCGGTTGCCGGGATGGTCGTCGTGAACCAGGGGCGCGCCCTCGGCCAGGGCCTCGTCGATGGTGAAGACGCCGGGCAGGATTTCCCAATCCACGGAGATGAGCCCCAGGGCTTCCAGGGCGGTTT
This sequence comes from Pseudomonadota bacterium, assembly GCA_043806915.1. Lineage (GTDB taxonomy): Bacteria > Desulfobacterota > Desulfarculia > Adiutricales > JAGVGV01 > JAZDGM01. The sequence continues at coordinate 11,944 of JAZDGM010000022.1, read as the reverse complement.
CCTCGTCCACGGCGGCCACGGCGGCTGTTTCGTCCCCGCTGTACCTGACCTTGTCGACCTGAAGCATCAGCATGTCCCTGGTGTAGGGAAAGACGCCCCACTTGACCCCGGCCGTGTCGCGGCCGGTGACAATGGCCTTGACTCCCGGCAGCCGGGCCGCCCGGGAAACGTCGATATTCAATATCCGGGCGTGAGGGTGGGGGCTGCGCAGGATTTTTCCGACCAGCATGCGGGGCAGGACCAAGTCGGCGGCGAAACGGGCTTCCCCCAGGGCCTTGGCGCGGGAGTCCACCCGGGGAATTCTTTTACCGATCAGGGAATAGTCAGACATTGTGGTCCGTCTCCCTTTTTCCCGCCGCCACGATGGCCTCGACTATCTTGACATACCCGGTGCAGCGGCAGATGTTGGCTTCCACGGCTTTTTTGGCCTGGTCCTCGTCCGGTCGGGGGTTATGGTCCAGGAAGGCCTTGGCGGTCAGGATCATGCCGGGAGTGCAGAAGCCGCACTGAATGGCGCCGTGCTCGATAAAGGCTTCCTGCAGGGGATGCAGCCGGCCGTCCTCGGCCAGGCCCTCGATGGTGGTGATGTTTTTCCCCTGGGCTTCCGCCGCCAGGGTGAGGCACGACCGGACCGGCCGGCCGTCCAGCAGCACGGAGCAGGACCCGCAGACCCCTTCCCCGCAGCCTTCCTTGGTCCCGGTCAGTTCCAGCTTTTCCCGCAAGACTTCCAGCAGGGTCAGGTTCGCGGGAATCAAAAGCTCGTGGTCCTCGCCGTTGACCCTGAGGTCGATCACCAATTTTTGGGTTTTTCCGGCCACGCGCGCCTCCATGTGTGCCAGTCCGGGGGGACGGTTGGATTTTCGCCGGGCAAGGCGAAAAAACGGGTTAAACGGCCGCCCGTTCGACGGCCTGGGTCAGGGCTCTCCGGGCGACGACGCCGGCCATTTGCCGGCGGTATTCGGCCGGCGCCCCGGCGTTTTCCACCATGACGCCCTCGGCCTGTTTTTGGGCCGTCGCGGCGGCTTCCTCGAGCAGCTCTTCCGTGGGTTTCCGGCCGCGCAGCAGGCCGTCGAGCCCGCCGACGACCAGGGGCGCCGGCCCGGCCGCTCCCAGCGCCAGGCGGACCCGGTCGATCTTGTCCCGGGACATGACGACCACGGCGCCCGCGGAGACCAGGGGAAAGTCAATGGCCGAGCGCCACCTGAGTTTTTGGTACGAAGTCCCGGTCCCCGGGGGGGGGAGCATGATTCGCAGCCCGGTCAGAAGCTCCCCCGGAAGAAGCGTGAACGGCGCTTCGCCTCGACCCGAAAACAGCTCCCCCAGGGGTATGGTCCTTTCCCCCAGCGCGCTTTTCAGGGTCGCCAGGGCCGACAGGGCCGCGAGCATCACCGCGCCGTCGGACTGGCAGGACGCCGAGCATTCCTTGGATTCCGCCAGAACGTGGCAGACCTGGCCGCCGTTCTTGAGGCAAGGTTCCCGGCCGGACCGCCACCAGTCCGACTGGTTGTATTGCAGGCACCTGGTGTTGAGCAGCAGGTTGCCGCCGATGGTCCCGGTCTCGTGCTGAATGGTCGGCGCCCCCACGCTCGCCAGGGCCTGGGCCAGGCCGGGCAGAAACGTCCGGACTTCCGGCTGGGTCATGACCCGGTGGAGGGAGGCGCGGGCCCCGAGTTCCAGGTTGACGCCCCGAACCGTCGCCTCGTCCAGGCCCGGAATGTTTTTCAGGCTCACGATTAGGTCGGCCTTGACCAGGCGGTTTCTCAACCGGGGGACCAGGTCCGTTCCCCCGGCCAGGACCGCGGCGGCGGCCCCATGTTCCTGGAGCAGGGCCAGGGCTTCCCCCAGGGTGGTCGGCGACCGGTATTCGAACTTCGTCAGACGCATGGCAAACTCCGGGAATCATGGAGGATGGACGACGGGGCCTTGGGGAAAACAATTTCGGTTTTTCCGAGGGGCCCCAGACTACTTGACAGTCCCTTGGTGTATACTGTATACAAATGGCGTTCATGATATTTCCTTGTCTTCACGCTGTCAACTAATTTCACCAAACCCGTTGGGGAGGACGTCCGCGCATGAATCCCTTCAAGAAGCTGACCGTTCTATCCCTGGAACAGGCCACGGTCGTGCCTTACCTGACCTACCGGCTGGCCATGGACGGAATGAAGGTCATTCGCCTGGAACACCCGGTGCACGGGGACCCCAACCGGATGATCGGCGAGAACTTTTTGAACGAAGAGAAGATGAATTCCTACTTCATGGCCATCAACGCCGGCAAGAAGGCCCTGACCCTGAACCTGGCCGATCCCAGGGGCGCGGCCCTCCTGGACGAGCTCCTGGTCAAGCTCGAGGTGGATATCTTCGCCACCAACCAACTCCCCAGGAATTACGACAAGCTTTCCATCAGCCACGACCGCCTGTCCCGCCTTAGGCCGGAACTGATCTGGCTGGGCGTGACCGGGTTCGGCCCGGATTCCAACGAGGCGGCCTACGATCCCATCCTCCAGGCCCGCGGCGGGTTGATGGAACTGACCGGGGAGCCGGACGGCTTTCCCCAGGTGGTGGGCGTGCCCCTGCCGGACATGGGGACCAGCGAGCACTGCTACGGCCAGGTGATGAAGGCCCTGTACGAGCGCCAACTGACCGGCCGGGGCCGGAGGATCGATGTTTCCATGTTCATGAGTTCCACGTCGTGGCTGACCGTGCCCGTGACCTTGACGGCCCTGGGCAAGAAGATCACCCGGCGGGGGAACACCCACGAATTTTTCGCTCCGGTGTCGGTTTACCGGACCAGGGACGGCTTTGTCTACGTGGCCGTGGGGAACGACCGCCAGTGGGCCGCCCTGACCGGGTTGGCGGAGTTTGTCGAACTGGCCCGGGAGGAGTACCGGACCAACGCCGGCCGGATCAAGGACGTCCACAATCTCAACCGGGCCATGAACGAGGTCCTGGGGCGGCGCGATTCAAGGGAAGTCATCAATTTATTGAACGGAATCGGCGTGCCGGTTTCCGAGATCAAGGCCATCGACCAGGTCATCGACGACCCCCTGGTCCGGCGGGCCCTGCTCTTTTCCCGGGACCCCCGGACCGGCAAGGAATTGACCCTGGCCCCGCCCCCGGTCGCCACTTCCTTCCTAGAGGAAGAAAACCGCCGGCTCTGTTTCCCGCCGCGCCTGGGGGAACATAACTTGGCCATTTACGGCGGTGTTTTGGGGAAAACAGGGGAAGAACTCGACGACCTGAAAGAAAAGGGAGTTATTTAGCGTGACGCCGGGCCGGCAATGATCTATATTTCGCCCAGAGGGCGTTACCCCAGGGTAATTCCCCAAAACCCCTGAGGAGAACAAAAATGGGCGCAAAAAAAAGTAACTCATCGGATAATAAGAAAAAAAAGGATATTCAGCCGCCGGTGGCCGAGGAACCCCAAGAGAACGTGGAAGATTTGAGCGACGAGGAAGTCGAAAACTTGATGGAAGAAGCCGCGGTTTGGGCGGATAACGCCGTCTATGACGCGGTCACGCCCTTGATTCAGGAAGCTTCCGACGCGGAAGACTTTTTCGGATTGGGCGCCCTAGGACCATCCCTGGTCGCGGCCGGCCTTTCCATCGCCGTGGGGACCATGGGACAGGAAGAAGCCATCTCCCTGCTCAAGGACATGATCGAATCCCTGGAAAGCGGGGAGTTTGAAGGCCCCTTCGAGCTTTACGAAGGGGATGACGAAGACGACGATGACGAGGATGACGACGAAGACGACGATGAGGATGATGACGAGGATGACGACGACGACGAGGAGGAAGACAAGAAGTAATTCCTCGCTCGCCGGCGGGGCGCCGACGCGAACGCGCCCCGCGATCCCTTCCCGCCCGTCTTCCCGGCCCTCATGGGGCGCCGTTGTTTCTCGCCTTTGTTCCCGTCCGATTTTTCATCCAAGAAAATTCTTGGAATAACTTTGTTTTTTTGCCCGAAAAAGGCCAAGGTTTATCCAAAAGGAGAGGACCATGGGTGAGGGATTGAAGATAATCGTCCTGGTCAAGCAGACCCCCGACGCCGCCGACGTCAAGATCGACCCCAAGACCGGCTCGTTGATCCGGGAAGGGGTGGAGAGCATCATGAATCCGGACGACCGGCATGGGCTGGAAGCGGCGCTCGAACTCAAGGATAGGCATGGCGGACGCGTCGTCGCCGTGACCATGGGTCCGCCCCAGGCCGTGGACGTCCTGACCGAGGCCCTGGGAATGGGCGTCGATGAAGGCGTGTTACTGACGGACCGTTTTTTCGCCGGCGCGGACACCTGGGCCACGTCGTACACCCTGGGGTTGTGCCTGGAAACCCTGCGGCCCTTCGACCTGGTGGTGACCGGCCGGCAGGCCGTGGACGGGGACACCGCCCAGGTGGGGCCGCAACTGGCCGAGGGCTTGAATCTGCCCCAGGCGACGTACGTCCGGACCCTGGACGTGCGGGGAAATATCCTGACCGCCGAAAGACTGATGGACGACGGCTTGGAAAAAGTGGAAGTCCCCCTGCCGGCCCTGGTCACGGTCATGGCCGGTCCCCGGGAGCCCCGGCCGCCCAGGATTCCCGAAATCCTGGCCGCCTGCCTGCCCCAAGCCAAAATTAAGGTCCTTAACGCGGCCGATATCGGCGCCCGGGCCGACCTGACCGGCCTGGCCGGTTCGTATACCAGGGTTATCAAGACTTTTTCCCCTAAAACCGAACGGGTGGGCCGGACCATCGAGGGTTCGCCCGAGGAGATGGCCCGGGAATTGGTTTCCGCCATTCGGTCCCGTAACCTGATATAGGAGATCGGCCATGGGCGTGATCGTCGACCTGAAGGAATGCACCGGCTGCGGGCTGTGCCGCAAGTCCTGCCCGTACGGAGCGGTGGAAATAAGGGAAAAGAAAGCCTTTTTCCTGGGAATCTGCACTTCCTGCGGGGCGTGCCTCGAAGTCTGTCCCACGGGCGCCTTGACCACGGACCTGCCGCCGCGCGAACTCGCCGCCGCGGATTCCCACCAGGGCGTGTTCGTTTTCGCGGAACAGCGGGACGGCGGGCTGAACAGCGTGGCCCTGGAACTCTTGGGGTGCGCCCGCGAGCTGGCGGATCGGCTCGGCCAGGATGTTTCGGCCCTGCTCCTGGGCGACCGGGTGGAAGCCTTGGCCGGGACCCTGTTCGCCCACGGCGCGGACCGGGTCTTCCTGGCCGAGGACCTGCGCCTGTCCCGGTACCACACCCTGCCCTACGCCCGGGTGGTCGCCGGCCTGATCAAGGAATACCGGCCTGGAATTTTTCTCCTCGGCGCCACGCCCATCGGCCGCGACCTGGCCCCGCGCCTGGCCCGACGCCTGAACCTGGGGCTGACCGCGGACTGCACGGGCCTGGAAATCGGCGCGGACCAGGGCCTGATCCAGACCAGGCCGGCTTTCGGCGGCAACATTTTGGCCGCCATAATTTCCCCCTACGCCCGACCCCAGATGGCCACGGTCCGGCCGGGGGTCATGAAAAGCCTGGAAACCCCCCGCCCGGCCCAGGGCGAATTGGTCAGGATTTCCCCGTCCATCGAGCCCGCGGACCTAGCCCTGCGGATTCTGGAAGTCGCCAAGCTTCCCCGGGTCAAGGTGGATTTCAGCCGGGCCAAGGTGATCGTGGCCGGAGGCCGGGGCGTCGGCGGGGCGGAGGGGTTCCGCCTGTTGGAAGACCTGGCCCGGGCCCTGGGAGCGGAACTGGGCGGCACCAGGGTCGCCGTGGAGGAAGGCTGGATTCCCCAGGAACGGCAGATCGGGCAGACCGGACGCGCGGTTCGGCCGGAGCTTTACCTCGCCTGCGGTATTTCCGGCGCCATTCAGCACCGGGCCGGCATGGTCGATTCCCGGTACATCGCCGCCATAAATCGCGACCCGGACGCGCCGATTTTCAAAATCGCCGATTTTCGCCTGGTCGGGGACGTCCGCAAGATCGTTCCCGCCCTGATCAAAAACCTCGAAGCCCAAGGCTAGGGAGGCGTCATGCGTTCAGACCCGGAAAAAATACTGCGCCGGACCATGGCCCGATTCGTGGACCGGGAAGTAATTCCCAGGGCCCGGGAAATGGACGAGGCCGCCCGGTTCCCCCGGGAGATATTCCAGAAACTGGCCGACATGGGTTGTTTCGGCATCAGATACCCCAAGAACATGGGCGGGGCCGGAGGCAACACCACGCTGTTTTGCGTCATGTGCGAGGAACTCGCCCGGGGGTACATGAGCCTGGCCGCCATCACGGCCATGCAGTGCCTGATGGGGACGAACTTCCTCTTTCATCACGGCACGGACGAATTGCGGCAAAAATATTTCATCCCGGCCATGCGCGGGGAGATGGTCGCTTCCTTCGCCCTGACCGAGCCGGAGGCGGCCACGGACCTGGCCAATGTCGGGACGTTCGCCGAAAAAACCGACCGCGGCTGGCTGATCAACGGCCTCAAGACCTGGATCACCAACGGGCCCGTGGCCGATTTCTTCACCGTGCTCTGCCAGACCAAGAGGGGCGCCGGCCTGCGGGGGCTCAATTTCTTTTTCATCCCCCGGGACCTGCCGGGCGTGTCCACCAGCAAGGCCTTCGACAAGCTGGGGACCAAGTCGGCCGAAATCAGCGAACTGGCCTTCACCGACGTGCTCATACCCCTGGACCATCAACTGGGGGGGGACGGCCAGGGCATGAAAAACCTTTTTTCCATTCTGGCCGTCATCAGGACCATGACCGCGTCCCTGGGGCTGGGGCTGGCCCGGGCCGCTTTCGACGCCTCGGTCAAATACGCCAACGAGAGGGTCCAGTTCGGGCGGACCATTGGCAACTTTCAGCTTATCCAGAGCAAGATCGCCAAGATGGCCGTGGACATCTGGGCCGCGCGGCTGATGACCTACGAGGCGGCCCGGCTGATCGACCGGGGGGAGCCGGCCATGAAGGAAGCTTCCATGGCCAAGTATTTCGCCACGGAAGCGGCCTGCAAGGCCGCGGACGAGGCCACGCGCATATTTGGGGCGTACGCCTATTCCATGGAATACGACGTGCAACGTTATTACCGCGACAACCGCTTCCTGCTTTACGGCGGCGGCACCGCGGAAATACTCCAGACCATTATTTCCAGGGAATTCGGAGTATCCTGACCATAATGGGATCGCCGGGGAAAGGCGCGGCCATCGCCCGAAAAATCAGTCCCAGGAAACCCCTGGGCCGGGAAGTCTACGAGGCCATAAAAATCGCGATCCTGCGCGGCCGCCTGAAACCCGGGGAACGCCTGGTGGAGGAACATTTGGCCGAAAGGCTCGGGGCGTCCCGGACCCCCGTGCGCCAGGCCATCCACATGCTGGAAACGGAAAACCTGGCCGAACGCCGGGGCCGGGGCGGGTTTGTGGTGCGGGAACTCAGTCTGTCGGACATCGAGGAAATCATGGACCTGCGCATGGTCCTGGAATCCCACGCCGCCCGGAAGGCCGCCGAAAAAGCCGACGTGGAATCCTGGAAGGTGCTGGAAAAGCTGAACGAGGCCTTTCGCCGCGCCATCGAGGCCGGGGACCTGGAAAAAATGGCCGCGCTCAACACCGACTTTCACGAAACCATCTATCGGCTCTGCGGGAACAGGCGGCTGCACCGGATCATCCATGACCTGCACGACCATTTTTTTCGTTACCGCGTGGCCTTGCTGGGCCTTCAGGAAATGGCCCTCGTCTCCTACCGGGACCACCGGGACATGATCGAGGCCATGAAGGGCCGCGACCCGGACCTGACCGAGTCCCTGGTCCGGCGGCATATTCTCAAGGGCAAGGAAGTGATTTTGCGGGAATTGGCGGCCGACCGGCGGGAATGATCGGCGGCGTTCAGGGAAGACGGCGGACTTGTCGCGAAACGGAAAGCAAGGAGAGGCTGAATGAAACGCAGGATTAGGGTCCTGGTGGCCAAGCCCGGCCTGGACGGGCATGATCGGGGCGCCAAGGTGGCGGCCCACGCCCTCAAGGACGCGGGCATGGAAGTCATATACACCGGCTTGCACCAGAGCGTGGAAGAGATTGTTTCCGCGGCGATCCAGGAAGACGTGGACGTGGTGGGACTGTCCATCATGTCCGGCGCCCATCTCTTTTTTTCCGAGCGGTTGATCGGCCTGCTCCGGGACAAGGACGCCGCGGACGTGCTGGTGGTGGTCGGCGGAGTCATCCCCAAGCCCGACGTGGACAAGTTGAAGGCCCTGGGCGTGGCCGGCGTTTTTCCCGGGGGGACCCCGTTTCGGGAGTTCATCGACTTTATCGAGGCCAATGCGCCCCTTCGCGGCGCGGGCCGGGAGGAATAACCATGGGCGTGGCCAGGTATAAAAAGAATTCCAAGGGCGGCATCGAGGAAGTAACGCTCCAGTCCGGAATCAAGGTCAAGCCGTCCTACGGGCCCCGGGACCTCCTGGACGCGGGTTTCGATTATGACAAAGACCTGGGCGACCCCGGGGACTACCCCTTCACCCGGTCCATCCATCCCCAGGGATATCGGTCCCGGGAATGGACCACCCGCCAATATACCGGTTTCGGCACGCCGGAGGAAACCAACGAGCGCTTCAAGCTCATGATTTCCCACGGCCAGACCGGCCTGAACGTGGCTTTTGACCTCCCCACCCAAATGGGATACGACTCCGACCACCCCCGGGCCCGGGGGGAAGTGGGCCGCGTGGGCATGGCCGTTGATTCCCTGCGGGATTTCGAGATCGCCTTCCAGGGGATTCAACTGGACCGCATCGGCGCCGGCCTGACCATCAACGCCGTGGCCGCCATCATGCTGGCCATGTACCAGGCCATGGCCGAAAAGGCCGGGTTCGACCGGAAATCCATCAGCGCCACGCCCCAGAACGATATTTTGAAGGAAATGATCGGCCGGGGCGCCTGGATTTTTCCCGTCGGTCCGGCCGTGCGCCTGGTGGGCGACGCCATCGAATACTGCATGACCGAACTGCCCCGCTGTAATCCCGTTTCCGTCTGCGGGTACCATATCAGGGAATCGGGGGCCGACCCGGCCCAGGAAATCGCCTACGCCTTCGCCATAGCCAACGCCTATATCGATGAAGTCGCGGCCCGGGGCCATTCCCCCGAGGACGTGGCCCGGGGGTTTTCATTCAATTTTAATATTTTCGGCAATATTTGGGAACAGGTGGCCAAGTTTCGGGCCGCCCGGAAGCTGTGGGCCAGGAACCTCCGGGAAAAATACGGGGTCCAGGACAAAAAGGCCTTGTTCCTGCGCGGGCTGTTCGGCGGCGGCGGGTACGGCCTGACCAAGGCCGAGCCGGAAAACAACATCATGCGCGGCGCGTACTACGCCCTGGCCGCCGCCCTGGGCGGGGCCCAGACCACGGCCCTTTGTTCCTACGACGAGGCCTTCACCATCCCCACTCCGCATTCCGCCTTGATTTCCTTGCGGACCTGCCAACTATTGATGGACGAAATAGGGCTGCGCGACGCCGTCGACCCCCTGGCCGGCTCGTATTTCATCGAAACCCTGACCCTGGAAATGGAAAAAAAGATTCTGGAACACCTGGCCGAGGTGGACCGCATGGGCGGCATGGTCAGGGCCGTGGGCGACGGGATCATCCAGGGCAAGATCGCCCGCCAGGCCTATGAATACGAGCGCGGGCTCCAGGACGGGACCTACCAAAAGGTCGGGGTCAACATCCACGCGGCCGGAGTGGAACACGAGGTCGAGCTGCACGAATATTCCTTCGATTCGGCGGACCGGCAGGTCGCGGCCCTGGCGGAGCTCCGCCGGGAAAGGTCCGGGGCCGGGGTCGCCCGGACCCTGGCCGACCTGGACCTGGTCGTCAAGGCCGGGAAGAACGTCATGCCCGCCCTGGTGGAATGCTGCCGCGCCTACTGCACCGTGGGGGAGATGACCGACGTTTTCCGGCAAAATTACGGCGAGTTCAGCGAGCCGAAACTGTTTTAGACGCCGCTTTTTTCGTCAATTTTCCACCCGCCGGCGCCGGAGGTCCTGACAACCCCCGGCTCTTTTTTGGGAGAACCCGCCTGGCGGCGGTTTCACGCCCCGAAACGTCCTGTATCGAGGGCGGAAAGGGCGGGCGTCCATGCCCGCCCGAAGAGGTCCGATGCGCTTGGAGACGTCTTGGCCTTATTCTAACTCTTCTCATTTCATGGGTTTAAAACATTGAGGGAAAAAGCTTAAGGGACATCCATTGATAATGGAACGGCCGGTTGGGCAAGGTGGACAATTGCCAGGTCGCGGTGTGCGGCGCGCTGCCGGGAAGTAGGTGTTCCCGAAGAACGACTGGATTATCGGACCAGGCCCGAGTTAGCCCTTGAGGTCATCCGCCGTCAAGGGAGCGTCCAGGATCGAAAAAGAGAAAGTCTCACGCGAAGGCGCGAAGACGCGAAGGGATGTCGAAGAGATTCCGGCAATTGTCGTGTATTGCGCCCTGAATCTGCATAAGGATTTGGGGCCGGGGTTACTGGAATGGGTTTGTGAAGCCGTATTTGCGAAAATGCTGGAGAAGCGGGGGGTGATCGTGGAACGACAGTAGCCGTTCCCCATCTGCTGTCAGGGTGTGACTTTGAATGAAGGTTTTCGCCTTGATCTACTGGTGGACGGTCAGCTCGTAGTCGAATTGAAGTCAGTCGAAACGATTCGTCCCGTCCACCCGAAACAGCTCCCGACCTATCCGCGACTGATGAACCTGCCTCTCGGCCAATTGATTAACTTCGGCGCCCCTTTGCTGAAAAAGGGTCTCAAGCGCATCGTCAACAACCATACAAGCTCGCATCCTCACGCCTCCGTGTGCATCAGCCGGAGGTGGATCACGGTTAATTAAAAACTTCGCGCCTTCGCGTCTTCGCGTGAGTAAATATACGTAGACATCAATTTTTAATCCGGCCCAAGGGCATTCAGATTAGGGTTCGCGGCGCGGCGCGGCGGTGAATTTTTTTCTATTATGGAGGTCATTATAATATCATCGAAAAAGAGAAAGTCTCACGCGAAGCCGCGAAGACGCGAAGAGATGTCGAAGAGATTCCGGCAATTGTCGTGGATTGCGCCCTGAATCTGCATAAGGATTTGGGGCCGGGGTTACTGAAATGGGTTTGTGAAGCCGTATTTGCGAAAATGCTGGAGAAGCGGGGGGTGATCGTGGAACGACAGTAGCCGTTCCCCATCTGCTGTCAAGGTGTGACTTTGAATGAAGGTTTTCGCCTCGATCTACTGGTGGACGGTTAGCTCGTCGTCGAATTGAAGTCAGTCGAAACGATTCGTCCCGTCCACCCGAAACAGCTCCCGACCTATCCGCGACTGATGAACCTGCCTCTCGGCCTATTTATTAACTTTGGCGCCCCTTTGCTGAAAAAGGGTCTCAAGCGCATCGTCAACAACCATACAAGCTCGCATCCTCACGCCTCCGTGTGCATCAGCCGGAAGTGGATCACGGTTAATTCAAAAAACTTCGCGCCTTCGCGCCTTCGCGTGAGTAAATATACGTAGACATCAATTTTTAATCCGGCCCAAGGGCATTCAGATTAGGGTTCGCGGCGCGGCGCGGCGGTCAATTTTTTTCTATTATGGAGGTCATTATAATATCATCGAAAAAGAGAAAGTCTCACGCGAAGGCGCGAAGACGCGAAGGGATGTCGAAGAGATTCAGGCAATTGTCGTGGATTGCGCTCTGAATCTGCATAAGGATTTGGATCCGGGGTTATTGAAATTGGTTTATGAAGCCGTATTGGCGAAAATGCTGGAGAAGCGGGGGGTGATCGTGGAACGACAGAAGCCGGTCCCCATCTGCTGTCAGGGTGTGACTTTGAATGAAGGTTTTCGCCTCGATCTACTGGTGGACGGTCAGCTCGTAGTCGAATTGAAGTCAGTCGAAACGATTCGTCCCGTCCACCCGAAACAGCTCCCGACCTATCCGCGACTGATGAACCTGCCTCTCGGCCAATTGAT
>JAZDGM010000021.1:0-29986 GCA_043806915.1 Pseudomonadota bacterium | reverse complement strand
GGGTCTTACAAGGACAGGACCAGGCAAGTTGGAGCGCCGGCCGGCCCCGCCGACAGCCGCCGTCGAACACGAATCAATCTCACCCCGATAAAAGGGCCGTTTTGGGAGCCTCATGCGATATCGCTGGAAACTGCTGATTCTACTTTTAACCATAGCCCTATTGCCCCTGCTGGCCGGACGGACCATGGGGCTGCGGCTGATCAAGGTATTCGAGAACAAGATCGTCACCCACACCAGGGAAGAGCTGGCCTCCGAAGCCGAAAGTAAAATGCGGCTCATCGTGGATTCCACGGTCGCCCTCATCTGGTCGAACCGGGAAAGAATCGAAACCGCCCTGGCCTGGCAGGCCCGGGAAGTGGAACGGGCCCTGGCCTCGGAACCGGGACCCCTGGGAAAAACCTATTTCGCTCCGTTCTTTCGCGACTTGGCGGCCCGGCCTCCCGACGCGGCGCCATCCCCCCGCCATCGCCGCGACAGGCCGTCGGGAATGGCGGAGGACCTTCAAGTATCGTACTCCGAGCAGGTTTTTCACCTGGCCCCGGATATTTCCTGGGACCAGGCCCGGGACGACCTGGCGAGGCTCTCGACCGCGACCTCGAGCTACCGGGCCATTAACCAAGCCGTGGCGGACTTGGTCCTGTGGCAGTATACCAGTCTGAAAACCGGGGTTCACGGCGCCTATCCCGGGCACGAAGGCATCCCGTCCGGCATGGACGCCCGTCTCCAGGCCTGGTTCCGGCCCACCGACGCGGACGACGAAATCACCTGGACCAAGTCCTACATCGACCCCGAGACCAGGAAGACGGTCATCGCCGCTGTCAAGAACGCGCGGGGCCCGGACGGACAGGTCGCGGGCGTGACCGCCATCATTGTTCCCTTCGGAAATATAGTCGAGGATACTATCCGGCCGGCCCTGGCGGCGAATCGGACGCACATTTTCCTGACGATTCCCCGCCCTAGGCCCGGGACCGGGGAAGAGGGCGTCCTCGTCGCCGTCGGCGAGGAAAGGTCCAAGGTCCGGGGGCGGAGTTGGCGGACCCCCCTGGAACCGGAATGGCTGGAATCGAGCGACCGGGAACAGTTCCAGGCCATGATCGCGGATTTCAAGGCGGGACGCTCCGGCAGCCGGCGCATGCCGTTCCAGGGGCGGGACAGCCTGTGGGTTTACGGTCCCACCATCGGGGACAGCCGGGAAGACCGGACCACCCTGACCCTTATCGCTCCCTATGATGAAATCCTCGCGCCCACGAGGCAGGCCGAGGAAAACATCCAGAACCTGATGAACAATTTGGCCCTGAGCAGTCAACTGGGCATGTTCGGCGTGGTGATTTTGGTCATTGTCCTGGCTTTTTCCTTTTCCCGGACCGTCACCAGGCCCCTGCGGGCCCTGGCCGAGGCGGCCAGGCGGCTCGCTTCCGGGGATTTCGACGTCCAGATTCAATCCCGGTCCCGGGACGAATTGGGGGACCTGGGCCGCATGTTCAACTCCGTCGGCCCCCGGCTCAAGGAACATTATCAAATGAGCCACTCCCTGCACTTGGCCCGGGAAGTCCAACAGAGCCTCATGCCCCGGACGGACCCGTCCTTTCCCGGGCTGGACCTGGCCGGCCGGAGCATTTACTGCGACGAAACCGGCGGGGACTACTACGACTACATCGACATCTCCGCGAGCGGCCGGAACGGCCTGGCCGTGGTCGTCGGAGACGTCTCGGACCATGGCATCCAGTCGGCCCTGCTCATGGCCTCGGCCCGGGCCTATCTCCGGCAACGAACGTCCATGCCGGGAAGCCCGGCCGAGATCATTTCCGACGTCAACCGGCAACTGACCCGGGACGTGGATGACTCGGGGCGGTTCATGACCATGTTTTTCTGCCTGGTGGACCCCGACGAGGAAGCCCTCTGTTTCGTCAACGCCGGCCACGACCCGGCCCTGCTTTATGACCAAGCCTCCGGAACGTTCGAGGAACTTTCCGGTTCGCCGGGCCTGGCCCTGGGCGTGCTCGGGGATTTCGAGTACGGGGAGGAGCGGCGCCGGCTCGGGCCCGGTCAAATCCTGGTGATCGGCACGGACGGCATTTGGGAGGCCCACGGACCCGAGGGTCGGATGTTCGGCAAGGAAGAATTCCGCCGGGTGGTTAGGGAAAACGCCCCTCGCGCCGCCCGGGAAATAGTGGACGAAGTTGTAAAAGCCGTGGATTTTTTCCGCGAGGACCGCGAACAGGAAGACGATGTAACCCTGGTCGTGATAAAGGTGTTGTAATGATACAAGTTTTTAAACCGTACTACGATGAGCGGGAAATCGAGGCCGCGGCCGAGGTCATCCGGTCCGGCTGGGTGGGACTGGGACCGAAAACCGGGGAATTCGAAAACGAATTCGCCGCCTTCTGCCGGGTCCGGCACGCGGTGGGGTTGAATTCCTGCACCGCGGCCCTGGACATGGCCCTGAAGCTCCTGGGCGTCAACCACGGCCACGAGGTCATCGTCCCGACCCTGACCTTCGTTTCCACCGCCCACGCGGTCTCGTACAACCTGGCTACCCCCATCTTCGCCGACGTGGAGGAAGACACCCTCAACATCAACGTGGATGACGCGTGTAAAAAAATCACTCCCCGCACCAGGGCCATCATCCCGGTTCATTACGGCGGCCGGCCGGTGAACCTGACGGCCCTGAAAAAAGCGGCGGGAAACATCCCGATAATCGAGGACTGCGCCCACGCCTGCGGGGCCTCGTACCAGGGCGTTCCCGTGGGCGGCTGGGGCAAGATCGGGGCCTTCAGCTTTCACGCCGTCAAAAACCTGGCCATGGGCGAGGGCGGGGCCGTGGTCATGAACGACGACGACCTGGCGGACCGGGCCCGGCGGCTCCGGTGGCTGGGCATAGACAAGGGCACCTGGGACCGGACCGGAGTGGATCAACGATACTGGTGGGAATACAGCGTGGACGAAATAGGGCTGAAATCGCACCTCAGCGATATTCACGCCGCCATCGGCCTGGTCCAGTTGCATAAACTGGAGGAATCGAACGGCCGCCGCCGCCGCATCGTCGGGATGTACCGGGAAGGCTTCCGAGACCTGGAAGAATTGACCATGCCGCCCGAGGACGGCGGGGACTATGTCTCGGCCTGGCACTTGTGCGAGGTCCAGGTGGAACGCCGGAACGATTTGAGCCTGTTTCTCCGGGAAAACGGCGTGGCCACCGGGGTTCACTACAAACCCATCCACCTGTACCGGTGCTATGGGAACCAGCCGATCCTGCCCACGGCCGAAAAAGTCTTTCCCCGGCTGTTGACCCTGCCCCTGTACCCCGACCTGACCGACGGCGAGGTCGCCTTCATCATCGAGAAGGTGATCGAGTTCTATCGGGGCTGACCGGCCGGGCGCTTCAGCTCCATCCGCGCCGCCCAGCCGTCCGGCGGCCGGTTGGCGTCGTTGGGACCGAAATGGTCCCAACGGACCAGGCCGGCCTCGTCCCGCCGCGCCAGGGGGACCCGGGCGGTGGTCCGGAAACCGATCCGCTCGCACAGGTCGAGGCTGGCGCGGTTATGTTCGAACACTTCGCAAAAAATCAAGTCCAGGCAAAGGGTTTCGAAACCCCAGTCCATCATGGCGCGGGCCGCCAGGGACATGCCGCCCCTGGGGCCGAGATTCTCGCCCCGAACCAGCCGCCCCCATTCGCCGGACCGGGCCGAAAAATCGAAATTATAAAGGGATAGGTGGCCGAACGGTCGTCCGTCCGGAGTCACGGCCATGAAAATAATTTCCAGGGCGTCGCCGTAAACACCTTCGAGCCAACGCCTGTTTTTTTCCTCGGAAGCCTCGACCCAGGAAAAAAAGGATTCCCTCTTCCTGTTCCGCCACAAGGCCATCAGGGCCGGGTCCCGGGCCGCCTCGCCCGTCGCCGCGGCCGGCGCGGGGCGAAGGAAGAGCGCCGGCGTTCCTCCCGGGCCCGGGACCGGGATGCGTTCCAGGCTTCCCCGGGGATGTTTCAGGCGATGAATGATCTCCGCGGCCCTTTTCGCCGCTTCCTGTCCGGTCATTGACCTTCCCGTCCTTCCCCGGGCCAGAAGTCCCGGACGAATTGCCTGGCCCGGTCCCGAAAAGCATGGGACAAGGCGATTTCCTGGCCTTGTTTGCGCAAGCGCTCCCGCTCCTCGTCATGGCCAAGGTAATATTCCACCAATTCCCGCAGGTCCTCCGGAGAGTGATATTGGGGGACCGCTGGTCCGAAAATGTCGTCGATCCCGGGATTCCGGTCGGAAATGACGAAGCCGCCGGACGCCAGAACGTCGAAAACCCGGGCCGCCACGAAACCTTCCCTCGCCATGTCGGCGTGATGGTCGCTCAGGGATATTTTCGCGGCCGCGTACAGGTTTTCCAATTCACGGTAATCCCAATACGGCCCGCCGTAGTGAGCGGCCGGCAGTATCTTGTCCCAACCGGTCCCCCAAACCTTCAGGTTGTAGTCGACCCGGCCCAGACGCCCGATTATATCCCGGCCGTCGGCCTTCGACCCCCGGGCGTTGCCCACGAAAACCACGTCGTACCGAAGCGGGACGATCGTGGGTTTCTTGGAGGTGGCGGCGATCATGGTTTCCACCCGCGGGACCCCCAGGTCCCCGAGCTTGCGGGAAAAGCTTTCCGACAAGGAAAAGACCCGGTCGAAGCCCCGCAGGTTTTCAGCCGTGACCTGGTCCGGATGACTGTAGACCCAGACCAGGTTGTAGGCGTGGGGGGAAATTTCCTTCTTGGGGCCGCCGAAAAGATAGAGCAGCACGTCGTGGCCGTCCTCCACCACTTCCAGCCCCAGGAGTTCCAGTTCCCGGACGAGCTCGACCTTGACCCAGTAATCCCCCCAGGTCAGCCGTACCCGAGGGTCGGGTTCGTTGTCGGAACGGGCCTTCACCTTGATTTTGACGCGGCTCGGGCGGCGCAGGCGGCGTAGTTTTTCCTCCGGATTCATCGTTGCTCCATCCTTCCCGCTAGCCCGGCGACCCGGCGGGCCGGCGCGGGACATTTTTCCAACAACTTATATACCCCATTAACGAAGCGCCAAAATGAAAAAATTGTCGAGAAGGGCGATAAATCCGTTCCCGGTCCGGCGTCAATCCGACCCGGAACCCACCGGGCGGGAAAAATGTCTGAAAATAGTCCGCGAAATAGGTTAAAATCCGGTCAGACCAGACCTGGAAGGAAAAATCGACATGGCGTTCAATCTTGGGACCGTGGAATTTCTAGTCAAGGAAATGCTGCCGCGAGTGGCGGTTCGAGGGCGGGTGTTGAGCCTGGCGCGGCAGAAAATCACCTGTTCCCCGGAAGAGCTGGCCCACCGCCTGGAAAGTCTCGGCTTCACCTCCGGGTTGGAACAAATCCGGGCCGCCGCCAGGGTCACCACCCGGGATCTTTTTCCGGCCCTGGGTTTCGACCGGTACGACGACGTGGACATTTTTCCGGAGGAAAGGGGCATTCGGCACGACCTTAACGAACCGGCCCCGCAACGCCTCCGGAACCGGTACGACCTGGTGTTTGAAGCCGGGACCATCGAACACATCTTCGACGTGCGCATGGTGTTCCGCAATATAATAGTCATGTTGAAAAAAGGGGGCTTGGTCTTTCACCTGTCGCCCCTCGACCTGATCAACCATGGCTTCTTTACTTTTTCCCCGACCCTGTTTTACGACGTATATGGGTCGAACGGTTTCGCGCCGCCGGATTTTTTCCTGGTCATGTTTCCGGAAAAATGGTGGAAAATACAGGAAATCCATTATGAACCCCTGACTTTTTCCATGGACCTGCTACGGCCCGCCCCGCCCAAGGGTTTTTTCCCTTGCCTCGCGTGCCTGGCCCGGAAGGAAAAGGAAACCGGCGCGTTCCGGACGCCGCTTCAGGCATTTTACGGCGACCGGACCGGTCCCCGAAAGGAAAGGTGAGCGGATGAAAGCCACGCGGATAAAAGTTTCGGTGATAATACCGACCTACAACCGGGCGGACCTTTTGCCCCGGGCCATCAAAAGCGTGTTGCGGCAGACCAGGCCCGATTTCGAATTGCTGATAATCGACGACGCCTCCACGGACGAAACCGAGGCCGTGGTCCGGTCTTTCGAGGACGACCGGGTCCGGTATATAAAAAGGACCATCAACCACCTGAAAATGTTCCGCAAGACCGGGGAAGCGGACAACCCTCGCAACGACGGGCTCAAGCAGGCCCGGGGCAGGTACATTTCGTACCTCGACAGCGACGACATGTACCGGAGCGATTTCCTCGAGGAAATGACCAGGTTCCTGGACGAGCGCCCCGGAATCGACCTGGCCTACTCGGACTACATCTGGCATCGCAACCTGGACGGAATAAAAGAGGAAGCCAACTGCAATATGTCCGTGGATTTCGGCCCCAAGATCATGGAGCACCGGAACATCATCGGCATCATGACGGTCATGCACAAACGCGAAGTGGTGGACAAGGTGGGCTATTTCCGCCCGGTGTACGCCAAGTCCCCCCATCCGGGAATACCCTACGTGGGGATCGAGGACTGGGACTACTGGCTGCGCGTGTCGCAACGCTTCACCATCAAACACCATTCGGTCATACTATCCGACCATTTCGACCAATCCTCGCTCCACTATCACGACCCGGATTTCGACCCGGAACTGGAAGCCGCCGGAGACAAGCTCAAGGACCGGCTCCTGGAACGGACCAATATCTTTTTCCAGGCCCGGAGCGTTCAGGAATTCCTGGACCTGGCCGAGAAGCTCCAGGACGTGGAAGGCCATCTTTTCCCCCAGGAAGGTTATATTTTATACCTCCTGGCCAAGAGCGGCGCCGGACAGGGGGATATTGTGGAAATCGGCAGCTTCATGGGGCTTTCCACCAGTTGGCTGGCGCTCGGAGTCAAGGACGGCGGCCGGGACGACAAGGTTTTCGCCGTGGACCATCACCAGGGCTCCAAGGAACACCGGGCCGGCCGGAAACATGAATGCCGGGTCCTGGTGGACGAAGGCACCACTTTCAACAGGTTCAAGAAAAACATCGCGGCAACCGGCGCGGCCGACCGGGTGGAAGCCCTGGTAATGACTTCGAGCGAAGCGGCCGCGGGCTGGGACAAGCCGATCCGGCTGCTGTTCATCGACGGCGACCATGGGTACGAAAGCACTAAAAACGATTTCGAGACCTGGGCGCCCGCGGTCGTCCCCGGCGGGTACGTGGTCTTTCACGATGTCGATTCCTGGCCCGGGGTCACCAGGTTTTTCCACGAACTCATGGGCGGGGACCAGGATTTCCGGCGGGTCCTGTCGGTCAAGTCCATGCGGGTCTTGAAAAGGAACCCATGACCGGGTCCCGGACGTCCTATAATTTCGAAGTCCCGGTTCCGGGCCGCGGCTGTCTTCGTCTCGATCTGACCGGGGACGAATGGCGGAATATTTCCAAGCCCCTGGCCTTCGATAAAAAGGGGCGCGACCCCGGCCCCGTGGACCGGCTGGACCGGATTTTTTCCCGGTCGGACGACCCGCCGTCGCTTCTGATGTTCGGGGATTCGAGCGCCATCAGGGAATCACGGCGCGACCGGGACAAAAGGAAACTCGTGGAAATGCTGCGCCCCCTGGTCGCGGACCTGGGCGCCGTCGGCGGCCTGGTGGGCGCGGCCTTTAACCTCCGGGTCTTTTACCACCTGCTCCTGGCCGCGCAACAAACGAGACGGCGCCCCGCGGCGGTGGTCCTGCCCATTAACCCGCGCGAGTTTTCGCCGCAATGGGCGTCCCACCCCAGGTACGGGTTCGAGAGCGAACTTGCCAGAATAAGGTCTTTTATCGAAACCGGGGTCGTCCCGCCGCCGGCCGCTGACGATCCGGAAGGAAAAACCATTGGGGACAGCTTCATTAAATACTGGTCCATTCCCCTGGACTACCCCCTGGAACCCCGGCTGGTAATCGGAGACGTGCTGAAAACCATGCTCGGGCTGGCCGGAAGAACCGGCCCGGAAAGGGAACTCCGGCTGAAATACATCTTCTGCCTGCATTATATGTTTCGCCTGGACAAATCACATTTTTTACTGGATTTTCTAAGGAAATCCCTGGCCCTGGCCCAGGAGTCCGGCCAAGCGGCGGTGGTCTACCTGACTCCGATCAATTATATGGCCGGGTTGAAATTCGTCGGTCCCGGGTTTTCCGACTATTGGGCGGCCAACCGTGAAACGATCCTGAACGCGGCGCAACCCTGGACCCGGACCGGGCGAATCCTGGTCCGGGACTGGTCGACCTTGTTCGATCCCGGGTATTTCCACCATCCGGACATCGCCAACGAACACCTGACCGAGGAAGGAAGAATGACCTTGGCCCGGTTGATCGCCGACGGGCTCCGGGAAGTTCTGGCCTGATCTGTCCGGGTTCGGTCTCCGCGTTCTACAACCTGGGGCTTCACCTTATCGAAACCTTTGGGACGGCCAAGCTGGCGGCGCAATGTTCCAAGGCCCTGCTGGTCGATTCCAACCGGGATAATCAGGACTCCTACGCCATGTTCCACGCGTACAAAGGTCACGGCGACAAGGATATCCTGAAGGCCCAGCAGTGGCTGGAAGCCCATGCGGCGGAAAGCGTCGGCATGGAAAACCTGGCCCGGGACCTGGGGATCAGCCCCCGGAATTTTATCCGGCGCTTCAAGAAGGCCGCGGGGGAATCGCCCTTGAACTACCTGCGGCGGCCGCGGATTGAAAAGGCCAAGCACGCCCTGGAAACCACCCGGGACACGGTGGATGAAATCACCCAGGCCATGGGATATGAAAACAGCGGGGCTTTCCGAAAATTGTTCAAGGAATTCACGGGACTGTCGCCCCGGGAATACCGAGCGAAATTCGCCCGGCCGTCCGACCGGGAACACCAACGGAGAAAACAAGGGAGGGTTTCATGAAGCGTCGTGATTTTTTAAGGAAGACCATTGGGGCCGGCGTCGTGATCGGGTCCACGGCCGCCTTTGGGGGTTTGGCCAAGCTGGCGGCCGCGTCCCCGGCTTCCCCCCCGGCGTATGATCTCGTCGCCGTGAAGGGAGGCGAGCCGGACGTCATGTTCGACCAGGCCATCGCGTCGCTCGGCGGGATGGAGAAGTTCACGCCCCGGGGCGGCAAGGTGGTGGTGAAGCCGAACATCGGTTGGGACGTGGCGCCGGAACGCGCGGGCAACACTCACCCGCGACTCGTGGCGCGCGTCGTCGAGCACTGCCTTAACGCCGGAGCGAGGGAAGTATCCGTGTTCGATCATACCTGCGAGCATTGGGTGCAATGCTACAAGAACAGCGGCATCGAGAAGGCGGTGAAGGACGCCGGCGGAAAAATTGTTTCCGGCGACAGCGAGGGATACTACCAGAAGGTCGACGTGCCGCGGGGGCTGCGGCTCACCGAGGCCAAGGTTCACGAACTCCTCTTGGAGGCGGATGCGTTCATCAACGTCCCGGTTTTGAAGCATCACAGCTCGTCAATGGTCACCATCGGCCTGAAGAACCTGATGGGCGTGGTGTGGGACCGCCCATACTGGCACCGGAACGATCTTCATCAGTGCATCGCTGATTTCGCGTCGTATCGCCGGCCCGATCTCACCGTGGTGGACGCCTATAACGTGATGAAGCAGAACGGCCCGCGCGGGGTGTCCGCCGGCGATGTCGTCGCGATGAAAACCCTGCTCGTCTCCACGGACGTGGTGGCCGCCGACGCCGCCGCGGCGAAACTCTTCGGCGCCGATCCGGGCGACATTCGCCACATCCAGCTCGCGGCGCGGATGAACCTCGGCCGGATCGATTTGGAATCGTTGTCGATCAAGCGCATCAAGCTGTGACGCCATGGGGCTGGGGCGGTTAAAATCGTTTCGAGTGGCCGCGTCGGTGGCGTTCTTCGCGCTGACCGCGTTTTTGTTTCTCGATTTCGGGAACATCGCGGCGCCCTCCCTCGCCGGGGCGGTGCTGTTCCCGCAGTTCGTTCCCTCCCTGCTGAAATACATGAACGCCACGACCCTCGGTGCGACCGGGTTCATCGTGGTCGTGATCCTGACCGTTCTCTGCGGCCGCGTCTACTGCTCGACCGTCTGTCCCCTCGGGACCCTCCAGGACGTGATCGGCTTTGCGGCCCGGAAGAAACGAAAACGGCCCGACTTCCGGTTTTCCGCGCCGCGCCATGTCCTCCGGTATTCCATTCTCGCGCTCACGGTCCTGCTTATGCTCGCGGGCCAGGGCTTGTTGCTGAACCTTCTCGATCCGTTCAGCGGCTTCGGCCGGATGGCCGCGAACCTGGCCCGGCCCGTGGTCCTGGCGGCGAACAACGCGGCCGCGACCGTGTTCGAGGGGCTGGGTGTTCATACGCTCTATCGCGCGCCTTGGGCGGAGGTTTCCCCGGTTTCGGTCTTCGTCGCCGCGGCGATGCTGATGCTGGTCGGGTGGCTGGCCGCGACGCGCGGCCGCTTGTACTGCAACACCGTCTGCCCGGTGGGCGCGCTGCTGGGCCTTTTCTCGAAGATAGCGCTTTTTCGAATCGGCATCGAGGCAACGGCCTGCACGGGCTGCCGGCGGTGCGAAGGCGCGTGCAAGGCGAGCTGCATCGATCTCCGGACCAAGACGGTGGACGCCGGCCGCTGCGTCGGCTGCTACAATTGCCTGGCGGTGTGCGCGAAGGGAGGCTTGCGATTCGAAAACAGGTGGCGGGGGCGCGCCCCCGCGGCGGGGCCGGATCGCGAGCGGCGGGATTTCATTCTCAACTCGGGCTGGTACTTACTGGGGCTCGCCGGCGTGGCCGAGCCGACGAAGATGATCATCCAGAGTAAGCCGACGACGATTTCCGCGCTCCCGACCAGCCCGATCTCGCCGCCCGGCTCCGCGGGCATCGAGCGTTTTACCAGCACCTGCACGGCGTGCCATCTCTGCGTGAGCGCCTGCCCGTCGCGCGTGCTTCTGCCATCGTTTCTTGAATTCGGCTTCCGCGGAATGATGCAGCCCCGGATGAGCTTCCAGGCCGGCCACTGCAACTATGACTGCACGATCTGCCTGAACGTTTGCCCCAGCGGCGCCATTCTCCCGCTGTCGGTGGAAAAGAAGAGGCTCACCCAGGTCGGGGTCGCGAAGTTCATCAAGGAAAACTGCGTGGTCTATACGGACCACACGGATTGCGGCGCTTGTTCCGAGCACTGTCCGACCAAGGCGGTGGACATGAAGCCGTATCCGAATCCGGCGAACATAAAGCTGGTGATCCCGGAAGTGAAGCCGGAATACTGCATCGGCTGCGGAGGGTGCGAGCACGCCTGCCCCACGAAGCCCTACAAGGCGATCTACGTGGACGGAAATCCGGAGCACCGGCTCGCGAGGAAGCCGGCGGTAAGGAAGATCGAGCCAAGGGTTGACGATAACGAGGACTTTCCGTTCTAGGGGGAAGCGGTAGGCAGGCCCACGCCCGGCGCCGGATGCGGGTGGAGGCCTGGATTGGGCCGCCTCTACCTTCCACGCAATGGCATTAAGCCATTTGGTGCGCAATGCGCACCCTACTTTGTAAATGTAAGGAAAATGGCCAAATGAGTAAGTCTGGTTCCCAATCTCTAGCTTGGGAACCCGGGAATGGGAAGCTCTAGCTTCCCCACTTTTTCCGGGAAGCAACCACGGGGAATCAATGCAACGCCCTGCCGAGTCGGATTGTCTTCCCCTTGGTCGGGGCGACGCCTGCTTCTTTCAGCAGGCCGGGTGCACCCGCTTTGCTGGGCGCACTTTAATGCAGGCCGTCACGCCACGCTCCCGGAATGGACTTTTCGTCGCGATGCTCCACTCCGGCCGGCGAAGACGAGGGCGTTCAAATCGGCGGCCGTCTTGTAACGCTCCCGCCGACCGGTCCGGGACCGCGTGCTTCCAGCGCGCCATTGCTTTACACTTTAGTCCAGTCTCGGCGCCCCGTCCAGCCCAAGGCCTTCCCACGGGCCGGACAGGGATGCAATTTTATTCCGGGAAACGCCCTCTAGCCCCGGCACAAAATGGCTGTTGCGACTTCCGCCGACTTTTCCTCGCCGAAAAGCAGTTCCACCAGCTTGAGGGCGAAGGGAATCACCGTGCCCACGCCCCGGCTGGTGACCACGTTTCCGTCCACCACCACCGGAACGTCCGGCGGAGCGGGGAATTCGAAATGCTTCGCGAACCCGGGATACCCGGTCGCGTTTTTTCCCGCCAGTATCCCATGGGTCCCCAGGACCACCGAGGGGGCCGCGCAGACGGCGGCGATAAGCCGGCCGGACGCGGCCTGGTCCTTGATCATCGAGGTCAGGACGGCGGAGTCGCGGAGGTTTTCCGCGCCGGGAATGCCGCCCGGAATGGCGATGAGGTCGTAGGTCCGGCCCGCGCAGGCGGAGATCAGCTCGTCCGCCTCGATCTTGGTTTTTCGACTGGCCGTGATCTTCAGGTCCATGACCGAGGCCGTGGTCACGTCGGCCCCGGCCCGCCTGAGAATATCGATGATCACGATGGCTTCGATCTCCTCGGTCCCATCGGCGACGGGAACCAGGACTGTCTTGGTCATGTCTTCCTCCTCCAGTTTGGTAAAACAGGCGCGGCGGTATATTCCACCCGGGGGACGCGCCCGCCTAGCTCGGCAATTCCGGCCAAATATCGTTCCAGGGCCGGGCTTGCTCGAAAGCGCGGGAGGCCTGCAACACCAGGTCGTCGCGATGCCGCGGGCCCACGATCTGCAAGCCGACCGGCAGTCCCTGGGAAGTCAGGCCGGCCCGGACCGAGGCGGCGGGGTGTCCGGAAAGGTTGAAGGGATAGGTGAACGCCACGGCCCCCAGCAGCGGAATCGGCCGGCCGTCTATTTCCGCGGGCGGCGGCCCCTGGGCCGCGAACGCCGTGGTGGGCATGGTGGGGGTCAGCAGCAGGTCGAACCGGTCGAACAGCCCTTCCAGTTCCCGATTGAGCA
This sequence comes from Pseudomonadota bacterium, assembly GCA_043806915.1. GTDB lineage: Bacteria > Desulfobacterota > Desulfarculia > Adiutricales > JAGVGV01 > JAZDGM01. The sequence continues at coordinate 17,066 of JAZDGM010000021.1, read as the reverse complement.
GGGAGCGCGATTCCTGGGCCGTGATGAGGTCGGCCAGGGTGTAGGACCCGGCCATTTCGAGGGCCGCCGCCAGGGTGCGGTTCATCCGGCCCTTCATGGCCTGGAAATCCCGGTGCACCCAGGAATACAATTCCATATTGACCAGGACGGCCCACCCGGCGGCGACATCGGTCAGCCCGTCGGTCCACAACTCCACTTCATGGCCCAGGTCGGAAAAGGCCCGGACCGCGTCGGCGCACAAGTCCGCCACTTCCCGGGCGACCCGGGCGTAGCCCAGGTCCGGGCTGTAGGCGATCCTGAGTTTGCGGGGGAAATGATCCAGTTCGGTTTCGAAGGACAGGCCGGCCGGCGGCAGGGAGTCCGGGTCGCGGGGGTGATAACCGGCGGTCAGGTCGAGGTATAGAGCCGCGTCCCGGACGGTCCGGGTCAAGGGCCCGAACACGGCGGCCTTGCCCAGGGAAATCAAGGCCCCGGGTCCGAAGGGAATCCGGCCGAACGACGGTTTCAACCCAAAGCAACCGGAGTACGAGGCCGGGATGCGGATGGAGCCGCCGATATCGGAGCCCGTGGCCAGGGCGGTCAGGCGCCCGCTCACCGCCGCGGCGGCGCCTCCGGAAGAGCCGCCCGGGGTTTTTTCGAGGTCCCAGGGGTTGCGGGTCGTCCCGAAAAGAAGGTTCTTGGTGAACCCGGTGAAACCGAATTCCGGGGTGTTGGTCTTTCCGATCACAATGGCCCCGGCTTGTTTCAAGCGCGCGACCTGAAGGGAGTCGACCCGGGCGATGTTGTCCTTGAAGGGGACCGAACCGAAAGTGGTGGGCCACCCGGCGGCGTCTTCCAGGTCCTTGACCCCCAGCGGCAGTCCGGCCAGGGGGCCGATATCCCGACCCGCGGCCAGGTCCTCGGTTTTCCTCCGGGCTTCTTCCAGGGACTTTTCCGGGTTAAGGGCCACGAAAGCGTTCAAGGCGGGGTTGACCGCCTCGATGCGGCGCAGGGTTTCTTCCATGAGTTCCAGGGGCGAAATATCCCCGGCTCGAACCAAGGCGGCGGTTTCAACCGCCGATTTTTGCATCAAGTCGTTCATTTTTCGTCCTTTTCCAGGTGGTGGCGACAAAAATGAGCCAGGGCCCGCGCGGCCCGGGGCAGGGACGCCAGGGCCGGCAGGCCGGCCAGGCCGAATTCGGCCCGCAAGGAGGCGCCGCGAGCCGCCAAATCCGGGTCCCCGCCTTCAGAGTCGACCACGAACACCACGGGTTTGCGGTCCCTTTTTCCCTTCAGATAGGCGATGATTTCCGGAGTGGGGTTGGGAGCGTTGGGCATGTGAAAGGCGTCGCGGGGAATCAGCCGGTCGACCACTATCAAGTCCACGACCGGGTCGTCGAAGGCCGCTTCCAGGATATCGATCAAAAAACCGGCGTCGGTGAAAACCTGCCACAAGTCCAGCGGGTTCCCGGCGATGGACCCGGCCTGGGGGGCGATTTTCCGGAGCAGGTCCATGGTCCCGGCGGACAAGCGGGGCACAGCCAACCCTTCCCTCGAGCAAATATCGCTGAAACAGACGCTGTTGCCTCCGCCGCCGCCGATCACGAACACCTTTCGTCCCCGGGCCGGCGGCAGGAAAGAGAAGACGGAAATGGCGTCCATCCATTCGTCCAGGGACCCGACCGCGGTCAGGCCGGCTTGACGGACCGCTCCTTCCCAGACCGCCCGGTTTCCGGCCAGGGCGCCGGTGTGGGAAGCGGCGGTGACGGCGCCGGCCCGGCTTTCCCCGCCCTTGAGGAGAATGATGGGTTTTTGTCGATTGATCCCGGCGGCCAGGGACAGGAATTTCGGACCGTTGGAAACGCTTTCCAGGTACATGGCGATAAGCTTGGTTGGCGGGTCTTGCCCGAGGTGTTCCAGGAAATCGACTTCCTTCAACACCGTCGCGTTTCCGAAGCTGACCGCCTTGGAAATCCCGACCCCCAGGAAGGCCGCGTACTCGGTCAGGCGTTGCACCATTCCGCCGCTTTGGGAGATCAGGCCCAGGTTTCCGTCCCGGCCCGGGATGGCGCCCCAGGCGGTCTGGCGGCCGGACGGGCAATAGGGCCCCATGCAGTTGGGGCCCAGGACCAGAAGACCATGCCTCGCGGCCAGGTCCGCGATCCGTTCCTCGAGTTCCCGGCCCTGGGGGGTCCCCAGTTCCTTGAACCCGGAAGTCAGGATATGAATCCGCCTCGCGCCGATCCGGCCGCATTCCTCCAACACGCCGGGGACCCTGGCCGCGGCGACGCAGACCAGGCACAGGTCCGGAACGGTCGGCAGGGAAGCGAGATCGGGGTAAATCCGCCGCCCCATTATTTCCCCGCCCTTGGGGTTGATGGGATAAAGGGGGCCCGAAAAACCGCACTGGATCAGTTTTTCCAGGTAACTAAGGCCGCCGAACCGGTAATCGCCCTTGGACACGCCCACTATGGCGATGGCGTCGGGCTTGAAAAACTTTTCCAACTCCACTTCCGTTCACCTCATCCGGCCGACGCCGGGCCGAACAAGGGCAGGGCGCGGCGCCTCGGGAAAAACCGTTTGAGAATCAATCCTTTTGGATGGGTCGACGCCCGATGGAAAAATAAACGAACCCCAACTCGGAAATCAACATGGGATTGTAAAGGTTCCGGCCGTCGAAAATAACCGGTTCCAAAAGCAGTTTTTTGATTTTCGGGAACTGGGGGGTCCGGAACTGGTTCCAGTCCGTGACCACGGCCAGGCCATGCGTTCCTTCCAGGGCCCGGTACTGTTCCCGTTCTATCTCGACCAGGGGATTATCCGCCAGTTCCGCCCGGGCCCGTTCCCCGGCGATCGGGTCGAAAGCCTTGACCTTCATGCCGCGTTCGGTGACGTAGCGGATCAATTCGTAGGACGGGGCGTCCCTGGTGTCGTCGGTGTTGGGCTTGAAGGACAGTCCCCACAACGCCAGGGTCCGGCCCTCCATCCCGCCCTTGTCCTTGAAATAATTTTCGATTTTTCGGGCGAGGACGAGCTTCTGCCTTTGGTTGACTTCATGGACGGCCTGCAGCAGGGTCGGCTGGTAGTCGTTGTCCAGGGCCGTGCTGATCAAGGCGTTGACATCCTTGGGAAAGCAGGACCCGCCGTACCCCACGCCCGGATAGATGAAATGGTACCCGATGCGGTGGTCCGCCCCGATGCCGAAACGGACTTCCCGCACGTCGGCGCCGACCTTTTCGCAAATGTTGGCGATTTCGTTGATAAAGGAAATCTTGGCCGCCAGCATGCAGTTGGCCGCGTATTTGGTCATTTCGGCGCTACGGACGTTCATGACGATCATTTTTTCCCGGGACCGGGCGAAAGGCGAGTACAAGGCCTTGAGGAGTTCGGCCGTGCGAACGTTATCCGCGCCCACCACAATGCGGTCGGGCTTCATGAAATCCTTGATGGCGTCGCCTTCCTTGAGGAATTCGGGGTTGGACACCACGTCGTATTCGATGTCCTCTCCCCGGGCCTCCAACTGTTCCCGGATAATCCGGCGGACGTCATCGGCGGTCCCCACCGGCACGGTGGATTTGTTGACCACGATGATGTATTCCGTCATCTTGCGACCGATGTCCGTCGCCACCTGGTTGACGTAGGACAAGTCGCAACGCCCGTCGGCCCGGGGAGGCGTTCCCACGCAAATAAAAACGAACAAGGTTTCGGCCAGGCCCTCTTCCAGGCTGGTGGTGAACTGAAGCCGCCCCTCGGCGTAATTTCTCCTGACCAGTTCCTCGAGACCCGGTTCGTAGATGTGAATCCGCCCCTGGGCCAGGGCGTCGACCACGTCCTGGTTGATATCCACGCAATAAACATTATTGCCTGTTTCAGCTAGACAAGCCGCCGTAACCAGGCCCACATATCCCGTTCCCACGATGCAAACATTCACTGGAATTCCCCTAAAATTATAATAACGTCGCCCCGGTGACGGAAAAAAGCCCGCTCCCCCCAACGGCGGTCGCCGCCTCCCGGTGTAAAACCGGTTTTTCCAACCCGCCGGTTATCGAAGCGTCAAACCCAGCCCTCCGAGGGAAATGCCGGTTGATCCCGAACGGATGATTAATAGCAGGAGCAACCAATGTTGACAAGGGTCTTTTACCGTCCCGGGCGGCGGGAAGGCGGCCAGGGGGCCGCGCGGCTCGCGCCGGGCCGGGCCGGGAGGAAACCCGCCGCTCTTCCCCAAAAAGCGGCGCCCCTTCCAACCCCGGAAAAGCGATGCTTGACCAGGCGCCGGAGGGGGCGGACCAAGGGCGGCTTGCGGCGCCGAACCCAGCTCAAGCCTGCTTGCGAAGCTGTTTCTTGTCGATCTTGCCGACCGTGGTCAAGGGCAGTTCCTTTCGTATCTCGATGACCTTGGGGACTTCGTACGGGGCCAGTCGTTCCTTGGCCATTTTCAGGATGTCGGCCTTGAGCGCGGCCTCGTCCCCGCCGTACTCATACCCCGGCGCGATGGTCACATAGGCTTTCACCGTTTCCGACCCGGGCCGGTCCGGTTGGGACGTCCCCACCAGGGCGATCATTTCCACGGCCGGATGTTCCGACAAGGTTTCCTCGACCTTTTTGGAAAACACCTTGAACCCGCCGACGATGATCATATCCTTGGTCCGGTCGACGATGCGGAGGTACCCTTCCTCGTCCTGCACGGCCACGTCGCCGGTGTGCATGTATCCGTCCGCGTCGATGGCCAGGGCCGTTTCGTCCGGCTTTTTGTGGTAGCCCGACATGACCATGGGCCCCCGAACGCAGATTTCCCCGGGCTCCCCGATTCCCACTTCCCGGCCGGTCCCCGGTTCCAACAACTTGAGGTCGGTGTTGAGCAGGGGAAGCCCGATGGACCCCAGTTTTTTACGGCCCTTGGACGGGTTCATGGCGGTGAGCGGCGCGGTTTCCGTCATTCCGTAGACTTCCAGGAGCTTGCCCCGGCCGACGATGGATTCCAACTCCCGCTGGGCTTCCTCGGGGAATGGCGCCGCCGCGGAAATGCAAATTTCCAATTGGGAATGGTCCACTTCCTTGAACTTGGGGTTGGCCAGGAGCAGGAAATACAGGGACGGCACATTGACCAAAACCCGGGGCTTGTATTTGGTCATTTGCGAACAGATATGGTCCGTGTCCCGCGGGTTGGGGACCAGCACCTGGGTCCACCCCAGAAAGATGCAGTTGGCGTTGAAAAACAGGCCCGCGATGTGGAAAAAGGGGAACCCCGACAGGGCCACGCTCTCGCCCGGCTTCCAACCCAGCCAACGCTGGACGATCATCAAATCCGACACCGCGTTGCGGTGGGTCAGGCACGCCCCCTTGGGCGACCCCGTGGTCCCGCCCGTGTACTGGACATAGGCCAGGTCGTCCGGGGTGATATTGACCAGCGGCGGCTTTTCCGAAAAACTTTTATTCTTGATGACCTCGGACATCTTGAAAACCTGGAGGCCGGGCAGGGGCGTCACCGCGCCCTTGGGAATCTTCCCCAACAGTCCGCCCAATATCCTCTTGATCGGGGGCAGGAAACCGCCCACGCTCGCCGCGACCACCACCTTCAGCTTCGGCAGGTTCCCGGCGATGCCCTTGAACCGGGCCGCGAACAAGGCGTCCAGCGTGACCAGCCCCCGGGCCTCGGAATCCTTGAGCTGGTATTCCATTTCCTCGGCCGACATCAACGGCGAAACCCCGGAAACCGCGCAGCCCGCCTTCAGGGTCCCCAGCCAGGCAATGACGTATTCGGGGATATTGGGCAGGTTGATCCCCACCACATCGCCCTTACCCAGCCCGGCCTTCAAAAGCATGTCCGCGAAACGATTGGTATATTTTTCCAAGTCGGAAAAACTGATTTCCACGCCCATGTACGACAGCGCCGTTTTTTGGGGGAAATTACGAAACGCCGGCTTCACCACATCCACATAACTCGTTTCCCAGTCCCGGGGGTCCACATCGACCACCCCGGGGTCATAGGATTTGTTCCAGAACCGTTCCTGGCCCATCTTCACGCACCTCCGTCTCGGGTTGACAGAATTACCGTTGTCGCTGTTTGATCTGGATTCGGAGCTATTCTACTTTAACCCGGTCCCCGTGGCAAGTAATAATCACCACCTGAAAATATTTACCAATGGAAAAACTTTTCAGGCGCCGCCGTGGCGCCCGCCCGAAAAAGAGTTAAATTCACTCAAGCCGCCGGCCGCCCCGCCGCCATTTCAGTTGACAGCTTTTCCCGACCGGGGATAAGCTTCACCTCAAGACAACACCGCCCCAATGGAAATAAGCCGCCTCGGCGCTAGGGAAACATTGTTCCAAGGAGGGACGCGCCCTCGCAACCCAAGAAAAAGGAGAAAGGCGAAGTGGAAAAAATCGGGTTTGATCCGGAAATTTGCCGGACCTGCGAGACCCTGGACTGCCTGACCAGGTGCGGGTACATGAAATTCGACCTGGAATCCGCCCGGGAAGAAAAAACGCGCCTGATCCGGGGCGAGGACAGCCGGGTCCTCCGGGACTGCGTGACCTGTTACGCCTGCGAGGAATATTGTCCGTACCACAACCACCCGTTCTATCTCATCGTCGAGAGACAGGAGGAACTGGGCGTCAAGCCGGTCCCGGACCCCATAACCAAACAGCAGTTGAAGATGATGGCGCCCCGGGGGGATCTAGCCTTGGGCCCGGCCCGGGGGCCGGTGCTGGACATGTGCTATTTCCCCATGCTCCTGGGCTCCATCAAGGGAGAACTCTTCGCGGGGCTGGAGACCATGGTCGGGAGCGATGTTTTTTGCAACATCATGTGGCTCCATTTCGGAAAAAATTCGGCCATCAGGGAGCGCCTGCCCCGGATGGTGGAAAATATCCGGAATTTCCTTCCGCGGGACGGCGCGGCCCGGGAGATGGTCTGTTTTCACGACGAATGCTACGGGACCTACACCCAACTCGCTCCGGCCTTCGGCATCGACGTTCCCTTCAAGGTCGTGCACCTGTTCGATTTCCTGGTCCGGCGCCTGGACGAATTAAAGGACAAAATCAAGCCGTTGGGATTGAAAGTCGCGTATCAGCGCCCCTGTTCCAACCGCCTGTCCCCGGAAACCCAGGTTTACGTGGACCAAATTTTCCAGCGTCTAGGCGTGGAACGGGTCAAGAGGAAATACGACGGGGAAGACGCGCTCTGCTGCGGCGGGGTCTTGTACGCCATGCAGCGGGACGACGAGGCCGACGATATCCAGAAAAGGAACCTGGACGACATGGTCGAGGCCGGAGCGCAAGTCTGCGTGTTCAACTGCCCGGCCTGCCTGTTCACCTTGGGGGAAGCGGCGGCCCAGAGGGGCCTGATGCCCATGCTCATGAGCGACCTGTGCCGCGCGGCGCTGGGCGAAAAATAAAGGGAGGCGACCATGGTTGATATTTTGCGCGAATTGGCCGGCATTGTCGGAGAACGGTTCGTTTCCGCCCACCCCGAGGAAAAATTCATCTATTCCCGGGACCAGGGCACCATGGAGCCGCGGGACCCGGATTTCGTGGTCCTGCCCGGGACCGTGGAGGAGGTCCAAAAAATCGTGCTGCTGGCCGGGCGGGAGAAGCTGCCGGTGGTCCCCCTGGGCGGCGGCCTGGTCCTGTCCGGGCTGTCCCGGGCCTTGAAGGGCGGCGTCATCCTGGACATGAAAAGGATGAACCGGATACTGGAAGTGAATGAAAAAAGCCGTTACGCCGTGGTGGAAGCCGGGGCGTCCCAGGGCATGCTCCAGGCGTACCTCAAAAAGCGCCACCCCGGCCTGAAGCACAGCATCCCCGATTCGCCCCCCATCGCCACCCTGGCCGGAAACGTCCTGATTCACGGGTCCGGGCACATGTCCCACGCCGCCGGGTTCCATTCGGAAATGCTCAACGGTCTGGAAGCCGTGCTGCCTTCCGGGGAAATCGTCCGGCTGGGCTCGTGTTCCACTTCCCCCTATTGGTTTTCCCGGGCGCCCCTGCCCGACCTGTGCGGGCTGTTCCTGGGCTGGGCCGGGACCACCGGCGTGGTCACCAAGCTGTCGATCAAGCTTTTTCCCCAAAAAAAGCTGGAGGACGTGGGCATCTTCGTGGTGGAGGACCCGGAGCTGGTCCCGGATATCCTGTTCCGTTTTTCCGGGGTCGGCCTGGCCGAGGACCTGACCGCCTGGATGACCCCCAAGCCGGACTGGGCCGCCGGCTTCCTCCATATCAACGTCATTTACGCCGCCGATACCAGGGAAGAGCTGACCTGGAAAAGAAACCTGCTCCGGGCCTCGGTCAAGGACTATATCGATAAAAAAGTCGGGGGGTTCATGCCCATGCCCCCGGCCATGAAAAAACCATTTCTGGAAGCCCCTTCCCCCACCCTGGCCAGGTTCGCGGACGTCAGGAAGGGCGGCGGGTTCGAATACGTGGGCGCCATCATGCCCCTGGAACTGTTCCCCCAGGCGTACCGGGCCGGGCTGGACATCGCCGCCCGGCATAAAACCACCTATTCCACCGGCGCCAGGATCATCGGCCAGGGCCACGCCATGATGTTTTTCTACGCCTACCCCTTTAACCGGGCCGACCGGGCCGACGTCAAGAAAGCCCAGGAAGCCCTCGAGGCCACCAATCGGGCCGCCCTGGCCCTGGGCGGGATACCCTGGAAGGCGGAAGCCCCGGCCCAGAAGGAAATCATCCGCCAGATGGACCCGGAAACATTCAAGCTCATGAACCGGGTGCGGGCGGCCCTGGACCCGGCCGGAATAATGAACCCCGGGAACTGGGAGGTGGAATGATGGACCACGCCGATATTCTTCATCGTTGCTTCCGCTGCGGGTATTGCAAAATGCCCGGCGATTACGCCGACATCAACTGCCCGTCCTACCTGTGTTTCCGTTTCGAGTCCTTTTCACCCGGCGGCCGGCTGTGGCTGCTGCGGGCCCTTTTGGACGGGGAGATCAAGGCCGGCCCCCGGCTGGGGGAAATCATGTATTCCTGCGCCGCCTGCGGGAACTGCGTGGAACATTGCGTCTTTCCCAAGTTCAAGGACGACATCCTCAAGGCCCTTGTCGCCGGCCGGGAGGAACTGGTGGAACGGGGCGCGGTCCCGCCTCCGGTCCGGGACTATTTCAAGGCCATGCACGTCAACGGCAACCCCTATAAGCTTCCCCGGGCCGACCGGGCCGCCTGGGCCGCGGGACTCGACCTGGAACCCTACCAGGGCCAGGAATACCTCTTTTACGTGGGCGACGCCGGCGCCCTGGACGAGCGCGGGGTCAAAATGGCCCGGGCGACCGCCTTGTTGTTCAAGAAACTGAACCTGTCCCTCGGCATCCTCGGGGCCGGGGAAGCCGGGGACGGCGCCGAGGTCCGAGCCATGGGGGAAAGGGGCCTGTTCGAACTCCTGGCCCGGGAAAACATCGAACGATTCAAATCGCTGGGAGTAAAAAAGGTCGTCGCCCTCTCGCCCCACGCGTACCACGTTTTCAAGAATGAATACCCGGCCCTGGGCGGCGACTTCCAGGTCTTCCACTACACCCAGGTCCTGGCGCCCCTGGTCCGCCAGGCCATGCCGGTCGGCCGAGCCGAGCGGATCAAAACGGTCTTTCACGACCCCTGCCAACTGGGCCGCCTTAACGGGGAATACCAGGCCCCCCGGACGATCCTGCGGAGCCTGCCCGGCCTCCAGGTCCTGGAAATGGACCGGTCCCGGAAGAACGCCCTGTGCTGCGGCGGGGGGGGCGGCAACTTTTTCACGGACATCCTCGGGAACGGAGCGGCCCGGGCGAGGGTTCGGGAAGCCGCCGGGACCGGCGCCGAAATTCTGGCCGTCGCCTGCCCCAAATGCCTTAAGATGCTCGAGGACGCGGTAAAGACGGAGGAACTGGAACCGCGAATCAGGGTGCTGGACCTGTCGGAACTTGTTCTTTCCCAATTGTGATTTCGCGGTCCAGTGAAGTTAATGATAAAAAAATGGAATCGCCAAGCGGGCCGCCGCCGGTTTTATCAGCCCGGGGCGGCCCCAACCAGGCGGGGGAGTCGCGAATGTCATCGATTTTGTTCACGCCCCACCGGATAGGCGCGTTGGAAATACCCAACCGGTTCGTCGCCTCGGCCTTGTACGAAGGCCTGGCCGCTCCGGATGGAAAAGCGTCCCCCAAGCTGCTGGGCCGTTACGGCAAGCTGGGCCGGGGCGAGATCGGCCTGATCATCCCGGGACACATGTTCGTTCACCCCCTGGGACGCGCCCAAAAGTTTCAGACCGGCATTTCCTCGGACGACATGATTCCCGGCCTGGCCGAACTCGCCGCCGCGGCCCGGCAAGGCGGCGGCCGCGTAATCTTTCAACTGGCCCACGCCGGGCGCCAGACCACCAGGGACCTGATCGGCGCCCGGCCCGCCGGGCCGTCGTCCCGGCCCCGGGACCCGGCCTACCTGACCACGCCCCGGGAAATGAGCGAAAGCGATCTCAAGACCGTCATCGACGCCTTCGCCGCCGCGGCCCGCCGGGCCGAGGCCGCCGGAGCCGACGGGGTCCAGCTTCACGCCGCCCATGGGTATCTGCTCCACCAGTTTCTGTCGCCGCTCCTGAATCGTCGCCGGGACGCCTGGGGTCGGGACGACCAGGGGCGATTCCGCTTGCTGGAAGAGATTATTCAAAAGGTCCGCCGGGCCCTGCCGGCCCGCATGGCGGTCCTGGTGAAGCTGTCGGCCGAGGATTTCACCAACCCGCCCGGCATGACTCCGGAATTGTCGGCCAAATACGCCGCCTGGATGGTCCAGCTCGGCGTCGACGCCCTGGAAGTCAGCGGCGGGGCCGGCAATTTTTCGCCCTTCAACGTCTGCCGGGGAGACGTCCCGGTTAAGGAAATGGCCCTCGGCCTGCCCTGGTGGCAGAGGCCGCTCGGCCGTCTGATGCTTGGCCGCATGGCCGGCAAGTTCGACCTGGCGGAAGCCTATAACCTGGCCGCGGCCCGCGCGATCAAGCCGGTCCTGGGGTCCGTTCCCTTGATCCTGGTGGGCGGGATGCGCCGCCTGTCGGCCATGGAGGAAGTCGTCTCCGCGGGGGTCGCGGATTTCATTTCCCTCGGCCGTCCCCTGTTGCGCGACCCCTTTGTGGTGAAAAAATTCAAGCAGGGGGAGGCCGACGAATCTTCCTGCCTGTCGTGCAATCGCTGCCTGGCCGCCATAGTCAACCACCTGCCGGTCCATTGTTACCGAAATGGCCTCCCCCCCAAGGGGCCGCGGAAAGGAGCCGCCTGATGAGTCGTTTCAAAATCGTGATCGATCCGGTCCCCTGCACCGGGTGCCTGCGCTGCCAACTCGCCTGTTCGGAACTCCACGACAAGGTGTTCAATCCCGCCGCGGCCCGGATAAGGGTCGACGCCTCGGGTCCGATCAACCTGGTTTATTTCGAGGACAATTGCGACCATTGCGGCGTCTGCGCCGATCACTGCTTTTACGGCGTCTTGGAAAAGACGAGAGAGGAAGCGGCCTGAAATGTATAAGGGCGGATTCGCCGGAAATATCCTGCTGGTAAACCTGACCGCGGGAACAACCGAAACGAGGCCCCTCGACCCGGAAGCGGCCGAAAAATACATGGGGGGCCTGGGCCTGGCCATCAAGCTGGCCCATGACCACGCGGTCCCGGGCGCCGAGCCGTTGGCGCCGGACAACACCGTGGTGATCGGGACCGGGGCCCTGGTCGGGACCAACCTGCCGTCGGTTTCCCGGGTCTACGGCGTGACCAAGCTACCGACGTCGGGCTCCATCGGCTGGTGCGGCGCCGGAGGCGTCACTTTTGGCTGCAACCTCAAGTACGCGGGGTATGACCAGATCGTCATAACCGGCCGCGCTCCCAGCCCCGTCCGACTGAAAATAACCGATGACGGGGCGGAACTGGTCGACGCCGCGCCGCTGTGGGGCCTGGGGGTGGAAGAAACCTGTCGGGCCGTATGGAATGAACCGGGCCGGCCGGCCGGGGTCCTGGCCATCGGTCCGGCCGGGGAAAACCAGGTCAAGTTTTCCATGGCCTTCGTCGACCGCATCGCCACACTAGGCCGGGGCGGCTTCGGCGCCGTGCTGGGGTCGAAAAACCTGAAGGCCGTCACCGCCCAGGGGACGCGGGGGATCGGCGTCGCCGACCGCTGGGCCTACCAGGCGCTCCTGAAAAAATTCCTCGACGAGATCAGGGCCTACCCCTATCTCAAGGAATGGCAGCGGCTGGGCATGATCAAGTCCTTCCCCCTGATCCCGGTCGACGTGTACGAAGCCATTAAAACCAAAAGGGTCGCCTGCGTGTCCTGTCCCCTGGGCTGCAAGGACATGGTCCAAATCCAGGACGGGCCGCTGCAAGGCTTCGCCGCGGCCACGAGCTCCGTGGTCAACCTCTGGACGCCGGTCATTTACGGCTTCCAGGACTACCGCGAAGCCATCAAGCTGATCGCCGGCCTCGACCAACTGGGCCTGGACATGTTCGAATATTTCGGGGTCCTCCTGTTCGCCCGGGAACTGGTCCGGCGGGGGCTCCTCGCCCTCGAGCCGGGAGAGCCGGAGATAATTCCCGGCCATCTCGGGTCCTTCGAGGCCTGGGCGAAAATAATAGCTTTCCGGAAAGGGACCGGAGACCTGCTGGCCGGAGGGTTCGCGGCCCTCCTGGAAAAAACCGGGGCTCCGGGCCTGGAGGCGGCGCCGGCCCTGATAAAAAACATGCACCCCTACGCCGGACCGGGCGCGGCCCTGCCCTGGGACCTGTTCGGGACCATGGAACTGGGCCAAATCCTGGACCCCCGGGGGCCGCACGTTGGTTCCGGTGGTTCCCCCACCTATTTCGCCAAGCGCCCCTTGGAAGTCTTTCCCAAGCATTTCGAACGCATGGGAATTCCCGCCGCCGCCCGGGACCGCATCCTGCCCGGGCCCGGCCCGGAACTTCGAGTCGGCCGGCTGCTGAAATATTCCCACAACTGGTTCACCATTCTGGGGTCCCTGGGAATCTGCGCCCGGGCCCAGGTCAACCGGTTCTACAACGCGGAACTCTGCGCCCGGCTTTACGAGGCGACCACCGGGTTTTCCGCGGACGCGGCCGGGCTGCTGGAAAAAGCCGACCGGGCCTGGACCTTGCTCCGCCTGGCCAACCTCGGGGAAGGCTTCGACCGCCACACCCAGGAAAAACCGCCCCAGGGGTGGTTTGGAAAAAACGGCTTCAAGGATTATGTAACCGAAACGCCCCTGACCGACGACCAGGTCCGGATGATGATCCTGGATTATTATCGGGAATGGGGCTGGGACGAAAACGGACGTCCCACTCCCGAACGGTTGAGGGAGTTGGGAATTCCCAATTAGGGACCGGCCCGGACCCGGCCCCGCGCCAACAACGACAAGGAGAACGCCATGACCGCCCAGTGCAGCTACTGCGCCAAAAAGAAGTGCTTTTTCGGGGACCTTTCCCAAGCCCCGGATTTCTGCCCCACCCACCAACATCCCGATCTGCTGGAAGAGTCCAAGGTCAAGCTGGCCGATCCGGAAAATAAAAAAATGGCCCAGGACGTGGCCCGGACCTGGAAGGAGTATGGCAAGCTGACCAGGGTCGAGGAGACCGTGCTCTACGCCAGGCTCAAGGGCTGTAAAAAGGTCGGCCTGGCCTTCTGCGTGGGGTTGTCGGAAGAGGCCGAAAAAATGACCAACGTCCTGCGAAACGAAGGGTTCGAAACCGCCTCGGTCTGCTGCATGTGCGGAGGGCTGAGTTCCGACGACGTGGGGCTCCCCATTGAAGACAAGATCGTCCCGGCCCAGGAAATCAGGCAGCCCATGTGCAACCCCATCGGCCAGGCCGCCATCCTGGACGCCGAGGGGTCCGAGCTGAATATTATCCTGGGGCTCTGCGTGGGGGATGACACGCTGTTCATCAAGCATTCCAAGGCGCCGGTGACCGTGTTGGCGGTGAAGGACCGGGTCCTGGCCCACAACCCCCTGGCCGCCCTGTACACTTCCAGGCATATCTACACCCGCATCAATACCAGGAAACCCCAAAAGCCCGGCGAATGATCGCCGGCGAGGGGGGGAGGAAAACGCCGCGGGCTTCTCCTCCCCCCGGCCCGCCCGATTTGACTTGACGAAATCCCTCGGGAGTCCCTAAACTTAAATAAGGACGACAGGTCCCTGGAGCATTTCCGGCCGCCGGCGGAACGGCGGTCGACCCCGCGGACGGGGGCCTGGACGCAAACCGGACCGAACCGGATATTCCGGCGCCGGTCGTGGAAAGGAGCGCGCATGGCCAGGGGAGCGGGAGGCACGGAAGGAGGGCTCGGCCGTTTTTTTATCGGCCTGGCCATGATGGCCGGAGGCGGCTATCTATTTTTCGACTCCATCAGGGTTGTGTCCAATTTCAGTTGGGGATTGGGCCTGTACAACGTCGGGGGGTTCCAACTGACCACGGGGCTGGTGTTGATTCCGGCCATATTCGGCATTGGCCTCATTTTTTTCAACGCCAAAAATTTTATCGGCTGGGCAGCCTTCCTGGGGTCCCTCCTGGCCCTGTCCTTCGGGGTCATCAGAAGCATCAGGTTTCAACTGGTGCAAATGTCAGCCTTTAACCTGATCCTCATCCTGGTCCTGCTTTTCGGCGGCATCGGGTTGTTCCTCGGTTCCCTGCGGACCCTGGCCAAGGATAGTTAAATGAACTCCGGAACCGTCTCCGCCATGCGCCACCCCTTTCGGTGGCTGCTGTCCCTTCGCAAAAAAGAACCGGAGTTGTCGGAAATAAGAAAAGCGGCCGAACGGCTCGACGTGGGCCGCCTGATTGGAACGGGTGGACCGGAATTGACCTTTGACTGGACCGAGATATTGCCCGAAAAAAGCGAACCCAGGCTTTTCGGTTTTTACAGCGCCTCGGGAGTGGAATACGCCCTGCGGGAACTGGGCGTCTTCGGGAAAATCGAAAAACTGGGGTTCAGCGACCTCAAGGTGGTTTTCCAGGGCGACGGGTGGAGCCAGGACATGCGGATAATCGGCCAAGCCTCCGGCCGGGAGCACTTGGTCATGGAAGGGCGCTTCCGGCGCTCGTCCTGGCGTCCGGACGACGACAGCCCCCTCTGGACCGCCCTGGAGGAAACAAGCTTCAACGTCGCCATGATCGAATGGTTTTTGCTGCAAAACCCCTTGGCGTCCTTTAGCCCCGCCAGACCGCGACTCCCGGGTCAGAAGCACCCCGGCCTGGGCCTGAAGGATGAAATAATGTCGGTTTTCACCGTCGCGGCCCGCCGGCTCGACCTGGACGCCTATCTGGCCAACGCCAAGCTTTTTCACAACGCCTTCATGTATTCCCCCATGTTTTTCTTTCTCGATGGCCGCTTGCAGGCGGAAATGGCGGCCATTAAGGAAGCGGCCCGGGACCGGCCCCTCCAGGACATTTCCCTGGCCGTGGAAGGCGGTTTCCTGCGACGGGCCGACCTCGGGGAAACCTACCAGTGGACCGGGCGGACCATGATCAGGCCCCTGTCCAAGGCCTTGTTGATCGCGTACCACAAGTCCGGATACCGCGAGGAAGTCGAAAGAATCGCGGCCGGGATGCGGTTCGTCTTCGACTGGGAAGGGTTCCAGGCCGCCAAGCCGGACCTGGTCGACAAGATCATCGAGTTGCAGGAAGACAAGGCCCTGCCCAGCCGGGAACCCCTTCTGTTTTGAAAATAAAGCCCCGGCCCGCCCCTAGCCGCCATTCACTCGGCCGGGTCGGCCTCCGGCTGTTCCTGCTAGTGCTTTTACCGGGCCTGGCCGTTTTTCCGGCCTGTTCGCAACTGCTTAAATACAGCGCGGTGGAGACCTTCGCCCGGGAACAAAACGTCGCCGCGGCTAGGCTCCAGCCGCCCACGCCCCGGGACTACCAGGACCGCCCCGCCGCCGCCATCGACTGGGCCTTGGCCGACCTGGACCACAGCGGAGACCCCCTGCTCCGGGACCTGGGCCGGTCCCTGGCCAAGCTGCCGGACCTGAACCACGAACCGACGCCCGCCGCGGCCTTGGCCGTGGAAAAAATACGCCTGGCGGCCCGCGGGGCCGACGAGGACCAACGGTCCACCCTGTGGCGGCTGGCCGTGGAAAACGATTCCCGCTACCAGTTTTCCGGCTCCTTGCAGGGCCTCCTGTGGCTGGTGGAAGACGGGCGATTCGACCCGAACATGCTGTCGGAATCGGACCGGAGCGATTTTTTGGACCAGGCCTGGCGCCGCCTTCCCGCGCGGCTGACTTCCCCTCAAAAAATCCTGGATTTCATGACCGCCAATTTTTCCTACATACTCAATTCCTCCACCGCCGAGCCGCTGGAATCCTTTTTCCGCGATAAATACGGGGATTGCACCGAATTCTGCCTGCTCGAAGGTTATCTTCTGGAAAAACTGGGGTATAAAACCTGGGTCCTGATCTGCGCGCCGAACGACATCATGGCCCACGCCGCAATCATCTACCAGGAACCGGAGGGGTACCGGCTCATGGACGGCAGCCGCGTCGCCATGCGCAACATATTGAAAAGAAAAATGGACCGGGGCGACGTCACCCTGTTCGACCAAGCCGTATGGAATCACATGCGGCCCTTTGACCGGATTTTCGGCCCGAGCCGGAAAGTCGGAGACCTGATCAAGGTTTACGAAAAGCTGAAAAAGGGCAAGGTCCCCTACAAGCTGGTCCCCTATTCGGAGTACAAGGAATTCATTCAGACCTGGCGGATGGAAAACCCGGAGTGGTTCTACTTCAAATAGGTTAATTGGCGCCAGCGGCCGATTGAAAATGTAAGGACAACGGTCAAAAGGCTGGCTCCCAAGCTAGAGCTTGGGAACCTAGGCCAGGGAAGCACCAGACGCCTATATGCTTCAACTTCTTTACAAACAGATCAAGTTTTTACTTGACGGTTTGAGGTGAAGCTTCGCCGGCTTCCCCGCTCTAGAAATATGGATGTCATTGTTAACTTAAAGCCCCCCTCACCCCAGCCCTCTCCCCCCATGAATGGGTGGAGAGGGAGAATAATCACTTCTGTTTTGTTCCTTTTATTCTGAAAGACAATACCTTGCCCCAAACGGAGGCGAGGCCGGGCCGGACAATTATCTCCC
>JAZDGM010000020.1:0-98828 GCA_043806915.1 Pseudomonadota bacterium | reverse complement strand
GGCGCCGGCCGGAAGGATGAATTAGGCTCCCCGCGAGGGCGCGGGGACGGCGCTCCATTCCAGGGCCTGGAGTGGAGGATTATTGAGCGGCCTTGATCTTGTCCAGGACCAGGCCTTCCATGCCTTCCAACCGCGCCGGCACGGGCGGATACCACTTGATGTTGTCGATGGCTTCCTGGGGGAAGGACCGCTTGAAGTTGGCGCTCACTTCCGCGGATACAAAAGCGTTGGCGTCCTTGGAGGCGGTGGCGTATTTTTCCTGGTTGGTGAAGACTGCGGCGTTTTCCGGCTTCATCATGAAGTTGATCCACTTGTACGCGGCGGCCGGGTTTTCGGCCTTGGCCGGAATGGCGAAAGTGTCGATCCAGCCCAAGGCGCCTTCCTTGGGGGCCACGAAGTCAATGGCCGGGTTTTCCTCGTGCAGCTTCCAACCGCCGCCGTCCCAGGCCTTGGCCAGGAAGACCTCGCCCGAACGCATGGATTCGAGCAGGGAGTCCCCATTGGCCCAGTAATTCTTGACCAGGGGCTTGGCCTGGATGAGAGTTTCGCCGATCTTGTCCAGCATGGCCTGGTAGGCCGCCGGGTCGTTGTACAACTCGAAGGGGTTGTACCCAAGGGCGAACCCCATGGCCATGAGGATAGGTCTTTTCAGGCGGTAACTGACCCGGCCCTTGTATTTGTCGTCGAGCAGGTCTTTCCAACTGGCCGCGCCCGGAGCCTTGTCGCTGTTGACGATCAAGCCCGAAGTGCCCCAGCAGAACGGAACGGCGTGGGACTGCCCCTTGACCAGGGTGTTATTCTTGACGGCCTCGAGCATGGAGGGAATAAACAAGCCGGCCTCGATCTTGGAATAATCCAGGGGTTGATAGATGCCGAACTCTTCCTGCACCGAGGAAATCCGGTCCTGGCTGGGCTGGGCCAAGTCGAAGCCGGCGCCGCGGGTGGCCCGCAATTTGGCGATCATTTCCTCGTTGTTCGAAAAGGTCAGCTCGACCTTGATCCCGGTCTCCTTTTCGAATTTGTCCACCAGCTCCTTGGGCGCGTAACCCTTCCAGGTTAAAAGCTTCAGGGACTCGGCCTGGGCGGCCTGGGAAAAAGCCAGAAAAAACAGAGCGATCAGTATAGCGATCCTTTTCATGATCAATCTCCCTTCAAAAATGTTCCTATAATGGTTGCCTCAAGAAACCAGACTACATCAGCCGACGTAACGAATCAACTTCGTTTGCTTGACAATTATAACACATTTTTATCGCGCCGCCGGGCCGGAATCAAGCCGCCCGGCCCAAAACCTAGCCCAATGCCGCCCCCTCTCGGCCCTGGTCCTACCGGGAAGCGGAATACCCCTTCGCGGTCAAGATCGCCCCGGGCAAGATCAACGCGGTCGCGCGGAAAGAAGCGAACTTACGGCTTTAAATTATCCAACAGCCAGGCCTCGGCCTTGCTCATGGCGTCCCTGGGGGAATCGGCCGAACCGACGCGGGTCCAACCGGCGTGGGAAACGTAAACATGACGGCTCCGCAAGTCATACTTGACCTCATAGAGCTTATTTCCGAATCTTATACCGCCGATGACAGGCGCGGGCATGCATGCATCCTCTTGGTCCGGCTGTTAGGCTTCCCCCAAAAGCGCCCCGCGAGCGGTCCCGGATTTCCGAGTCAACCGCTCTTTTTTATTTGACAAAAAACCTTCCTTCTGGCGGTATGAACATACAATGCGGCATTGTCGAATCCGGACAAAGAGCCGGCATTATTTTATTTAAAAAGAGGATTTAATGCGCGGCGACCAACTGGCCCGCCAGTGGCGGATACTGAGGCATATCGAATCCAGTCGCCAGGGCCTGACCGTGGCGGAACTGGCCGAACTGGAGGACGTCGGCCTGAGAACGGCCTACCGGGACCTGGAAGCCCTGCAGGAAGCCGGGTTTCCCCTGTTCTGCGAGCGCGGGGACAAGGCCAACCGCTGGGCCTTCGTGGACGCCTACAAATTCCAGGTCCCCCAGCCCTTTACCCTCACGGAGCTGATATCCCTCCATGTCTACGGAGACCTGATCAAGGCCTTCCAGGGAACCGCTTTTTACGACTCCCTGGAATCCTTGTTTAAAAAGGTCCGGTCCACCTTGCCCATGAAAACCCTGGCCTACCTGGAACGGATTCAAACCGCCTTTGCGGTGGGCATCAAACCGTACAAAAAATACGGACAATTCCGGGAAATCATCAACCAGGTCAATCAGGCGGTGGTGGAGGGGCGGCGCTTGGAAATCGCCTATCATTCGCTCCATGCCGACAAGGAAAAACTCCGCCGCCTCGACCCCTATCGAATATGGTTTTTCGAGGGCTCAATCTATTTGATCGGGTATTGCCACCTGCGCAAGGAAGTCAGGATGTTTGTCCTGGACCGGATAAAAATGCTGCGCCTGACGGACGAACAGTTCAAGATTCCCAAGGATTTTAATTTCGACGAATTCGTGGGCCGCTGCTTCAAGGTCATGCAGGGCGATACGCGCGAGGTGATCGTCCATATTTTACCGGAATGGGCGAGGTGGGCCGAGGAAAAAACCTGGCACGAAAGCCAACAATCCCGGCGCCTCGAGGACGGCGGCCTGGAATTGACCTTTAGGGTGTCCGGTCTCGGGGAAATAAAAATGTGGGCACTCAGCCTAGGTCGCCAAGCCGTGGTGATCGAGCCGCCCGAACTCCGGCGAATGGTCGAGGAAGAGCTGCTCGAGGCCGCCAAGCAGTATCAGCCTCAAGAAGCGAGCGCTCCCCGCGGCATGTTGCGGGGTTAGTGGTCGGTAATGAAAAAACAAACCAAGGACGGTGACATGAATAAAAAAACCACGAATAATATCTCTCGCCGCGAGTTCATGAAGAAATCGGCCTTGGGCCTGACCGGACTTTCTTTAGCCGGCATAGGGCCTGGGTTCATTGACCGGCAAGCCCTGGCCGCCGCGGAAGCCCCGCGGCCGACGTTTTCCTTGGAACCAAACCCGACGGTCAAGGTTTTGCGTTGGAAGGCCTTTATTCAGGACGAGCTTGATATCTGGCTGGCCAATACCCGTCGTTGGGAGGAACTGACCGGAGGGCGGGTGGTGGTGGATTCCCTGCCCTGGGAAGAAGTGCGTCCCCGGGCGGCCATGGAGGCGACCCTTGGCGCGGGCCACGATCTAGTTATTGGTTGGTACGACGACCCTCACCTCTACCCGGACGCCCTGGTGGACCTGACCGACTTGGCCGAATATTTGGGTTCCCAATACGGCGGTTGGTACCCGATCTGCCGGACTTACGGCCGGGACCACCGGACCGGGCGATGGCTGGGCCTGCCCATTGGCTGTTCGGGTCTGTGCATGAACTATCGCCTTGGCTGGCTTCACGAAGCCGGGTTCGAGGCCCCGCCTTCTCGGATCGACGAGTTTATCAAATGCTGCCAAGCTCTTAAAGCCAAGGGACATCCAATCGGCCTCGCCCTGGGCCGGGGGTCCGGCGACCCGACCACATGGACGCACTGGTGGCTCTGGTCTTTTGGCGGCCGGGCCGTGGAACCGGACGGCAAAACCATGGCCATAAACAGCCCGGAAACGCTCCTGGCGCTCGAAGCCGCGCGGGAACTGTTCGAAACCATGATCCCGGGCGTGGAAAATTGGCTCGATTCGGATAACAACAACGCCTTTTTGTCGGGTCAAATATCCGTGACCAACAACGGCAGCAGCATCCTGTCCGCGGCCAAGCAAAATTACCCGGAGGTCGCGGCCGACTTGGTCGTCGCCAATTTTCCCCTCGGCCCGGTGGGCCGACCGACCGAGCTTTCCCTCCTGAGCCAGGCTTTTATCTACAAGCATTCCCCGGTCCCCAACGCGGCCAGGCATTATCTGCTGTTCATGTTCGAGGCCGAGCAATATTCCCGGTGGATCGGCGGCTCCCAGGGCTATATCACCCAAAGCCTCAAGGCCTTCCACGATCTTCCCGCCTGGAAAAACGACCCCCGGATCGAGCCGTACCGGGAATGCATGGACCGCATGCTCCCCAACGGACACGCCGGCCCATTGGGCAAGGCTTCCGCCGCGGCCATGAGTGAATTCATTATCGTGGACATGTTCTCCGAGGCCTGCACCGGGAAAAAAACCCCGGCCAACGCGGCCCTGGCCGCCGAGAAAAGGCTGGCCCGGTTGTATTCCGCCGGTTCATGATTCTTGGGGGGGCGCCGGAGGCCGGTCTAAACGCAATGCAGGCCGGCCCCCAACCGGCCCGCCCTCCAGCCCGAGCGACCGATCAATATCCGCCCTTTTCCCGAATGCCCTAAAACCAAGCGAAGGGGTTGACTTTTCCGTTTTTTCAATCGAATTTTGTTGTCCATCGCCTTCCAGGTTTGCTATATTAATAGTTTTTCGACTGCTTTAAGTATGTAATCGGTGAACCACATCCCGGCTCGGCCAAGGGCGCCACGACCATGCTCCCCATGGAAAAAACGAACCATGGTCGGGTTGAAATAAAGGAAATAATCATGGACCAACTGTTCCAACTGGCCGCGACGGCCGAAAAAAAAGCCTGGGAAGTCATCAGGGAGACCCGGGTGATCGAAATCTGGCAATCCCTGGGAGCGACCATCAACCTGGTCGGGTCCCTCAAAACGGGCCTGCTCCTGAAACGGAGGGACATCGACTTTCACATCTACACCAACCCCTTTAGCCTGGCCGACAGTTTCTCCGCCATGGCCCGGCTGGCCGAAAACAGCCGGATAACAGCCATCAACTACGCCAACCTGCTCGAAGCGGAAGATAAATGCCTTGAATGGCACGCCTTTTACGAGGACGGCAGTGGCGATTCCTGGCAAATCGACCTGATCCATATTCTCAACGGCTCGCGCTACGCCGGATATTTCGAGGACGTGGCCGAACGCATCTCCCAGGTATTGACCCCGGAAACCAGGGCGGCTATTCTTCGGATCAAGAACGCCGTTCCGGACGATAAAAAAGTGATGGGAATTCGGATTTACCAGGCCGTCATCGCAGCCGGGGTCCGGGACGAGAAGGCTTTTTGGGAGTGGGACGAAAAAAACCCCGCCCGCGGCATAGTCGACTGGCGGCCATGATTTCTTTATAAACCGGAGGCGAGGCGTCATGACTTGGTTGGAACGTCCCCTAACGCGAAGGAATTTTCTGAAGGCCGCGGGCTTCGCCGCCGCCGCGGCGGCGGCCGGATGCGCGGCCCGCCCCCTGGACCTGGCCGCCATCGCCGGCCGGGCCGGGGCCGGAAAAAAGCCGGTGGTGGTCATCGGGGCCGGCTTGGGAGGCCTGACCGCGGCCGCGTATCTGGCCAAGGCCGGATACCCCGTGACCGTGGTGGAGCAGCACTCGAAACCCGGCGGATACGCCACCAGCTTCGACCGGGCCGCGGGCCGCTTCACCTTCGAGGTTTCCCTCCACCAGACCGCGGCCCAAAGCGGCGCTTCCCGCCTGATTTTCCACGAACTGGGGTTGGAAGACAAAGTGGAGCCGGTCAAGCTGAAGAACCTGGCCCATATCCTGACCCCGGACAACGACCTCACCCTCCCCCCGGCCGACGTCGAGGGCTGCGTCCAGGCCCTGGCCGCGAAATTCCCCCAGGAAGAGGCCGGCTTCCGGAGCCTGTTCAACGAAATGGTGGAAACGGCCGAGGACGTGGCCGCCCTCCCCGACCGGCTCTCCGCCTGGGACTACGTGACCTTTCCGAGGAAACACAAACTGCTCTGGAAAATCCGGAACGAGACCCTGGCCGACGCCCTGGCCCGGCATGTCAAGGACCCCCGGGCCAGGGCCCTGTCGTCCTTTTTGTGGGGCTATTACGGGCTGCCCCCGTCGCGGCTGTCCGCCTTCTACTATTATATTGCCACGGGCCAGTATCTCCAGGGCGGCGGATACTGCTACCGGCCCCGGTCCCAGGCCCTGAGCCAGGCCCTGGTGGACCTGATCGAGGCCCACGGCGGCCGGGTGCTTCTGGAAACCGAGGTCCGGGAAATAATCATCGCGGACCGGGCCGTCGCCGGCGCGCGCCTGGCGGGCTGGGAAGCCATTCCGGCCAAGGCGGTGATCTCCAACGCCGGCGGCCCCGACACCTTCTTCAAAATGCTGCCTCCGGAAATCCTGCCCGCGGCTTTCCGGAAACAACTGGAGCAATACCGGCCGTCCATTTCGAGCTTCGTGGTCTGGTTGGGCCTGAACCGGGAAATACAGCACGAATTCAAGGAATACGGGACTTTTGTCCAGGACGGCCCCCTGGCCCGCGACCCCGAGGCCGAGTACCAGGCCTGCCTCTCGGCCGACGCGGCCCGGGTCGGCTACGCCGTCAATATTTTCGACAACGCCTTCCCCGGTTATTCCAAGCCCGGAACATCAACCATGTCCATTATGTTCGTGTGCGGGTATGAACCTTTCCGGAGGTTCGAAACCGACTATTTCTCCGGCCGAAAAGCGGAATACCTCCAGGAAAAGGAACGCCTGGCCGGCATCCTGATCGAACGGACGGAAAAGCGGTTCATCCCCGGGCTGTCCGGGATGATCGAAGTCATGGAAATCGGCACGCCCCTGACCAACCGCTGGTATACCCGGAATCCCGAGGGCGCCATCTACGGGTACGAGCAGTCGGTCGGCAACACCTTCACCAACCGCATCAAAAACCGCACTCCCATCAAGGGGTTGTACCTGGCCGGCGCCTGGGGCGCTCCCGGCGGCGGGTTCACCGGCGTGCAAGGCGGCGGTCGCGGGGCCTTCCTCGACCTGATGGAAGACTGGAGCTGACCCGGGAGCGGGACCAATCCCTCCACCGCTCCCCCGAACCCTGGCGGTTCCAGAGCCGTACCAAGGCGGCGGAGGGCCTCGGGGACAAAAGCCAACGCCCGGCCAGCCGGCACTACTTTTTGCCTTGAAACGCCCCCCCCCCCGCCCCGACCCTCTCCCCCCATAAATGGGTGGAGAGGGAGATAATTGCGCCAACCGCGGACATAAACCGACCGGCTTGTGATTGACAATCCCGCGCCGGCTGTCAGGTCCGAGGAATAACGCCAGCCCGGCGCCGGGGGCGCCCCGGGAGGCCGCTCTTTCACAACAATATGATTTTACACTTAAAACTCCCCTCTCTCACTGGGAGAGGGGTTGGGGGTGAGGGCTCCCCGGTTCCACGCCCGAGCGGCGCCGGGGGCCGGACGCTTACTTCACGGTGACGTATTTGATGCGGTAGTCGAAGTGGGCTCGGATGTTTAAATGGGGCAAGGCGATATGTTCCGGAAAGCCGGGAAAGGGCGCGGCCCCCCGAATGGCTTCCAGGGCCGCGTCATCCAACACCGGCCGCCCGGAAGACTCTTCCACGATCAACCTGACCACGTCCCCGGTCCGGGATAGGGTGAAGACCGCGGTCAACCGGCCGCCCTGGCGTTTCTTCCTGGCTTCGGGAGGAAATATCCAGCGATTGGTTATCAGGGCCTTGACCCGGCCCAGAAACGAAACATATTCCGGCGCCTTGCTTTCCAGGGAAATAATTTCCTCGTCCGGAGGAATCGAGTCCAGGGTGAACGGTCCCGCCGGCCTTATTTCCGGGAGGCTCGTCGCCTTGGGCTCGGACTTTCCGTCCTTGGCGCCGGTCCGGTCTCGTTCGGTGGGGGGGCCCGCCGCCTCGGGAGGGGTAATGACGGCGGGAGGCTCCTCGAATTCCATTATCAACGGCAGGGGAGAAGGCGAGGCCGCAGCCGGAGGCGCGTACCGCAACAGGGCGAACCCCAGGATATGCACCCACAGCGACAGAACCATGGCCCAGGCCAGGGGCCAATAACGACTCCCCCGCCGCTCTGAATTACTCATTCCTGACCCATAAATGTTCTTTTTTATCGAACCACCAGTGGGTCCAGTCGGTTTTCATCACGGCCCGGCAGAGGTTGCGGCCGGCGTCGGTTTTCAGCCTTTTTTCGGCGTAGAAAAGCCATGCCGCGGCGTACTGGTTGCCCAGGTCCTGTTTTTCCTTGAGTTCCACGATCATGTCGAGCTGGTCCGCGTCGGAGGCCAACAGGGCCTCGGGGCTTTCCCCCTGGCGGAATTCGGCCAGGAGCGCCTGTATTTCCCGGCCCGAGGGGACCTGGGCCGCCGCGTCCCGTTCGGCCCGGGCCTCGTCCACCACCACGTACTGCTTGTTCACGTAATTATGGTCCCCGGTCCGGGCCTCGGCTAGGTCGTGAAACAAGCACATCTTCAAGACCTTGTGGGGGTCCACGCCCTCGACCAGGCGGGCCAGCACAAAGCCGATGACCGCCGTGCGAAAGACGTGCGCGGCCACGGTTTCATGGCCGTTGCCCAAAAACTGGTACCCGGTCCGGGGCGCTTTTTTCAGCATGCCTAGTTCAAACATGAAGTCCGCGACCCGGCCCATGATCTCGCCCGATGGTTGTTCCAGCAGACAGGCCGGGCAGATTTTCCGCCCTTCCACCTCGGACAGGCGGGGTTCCATCACCCCTTCCCCGCAAATATCGCAGGGGATGGTGGGAAAAATCCTGGCCGCGCGGGGCAGGTCCACCGCGAGGGGTTTAACATCGAAAAGCAGCTCGTCGGGAGATTCCAGCAATAGTTTTATGAACGCGGGCCGGTCCGCGCCGCCTTCCGGCAGGGTCGGCTTGATCCGGTCGCCCTTGAAAGCCAGGCGGACCCCCCGGCCGTCGGGCCGGTAGGCCAGGGTGAAGACCTGCTTGCCCCAGTCCCGGAAAACTAGGTTCCCTTTTCCAAAGGTGCAGCCGGTCAGGGCCTGGACCGCGTCCACGGAACAGGAATCGTTTTCCACCACGGCGATCATTTCCTCGTCTTCCGACCTTTTGCCGCCCAGCATTTCCAGGCCCAGCCTGGCGGCCCGGTACCCGATCAGCAGGCCGGGGCAGAGATGGCCGTGAAACGAAATCGCGTCCTTGAGACGCTGGTCCGTTATTTCCAAATCCATGGACAAGAGGGTTCCTCCACTATACTTTTCACGTTATTTTTTATTATATCAGAAGGACGCGCTTGTAAAGGCCGGCCGTCCTCCAGGTTGACCGGCTGCCTACAGCAGGCGACGCAGGAACAGGCCGGTGTAGGATTTTTCGTTGGCGGCGATCTCTTCCGGGGAACCCGCGGCCACGATGCTCCCCCCCTGGTCCCCGCCTTCGGGACCCAGGTCGATGACGTGGTCCGCGCACTTGATCACATCCAGGTTGTGTTCGATGACCACCACGGTGTTGCCTTGGTCCACCAGGCGGTTGAGGACGGCGAGCAGCTTGTTGATGTCGTCGAAATGAAGCCCGGTGGTGGGTTCGTCCAGAATGTACAGGGTGCGACCCGTGGCCCGCTTGGACAATTCCCGGCTGAGCTTGATGCGCTGGGCCTCGCCGCCGGAAAGGGTGGTGGCCGCCTGGCCCAGCCGGATGTAGCCCAGACCGACTTCCTGGATGGTGACCAGCTTGGTCTTGATCTGGGGCACGTTTTCAAAAAACTCGCAAGCCCGGTTCACGGTCATGTCCAGGACCTCGGCGATGGACGAGCCCCGGTATAGGACTTCCAGGGTGTCGCGGTTGTAGCGGTTTCCCTGGCAAGCCTCGCAGCGGACATACACGTCGGGCAGAAAGTGCATCTCGATCTTGATGATCCCGTCGCCCTGGCAGGTCTCGCAGCGGCCGCCCTTGACGTTGAACGAAAACCGGCCCGGCTTGTACCCCCTGGCCCGGGCCTCGGGCAGCTTGGCGAAGAGGTCCCGGATAAAGGTGAAAACGCCGGTGTAGGTGGCCGGGTTGGACCGGGGCGTCCGCCCGATGGGGCTCTGGTCGATGTCGATGACCTTGTCGATATGCTGGAGCCCCCTGATGTCCTCGACCCGCCCGGCCCGTTCCTTGGACCGATACAGATGCTGGGCCAGGGCCTTGTACAGGGTCTCGATGACCAGGGTGGATTTGCCCGACCCGGACACTCCGGTGACGCAGGTCAGGGTCCCCAGGGGAATCATGGCCGTGATGTCCTTCAAATTGTTCTCGGAAGCCTTTTCCAGGACAATGACCCCCTTATTGGGCTTCCGCCGCGTGGGGGGCCGCTCGATCTTTTTGATTCCAGACAGGTATTGGCCGGTGAGGGAGGCCTCGGACTTGAGCATTTCCTCCGGCGTACCCGCGAAAACCACCTCCCCGCCGTTCATGCCGGCGCCCGGGCCGAGGTCCAAAACGTAATCCGCGGCCATGATGGTGTCCGCGTCGTGCTCCACCACCAGGACGGTGTTGCCCAGGTCCCTCATCTTTTTGAGAGTGGACAAGAGCCGGGCGTTGTCCCGCTGGTGCAGGCCGATGGACGGTTCGTCCAGAATGTAGATGACCCCGACCAGCCGGGACCCGATCTGGGTGGCCAGCCTGATGCGCTGCCCTTCCCCGCCGGACAGCGTGGCGGAATTGCGGTCCAGGGTCAGATAGTCCAGGCCAACGTCGCCCAGGAAATCCAGCCGCTCGGTTATTTCCTTGACCACCCGCCGGCCGATCTCCATTTCCCGGTCCGTCAGGGCCAGGCCATGAAAAAAATCGCGGGCCTTGGCCACGGACAATCCGGTGACTTCCCGGATGGTCAGGTCCCCGACCTTGACCGACAGGGCCTCGGGCCGGAGCCGCGCTCCCGCGCATTTCGGGCAGGGCCGGTTGTTCATGTATTTCTCGATCTCTTCCCGCACCATGACCGAATCGGTCTCCCTATACCGCCGTTCCAGGTTGCGGATTATCCCCTCGAAGGGCCGGGTGTAGAAATGGCGCCGGTCGTCCTTTTCGAAGAAAAACCGGACCTCTTCCTTGCCCGAGCCGTTGAGGATGACGTCCTTGGCCTTGTCCGGCAGGGCTTTATAGGGCGCGAAGATATCGAAGTTGAAATGCTCGGCCAGGGCTTCCAGCATCTGGATGTAATAGACGGAGCTGGACCGGGACCACGGCGCGGCCGCGCCCTCGCGCAGGGATAGTTCCTGGTTGGGCACGATCAGGTCCGGGTCGAAATACATCTTGGCGCCCAGGCCGTCGCATTCCGGGCAGGCGCCCTGGGGGTTGTTGAACGAAAAAAGCTGGGGGGTCAGTTCGGGGTAGCTGATGCCGCACTGGTCGCAGGCGAAACGCTCGCTGAAAAACATTTCTTCCCGGCCGACCACTTCCACCAGCACCTGTCCCTCGGACGTCCGGAGGGCCAATTCCACGGAATCGGTGAGCCGGCGGGCCACGCCGTCCTTGACCACTAGGCGGTCCACCACCACCTCGATGTTGTGCTTCTTCTTCTTGTCCAGGACGATCTCTTCCTCCAGGGCCCGGACCGTCCCGTTAACCCGGACCCGGATGAAGCCGTCCTTCTTCAATTGCTCGAAAAGCTTCTGGTGCTCGCCCTTGCGGCCCGCCACCAGGGGCGCCATGACCACCACCTTGGCCCCGGTTTCCAGGGTAAGTATCTTGTCCACGATCTCCTGGACCGTCTGGGAAGCGATTTCCCGGCCGCACTGGTAGCAGTAGGGCCGTCCGACCCGGGCGAACAGCAGCCGCAGGTAATCGTAAATTTCCGTGACCGTGCCCACGGTGGAACGGGGGTTCTTGCTGGTGGTCTTCTGCTCGATGGAAATGGCCGGGGACAACCCCTCGATCACGTCCACGTCCGGCTTGTCCATCTGTTCCAGGAACTGCCGGGCGTAGGACGAGAGCGATTCCACGTACCGCCGCTGCCCCTCGGCGTAGATGGTGTCGAAGGCCAGGCTGGACTTGCCCGACCCCGAAAGCCCGGTGATAACCGTGAAGGAATCCCTGGGTATTTCGACGTTGACGTCCTTCAAATTGTGCTCGCGCGCCCCGCGAACCACTATCATCTTGTTATTCATTGCAAATTTCCATACCTTCCCCAGCCCCCGGGGCCGGGCCGATTGAAACCCTAATTATGCCCCCCCGCGCGTATTTTTTCAAGCCGCTCGAAAAATGTCGCGGTATTTTCAGGGACAAGGCCAAGGGGGCGGGGGGGGGGCGGGGGGACGGGAGGTCAGGGGGCAGCCGGACGCAACCGCGCCGCGGCCATCAGCCCTTCAGGGAGACCAGATGTCGGTTTGGTTTGGCCCTTGGTTGAAACGAGACCGGCCCTCGACCCCGCAAGGGAGTCGGAAGGCGGCCCCGGGTCCGCAACCATGGGGAAAAAATTGGTCAATCCGACAGCAGTTCCGCCAACCTGTCGGCCGTGACCAAGCCTGTCCGGGACGGGATAACGCGCCCGGCGCGGAGGCTGACCAGCCCCTGCCCAAGGGCCCGGGTCAGTTCACGAACCGCGCGGGGGCTCGTGGACAGGTCGGTTAAAGCCACGCCCTCGGAATTGCGGAGCCCCAATAGAATCGCTTCCAGTTTTTTCTGTTCCAAGGTCAGTATTTCGCGCTCTTCCACGGGCGGACGGCCGGTCGCGAGGTTGTCGACATACTTGCGGATGGAGCGAACATTCCACCACCTCGTTCCATCGCGGAAGGAATGGGCCGAGGGCCCCAGGCCCAGGTACGGCGCGCCGAGCCAATATTTCCGGTTATGTCGGGACCGGAAGTCGTTCCCGCGAGCGAAGTTCGAGACCTCGTACTGGACGTAGCCGCGCTCTTCCAGATATTCGGATGACGCCAGGAACAAAGCCCGGGATGTTTCCTCGTCCGGCGGGGTCAAAAGCCCCTCCTTGGCCAGACGGCCGAAATAGGTCCGGTCCTCGATGGTCAGTTGATAGCAGGACAGATGTTCCGGGGCCAGGGGCAGGACCTGGTCCAAAACCGCCCGCCATTCGTCCACGCCCTGGCCGGGCAGGCCGAAAATCAAGTCGAGTCCGAGATTCAGGCAGCCGGCTTGGCGGAAGTGGTCCACGGCGCGAAAAGCCTGGTCGGCCGAATGCCGTCTTCCCAGGAATTCGAGGCGCGCCGGGTCCGGAGACTGAAACCCCAGGGAAATCCGATTGACGCCCAGGTTCATGATGAACCCGGCCTGGGCCGGGCCCACGTCTTCCGGGTTAACCTCGATGGTTATTTCCGCCTCGGGAAGAAATTCAAAGGAAGAAAAAATAATGTCAAAAAGATAGGACAGATCGGATTCGGCCAGGCAGGAAGGCGTGCCGCCGCCGAAGTACAGGGTGTCGAAGGGTCCGAACCCCCGGTAAAACCCGACTTCTCGTTTCAAGCCTTTCAGCCAGGGCCGGACCAGGCCGGGCGCGGCCGCGGAAAAAAAATCGCAGTACCGACATTTGCCGGAACAGAACGGCACGTGGACGTACAAGCCCGGCCGGAGGTTGTCAGGCGGCAAGGGCGTCCCCCATTTCCATTAAATCGCGGCCATGTCGGTCACGACAACCAAGGAAAAGGCCCTTCGGGCATTTTCATACAAACCCACGCCCGCGCCCGCTTGTTTACCAGAAAGCATGTAATTTACGTAGGTTGGGTTAGCGAAGCGTAACCCAACATTTTATTCCGCGCCGACATCCGTGGTGAAGGCGATATCTTTTCCCGAGCCCCGGTCATGGTCGTACTGACCCTATCCCGCGTGGGAACGATAGCTCGCATAATCCCAGTCACAACAACCAAGGAAAAGGCCCTTCGGGCATTTTCATACAAACCCACGCCCTCGCCCGCTCGCTGGCCGCAAAATCACGCCCGGTCGCGCGGCCCCCATCAATCGTTGTCGGTCTTCAGGACGGCCACGAAGGCGGACTGCGGGACTTCGATCTGGCCGACCATCTTCATCCGCTTCTTGCCCTTTTTCTGCTTTTCCAACAGCTTGCGCTTACGGGAAATATCGCCGCCGTAGCACTTGGCCGTCACGTCCTTGCGGAAGGGCGAGATGGTCTTGCGGGCGATGATCTGGCCCCCGATGGCCCCCTGAATGGCAATTTTAAACATCTGGCGCGGCAGTTCCTCGTGCAGGCGCTCGCACATCTGCAGGGCCCGCGTCCTGGCCCGGTCCCGGTGCACGATCACCGACAGGGCGTCGACCTTGTCGCCGTTGAGGAGGATATCGACCTTGACCAGGTCGTTTTCGCGATAGTCCAGCAACTCGTAGTCAAAGGACCCGTATCCCTGGGTCACGGTCTTGAGCTTGTCGTAGAAATCGTAGATCACCTCGGCCAGGGGGATGTCGAAACTCAATTCCACCCGGCCGGGCGTGGGATACTGCATGCGGGAATTCTCGCCCCGACGGTCCATGCAGAGCTTCATGACCGCGCCCACGTATCTTTCGGGCATGAAAATCGTGGCCTTGATATAGGGTTCGAAGGCCTTGTCGATCTTGACCGGGTCCGGATAATCCTCGGGGTTGTCAATATCGAGCTCGGTCCCGTCCTTCAAGGTGAATTTGTATTCCACGCTGGGAGCGGTCATGATGATGGACTGGTCGTATTCGCGTTCCAGCCGTTCCTGGACGATTTCCAGGTGCAGCAGCCCCAGGAAGCCGCACCGGAACCCCAACCCCAGGGCCGCCGACGAGTCTTTCTGGTAGATTAGGGAAGCGTCGTTGAGCTTGTATTTTTCCAGGGCCGCGGTCAGGTCCTCGTAATCGTCGGCCGCCACCGGGTAGATCGAGGAAAAGACCACGGGCTTGACTTCCTTGAACCCGGGCCAGGACTCGGCGGCCGGCCGGTCGTCCAGGGTGATGGTGTCCCCGACCCGAACGTCGCCGACGGTCTTGATGCCCGAAATGATATACCCCACGGCCCCGGCGGACAGTTCCTTGAGGGCGACCCGTTCCAGGTGAAAAATCCCGACTTCCTCGACCTTGTATTTGGCGTTGTTGGACATCAGCCGCAGGACGTCCCCGGCCTTGATGGCGCCGGAAAAAACCCGGATGCTGACGATGGTGCCGCGGTACGGATCGTAGAACGCGTCGAAGATCAGGGCCTGCAAGGGAGCTTCCCTTTTCCCCTTCGGCGCCGGTATCCGTTCGCACAGGGCTTCCAGGATTTCCTCGATCCCGATCCCTTCCTTGGCCGAGCAGAGCAGGGCCGAATCCGCGTCCAGGCCCAGGTCGATCTCGATCTGTTCCCGGACCGCTTCCACATTGGCGGCCGGAAGGTCTATTTTATTGATGACCGGGATGATGGTCAGGTCCTGTTCCATGGCCGCGTAAAGGTTGGCCAGGGTCTGGGCTTCCACGCCCTGGGACGCGTCCACCAGCAGCAAGACGCCCTCGCAGGAAGCCAGGGCCCGGGACACTTCGTAGGAAAAATCCACGTGGCCCGGAGTGTCGATGAGGTTGAGGTAGTATTCCTCGCCGCTTTTGGCCTTGTACGGCAGGCTGATGGTGTTGCTTTTAATGGTGATGCCGCGTTCCCGCTCGATATCCATGGAATCCAGGATCTGGTCCCGGAACTGACGATCGTTGACCAGCCCGACGTGCTGGATCAACCTGTCGGCCAGGGTGGACTTGCCGTGATCGATATGGGCGATAATGCTGAAATTACGTACATGCTTCATAGGCTCCCCGCGGGGGTCTACTCCTTTGGTCCCTTCAGTTGTCCCTGAATAAGACGCCTGACAATAGTTGAACGGGCGCGCTTTCCGTTCCCTTGCCCGAAAAATAATCGGACCGGGCCGTTATGTCAACCGGATCGTTAGGGTCAAGAACAATCGGCCCCATAAAAAACCTCGATTTTTGAACGAACCGACCCGGGCCGGCCGCCTCGACGGCCAAATTGAATTGACGGCCCGGGTCCGAAACGATACGATTATCATCCCCCAACCGGGGGCCGCGATTTATAGGGCGGCTTCGGCCGCGCGGTTTTCCCCGCATAAATATTATTCAGGAGCGCCGGCATGAATCACGAAATAGTGAACATCACCAGAAACGGCCGGGTGGCCGTGGTCCGGTTCGACCGCGGCTTCGACCCCAACCCCCTGTCCCACCGCGCCCTGGTCGAACTGACCGAGGCGGCCCGGTCCTTTGAACACGACGACGAAACCTCGGTGGTGGTCCTGACCGGTCGAGACCGGGTCTTCACCGCCGGAAGCGACCTCAAGGACCCGGAAATGGCCCGCCTGGCCGGCGCTTCCCTCAAGGACAAAAGAAAAGGCGCCAAGATCGGCGCCACCATGTGCCGGGCCTGGGAAAGCATGTCCCAGGTCACGATCGCCGCCATCGAGGGGTACTGCCTGGGAGGCGGAGTGTCCCTGGCCGTGTCCTGCGATTTTCGGGTCCTGGGCGCCGGCGCCCGGTTGTCGGTCCCGGAACTGAAACTGGCCATGAACATGAGCTGGCAGACCCTGCCCCGCCTGACCAACCTGGTGGGGCCGGCCAAGGCCAAGCGGATCGTGATCCTGGCCGAAATGCTCGACGCCCGCGTCGCCCTCGACTGGGGCCTGGCCGACTGGGCGGTCGAGGAAGGCCGGGCCTTCGAGGAAGCCCTGGCCGTGGCGGAAAAAGTCGCGGCCCAACCGCCCCTGCCCGTGGCCATGACCAAGGAAGCCATCAACGTCCACGCCGCGGCCCACAACCACCTGGCCAGTTACATGGACCACGATCAGTTCACCCTGACCCTTTATTCCCGGGACCATGTGGAAGGCCTCACCGCCTTTATAGAAAAACGAGAGCCCCGGTTCAAGGGCGAATAAAACTATCGCCCCGGCGTTCCCTAGCGCGGGCCGCCGCCCGCGACCCCGGCCTGAAACCCGTTCCACCCCCACGGGGAAGAGAAGAAGGAGGAGATCATGAAACCGGCGCCGGCTCTCGCGGCCGTCCTGGCCTGGGTCGCGCTGTTCGCCGCGCCGGCCGGGGCCGCGGATTCGGATTTGTGGCGAATGTACGAAACCATCAAAACCAAGACCTTCGTTGACCTGACCCACTCTTTCCGCCCCGGCATCCCCCACTGGAAGGGCGACCCGGATTCCAGGGTGGAAACCATCTACCACTACGACGAGGGCGTGGGCTCCCTTGGCTCCGGCTTCCTGCTTCACCTTTACACCCACGTGGGCCAGTGGGGGACCCACTGCGATCCCCCGGCCCACTTCGTGAAGGGAAAAAGGACCATCGATGAAATCCCCGTCAAGGAGATGGTCCTGCCGCTGGTGGTTTTAGACTGCCACGAACAAGCCGCGGCCGACCCGGACTACGTCGCGTCCCTCGGGGACGTGAAAAAGTGGGAAAGCAAATACGGACCAATCCCGGCCGGAAGTTTCGTGGCCTTGCGCACCGACTGGTCCAAGCGCTGGCCCGACCCCGCCGGGATGCAAAACAAGGACCGGGACGGCGTGGACCATTACCCGGGCTGGAGCCTGGAAGCGCTGAAATATCTATACGAGACCAGAAAAATCACCGCCTCGGGCCATGAAACCCTGGACACGGACCCCGGCGCGTCGACCAGCCGGGACGATTATTCCTGCGAAGCCTACATCCTGGGAACCAATCATTACCAGATCGAGCTGCTCTGCAATCTGGACCGGGTCCCGGAATACGGCGCCCTGGCGGTCGCGGCCTTTCCCAAGCCATGGAAGGGCTCCGGCTTCCCGGCCCGGGTTTTCGCCATCCTCCCCTGAGCACCGGGGCGCCTTGTCCAAAAAACAGACCCCAACAGGCCCGGGTTGACGGCCCCTCCATGGGGACCGCGTCCCCGGCCGGGAGAAAAAAATGGCACCCGCCGACCTCTCGAAAATGGCCGTGGTCCTGGCCGCGTACGGCGCGGCCAACCTCGAGGCCCTGGATGATATCCTGAACGTGAAAAAAAAGATCGAGGCCGCCTTTCCCGGGGTCCCGGTAAAAATCGGGTTCGGGTCCCGGACTGTCCGCCGGGCCTGGTGGAAGAGACGCGACGATCCGGCCTGGGCCCTGGAACATCCGGAAGTCCCCCGCGACATTTTGGACGTCAAGGGCCCCCTGGCGACGGCGGCCGACCTGGAAGACCAGGGGTTCCAGCCGGTCGTCTTCCAGAGCCTGCATATTTACGCGGGAGAAGAATATTTCAACCTCAAGGCCCTGGTCCAGGCCCTCGAAGGCGTCCGGACCGTCAAGCCCGCCGGGCGGCCCTTTCCCCGCCTCGCCCTGGGCCGCCCGGCCCTGGGCGAACCCGGCGCCGCCAGGGACTATCGCGCGGACCTGGCCGAGGCCGCGGATATCCTGGCGCCGGAAATAGAGGCCCTGCCCCGGGACGGGACCGCCGCCCTGCTCTACATGTGGCACGGCAACAGGTATTTTCCCACGGGTATTTTCCAGGAACTCGAAGACCTGCTCCGCCGCCGCCACCCCGGCGCCCCAATTTTCCTGGCTTCCCTGGAAGGCTTCCCCCCGCTGGAATCGACCCTGGCCGAGCTGCGACGCCAAGGGATAAAGAGGGTTGTGCTGGCGCCGCTGCTCCTGTCCGTGGGCAGCCACGCCCGCCGGGACATGGCCGGGGACCGGGAAGGATCGTGGAAATCCATTTTGCTGAAAAACGGGTTCGAGGTGGAATGCCTGGTTCGGGGGCTGGGCCGCGTGGACGCCTGGGCCGAGATGTATGTCCGCCGCTTGAGGGACGCCCTGGCCGATCGGGGCGTTTGGCCCCGGAGCTAATCGGAAAAAGGTTAATCCTTGTCCGGTGGGTCGGGATATCTGGCCCGGACGGACCTGATGACGTCGATAATGGAAAGAAATATTTCGACCAACTCCGGATCGAAATGTTTTCCCGCGTCCCGTTCCAAAACCGCGAGGGCTTCGTTCTCGGTCCAGGCCGGCTTGTAGACCCGTTGGGAGCCGAGGGCGTCGAAGACGTCGGCAATGGCCACGATCCGCCCGTAAATCGGGATTTCCTCCCCGACCTTGCCCCGGGCCCGGCCGTGTTCGTCCTCGAACCCGGGCAGGGGCGCGCCGGTGACCAGGTCGATATGCCCGGGATAACCCGTGCCGTCCCATTTTTCGTGGTGATTGAGTGCGACTTCCTGGGCCGCGTCATCGAATTCCGACTGCTTGTCCAGAAAGAGGTTCGCCCCCAGCCTGGCGTGTTGCTTCATGGTTTCATACTCATCCTCGGTGAAGCGCGCCGGTTTTTTCAGGATGAGGTCCGAAATCGCGACCTTGCCCACATCGTGAAGCATGGCCGCCATGCGCAGGACGTCCCGGCGGCGCTCGAGTTCCTGGTGGGGCATGTTCTTTTTCTTGGCCCAAGCCTCGAACAGCTCCACGGCGAAGGACCCCACCCGGTTGACGTGGGCGCCGGTCTCCCTAGGGTCCCGCATCTCGGCCATGCTGATCATTCTTAGGATGATGGCCCGGGTCATGCGGGCCCGTTCCAGGGCCATGGCGGCCGTGGAAGCGAAATGGTGCATTATCCGGTCGTCTTCCTCGGAAAAGGCGACGATTTCCTTATTCCCGGCCTGGGCGTTGATGATCTGCAAGACCCCCAGCACGTCGCCCCGATTATGGAGCAGGGGTAGGGTCAGCATGGACTTGGTCCGATACCCGGACGTCTGGTCGAACCGGCGGCCGAAGGTGTAGGGCGCCGAGGGATCAAGCTCGTAGACATCTGTAATATTGACCGATTTGGCGGTATGGGCCACGAACCCGGCGATGCTGCTTTCATCCACGGGAATGGAAAAGTTAGACCAGATCAGCTTGGCGCCCGGAGGCAGCCTCTTTTGAAAGGTGGCGTTTTGGGTGTAACTGAATTTCAGCCAATCCCTTTCCCTGATGTAAATGGAGCCGGCGTCGGCGTTGACGAAACGGCGAGCCTCCGTGAGTATCCTTTCCATGAGGATGTCCACGTCGGCGACCTCGTTCAGGTCCACCCCCAAACGGGTCAAGGCTTCCAGTTTTTCATTCGCGGACAGCATCCGGCCCCCTTCGCCGTCAGTTCTCCACAAGCCGCCTCGCCATATTTTTAGCCCCCGTCATGGCCCGCGCGCTCAAATAAAAGGAAGCCGGGCTTCCTCGTCCACGGGCGTCACGCACGACGGTCCGTCTTGGCTCGCGTTGTTCACAAAACTTCCCACCTGATATCTTAACATCATTTCCGAGGGAAAAGGCTCGAAAAAGGAAAAAAACCTGGTCGGGTCGTCGCCATGGGGGTCCAGCCAGGCGTCCAGGGACCCCGGCGGGACGATCACCGGCATGCGGTCGTGAATCGCGGCGACGAGTTCGTTGGCCCGGGTGGTCAGAATGGTAAAGGAAAGAATGTCCCGCTCGGGCCCGGTCCATAATTCCCACAGGCCCGCCAGGACCAAGGGCCGATTTTCCCTCAACCGGAAAAAAAAGGGCGTTTTCTTTTTATCGGCCCGGGCCCATTCGAAAAAACCGTCCGCCGGGACCAGGCAACGCCGGGACCGGAACGCCTGTTTGAAAACCGGCTTGTCCCGGACCGTCTCGGACCGGGCGTTGATCAGCGGCGGTCCCTTCAGCGGCTCCCTGGACCAGGAAGGAACCAGCCCCCACCTGGCGTTCACCGCCTCGCGAACCCCGTCGCCCGGTCCGGACCTGACGATCGGCGCTTCAACCCCGGGCGGGATATTGTACCGGGGTCGAAACTCGGCCTGGACCCGCTCCAGCTTTAATTGAATTTCCAAATCCCGCAGGGGGGTGTAGGAACTGAAACGTCCGCACATAAGCCCTCGAACTTTAGTGGTTCCACCGGCCGCGTCCCCAAGGGCTTGGTCATGGCGATAATAGTAACGCCGGGGCTGGGGTTGGAACGGCCCGCCGCCCTCGCCCGGGAACGACGCGGCCCGGTCACGCCATTGTAACCGCCCCCGGCCCGGGTTTCAACTCCCAGGTCAAATCCCGCGAATAGTCCGGCCGTGGGCGGGCCGCCGCCGCGCAACGAGCAACAACGAACGTGGTTTTCGAAAGGCGTTGTCGGGGCGGACCCGCGCGTCCGCCCTTGCGGGGAAAAGCTCATTTGGCCAAGGCCAAAAGGGCGCCCTTGGCCGGACGCCCTCCCGGATCAACGGCCGAAGAATTCCCCGAGCCGCGGCAGGAGAGTGCCGTCGCCTTCCACGGTGTATTTTCCTTCCATGAACGACGCGGCGCCGTCGGTCCGGCCGGTCATGACATCGATCCAGGTTTCGAAGGGCGCCTTCACGGTCAGGTTCGGGCTAGGGGCCGGGCCTAGCCCCACGGCCATGGCGCCGTTCTCGATGACGGCGTGGCAGACGCCCTCCGCCTGCCCGGAAAACACGAATTCGAGGACGGCCCGGGTCTGACCGGCTTTCGTCGGATTGAAGCCGAACCGGAGCAGCAACAGGAAGGTCTCGATGGAATCCGGACGGGGAACCAGGCCCTGTTCGCTGAATTCCCGCGGCGTGACCGCCTGTTCGATGCAGGACCGCCAAAAAAAGTTGGCCATTTCCGCGAGAGGGCGGGGCCCCACCAGGGGCCGGCTGACCACGGCCAGGGTTTCCGCGGAAACCTTTTTTCCGGCGGCTAGTTCCCGGCCGGCTTGGACCAGGGCCGCCGCCAACTCTTCCCGCTCCTTTTTTACTAGGGGCGAGCCGAGGGTTTCCGAACAAGAAACATACAGTTCGGCCCTCAGCCCCCGGCCCGAAGTCGCGTAAGTGTGGTTGAACAGGCTAGAAAGGGGGCCGAAATGTTCCAAGCCCGGAAATCCGGCCACGGAGAGCACGGCCGCGTCGGGGGCTTTGCGCCGGAGCGGATGATAGGCCCGTTCGCCCTGGAACTCGATAAAGGGCTGCAACACGGGCAGGCACCGTTCCATGAAGGCCTTCATGGTCGCGGTCACGGAATAATTATAGAGCGGCGTGGCATAGATGGCCAAGTCGGAGTCCAGCCAGAGGGGAAAAAGCTCGCGGCTCATGTCGTCATGGTGGATGCAGACCCCGGGGGTCTTGGTCCAGCACTGGAAGCAGCCGGCGCAATTGTTGATTTTCTTGCCCTTCAGGTTGACGGTCCCAACCTCGGCCCCGCCTTCCTCCAGCCCCTGGACCAGGTGGTTCAATAAAATCTCGGTCTTGCTTTCCACCCCCACCCGGGGGCTGGAATTGATCGCCATTACCTTCATGACCAATCCTTTTTTCGGCAACGTCCCGGGCCGTCGCCGGCCCGGGAGAAGGAACTCACTCAATCGCGGCGCCGAGGGACTTGATCCGCTCCTCGGCCTGGGCCGACATTCTATCGAGCAGCTCGGCGCAGGAAGGAACGTCGTGGATCAATCCGATGGACTGGCCGACGTACATGGGCGCCGCTTCCACGTCGCCGTTTTCCCAGGCCCGGGCGCCTCTTTCGCCGGCGATGATCGGGATAAGCTCGTCCAACCCGCCGCCCCGGGCCTCGATGGCCAGGACCTGCTCCACGGCCTTGTTTCTCAAGGCCCGGCCCTGCATGCCGATGGACTTGGTGATCAAGGCGGTGTCCATTTCCTGGCGCCGCACCAGTTCCTGCTTGATGTTGTCGTGCACCTGGCATTCCTTGGTGGCGATGAACCGGCTGGCCATCATCACGCCCTGGGCGCCCAGCATCAGGGCCGCGGCCAGGTTGTACCCGTTGCCGACGCCGCCCACGGCCACCACGGGAATCTTGAGCTCCTCGGCCATGCGGGGGACCAGCACCATCACGGATACGTCATCGTTCAGGGGGTGGCCGCCTTCCTCGATGCCGGCCGCGTAAACGCCGTCGTATCCCACTTTTTCGGCGTGCCGGGCGTGCCGGACCGAGCCGACCTTGTGGAACAGCCTGACCCCGGCCTTTTTCAGCATCTCGACCGTTTCCATTCCGCCCACCTTGTCGACGGGGGTCCCGGAAACCTCGATCCCGGCCACCTTTTCCTCCGCGCAGACCCGAAAATACATCAGATGATGTTCCCGGGTGATCCGCAGGGACGGCAGGGCCGTCACATTGACCATGAACGGCTTGTCGGTCAGCTCGCGGGTTTCCCTGATCGCCCCGCGAAAAGACTCCTCGGTCTCGTAGTTGCCGGCGGTCAGGTTGCCCAGGCCGCCCGCGTTGGAAACGGCGGCGCAGAGCGTCGGCTTGCAAAGCCACATCATGGCCCCGCAGATGATGGGATGTTTCACTCCGAACATTTCGGTGATCGCGGTCTTAATCATGGCCTACTCCTTTTTTTTATCTTCGCCCAAGGCCCGCCGATGGGGCTTGATCATCTCGGTTACAATTCGCCGTTGAAACTCGCGCCTAAAAGCCGGGATTTTTGTCAGCAGCATGAAAATCGTCGACCTCGCCCGGGTTTTGAAATCCTTATGCGGAAAATCGTACAGCCCGTTTTTCCGGTAATATTCGTGGTCGGCCTGGAACACGAACCGGAGCCGGCCCCAGACTTCGTCCCGAAAAATCTTTTTCCCGCCCACCACCGGAAAGGTCGGCGGGGCCACGTACTCCATCTCCGCCAACCTGACCGCCCGATGGGCCAGGTCGGAAACCAGGGCGTCCAATTCCGCGCCGTCCCCGCACTCGTCGGACACCAGGCCCACGATATTGGCCCCCTGGATTTGAAAATATGATTCCAGTATCTGCCTCAGTTCCGGCAGTTGGGTCAGCGGGCCGGAAATCAAAAAACCGACCTGCCGGCCGGAAAACACCGGCACATGGTTGTTATAGAAGGCCCGGTCGAAAAACATCTTCCATTGGGACGACAGGTAGCGATCCTTGACGTTTCCGGCCAGAATCAGAATGTCGGCCGTTTTCAGGCTTTTTTCAAAAACCTCCCGGTACCGGTCCGGGTCATGGTACTGGCAGGCGTTGTCCAGGGAACAGCGCAGGCGCCCCAGGCAGCCCCCCTTCATTTTCAGGGAATCCAGGTGAATCAATTCCGGCCTCCGGGAAAACGAACCCATGAACCGGGTGATCATCCCGGCCAGGTTCTTCCAGTCCTTTTCCAGGTCCGTGAGCACCACCACCTTTTTATCGCCCTGGTCGACCTGGCGCTCGGCCTTGGCCGGGGAATACCGGGGCGGCAAGTGGACCGGCGCCATGTTGGCCTTGGCCGTGGGGACCCGGGCCTCGATGTCGTCCAGGAATTGCCGGGCGAACTTGGCCAGCCGTTCCTGTTCCTGTTTTATGGCGAGATCGTACATATCCGCGGAATAGGACCCCAGCCACTTCATGTCCAGGTCCTCGCTGACGGCCCTGATGTACCAGTGGGCCGTGTGGTCGAAGAAATGGATGGAGGTGGTCAGGGCGGCGGCGTATTTGTCCTTGAAAACATCCCCCACCCGTTTTTCGGTTATCAGCTCGATAAACCTCTTGTACTGGGCCGGGACCAGGAGCACGTACAGGGGAAAGGCCCACAGCACCCCCTGGGCCGCCCAGACGCGGTTGACCACTTCCTGGAATTCGTCGCCGTCGCGTTCCAGTTTTCCGATGCGCTCGGACACGTTCAGAATAGTGAATTCATGGTCCGGAAAACGGTTTTGCAGAAAACGGACCGACTGCATGGTCACGCTGTTTCCGCCCTTGGGACTGCCGTTGAGAACGACGATGTTCATAGCCCGTCCTCCCCTTTTTACTTGTGATCGGACCGGCCGGTCCACCCTGTCGGGCCAGGGCCGGTTTTCCGGAAAAAAATCGCCGGGGCCGGCCGGGAATTGCCGTCGACCGGCCCCGACGCCCGGCGGCTCAGATCAGAATCTCCAAGTCAGCCAGGGGATAGGCCGCGCAGGAATGGATATACCCGTATGTGCGGTCCGACCGCCGCACCTTGGCGCCCCGGGGCTGGAAGACCCGCCCGGACAGGAGCTTGACCCGGCACAGGCTGCATTCCCCGGCCCGGCACTGGGCCGGGACCGCCAGGCCGGCCCGCTCCAGGGAAACCAGCAGCGGCTCCCCGGCCCGGGCCGGGATCGACCGGCCGCCGACCTTGACTTCGAAGACCGCGTCGGGGCTGACCTCTTCCGGCCAACCCGGTTGAGCCGCCGGGTTTTTCGGGCCGCCGAAAACCTCGGTCCGGATTTTCCTCCGGGGCGCGCCCAGTTTTTCCAGTTCCGGCAGGCAGAAATCGTACATGGCTTCCGGGCCGCAAAGGAAAAAGGTTTTTTTGGCCGGGTTGGGAACGATCTTTTTAATCAACTCGCCGGCCAGGAACCCGGTCAGACCCGCATACCCGGACGACGGCTCGGAAACGACCGGATCGAACTTAAAATTGGGGTGGCGGGCGGCCCGGTCCCGAAGTTCGGCCTCGAAGATCACGTCGCCCTCAAGGCGGCACCCGTATATCAGGTGCAACTTCCGGTCAAGGCCCCGGTCGGTCGCTTCCCGGATCATGCTCATCAAGGGCGTGATCCCGCTGCCTCCGGCCAGCAACATCAGTTCCCGGTCCATGAACAGCGGGTTGAAATAAAAATTACCGGCCGGGGAAGTGGCTACAAAAACCTCGCCGACCCGGGCCTCGTCCAAAAGGTAGTTGGAAACGAAGCCGTCCGGAGTCCGGCGCACGGTCAGATCGTAATAAGCAACCTGGTTGGGGGGAGACGAAATGCTGTACGGCCGACTGGTCCGAACCCCGCCGGTTTCCACGAACAGGTTGATATACTGGCCGGCCTGAAACGGGGGCAGGAAGCCCTCGGCGGAAGTGAAGCGCAGGGTTTTAGTCGAGACGGTCTCGTCCCGAATTTCCGAGAGCCGCAGGTTGAGCCGGGGAGGGTGCAGGCGTTCGAGTATCCGGCCGACCCGCCCCCGCTGAGCGGAGTAATCGGGGCCGTATTTTTGCAATACTTCAATTTCCTTGACTATTTCAGAATATCCGTCCATCTCGGAAAAAAGATTATTTTGAGCCATTTTGTTCCACCTCCCTAGCGGTTCATGGATTTCAGGATCGACCGGGCCGCGGCCAGGCCCGATTCCAAGGTGGGCTGGAACCCGCCCTGCCCCGCCCAGGCGCCGGTGAACCAGAGGCCTTGCAGGGGGGAGCGGGG
The DNA here is from genome assembly GCA_043806915.1 of Pseudomonadota bacterium. Lineage (GTDB taxonomy): Bacteria > Desulfobacterota > Desulfarculia > Adiutricales > JAGVGV01 > JAZDGM01. The sequence continues at coordinate 73,008 of JAZDGM010000020.1, read as the reverse complement.
CGATACGAATATCTTGGAATCCTTGGCGTATTGCTCAAAGCCGTAGATGGCCCCGCCGGGATGGCCCAGGTAGCGGAGGTGAGTCAGGGGCGAGGCCGTCTCCAGTTCCTCGATCCGACTCCTGAACCCCGGGCAGACCTTTTCCGCCAGGTCCAGCAGTTTGTCCGCGTACTTGTATTTGGCGTCGGCGTACTGGTTCGCGGGAATATTCAACCATGGCTCCGCGTACTGCATGGTCACCAGGGCGCACTGGCAGGCCCCGGGAGGCGAAAAGTCCGGGATATCCACATCGTAGCACGACAGCAAGGCCGCCGCCGGGCTCTCCAGGGACCGCCCCACCCGGTAGGCCAGGTCCATGTCCGGGGTGGTGGTAATAAAATTGGTGGACCGGGTCAGCCCCAGGTCCCCGGGATCGCAGTCGAGCCCCACGTACAGGGTGAAGGCCGAGGTGCCGATGGTCTGGGACGCGAATGTTTTCATCACTTCGCCCGGGACCTCGTCCCGGTCCAGCAGCTCCAGGTACGTGGCCAGGGTCCCGGCGTTGGAAACCACCCGGCCGACCTCGACCTCGTCCCCGGCCTCGGTCAACACGCCCACGACCCGGCCGTTTTTCACCTTGATTTTCTTGGCGCCGCAACTGAACCGGGCCTCGCCGCCGGCTTTCTGGAACCGTTCGAGAAGAGCGCTCGACATGGCCTGGGACCCGCCCCGCAGGTGGAACGGCTTGAACTCCAGGTAGACCCAGAGCAACAAGGCCAGGTCGATGAAGGGAATGTGACGGGGCGGCAGCCCGGCGTAGGTCCAGTAGATGCCGACCGCCATTTTCAAGAGGGGGTCCTGGAAATAGCGGTCCAGAATCCCTTGGCTGGACTTGAGGGCGTTTTGGAAAAAGACCGGGTATTTCGCCCGGGAAGCCTCGGGGTCCCGCAGGATCATGGCGCCGACCATTTCCATGGCGAATTGATGGACCAGGTCGAAAAAGTCGTCGATGCCCCGGGCCTCCCCGGGGAACCTGTCCTTGAGGGCCGCGACCGCCTCGTACCGGTCGGCTTTCAAGGTCACGTCCAGGCCGCCTCCCGGCATGACCACCCGGTACAGGTCCTTTATCTCGACGAAATCCAACTCGTCCAGGACGCCCAATTCGGCCAGGACGCCGCGCAAGGGGCCGGGCCGGTCCTCGCGCCCCAGGCCGCTGAGCTGGTGCAGGGCCACCTCGAATTCAAAACGGCCGCGGATGAAACTCGTGGCGCAGCCTCCGGGAATGTTGTGTCTTTCCAGGAGCAGCACCTTCAACCCCCCGTTTTGGAGGGCGACGGCCGCGCTCAAGCCGCCGTTGCCCGCCCCGATAACCGCCACGTCGTAATCAGGCATGAAAACCTCCCATGTGTTAAAACCCTCGGAACCCAGGCGATATTGCCGGCCGACCCCGGAAACCCGGAATCGGCCTATTTGTCGCGATCGTTTTTCAACCCCTTCATCTTGATGATCCGTCGTTGAAACCGCCGGTCGATGATGTAGGCCCGCAGGGCCCGACCAGCCTTGGTCAGTTCCATGGTCAGGACCGCGTCGTCCTCGAAGGACAGATCGGCCGTGCATTTAGCCCGCAGGGCCATTTCCTGGTCCACGATCTCCTCGGCCAGGCGGACGTAAAAAGACCAATCCCCGGGCTCCACCCCGCGTTCCAAGCCCCGCTTGAGAATCCGGCCGATGGCGACGTCTTCCTGGTCGAACAGGCCGTTTTCCAGGGGGCTGATGATCTTCTGGCTCAATAATTTTTCCAAGTCCTCCGGGGACAACCCCGCGGCCTGGCCGAAGGCGGCCTGGTCCAGCCTCCGGCGGGACCAGCTCTGGCCGAACAGGTAGGCCTGCAACTCCACCAGGGCGGAAACGTCCCGCCCCTTCTCCATTTCCCGGATCAAACCCTTGATCACGGCCAGGGGCAGGCGGTGCTTGGACTGGACCTGTCTGATGAAACCGATGCGTTCCACGCAGGCGGGGTGGTAGTAGGCCATGTTGGGCCCCGTCCGGACCGGTTCGGGCAACAGGCCCTGGTTCACATAGTGGAGGATGGTCGATTTGGGAAGCCCCACGGCCGCGGCCAGGTCCTTCATCTTCATCAACTGTTCCGGGACGCCGTCCCGTTCTTTTTTGGGTTTCTCGTCCGCCACAAGGTCTCCTGTGATTTTTGGGGGAAGTTAGCACGGCCTCGAAAAAGTGTCAAGCGTCACCTCACACTTTTAAAATGACCCGCGAATGAAGTTGCCCCGACGTCTATTTGTGGTAAAATCGGACTAATAATTAGATTGGAACAAAATACCACGACCGGGGGAAAAGCAAAAGCCGCCCCCAGACGGACGGAAAATTATGGTAAAGGAAATCCAACTGACCAGCGGCGAGGAATTCATCGAGTTCCTTAGACCATCGGCTCAAAGATGGCGGTCCGCCCTCCCGAGCGAGATCACCCTGACCGACCCCACGGGCTGGATCTTTCGCGGCAAGGGCGACGCGGCCTGGTCCCTCACCCCCAAGGCCCTCCGGCCCGAGACCATCAAGGATTTTTCCGGAATCTGGAAGGACTGCGACCGGGAACCGACCGAGCTGCCCCGCCAGATGTACCTGGCCCAGCACGTCCTGTCCGAATTGACCACCGTGGAATGGTTCCTCGAACTGGCGGACGAAGTCGGCATTTCCACGCCGATCAGGTATGATTTGCGCCGGGAAATCGCGGACCAGAAAGCGGCTTTTTCCCGGGGGGTCCGGGAGCCGGCCAGCCTTTCGTCCCAGTTGCTGGGACAACCCCTGCCGCCGCCATCCCTGGTGGAAGCCTTCGCCATCGCCCAGCACCACGGCATTCCGACCCGGCTGTTGGATTGGACCAGGTCCCCCCTGGTGGCGGCCTACTTCGCGGCCCAGGGGGCCTGGAAGGCCGAAAAAGGTTCCGGCCCCGGGGAAAAAATGGCGGTCTGGGCCGTGGACGTCAGGCATTTGGGCCTGAGCGGGGGTCGGGATTCCCTGAGGGTCAAGATGGTCCTGGCTTCCAGCGGCCAGAACGATTACCTGCGTTCCCAGGGGGGGTTATTCCTGTACGACGACCAGGCCAATCTTCACTATCTCCAGACCGGCCAGTGGCCCTCCCTGGACGCGGCCATCGAGACGTCCTGGCCGGGCCCCCCCGAGGATATACCGCTCCTGAAGATCACCGCGCCTTCCGCGACCGCTCCGGACGTGCTGCGGATTCTTTTTTTCGAGAGGATCACCCCGGCCCACCTGATGCCGACCCTGGACAACGTGGCCCAGACCTTCACTTATTTTCAGGAATTGTTCGACCGTAAGCCGTTGAAATGAGGCGGCCCGACCAGGAAAGCGGCTAATAACGAGCTCGGCCGGTAATGAAACCGGGGCCACCGTCAAGGCGCGGGCGGTCGGCGAGGAGAAGCCCAACCGGATGGTTTTCTATAAAGCTTTAAGTTTCTTGCTTAAATAGTAAATGACCACATCGCAATATTCCCTGAGACGTCCTTCCGCGTCCGTGGAATTCCATTTTTTTATCAACCGTCGGATTTCCGCCCTGGTCCTTGGACCATGGTCGCGCCCCAACGCCCCAATGACGGCGTCCAAGACTTTTTTCCGGTTTTCCCGCAACCTTGACCAATTAAGGTTGAGAATCTCCTCGATCTCGGCCTTGAATCGATCATCGTCCGAGACTATTGTTCCGTCCCCGAAATAACGTATCCTCAGGCGCGGGTGGTGATTAGGGTCGGCGGGGTTGAAAATAATATCGTCATCGCCTTTTTTGGAGTCGCAATGCTGTTCCTTGCCGCGGGCGCCTTCATTCCCCGAACAACACCCCAGCAGGTTCCCATAGTCGAGTTGCCCGTCCGGATAATTTTTCCGACAACGCCAATGCTCGACTTTCATCGAATCGGCCGCGATTCGTTGCATGCAGTAGGCGCAAAGGCGGCCCTGTTCCACCAGGAGTTGTTCACGAATCCGGTCTTTCACCGGCGTGAAACCGCCTCCATCGTACACCGCGCCGGGTTGCGCGCGAAATCGGGCCAGTTCCTCGGGTCCCACGCCCTTCCTAATCGCCCTCATTCCTTGGTTCCCTCATCGGGCTCCAGCATGGCAATGAGAGCTTCCGCCCGAACAAGCTCGGGAATCCCGCCGTTAAGCTCGTTTCGCAGGTCCCGTATCCGCTTTCTAGCCGCCCAATAATCCTCGACGTCAATCAACTGGAAAATATCCGCCAGCGCCTCGTCAACCTCCTGGTTACGCCTTGGCGTCCCCATGTGTTCCTGAAGGATTTCACACGAGTCAAGTCCCAGTGCTTGCGCGGGGGTGGTGGAAATGACGCCGCGTTCAGAATCGACAGTCAGCCGCCGGATGTCTTGAGCCGCGACCTCGCCGAAAATTTGAGGGGAATGCGTAGACACGATGAACTGGCAGTTGGGGAAGGTCAGGGGTAGTTGCCTGACGACCCGACGTTGCCAGGCGGGATGCAAGTGCAAGTCAATCTCGTCTATGAGCACGACGCCTTCGCCTTGCAGGGGGTCGCCCGTGTCGGGGTTGGCGATGGCGAGCCTTCGGGCCAGATCGCCGACCAAGGCCAGCATGCACTTTTCACCGTCCGACATCTGTTCCACGCGATAAGTCCGCCCGTCCTTCTCCACTTCCATCCGCAAGGGACTCCTCTTCACGGTAATACTTGTAACCTCGGGCAGGAAAGCCGAGATGGCCCGGCGGACGGCGCTTAACTGGACGTCTTCAATCAATTGACCGGAATCCCTATAACTCTCGTTTTCGATATCCTCGCGATTGCGAAACCATTCAAAAAAGGCGCGAAAATTGGCGCCGACGGTGAAAGCGCCGTCATAGGCTTCCACTATGTCGAACACGTGAGATTTTCTTATTCGCAAGGGGATGTCCAAAACCGATCGATTGACGGGATACGAGACAAACAGCGGAATATTTGTCCGGGAATCGGCTCGGCCGATCCGGTCCCGGGTTCGGTTGGCCCATTCGCTCAGCCCCCTCAACAATGTCGTCCCGGAAGAGTTTAGGTCCGGGTTTCTTCCCTTGCGCGTCTGCCCCAGACGCCAGGATATCTCCAAGGGCCCCGGCGATTCAATCCGGCAGTTTAGTTCCAATGAGGAGAAATTTTTTGCATTTTGAATGTCGGCGTCGATGATTCTCCGCCCGCTGGAATTGGGGGAACGCAATCGCGCCGCCGCCCAGGAAAACATGATCGCCAGGGCGTCCAGTACGGTCGTTTTACCGGCGCCGTTGACTCCCACGAGGAGAGTAAGTCCGGGTCCCACATTCATTAATAGGTCAGTCGCGCCCCTGAATTGGATAAGGCGCAAGCTGGAAGCTTTCATGGTCTGGTCCTCTTTCCGATAAAACCGCCATCGACAAAGCCAAGGCGGTCTAGCAACGCGCCGGGAAAAATCCGTCGTCTCCCTGGACGGGGCCCCTGATCAGGGCCGGGAAAAACTTCGCCCCCGGCCCGTGGCTTCGCTTTCGACTACAGGGCCGGGCCCAACATGGATTACCATTACTTATTCGCAGCATTCGTCGCCCGCCGTCAAGCCCTTTTCGGCGGCGCGGCGGGCAAGCGGGGGTCGGACCGGTTAAAGCCTGTTGACGCCGACCCTGGCCGACCCGTCCCGGGCTCGGGACCGGGCGAGGAACTTGTCCCGCTCGCTCTCGAGCTGCCGCCATTTTTCCTCCATCATTTTTTTGTGTTCGAAAAGCAGATGCCGGGCGGCCTCGAGCTTGGCCAGGCGCTCGTCTTCCCCGGGCTTTTCGGACTTGGCCGCCCGGGCTTTCGCGATTATTTCGTCCCATATTTTCAGGTCGTTCCCGGCCCCGACGACCCTCTTTCCGGCGCGGCGGCAATAGGTTTCCCAAAATGCCCGGGGCGCCAGCCTACTGGCGACAAACGGAGTTTCGAGCAGACCGACCAACATGACCAGGGACAGGGCGACCGCCAGTATTAACGCTCCACGCCGGGCCAGGTCGGGCCGGACCGGCGCCCGCCCCGGCGGAATCTCTAGGGAAGTTTTCATTTCGAATCCTTTCTCTTTTTATAGACCGCCAGACGGGTGAACGGCTCGGGAACCGGCAGGAAGCGATGAACGTACGGGTCGGCCCGCGCTCCCCACAGTTCCGCCGGACAATCCAGGAGTATCTTTTCATACTGTCTTTCCAGGTCGATCTTTTTCATCAGGTAACCATCGGAACGAAAAAAATCGCCGCTGCGGGCCAAGCCGAAAAACGGCCGGACCAAAATCCAGTCCGGAAGCAAGCCGGGAGGGGGGACCCGGCCCTGTAGGCCTCCGAACACCTGCAAGTCTGTGTAAAAGATCAACGGAAGGTCTCCGTACGTGGCCAGGACCGTATCTTCTTCCCCGGCGTTTTTCCGAAAAAAATCGATGGCGCATTGGTTCACGTCCTGGCGCTCGCCGAAAATCTCGGCCAGATAAAGCCTCAGGGGAATATCGGGGCAGATCAGGGTGTTGAAGGAAGCGTACCAGGGCCGCTTGACCTTACCCGGCAGGTCGAGGGGAATAATGTGCAAAAAATTGGTCGCCCCCAGCAGAATAAAGAGCAGGACGCCGGAAAATCCGTTGAAACGAAAGGCCCTGACCGCGACCCAGGCGGCGATGACGGCCGCCGCGGGAAAAAGATGAACCAAATACCGGGTGAAGACCAACGGCGCCAAGGCCAGGCAGGAAATATTAATTAAAATCGCCAGGCCGAGGAAAAGAACGAATTTCCGGGGTTCGTCCGGTTGGGGCCGCGTCCTTGAAAACAAGGGGGCGATTGCGACAAAGACGACATATAGCGCTACGGGCAGGGGCAAGAAAAAAAGAAAAAAATCAACCAGGTAACTGCCGAGATTTTGCCAGGCGAGGGCAAGGTCGAACAGACCGGCCTGCCGGCCCATTCTGTAAATCAGCAGTCCCGGAATGAGCAGGACCCCGGTGAGCCCCAGGCCCCAGGCCGCCTGGCGACTAGTAATTTCCCCGCGGTAAAAAACCAGGACCGCCAGGGATATTCCGGCCAGGTAGCTGAAAAAAAGGATGTAATTGGCGTAAAACAGGCCCGTCGCCGCCAGGGCCGCCAAGGTCGGGGCACTTAAATCGTTCCGCCGAAAATCCTGAAAAAAATATAGGATCAGGACCGCCAGCAGGGACCCCGCGGCATAGTACCGCCCTTGCCGGGCGAAGAGGATAAATGGAACGGACAGACTCAGCAACCCGGCGGTCGTTCTCGCCCAGGCCAGGTCCCCGGAGGCCCTTAGGACAATCCGGTAGGAAAACAATATGGTCAACCACCCGCAGACGGCGAAGGGAAAGCGGGCGGCGAAGGTCCCCGGCGTGAAGATCAAAAAGCCCAGGGCCTGGAGATAAATCTGAAGCCAGGGGGACCACCGCCACAGGCGCCCGTCGTCGCTTCCGAATTCCAACCCTTCTTCCTGGGATATAAGGTTCTTGCCGTCAAAGGCGAGGGGCGTCCCGAATTTCAGGACATTCCGGGCCAGGCAGGCGGTCTCGGCCTCGTCCTGCCAGAGGGGGCGTTGGCCCAGGTTATGGAACAACAAAAAGCCGGCCAGCAGCAACGCCAGCCAGAGCACGGGGTCGGTCCACCCATTTTTTTTCAAGGGAAACAACAAAAATCGAGTCAAATCGGCGACGCGCATTTTACGAGCCTCTTCCCAATTATGGCGGCCGCGAAAAAGCGCTGGGGTTCGAGCGGTGGAGTCAGACAACGGGTCGCCGCCGCGGCGGCCGGCGGTGAAGGTTTTCTCGGGGTCCCCGGGACCGCCGAAAACTTTTTTACAGGCTCAAAATTATTTTCCGAAGACGGAGCAGCCGATTGTTGTCGTCGTCGGGCGGCATCCGTTAAGGCCCAGTTTACTATATTTCCTCGCAAAAAGGAAGGCCGCGACCCCGTCGAGGGCCTTTTGCCCGGTCGCTCCCCACTCATTCAGCGTCCAGGGACCGCCAAGTCCGTTTTTCTATAATCTATACGGAGGCCGGAGCCGGAAGTCACAATTTTTGCTCGAGATCAAGCGGCGGCGGGTTGATTGCATGAGTGGAGCGGGCTAGGGCGGTCAAGACGACCGGTTTTTTTCAGCTTCCCGGCCCCTCTCCCAGTCCCAGGAAGGCGTCGATCAGGCCGCTGTCGCGCCGAGCCTGATCGCCGGTCCCGGACCAAACGGTCCGCCCGGATTCGAGGACTAGCACCTGGTCCGCGGTTTCCAGGGCCCGCTGGGTGCTCTGTTCGACCAGGATAATGGACAGCCCCCGGCGCTTCAAATCGGCCAGGGCCTCGTAGCAGATGTCGATGGCCTTGGGCATGAGGCCCAGGGAGATTTCATCCACCAGCAGGATTTTGGGCTCGGACATCAAGGCCCGCCCCAGGGACAGCATCTGCTGCTCGCCTCCGGACAAGGAGCCCGCCGCCTGGTCCAGGCGCTCCCCCAAGCGCGGGAAAAGGGTCAGGACCTTTTCCATGTTGGGCGCGGTTCGAACCTTGGGCAGGCAATATCCGCCGATGACGAGGTTTTCCCGCACGGTCAGCCGGGCGAACAACCTTCGCCCTTCCGGAGTCAGGGCGATCCCCTTCGCGACCCTGGCCATGGGCGAGTCCCGGGTGATGTCCCGGTCTTCCAGAAAAACGCGCCCTTCCTGGACGGTCACATGGCCGGCCAGGCACATGATGACCGAGGACTTGCCCGCGCCGTTGGCGCCCAGAAGCGCGGCGACTTCCCCCCCGCCGGCTTCCAGGTTCAGTCCATGCACGGCCCTCATGGGCCCGTAACCGCAGCACAGCCCCTCAAGCCGCAGCATTCGTTTTTTCCTTTCCCACGTACGCGGCCCTAACGGCCGACTCCCGCATGACTTGGCCGGGGTCCCCGTCGGCGATCTTGCGGCCGTTGTCCAAAACGACCAACCGCCGGCTCACCCGGAGCACTTCCCCCAGGTTATGCTCGATCATGACCACGGTTATCCCTTGGTTGTTGACCTTGGTAATGGCGTCGGCCAGCCGGGCGGCTTCCACGCTGTTCAGCCCGGCCAGGGGTTCGTCCAGCAGAAGAAGCTTGGGTCCCAGGGCCAGGGCCCGGGCCGCTTCGAGGCGTTTCAAAACCCCGAGGGGCTGTCCCGCCGCCGGTTTGTCCGCCACGTCGCCGATATCGAAAAAATCCAAAATTTCCCGGGCCCGAACCCTCTCGGCCCGCCGGTCGAGGGAAACCAGGGCACGGAGCGGATTGCCGATCCTACGCCAACCAACGGCCAGGGCGACGTTGTCCAGGACCGTCATGGACCTCAGGGGCCGTACGATTTGATGGGTCAAGGCCAGGCCCAGGCGGACCCGTTGATGGATCGCCAGGCTGGAGATGTCCCGACCGTCCAGGACCACCCGCGCCGTCCGGGGCTTGATCAAGCCGGCGATAACCCGCAGCATGGTGGTTTTTCCGGCGCCGTTCGGTCCGATCAGGCTGAGGAACTCCCCCTTCCGGACCTCGAAGCCGACGTCGTCCAGGGCCGTGACCCCGCCGAAGCGGACCGTGACGCCGGAAACGCCGAGTAGGGCGCTCATGAAGCCCCTCCCCGTCCGAACAACCGTCGCGCCGACCGCCCGGCCAGGCCCGCCAATCCATCGGGAGCGAAACGCATGACGGCGAAAAGCAGGGCCCCGTAAACCAACAGCTTGTAATCGCTTAGAAACCGGAAGAACTCGGGCATAAGGGTCAGGATTACGGCGCCGGCCAAGGCCCCGAGGACCGATCCTATCCCCCCGACCGCCACCATGGATAAAATCGAGATGGAAGTGATGAACCCAAAATCGTCGGGCACGATAAACCGGGCGAAGAAGGCGTAAAGACCTCCGGCCAGCCCGGCCAGGGCCGCGCCCATGGCGAAGGCCGTCAGCTTGTACGCGGCCGCGTCCACGCTCAACCCCCGGGCCGCGTCCTCGTCATCGGCCACGGCGTCGAAGGCGAACCCCATCCACGACCGCTTCACCCACAAGCTGAACCCCACGGAGGCCAGGGCCAGGACCAGGGCCAGGACCAAAAACCCGGGCTTGCTCAATCCCGCGGCCGGAATGGACGACACGCCCAATTCTCCGCCCAAAAATTCCTGCTGCCGGACGATCCCCACGAAAAGGAAGCCGACCCCCATGGTGGTTATGGCCAAAAAATCCTCCCTGACCCGTAGGCTGGTCAACCCGATGACGATCCCGGCCAGGCCGGAGGCCAGAAACCCGGCGGTCAGGGCGAGGGGCCAGGGGCCGCCCGCCTTGGCCAGGAGCGCGGCCGCGTAGGCGCCGATGCCGTAGAAGGCGGCGTGCCCCAGGCTGATCTGGCCGCAATACCCGGTGATCAGGTTCAAGCCCACGGCCAGGATAATGTTGATGCAAACCACCGTGGCCAGGCTTATCTCATAGACGTCCACTGCTTCACCTCTTCCCGAACAAGCCCTGGGGACGGATCATCAGCACCAGAATCAGAAAGGCGAAGGCAATGGCGTCCCGATCCATGACCCCGCCCAGGTAGATCGTGCCGAACGCCTCCACCACGCCCAGGACCAGGGAAGCTATCAGGGTCCCCCGGACGTCCCCCAGGCCTCCCAGGACGATAATGGCCAGGGCCTTGTAACTTGGCACGCCCCCCATGGTCGGCTCGACCAGGTTGCTGAGAATGGAGACGAAAATCCCGCCCACGGCGGCCAGGGCCGAGCCGATGAAAAAATTGAGATACCGGACCTTGATGGCGTCCACGCCGAAGGAAGCGGCCATCTGGGGGTCGTCCACCGTGGCCCGCCAGGCCGTCCCCAGCCTCGTGTTCCGGGCCAGGAAGGACAGACCGCCCAACAGGGTCACGCTGACCGCGGCCATGACCGCCTCGGCGGACCTAATGTTTATTGGGCCCAACCGTAAATACGACTGTAGGGGCGGGTGAAGGTAGGTCAGGCCGTACGGACCGAAAATCAATCGAAAAATTTCCTCCATGGCGATGAAAAGGCCGATGGAGGCGATCAGGGCCACGTACGGAGGGCGGTCGAGGATCGGCTGATAGCACAGCCGGTAGATCAGCATGCCCAGGAACCCCACCGCCGCGGCCGAAACGGGCGCGGCCAGGATCAGGCTGCCCGAGGCGTTGGTGATGATCAGGCCCAGATATCCGCCCAGGGCGAAAAGGCCGGCGTGGGCCACGTGGAGAATTCTCAACAGGCCGTACACCAGGGTCAGCCCCACGGCGATGATGGCGTACATGCTTCCGTGAATTAAACCTTGAACGATCAGTTCCAGTTGCAGCACTACCGGCTCTCTTTCCCCACTCGGATTTTTTACGGGAGCTGGGTCCGAGCCGGCACCCGGGGGAGGCGCCGGCGGGTCGAGCGGGTTGTTATTTGTCCGGGGGAGTCAGCAATTCCGCGTCGTCGATGATGGAATGGCGATGCCAGGCGCCATCCTTGACCACTTGGTTCTGGACGGCTTTTTTGACTTCGCCCAGTTGATTGAAGCTGATGGTCCCGGTGCTGGCCTTGAGTTGGGTGGCCGCGATGGCGTCCCGGATGGCCTGGCGATCCTCGGTCCCGGCCTTTTTCATGGCTTCGATGACCACCATGACGGCGGTGTGGCCGGAAGCGGCGACCATGTCGGCCTTGTAACCGGCTTTCTTCTCGAAGGCCGCGATGAATTCCTTGGTCTCGGGCTCGTCGGAATCGCGGTCGAGGCTGGTGGTGATAATGACGCCCTCGGCGGCCGGGCCGGCGATTTCAATGAATTTCTGGGAATCGTACCCTTCCTGGCCGATAACCTGGGCCGTCACGCCCGCGGCCCGCAGTTGGCTGACCAGGGGGCCGGCGTTGAAAAAGTAACCGGAAGCGTAAATCAGTTCGGGCTCGTCCGCCTTGACCGCGGCGGCCAGGGAGCCGAACTGGCGGTCCTTCATGGAATACTGATATTCCTTGACAATCTGGATTCCATACTTCGGGGCGGCCTCCTTGAACCCGGCGGCCAGGGACTGACCGAAATCGTTTTGCAGGGTGATCACGACGACCTTCTTCTTCCCCAGGATTTCCCCGGCCAGCTTGGCGCCGGCCTTTCCCTGGATGTCGCCCAGGAAGGAGGTCCTGAAGACGTAATCCCCGGCCCGGGTAATGTCCGGATGGATGCCGTACGCGGAAATATAGGGGACCTTGGCTTCCTGGAAAATGCCGGCCGCGGAACGGGTGGGGCCGGAATAACTTCCGGACACGGCGACCACGACCTTGTCCTGGCCGATGAGCTTATTGGCCAGGGCGATGGCCTGGGCCGGCTGGGCCTGATCGTCGTAGACCACCAACTCAAACTTCTTGCCGTCGATCCCCCCGGCGGCGTTGGCCTGTTCCACGGCCAATTGAGCGCCCGTGGTCGCGGACTGCCCGTCGGAAGCCGCGAAACCGGTCAAGGGCGCGTGAAAGCCGATTTTAACCGTATCCTCGGCCCAGGCCGCGCCGCCCAGGCAGAAAGCCGCCGCGCCAAGGGCGGCCATGACGAAACCAAACCTTTTCAGCATGTTCCCTACCTCCGTCGTCAATCGTGTTGTTATTGCCAACGCCCTCGCCGAACGCCGCCTTTAACCGCAGCCGCCAAGGGGTTGAACCCCATGCCATGGGACAATTCCGCCGGCTCGTCGATATCCCATAAAACGAAATCCGCCTCCTTGCCCGGTTCCAGGGTCCCGATCCGGTCCGCCAGGCCCAGGGCCCGGGCCGCGCCGCGCGTGACCGCGGCCAGGCATTCCTCGGGCGTCAAACGAAAGAGCACGGCCCCCATATTCATCATCATCAACAGCGACCCCGCCGGGCTGGTGCCCGGGTTGCAGTCCGTGGACAGGGCCAGGCAGGCCCCCTGGTCCCTTAATAGCTGAATCGGCGGCGTCTTTGTTTCCCGCAGGAAATAAAACGCCCCGGGGAGTAGCACCGCGACGGTCCCCGCCCGGACCAAGGCCCGAACCCCGTCCTCGGACAGGTGCTCCAGATGGTCCGCCGACAAGGCCCCGTACCTGGCCGCCAAGGCGGCGCCATTGCTGTCCGAGAGTTGCTCGGCGTGGAGCTTGACCCGCAGGCCGCGCCCCTGGGCCGCCTGAAAGACCCGTTCGGTCTGGGCGGGAGAAAACCCGATCGTTTCGCAAAAGACGTCCACCGCCTCGGCCAGGCCCTGGGTCGCTATTTCCGGAATGGCCACGTCGCACACAAAATCGATGTATTCATCGGCCCGGCCTTCATATTCCGGCGGCAAGGCGTGGGCGCCGAGATAGGTCGTCACGACCCGAACGGGAAAGGACTCCCCCAGCTTCTTGGCGACCCGCAGGATTTTCAACTCCGTTTCCAGGTCGAGGCCGTATCCGGATTTGATTTCCATGGTGGTGACGCCCTCGGACAAAAAGGAACCCAACCGCCTGGCCGCGGACCGGAACAACTCGTCCTCCCCGGCGGCCCGGGTGGCCGCCACGGTGGACCTGATCCCACCGCCCCGGCGGGCGATCTCCTCGTACGAAACGCCATTCAACCGCAGCTCGAACTCCTTGGCCCGGTTGCCGCCGTGGACAAGATGGGTGTGACAATCGACCAATCCCGGGGTTATCCACCCTCCCCGCCCGTCCACAACCTCTGCGGCCCGGGCCTCCAGTCGGGAAGGCAGGTCCTTTCTCCCCCCCACAAAAAAAAGACGGCCGTCGGAAACGGCCGCGGCCCCGTCCCGCACGGCGCCATAGGGCGCGCCGGGAGTCATGGTCGCCAGGTGAACATTGACCCACAGGGAATCGATTCTCTTTTCGTTTACCGGCACAAAAACCTCTTTCATGGTCAAACCGGGCCGCCGCCCGGGAAACCAACAGCCTTAATGATCATTAAGGCGCTGACTTTTTAACGATTTCACAAAAAAGACTGGAACCGTCGACCTCGGTCAAGGCCGCGGTCAATCCAAGGGACCCGGTCGCGGCCCGGAAATCGTCCGGCGAAAAAGTCACGGCCCGAAATCCGTCCTCGCAGACAATGACGCCCCCGCCCGTGGCCTGTTCATCAATCCGCCCCAGCAGGCCATGTTGGGATTGAAGCCTGAACCAGTCGAGACGGTGAGGCCAAAACGAGGCGGAATAGCTGGAAAAAAAAGCCGATCCCCCGGGCCGGAGCACCCGAGCCGCCTCGCGGAAGAGGCGAACCGGGTCCACGTGGAACGCGGACGCCCCGTTCTGGACGCAGACCACTTTGTCGAAGGACTCGTCCCGGAAAGCCAGGTCGGCCGCATCCATGACCAGCAACCGCCCCGGGGCTAGGCCGGGAAGGAGACGGCCCGCCAGGGCCAGGCTGTCGAGGGCCAGGTCGATGCCGTAAACCCTGGGGGTCTTGGCGATCAACCGGCCCAGGACCCGGCCGTAGCCCGCTCCAAGTTCCAGGGTCCGGTCCCCGGGTCCGATCCCGGCCAGGACGAACTCGATCTCGGCCTCGAGATACTGCCTGACCCTGGGCGGGGCCAGGTCATAAACCTTTTTCAGTCGCCCGGCCGACAGTTTTTCCGTGTAGTAACCGACCACCCGACACCCCCAGGCCTAGCCCAGGACGCGCTCCACCCTCGCGCCCATCCGGTCGACTTCCGCCTTGACCCGGTCCACCAGGGACGCGGTCTCGGCCAGGATTGCATCCTTGAACCGCCCGTCGGACGTCCCGAGTAGGTTTATCCGGACGTTATAGGACGCGCCCAGGGCCGCCGCGCGAATCAACTGCATGGCCGCGGCCGCGTCGGTCAGGCAGTTGGCATTGCCCCGCTCCAGGACGATATCGACCAGTTCCAAGGCCTCGAACGCGGCCCGCAACGTCTCCAGGGGCGGCGCCGCCGCCCCCTTGAGGGCTTCGTCCACGGCCTGGCGCCGCCGCTCTCGCTGGACCTCGTCATCCCGGGGCAGTCCGTGGGCCGCCATGACCCGGCCGTAGGACGCCGCGTCGAGGTCCACCAGATTCAGCAAGCGCTCGGCCAGCCGGTCGGCCTTATCCCGCGCCAGCTCCATCTCCGGACCGACCTCGGCGTATTTCCTCCGCCCCACGGTCAACCGGGCGACCATGGCGACCAGGGCCGCGGCCAGGCCGCCGGCCAACGCCGCCGCGCATCCTCCACCCGGCGCGGGTTCCCCTCCGGACAAGTCCCGGACGAAATTTCCCAGACTCATTTCCCTAAAAGACATATTCCCGCCTAGAAATAAGATTCGGCGCGCCCCGGGAGGTCCCGGCCGCCCTGGTTTTCAGTTGAAGCAGTCGGCTGTCTCGCCCGATAACGCCCGGGTTGGCGGGCTTTATTTTTGTTGACCAGGAACGATATATATGTATATACTTTTATATACAACCGCCGCCTAGACTGTCAAGACAAAACATGCCGGCGCGAACACAATGTCGCCGGCGCTTGAACCTGAATCCCCAAGGCCCGGCGGGCGGGGCCGGAGAAATAACAAATGCGGCGAAAAGACAAAAATAACCGGGAAGAGGACCGGTCCCCGCTCCCGGAGACCGGGTTCGGGGCAAGCCCCTCCCAACCCCTCGCTTTCGGAGGTCTTCCGGCGGCGCCGGATGGATTCCAACCCGGTTTTCCACCGGGGCCCCTTTATCAAATGGTCAAAAACTACATTCTCGAACACATCGAATCCGGCGCGTGGCCCCCGGATTCACGGGCGCCCTCGGAAAACCAACTGGTGAAAATATTGGGAGTATCCCGAATGACGGCCAACCGGGCGCTCCGGGAACTGACCGGCGAGGGCCGCCTGGTCAGGATTCAAGGGGTCGGGACCTTTGTGACGCAAAGGAAGCCCCAGGCCGCCCTGTTGGAAATCAGGAGCATTTCCGATGAAATCGCCCAATGGGGCGGCGTCCACGACGCCGACGTCCACCTTCTGGCCGAGGAAAAAGCCCCGCCGGACCAGGCCAGGGCCCTGGGGCTGGAACCGGGCGCCCAGGTTTATCATTCCATCATCGTCCACAAGGACAACGGCCGGCCGGTCCAACTTTCCGACCGGTTCGTCAATCCGGCCGCCGCGCCCGGATACCTGGACCAAGACTTCACGGTAATCACCCCCAACCAGTATCTCCAGAAAACAGCCCCGCTCGACGAGGCCGAGCACGTCATTGAAGCCATATCCCCGGATAAATTCACGCGAAAGCTATTGGAAATACAGGTGGGGGAGCCGTGCCTGCTCCTGCGCCGACGAACTTGGTCCCAGGGCGTGGCCGTGACATGCAGCCGGCTGATCTACCCCGGGTCCAGATATAGACTGGGCGGCCGGTTCCGGGCGCCCCAACCGACCTGGCCGCGATAACGAACCAAGCGGCGGCCCGGTCACTCGACCGTCCGCATGCCCTCCGCCGACACCGACTCGCCGACCTGGTTTTTTCCCCGCGCCCGGGCCGCGTCGAAGGCCGTTTCCGCTTCCCGAACCAGGACGTCCAGTTCAGTTCGGCGGTCGTGAACGGCCAAGCCGAAGGTCAAGGTGAACCTGATCTCCCACCCCTTCCAGAAGCTTGAACGGGAAGCGATGTCGGCTTGCAGCCTTTCCGCGGTCTTGCGCCCTTCGGCGAGGGATGTTCCGGGTAGAAAAAGAAGAAACCCGGCGCCTCCCCAACGGGCCAGGCGGTCGGTCTTGCGTAGGCCCGCGCGCAGCATGCGGGCGGCGGCCGTCAAGGCGAAGTCACCGCCTTGTAGGCCGTAACTCTCGTTAATGAAACGAAAATCGTCAATGCCGGCCACGGCCAGGATGAAGGGTCGCCCCTCCAGGGCGAACCGCTCCCGCTCGGCTTCGATTATCTCCAAAATCCCCTGACGGTTCAAAACGCCGGTGGAGACGTCGGTCGTCTTCAATTCCTCCCGCCGGGCCTTTTCCCGTCGCCGGGCCGCCTCGAAATAGACCAACAGCAACGCCGCGGCGCCGAGACAACCGATGACATCCACCCGCCCGATGGGCCCGGACCAGGCGCCGCCGTCCGCGGTCGCGAAAAACACGGATAATCCAAGGACCTCGACCAGGATCGCCGTCAGGCGGAAACGAAAAGTCTTGCCGGGCCAGGAATAGGTCAAGGCCGGGACCGAGAGGGCCGGAACTAAAAAACCCGGGGTCCAGCCCAAAAGCAGGAACACCAGCGTCATGAAGAAAAAAGCTTCCAGCAGGGCCAGGAAGATCGCCCGGCCGCGAGCGGGCCTTTTTATATTGAGATGGAGACAGAACCCATTCACGCCGGCGCCCAGCAACCCCAGGCCCGCGGCCGGGATAAGCCCCGCCAGGGCCCAGGACCACGCCAGGAACAACCGGAAGACGGCCCCGCACAGGAACAGGGCGTTGGAGAGGCCGAACCAGGGCTCCTCGACTTTTTCCAGCCCCGGTTCTTCCCGGGGATTCATAAGAAGCCGGGGGACCCGACGGACAAAAGCGCGAAGCCCTCGGCGTGGCAACCAGTTCATTTCTCGATATTACCCCCCGACACGGCCTGAATTATACGGCGCCATCGCTTCCAGGAAGCGTCGCGCCTGAAATGCTTCCCTTATAACAGTACTCTCGCTCCCCAATCCCGTAATCTTAACACGCCTGGGGAAGCCGTGCACCATAAACCGCCATTCCCGGGGACGAATGCGGCGGTTGAAGGGAAAGACTTCCGGTATATGGCCCGACCCGGGGGCTTCGTCCTCGACGACGGCCGGGGCGCCGGCCGTCGTCGGGGGGCGTGGATTTATTCGGAGGCCGGGGTTTCGGTTTCCGGCACTTCCTCCCAGCCGGTGATCATGGCCTTGATATGCGCCGACACGCCATGCCCCGTCGTGGTCATGTAAACGTGCACGATCAGAAAAATGAAGATGGCGAAGGCGCCGGCCGTGTGGATGAAAGCCATGGACCCCAGGGTCAAGGCCCGCCAGTCCCAGGATATCCAGTGGTTGTAATTGTAGTACAGGGCCCCGGTGATCATCTGGAGGGGTATTATCACCGAGGCGATGCCGAGATAGGTCAAGCGCTGCAAGGGGTTGTGCTTGATCCGTTCGCTTTTGGGCATCGGGTGCGGGTCGCCCTTGAAAATGCCCAGGGAATAGTACCCGACCATGGAAAGCAATTTTTTGGTGGTGGGGATGTATTGCTTCCACTCGCCGGTGGTAAACAACCAGAAAATGATGAAGGCGTAAAGAATAATCCAGGCCCAACCGCACCAGCCGTGGATTTCAACCGCCTCCTCGAACCCGAAAAGCCTCCAGGCGCCGTGAATTTCAAACCCGGTGACTATCAAAATAATGACCAACAAGGCTTGGACCCAGTGCCAAAAGCGTTCGAATCTTTTATAGAGATAAATTTTCGTCATGCTTTCATTTGGACTCATGGCCGCCTCCTTGCCCCTTATTCTTCCGCCGGCGGCCGGCGACGACCCGCCCCGCTCCGTGGAAAAACACTCCGACCAGGGCGCCCAGCACGCCCAACCAACCGATGACGTTCAGCGCCTTGCTGGAATCCCGTCCGGGCATGTAGAACCCTTCCAGGCCGGCCAGGCGGCCGCCCTGGCGGACATGACATTCCCCGCACTTCACGGCTTTTTCCCTGGGCGCCGTCATGTGAGTGGTCTGAAAGGCGTAGGTGGTTTCCACGAACCCGTATTGGCCGCTATATGGCAGGCCGTTGTATTCCATGCCCGTGCGAATGGCCGCTTCCCAGTCATAATCCTGCCAGTAGGCGCCGGACCCCTTGGGGCCGAACAGGTGGGGAATGACCATGGTCTTGTTCCCCTTGTCATACGGGGTTTTCCCGGAATGGACCTTAAAGGGAAAAATCCTGGCAGTGGGGTCGTCTTCCCGCCCTTGAATCCTGGTGAGGTCCACGGGGGCCGAGTCATCGATCCTGGTCTGGGCGGTGACGTGTTCGATGGAGCCGTTGAACCAGAAATATTGGGGAACCACGTTCTTTTCCCACGTAAAATCGCCCTTCATGCCGTCGTATTTGTGCTTGCCGTGAGGCCCCTCCACCACGAGCGGCTTGCCCTTGTCATTCTTGCGGCCGGCCGTGGACCAATCCCAGCGCATCTTGGTCGGCTTGACCCGGGCGAAGGTTGGGATATGACAGGCCTGGCAGGATACTCGATCGACATGATCATTCAGTTTGGCCTCGGTCTTGTGGGGGGTCGCGGTATGACAGGAAACACAGGTGATCCTCGCGGTCTGGTCGTCTTCCACCAGGCTGACGTGTTTTTCCACCGCCGGCGTCTTGTAGCAACGCCCGCTTATTTTATGCACCACGGTGGTGTGACAGCGAACACAGGTGAAATTGGGCCCCTTGGCATCCATGTGGACATCCAACTCATGGTCGGGATTAAACATTGACGAATCCAAGTCCCCGTGCTTCACGCCGTCTCCGCCGCCCCCGAAAAAGTGACAAGTCCCGCAGTTGCGCCGCGTGGGCCTGGCCACGCTCTGGGCCGCCTTGTTCCAGTCCGGCGGGTTGTAGGTCTTGCCTTCACCGGGAAAAAACGTGGGCTTGGCCGCGGGATTACCCGCGCCGGCGGGAAATTTTTCGTATGTTCCGGTCTGCTCGTGGCAGACCAGGCAGTCCACCTTCGTTTGATCCGTGAAATCGAAATTCTTATCCTTGTACCCGTAACCGGCGTGACAGGACGTGCAGCGAGGTTCATTGCCGGGCTGGCCGATGCAAAAATTGTTGATGGCGAAACCGGCCTTGCCCAGCCTGGCCTCCGGGGGGGCCTTGGGGCAAATCCAGGTCCAGTGAATGGTTTTCATGAACTGCGCGGCCGCCTCGGTATGGCACGAAAGGCAGGCCTTGGTAACCTCCGGGCCGGAAACGAACTCCTGGCGAAGCGCCTCGAACTTGGCATGGTCGGCCGTGATCCAGCGTTCGCCGGGCAAGGGTTTATCGGTGGACCCCTCCGCCACGGCCCCCCCCGCCAAGACCAGCGCCGCCAGGGCCAACGCCGCGACAGCCCTTGCCCCGACTAAAAGCGACCAAACCCGGCGGAAAAAGAGACTTTCCCTCCAAATCAATCCCATCGGCATTCCAACTCCTTTCCGCCTCGGGTTTCCCGAAGGCCTTCAGGGAAAAAATGACGGGGCCAGACGCCCATTCGGGCGAGCGGCGGGCACGCCAAACAACCAGCTACTTGTCCTTGAACAAATTGGAACTTCAGCTAAATGTAATTTGGAGCAAGGGCCGTGTCAAGGGTTGAAGTCCAAGGCCCGGGGACGCCCTTCCCGGGGAGGGCGGTGGTTTTCAACCGATTAATGTATATTATTCCTTGAGAGTCATTTGGTCTTTTGGGGTTTACTCCCCCACCCGCTATTTGTTAAACTCCCCGGGACCAAGGCGACGTTTTCCCTGTCGCGGGAATTCGTCGCCCAACATAAATGACGGAGGAGGAACCACCATGGGCCTTTTCTGGCGGGGGCTGGCCGCGGCCGGCCTTGTTCTTTTATTAAATCTCGTCGCCCGGCCGCCGGCCTGGGCGGAAAGGAGTCTTGTCTTGATCAAACTCGAAACCAGCATGGGGGACATCACCGTTGAACTGAACAGGGAAAAAGCGCCCCTGACGGTGGATAACTTCATGGCTTACGTAAAAAACGGGACCTACGACGGCACCATCTTCCATCGGGTCATCAACGGATTCATGATTCAGGGCGGGGGCCTGGACAAAACCATGACGCCCAAGGCCGCCGCGGAGGCGATAAAAAACGAGGCCGACAACGGCTTGGAAAACGAACCCTATAGCCTGGCCATGGCCAGGACCGGCGACCCTCACTCGGCCACCAGCCAGTTCTTCATCAATGTCGCGGACAACAAATTCCTGAATCACAAGAATAAAACCCCCCAGGGCTGGGGATACGCCGTGTTCGGAAAAGTAGTGGAAGGCAAGGACGTGGTCGACAAGATCAAGGCCGTCGCCACCACTTCCACGGGCCACTACCAGGACGTTCCGAAGGAGCCGGTGGTCATCCTCAAGGCCTCGGTCGTCCAGGAATAACCAAGGGGACCGCGATTCCCTTCCCCCCGGGTTCTTGCTCGCGCCACGACGGCCTGGCGGGCCGTCGATTTCGTCCGCGGTCGACCCCGGGCCATGGAAAAAACTTGACAAGGCCGGGTCCCGGCCTTAACCAGTTAAGTAAGACCTACAAAACACCGGACCGGGCCCCCGCCCGGCCCGGAAATAAAGACCGAAAACGGAGTAAAGCTACATGACCACCGCCCAGAACCATCCCCGATTCTCAGGCGCCAACAAATACGTCCTGGATAACGAGCTGGCCAAAATCATCAACATTTCCATCGCCCTGGAAATGCCCCTGCTGCTCAAGGGCGAGCCTGGGACCGGCAAGACCATGCTGGCCCATGCCATCGCCGAAAGCCTGAATATGCCGCTCTTGATACTGAACGTCAAATCCAGCCTGAAACTGGTGGATTGCCTGTATCAATACGACACCCTGACCCGGCTCAACGACAGCCGGTTCGGCGATTCCAAGCGCGACGTCAGCAATATCGAGGAATACATCCGCATGGGCAAGATCGGCCAGAGCTTTTGCACCGACCGCCGGGTGGTTCTGCTGATCGACGAAATCGACAAGGCCGACACCGATTTCCAGGACGACATGCTGGACGTTTTGGACCAGATGCAGTTCGACATCATCGAAGTCGATAAAACCATCAAGGCCATTCATCGCCCCATCATCGTCATCACGTCCAACGCCAAGAAGGACCTGTCCGACCCCTTCCTGGGCCGCTGCAACTTCCACCACATCGCCTTCCCGGAACCGGACATGATGAGACGGATCGTCGGCGTCCATTTCCCCCAGCTCGACCGCACCCTGGCCGAAGCCGCCATCGACGCCTTTTACCGGTTGCGGGAACTGCACAACATCGAAAAAAAGCCGGCCACCCGGGAACTGATCAATTGGATGAGGGCCTTGGAAGCCGACCCGGACTTCCAGTCCAAGGACCTGATCCTGGGAAAAGTGCCCTTCATGGGGGTCCTTTTCAAAAAGAGCACTGATTTCGAACAGGCGACCAAGCAGGTGGCCCGATTTCGCCGCTAAAAAAGAGATCGTCATCAGGGCCGCGAAATACGCCCGGACCAAGCTCGGTTTTTCCTGAAAACCCAAGCCTGCGTTCATAAGAGGTTCGCCATGTTTATCGATTTTTTCTTTCAACTACGACTGGTGGGAATTCCGGCCACGCCGACGTCATTCCTCCGGTTGCAAAAGGCCCTCTGTTGCGGCCTGATCAACAGCCTGGACGATTTCTACATCGCCGCCCGAAGCATCCTGGTCAAAAGCGAAAGGTATTTCGACCTGTACGACCAAGTGTTCGCCCACCATTTCGAGGGCGCCGAAATGCCGGACTGGCGGGGCGTGGACCTGACCGAGGCGGCCCGGGCCATGCTGGATGAATGGCTGAAACGGCCCGAGGAAATCGCCCAGGCCCTGGGCGTCGACCCGGAAGAACTGAGCAAGATGACCCCGGAGGAATTGATCAAGTATTTCCTCGAACGCCTCAAGGAACAGACCGAGGAACACCACGGGGGCAGCAAATGGATCGGGACCGGAGGCACGTCTCCGGTGGGCCATTCGGGTAACCACCCCGGCGGAATGAGGGTCGGGGGCGTATCCCGCAATAAAAGCGCGGTCAAGGTCGCCCTCGACCGGCGCTACCGGGACTATTCCCAGGAAGGCCCCCTCACCCAGGCCCAGATGGCCGAGGCCCTCAAAAGACTGCGGCGGATGATCCCCTCCGGCCCCAAGGACCAGGTGAATGTCGACTCGACCATCAGGGAAACCGTGCGGAACGCCGGCGAGATCGAAATAGTGTTCGACCGCGGCCTGAGGGACCGCCTCAAGGTCGTCATCATGATCGACAACGGCGGCTGGTCCATGGAGCCGTACGTGCAGCTCGTCCAGACACTGTTCAACTACGCCCGGGCCCAGTTCAAGGACCTGAAAACCTACTTCTTCCACAACACCATTTACGACCTGGTCTGGGAAGACCCTCCCCGGAGATACAAACCCCAGAAAATCGACGAACTCGTCCGCCAGGACCAGGACACCCGGCTGATAATAGTCGGGGACGCCTCCATGGCCCCCTATGAACTCATGGCCGCGGACGGCTCCATTCATATCGAGGAAAGAAGCGGTCGGCCCAGTCTCGACCGGCTCAACCAGTTAAAGGACTTTTTCCGCCACTCGGTCTGGCTGAATCCCCGGCCCCAACCCGAATGGGGCTGGACCAGGTCCATCGGGTTCATCGAGCGGATTTTCCCCATGTACGAATTGACCCTGGACGGCCTGGATAAAGCCGTCACCCGCCTGATGAGTAAAAGTTAAAACATAATCCGGCGGGACGGCGTCCCTCGGGCGCCGGACGGCGGAAAAATCACCCGGGAAAATTCGGGTCCACGATAACGGCGGGGTTCACTCCGGCCCGCCGGGGATCGAGGACCCTCGCCACGGCCCGGTCCTTGTACGTCTCGGTATTCAAGTCGATATTCCTCCAGCGCTTGGCCGGCCGGCCCTGGGCGTCGGAGATGATCGTGATTTTCGGCCGGAGCAGTTGGCCGTGGTTGACGGCCGTCACCACGGCCATTTCACCCGTGTTCAACTCGACCACCGTTCCGGTGGGGTATATTCCCGTGCACTGAATGAACCGGTCGACCCACTCGGCCGGAAAAGCCTCGCCCCGCAGCCGGAACAGGACCTGTAAGGCCTGGAAGGGCTGGTAACCCCGATTATAGGGCCGGTCGCTCGACACGGCGTCGAAGACATCGGCCAGCCCCGCGATTATGACGTAGGGATTCAAGCGACTCCCGGCGTGCCCGGCCGGATACCCGCCGCCGTCGAACCGTTCGTGATGGTAAAGGGCCGTGGACAGCGCCGGGCGGGGAAGGGCCCCCCGGCACTCGTTAAGCATTTTTACGCCCCACACCGGATGTTTTTTCACCAGTTCAAACTCGTCCCCGGTCAAGGGCCCGGGTTTTTCCAGAATCTCGGGAGGGACCTTGGTTTTCCCGATATCCTGGAGGAGACACCCGAGCCCCAAATCGCTCATCTGACTTCGATCAAGACCGATGTGGCGGCCGAAGGAAACAGCCAGGACCGCCACGTTCAAGGGGTGGTTGTAGTCGTAGTGGTCGTGGGTCCGGAGTTTCAGGAGAGACAGAAAGGCGTCCCGATTGCGCATGACGCTGTCGATTATCTCCGTCACGCTCTCCCGGGCCAGTTCCAGGTTCGCGGGCCGGCCGGACCTGAAGGATTCAAGACTGATCCGAACGCTTTGCAGGGCCCGGAAACGCACTTCGTAAACCTGGGATATCTCCTCTTCCCAGGAAACCTGGGTTTCCGCCGCGACCTCCGGCCGGACCGAGACCCGGCGCTCCACCTCCTCCAGCTTGCCGGGTTGGGGCCGACGGGGCGGGGACCCGGCCTTCCCCCGATCTTCCTTGTCCAACTCGATCGGGTTTACTCCCAGGGACAAATTGACCGCGACCTCCCGAATGCCGTAGGTCGCCAGGGCCTGAATTTCCCTGGTGGAAGTTAGCAGCTTGCTTTTGGTCAACCAGGGATGACGGAACCAGCTTCGTCCCACGTCCTGGATGAACATGCCGACCCGCAAGTCCTCGATCGGCATGATTTTTATTTTATGTTTTCCGCTGTTCATGTCATTCCGGCGTAAACCAGGCTTGGAGGTCGGGAGACCGGACCCGCGCGGGCGTAGAGGGCGCCGTCCCCGGGTTGCGGCGGCGGTTTCGACAATTTCATTCGATACTAATGAGGAACCCGGCCCGAAGGCAAGCAAAATCCACGGGCGGACCGGCGCGGCCCAATTCGCCGCGGGAAAAAAATAGCCTAGCCCAACTTTTTTAATTGCATTAAATCTGTTCGTTGTTACTTTAGTACCAGCCTGGGGGGCCGCGGGCGGAGCCGCAAGGCGGCTCGATGGGGACTTGGCCCGGAAAGGGATGCGGCATGGGAGAAAAAATTTTGGAATTCCCCGTGGTGGGGATGACTTGCGCCGTCTGCGCGGGCCGGGTGGAACGCGCCCTCAACGACGGCGTTCCGGGTATAAAATCCGCCAACGTCAACTTCGCGACGGAAAGGGCCGCGGTGAGGTTCGATCCCGATAAAATCGATGTCCAGGCCCTGGCCCGGATAGTCAAGGACGCGGGATACGAGCTGGTATTGCCCCGCTCGAGCCGCCAGGTCGAGCTTCCGGTGGTGGGGATGAGCTGCGCCCGGTGCGCGGCCAACGTGGAACGGACCCTACGGGAAAACGTGGCCGGAGTGCTGGCCGCGAATGTGAACTTCGCTTCCGAGAGAGTCAGCGTCGAATACGACCCGTCCCGGGTCGGCCTGGAAGACATGGCGGACGCCGTGCGGGAAGCGGGTTTTCAACTGCTCCTCCCGACCGAGGGCGTCGAGGGGGAAGACGCCGAGCAGGAAGCGCGTTCCCGGGAGCTCCGGGCCCAAAGGCGTTATTTCCTGGTGGGCGTGGTCTTCACCCTGCCCTTGTTCGTCGTGAGCATGAGCAGGGACTTTGCCCTGCTGGGGCCCTGGGCCCACGAAGCCTGGGTGAACTGGCTGTTCCTGGCCCTGGCGTCCCCGGTCCAATTCTACACCGGCTGGGGTTTTTATTCGAGCGGTTGGAAGAGCGTCCGGGGAGGTTCGGCCAATATGGACGTGCTGGTGGCGCTCGGGTCATCCACCGCCTTTTTCTATTCCCTGGCCGTGCTTCTGCTGCCCGGCCTGGGGCATCACGTCTATTTTGAAACTTCCGCCCTGATAATAACCCTGATCAAACTGGGCAAGCTGCTCGAGTCCCGGGCCAAGGGCCAGGCTTCGGCGGCCATCAGAAAACTGATGGACCTCGCCCCCAAGGTCGCTCACCTGGAAACGGCCGACGGGGAAGTCAAAGACATCCCGGCCGACCGGGTCCGGCCCGGGCAAGTGGTCATTGTCAAGCCCGGGGAAAGCGTCCCGGTGGACGGCCTGGTCGTGGGCGGGGCTTCCTCCGTCAACGAGAGCATGCTGACCGGAGAGTCCATTCCCGTGGACAAAACCGAGGGCGACAAGGTTTTCGGCGCCACGGTCAACCAGCAGGGACGCCTGCGGGTCCAGGCCGAGGGCGTGGGCTCGGACACCGCCCTGTCCCAGATCATCCGCCTGGTTCGACAGGCCCAGGGTTCCAAGGCGCCGATTCAACGGCTGGCGGACCGGGTTTCCGCGGTCTTTGTCCCCGTGATCATTCTGATCGCCCTGACCACCCTGGGCGTCTGGTGGGTGGCGGGAGGCGAATTCGTTCCGGCCATGATCCGGATGGTGGCCGTCCTGGTAATCGCCTGCCCCTGCGCTCTGGGCCTGGCCACTCCCACGGCCATCATGGTCGGGACCGGCAAGGGCGCCGGCCTGGGGATATTGTTCAAAAACAGCGAGGCCCTGGAGACCGCCCATCGCCTGACCATGGTCATGTTCGACAAGACCGGCACCATCACCCGGGGTCAACCCAAGTTGACCGACTGGATTCCCCTCGGCCCCAACGGCGCCGAGGTCCTGGCCCTGGCCGCGACGGCCGAGGCCGGCAGCGGGCATCCCCTGGCCGGGGCCGTGACCGCCGGCGCCCGGGAAAGGGGCGCCGCCGTCGGGCAGCCCGACGAATTCCTGGCCCACGGCGGTTTCGGCATCGAGGCCGTTGTTTCCGGCCACCGGGTCCGGGTGGGTAAACCCGACTGGTTCAAGGCCGACGGCCCGCTCTCGCCCGAGGTCGCAAAAATCGACGAGGACTTGTCAGCCCAGGGCAAGACCGTCATGCTGGTGGAAATCGACGGCGCGCCGTCCGGGGTCCTGGCCGTGGCCGACACCGCCAAGGAACACGCGGCCGCGGCCGTGGCGGAACTGAAAAAAATGAACATCACCCCGGTCATGCTCACCGGAGACAACGAACGAGCCGCCCGGGCCATCGCGGCCAAGGTGGGCATCGACCGGGTCGAGGCCGGGGTCCTGCCCGAGGGCAAGGAAAAAATTGTCCGCGCGGCCCAGGACCGGGGCGAGCTGGTCGCCATGGTGGGAGACGGCATCAACGATTCCCCGGCCCTGGCCAGGGCCGACGTGGGCGTGGCCATTGGGACCGGAGCGGACGTGGCCATGGAAGCCGGAGACATCACCCTGGTGGGCGGGGAGCTGTCCGGAGTGGCCCGGGCCATCGGGCTTTCCAAGGCCACCATGCGGACCATCAAGCAGAACCTCTTCTGGGCGTTTTTCTACAACCTCGCCCTGGTCCCCCTGGCCGCCGGGGTCTTCCATTATGTCACCCTTGTTCCCGGCTTTCTCCGGGACCTGCACCCCGCCATGGCGGCCGGCGCCATGGCCCTTTCCAGCGTCACGGTGGTCATGAACAGCCTGCGGCTGAACAGGAAAAAAATATAGCGCGTCCCGCTCCCCGGACCGGCCCCCGTCGCGACCGCGGCCAGGGTCGGGGCGGGGACCGATTCGAAGCAACCTACTAGGCCGAGGGGTTTCCGGCGCTGTAGCAGCCGAGCAGCTTGAAGAACTTGGTCTTCAGCCGCAGGCCCTCCATGACGTGGGCGTTTTTGTCGTCCGACAGGTCGAGGTCCAGGTCCACGTAGAAGAAATATTCGAAGGGACGGCCATGGGCCGGACGGGATTCCAGCTTCACGATGTTGATATGATTATCGGAAAAAATACGGAGGGTCTCGAACAACGCCCCGGGCTTGTCGTCCACGGAATAGATCAGCGACGACTTGTTCTTGGGTCCGTTCAGGAACTCGCCCTTGGTGATGATGACGAACCGGGTGAAATTATCGGGATTGGTCTCGACGCCTTCCTTGAGAATAGGCATGTCGAACAGCTCGGCCGCGTCCTGGGAAGCTATGGCCGCCTCGGAAGGGTCGTTGTTTTCCTTGATCCTTTCGACGCTCGCGGCCGTGTCGCCCAGGGAGATCAGGTCCCACTCGGGATGTTGATCCAGAAACTCCCGGCATTGCTCGAACACGGCGGGATGGGAATAAATTCTCCGGAGTCCGGACAGGTCGTGGTTCCCTGCGCCGATTAGGTTGTGGACAATGCGCAGGGTCAGCTCGCCGGCTATTTTTAAATCGTAATCCACCAATAGGTCGAAATTGGAGTGAAAGCTGCCGGACAGGGTGTTTTCCACGGGAACCAGCCCCAGGGCCGCCTCGCCCTTGTCCACGGCCTCGAAAACTTCCCGGAACGACTTGCGGCTTTCGGCCGGATAATCCTTCCCGAAAAAGTTGACCACCGCCTTGTGGCTGGACAGGCCCGGCGCCGCGTGGTACGCCACCTTCAGCGGGGCCTTGACCCCCAGCCCGGCCCGTTTTTTTCTCATGGCGGCTTTTTCGATGTAGTTGAAGTCGACCTGCTTGCCCACCACCGGAGCGATGACGTAGAGTTCGCGCATCAATTTCTCGAACTGATGGGGGTACAGGCTCTGGGGCCCGTCGGACAGGGCGTGGTCCGGGTCGTTATGGACCTCGATGGTCAGGCCGTCGGCCCCGGCGGCCACGGCGGCCCGGGCCATGGGCAGGACCTTGTCCCGAATGCCGGTCGCGTGGCTGGGGTCGACGATTATGGGAAGGTGACTGAGCTTCTTGATCACCGGCACGGCGGTCAGGTCGAGGGTGTTGCGGGTGTAGGTTTCGAAAGTCCTGATGCCGCGTTCGCACAGAATGACCTTGTCGTTGCCTTCCGAGAGGATGTATTCGGCGGCCATGAGCCATTCCTGAATCGTGGCGGACAAGCCCCTTTTAAGCAGGACGGGCAGGCCCAGCCGCCCCACGCATTTCAACAACTCGAAATTCTGCATGTTCCGGGCGCCGACCTGGACCACGTCCACGTATTTGACAAAGAGGTCGGCCTGGCTGGGCGCCGTGATTTCGGTCACCACCCCGAGCCCGGTCTCTTCCCGGACCTGGGCCAGGATTTTCAACCCCTCCTCTTCCAACCCCTGGAAGGAATAGGGCGACGTCCTCGGCTTGAAGGCCCCGCCCCGGAACAGCACCGCGCCGTGCCGCCGGACGATCCGGGCGATCTCCAGGGCCCCTTCCCGGCTCTCGATGGCGCAGGGGCCGGCGATAACCACCAGGCGGCCCCCGCCGACTTCGACATCCCCGATCTTGATGGTCGAGGATTCCGGGGCCATTTCCCGGCTGACCAGTTTATAGGGCTTGCTCACGGGAATGGCCTTGGCCACGCCGGGCAGGGCCTCGAACTGACGGACATCGCGGCTGATCTTGCCGACAACGCCGATAATGGTCTCCCCGACGCCATGAATCTCCTTGACAATGCAGTTCTCGGACCGGAGGGTCGATTTCAGGCGCTCCCTGTCCCCGTCCGAAATGCCTTTTTCCAAAACCAAAATCATTGAAAGCCTCCATTTCCACGATCGAGGCCCGCGGCCAATCGCCCGGCCCCGACCGGAACCTGTTCCTTAATTATATCCCCGCGGCCGTCGGGGCCGCGCCGAAAACGCGCACAAAAAAACCCCAAGGAAAAATCCTTGGGGTTTTAATTCTCCCACCCCGGAGGGAGTCTGAATCCATCCGGGGAGTTATTTATCGACTCAACCTACCCGGATGGACGGCTAAAAAAGCAAAAATAAAAAAAGGACCGCCAAGCCTGGGCTTCGCGTCCGCCGCCATTGGGTTTTTGGTTTGAATTCAACATCAAGTCAGTACCGTTGTCACCTTTCCATTGGCAATTATCGAGGCCTCCGCCGTGATTGTCAACAAAATTCCGTTCCCGCATAATTCCTAGCCCCCGCGGACGGCCCCCGATATAACCGATTTAGGCCGCGCCCCCAAGGGGTCCGGTCTTGAACGAACGTCATAGGCCATCTGATAATGCCTAAAACCTGGCCATCTGAAATTGTATTATTCCTTTTTTTTCAGTTCAAAAAATTTGACTACTTCATTTTTTTCTTTTCGATTTCTTGCTGGCGTGGCCCCTTGTATCCTGGTCATCGGGCAGGGAGGGCTAAACGATGGCCAAATGGTTTCGCGGAGACTTTTTGCAAAGACATCCAATATCCGCTGGTTCCCAAGCTCTAGAGGCTGTGAAAGAATTGCCATTTCGTCCATTTTTTATGACGTAAATAGTTGAAATCACGATGGCGTTATTCTCAACTTTTGAATACTTTCACGGCCTCTCTAGCTTGGGAACCCGAAAAGGGGAAGCTCTAGCTTCCCCACTTTATCCAGAAAGCAACCACGGGGAATCAGCGCGGCGGTGAAGGTATCGATATTAGTCGGTTTGAAATATCATCCGTCCCGTTGAACCCATGCCTGAAGGCTTGCCGGGCAAGGTCTATCCCCTGGCCGGCGATTATGGACGGGGGCGGGGCGCTACATCTCTAGAGTGAGGAAGCCGGCGAAGCTTCGCCTCAACCCGTCAAGTAAAAACTTGATCTGTTTGTAAAGAAGTTGAAGCATATAGGTGTCTGGAGCTTCCCTGGCCGAGGCTCCCAAGCTAGAGCTTGGGAACCAGCCTAGCTCATTTCCATTTGGCCATTTTCCTTACATTTTCAACCCGCCGCTGACATCAACCTCGCCCCATGACCGGATGCGCCGTTATTTTTGTAGGTTGAGAGCGACGTTTCAGGCCGTTATCCAACTCCGCCACGACTCCGCCAATTTAGACATGAAATAGACGGTCCGGGAAAAGAGGTCGGTCAGCTCGAGGATGCGCCGCTTTTCTTCCTCGCCCAGCAGCGCGGAATCAAAATACCTTGCCCGGAGACGGGTCATCAGTTCCTCGCGGTCTTCCGTCAGCCGCGCCAGGATGTCGATTTCCGCGGCGGTGGGATTCCCGCGGGTTTCCGCCATGGTAAGCAGCAGGAATTCCAGTGACTGAAAGAAAGTGTCCTGGAAGTCCCTCAACCTGTCCGAGGGTGGGGCGGCCAGAAGGACCAGCAACCTGGAAACCGTTTCCTCGCACAGGGCGAGGTCGTGCAACTGGTCGTCGAGACTGCGCGCGCGCGTCATAAGCAGGGGGCTCATTCTTCGGGCGGCGAATTCCGCGGCTTGACGCAGTAATGGTTCCAGGAGTTCTTGGAAATGGAGCCGCAAGCCTCCGAGCGGGTCCCCGCCCTCCGCCGCCGCCGATATCGTCGTGACATACCCGGGTAACAACGCGACCAGGCCCGCCAGGGCCTCCCGTAGACGGTCCAGTCCGCGGTGCGTCTCCTCGATTCTACCGTCATCGAGAGTGATGATCCGGTCGGCTATGTCGAGAATCCGGTTATCATGGGTTACCAGTAAAATTGCCACCCCTTCTTGGCGGGCCAGCCGTTGGAGCAAGTCCACTACTTCCCGGCCGGTCTTTCGGTCGAGGGCGGCGGTCGGCTCATCCGCCAGGATGATCCCGGGTCCGCGGATGAGGGCCCGGGCGATGGCCACGCGCTGCTTCTGCCCTCCCGAGAGTTCGTCCGGCTTCTTATGGCCGAGCCCGCCCAGCCCCACCATTTCCAAATATTGGAGCGCCTTTTGCCGGGAGGAGGCGGCGGTCTCGGAGGGGTCGACGGTCAGGGCGAGCTGGACGTTTTCACGAGCCGTCAGGGAAGCGATCAGGTTATGCCCCTGGAAGATAAACCCGATTTGTCGCCGGACTTTCATGATGTCGGCGGGTTTCGCCTGGCGGAGCTCAATTCCGCCGATGCGGATGCTGCCCTGCTGTACGGAGCGGAGCCCGCCGGCGAGCGTCAACAGCGTGGTCTTGCCGGACCCCGACGGTCCCATGATGATGACTATTTCCCCGGGATGAAAATCGATGTTCACGTCCTGGAGAACGTCCTTTTTCAACGCGCCCGTTCCAAACGCGTGGCACAGGTCGTGAATGGCGATAAACGGTTCGGCGGCCATGGTTTTAATAGATATCCGCCGGATCGGCCGTCTTGAGTTTTCGGGTGGCCAACAAGCCGGCAAAGATGCAAACCGCGGCGCCGATGGCGAACACGGCCAGCAGCTCCGGCAAAGCCAACTCCGTGGGCATCCCGGCTTCGGTCCGGGTGACTTCGAACAGCAGGCCGGAAAGGATCGTCAAGGGTAGGGCGCTGGCGGCTAGAAGAATTAAGGCCTCGGTCAAGACAATGCGCAGCAGGAACATGTCCGTGATGCCGATGGCCTTGAGCGTGGCATATTCCCGCAGATGGTCCGTGACGTCGGTGTAGAGTATCTGGTAGACCACGATCGCTCCAACGAACATCCCGACCAGCATTCCGGCCAGGCAAATGAACCCGATGGCCGTGCGGGTTATCCAATAATCCTGCTCTTCCTTCTGGAATTCGTGGGCGGTCATTATCCGAACCTCAGCGGGCAGGAAAGTCGCGAGGCGCCGCCGCATCTCGACCGGGTCCACCCCGGCGTCGAGCGTCGCCAGGCCAAGGCTGATCCTGTTGGTCGGGCGGTAGGGAAAAATGCGGGCCAAGGCTTCGTCGCTTATGACGATATGGCCGGTGGAAGCCAGGGTTTGCCCCAGGGAAAACAATCCCTTCACCTTGAGGCGCACCCGCTCCACCTCGGAGATGGCCGCGCCGGTTTTCAGGAACAAGTCGACCACGTTTCCAAAATCGTCCTGGTTGGATCGCCGGTCGAACAAGACGGTCTCGCTGTTGGTCAGCAGGTGGATATTTTTAGTCAATTCGGGATGGTTAAAGGGATTCTCCGACGGGTTGACGGCCAGGGCGCCGATTTCGCGGTTCACTCCGGTCGTCGTATTTTTCCAGCGCACAAAATGCACGTTCAAGGGCGCGACGGAGGCGACTCCCGGGACGCCCCGGAGCTGATACAGAATTTGCCTGGGAAACGTCTCGTTGGAGTAAAAATAGCCATAATTCCGGCTGGTAATGACGAGCTCTCCCTTGAGCGCGGAATGCGGGAACACGACCATGCGAAGCGAAGCCGTGTATAAGCCGATTTGAAACAACATCAGGACAAACCCAAAGGTGACTCCCGCGATGGCGGTGACGAACCGTTTCCGGTCGCGTGTCAGTTGACGCCAGGCCAAGGGAATGCCCAACGGCGCGAAGGCGTTGAAAAGTTGCGAAAGCCGGCTCTTCATGGCTCGATCGCGACTGAAACCTGATGATTGCCAAGGTGGCCCAGCGCGCTGGAATCATCGAGACGAATCCAGACTTTGACGATCCGGAGGTCCGAAAAGGCCAGCGGGTCGGACGGCAGAATCGCGCAGCGGGTGACCATGGGCACGATCTCGACGACTTGCCCGCCGACTCTGCCGGGGAAGGCCTCGCCGGAAATAGTCGCCGGCGCGCCGATTCTGACCCGACCGATATCGCTGATGTAGACTTCCGCTTCAACCATCATCTCCCGGCCGCTGCTCATTTCGAGCAGGCCTTGCTCCGGGACGGCTTCTCCCGGAAAAGCGTGGATTTCCAGAACGCGGCCCGCCACCGGAGCGCGGATGACGTTCAGTTCGACATTTTCAGCCGCCACCCGCCGGGCGGCCTCGGCTGCTTCCACTTTGGCGGCGGCCGGGGCCAGGTCTTCCTTCCGTATATCCCGCAGGCTCTCCAGGTTTTGGCGTTCCATAAGCAGCGATTTACGCGCCGTGTCGCGGTGGGTCAGCGCCTCGTCAAAGTCCTTGGCGGTGCTGAAATTCTTTTCAAAAAGTCGCCGACTCCGTTCGTATTGGGCTTCCTCCTGGCGGAGAATCGCCTCCTGGCGGGCGATCGCCGCTTGCTGAGCCTCGATGGCCGCCGCCTTAACCCCGGCCCTGACCACGGCAAGCTCGCTCGCCGCCACGGCCGCTTCCTTCTCCGCCTGGGCGAGAACGGCCATTTCCCGGGCGTGGTCGCGCAGTCGAGCCAGGACCTCCCCCCGCTCGACCCATTGGCCGCGCCCCACGAGAAGTTCCCGGATCACGGCTTGGGACGGGGCGGCTAGCTGGAGAATTCGCCCTCCGGGTAAAAGCCGCCCCAAACAGGTGATTAATTCTTTTTGGGGCGTGGAAGCCGGGCCGGATGGTTGGTCGCTGCTAGCGCGGCCGGGATTGATCGTTAAAAATACAGTCAAAAACCAGCAAGCGCCGCAAAGTGCGATTAGCCGACCCCATTTCCGTCCGGGCGTTGCGAACCAGGTGCGTCGAATATTCATGCAATCCTCGAAGGGGCGGCCATGGCATGGCGTGGTGGATGAATGTCCCGGGCCTGGCGGGCGCGCGAAGGCCGCACTCTCTTCCCCGCCCCGGCGGTTATTCCGATTTTCTCGATCAACTTCGAAGCGTTATAACAGGGTCACGCCGCTGTTGTCAAAGATATTAAAGCTTAGAAACATAAATGTTATGACTGGGATGTCAACCGGTTACCGGGAAGGTCCCTTGGGCTTCGCGGCCGTGGGCCGGGAAGGCCCGTACATGGGGGCGTCAGGGGAAAGCTCGGCCAATCCAATTAGTTGCTGGGAAAGAAAGGCTAAAGCGGGCCTCCGCCCGCTCGTTAAATAGCCTTTGGGATTATTTTCTTTTAAAAAACAAGAAAATGATCTTCAAAACGTTATTTTATTTTCCGGCCAAGTCGTTAAGCCAGTTTGTCCCTCTTATATAGGCGTATGGCGCGGCCCCGGCGTGAATCGTGCCCTGACCGGTCATATAATCGGAGAAAAAGTCCACTTGGACGTTGGGAATATCTTTCCAGGATATCTCCGCCAGGGTGCTATTTTCGACCGGGACTAAATCGTCATACACATTGTGGCAAAGCAAAACGTGAATTGAGGGAAGCCAGTCATAATAAGAGTCGTTTTCCAATAACTTTTCGTTCAACAGGCTGTCGGGGTCCCGCAGGGCGTCAATAGTGTCGTTTGTCAGGATGCTGGCGGGCCCTTCATAGGGTTGTACTTGCCGAATCAAGTCATTAAGTTGACTCGCGGAATAGTCTCCATTCATCAGGGTGAAAAGTTGGTCCCGAAAACCCGCTGGATCGTCGATGACCGCGTTTTCAAACTGAACTTCCGGCAGGTCCGGATAGGCCGCGCCATAACCGGCTATTACATAGGGAAGAAAATACGGCGCCTTGTAATTTTCGTCGGCATCAAGCATCACGCCATGCATTATCTCGGAGAGGGAATGTGGTCCATCAAGAGCCGCCGCCGCGACGAGGTCAAGGTCGGGATTGTTCTGCTCAATTTCCTTGGCCGTCACCAGGGTGGCGTATCCGCCCTCCGAATAACCCATTATAAATATTCTACCGTCCCAGTCGGTATTCAGTTGTTTGACCGCGTATATCATGCCCGTCGCCGACTTGGCGAGAGTAGTGAGACAATAAGGGTGAACCTCATGGTTGACGCCAAGGCCGAGGTAGTCCGGGACAACGACAATATATCCCATCATGGCCAGCAGGTGGGCGTACTGCGCGGTCATCTCGTCGTCGGAGCCGTCGTTGTACGACGGGGAAAACTTGCGCAGGGTCTGGGTGGGGTGCATAAAAACTATCATGGGGTAGGATTCATTATAGGATGAATCGGGGGTAACTAATAGGCCGCTCTGATTTTCACCTCCATCCACCCAGCGAAAAACCACTTGGGACGGCGACACTAATGGATATTTGATCATGTGGACGAACTCTTGGGCCAAAACCAGGATAATATCCAAGATGGATTGGGTATCTTCATCCTTCTCGTACGCCTTGCTCACGTCCCCGTCCATCGTTCCGTACCCGCCCAAGGCGGTGCTCAGGGCGGTGATTCCAGCCCCGGCATCCTCCATTTGGGCCTTCAGCAAGTCTAAACTTGAAGAAGAATAATCCGTCACCGATACGACTTGCACGCCATCCGCCGACCCGAAAAACACAAGGTTGTTCGAATTGTTCTCCGAACGGCCTCCCCAACAACCCGCCAACATCGCGGTTGTCAGAACGAAAAAAATTCTAAGTAATTTCTTTGATGTATTCATTTTTTTTCCTCGCTTTCAGTTGCCTTGTTCGTAAATCCCAATCGATGGCTTGATCCGGACGACGCCAAAAAAAAATGCTTGAAAATTGTTGAATTGATTCTAGCCGTCGTCACGCTTATAACCGCGGTTGGGAAAAGCGGCCTCGCGGCGATCCGGATAGGGAGTCGAATAAGGAGCCGCGTCAAAAACCCGGGGTTCGGTCAATGTCGTATTTTGGTGTTTCTCCTGAGTGTTATCGCGCCTTCGAAATCTAATGAATATAACTTTACGCCCCTTTAAATTTTGTTTCCGGCAAATCGTGTTTTATTGTTGCAACTTTACCGTTAATAAATTCATTTGCTATTTCCTGTTTAATTTTCAAGTAACAACCCGCGTCAGTGAAAACAATAATCACACCTATTATGAGGCAAGTCTAAATATTATTAATTTTTTTTCCATTGCCCGCTTCCCAAGGGCGGCTGAAAAAGTTATACATGTCTTCGGCTTTGAAAAAATTGGATCAGTATCATTACAATCGCGATTACCAGCAACCCGTGAATGACGCCTCCCATGGTGTATCCGGTCATCAATAAAACCGTCCACAGCACCAACGTCAGCACAATTATGGTCCAAAGCATTTTGACCTCTTTTACTTGGTCGTTAAGTCATGTTATGGATTTCTATCACACTGCTTCGCAACGTTCCTTCTATCATGATGTTATTTTCCGGCGGTTTAGCTCCTCCGACTTTTTGGTCGTTAAATTAGATCATTTTGGCTTGATGTTCGGGTATTTTGATCTAGCGACGCCTTGTCCCTTGATTCGTCTCGTAAACCGGTTTTCATGCTCCTCCCCCCTTGGAACATTAATTAATAGCCGTTTATTCACGGCCCGCGATGCGGCCGGATCGAACTGATGTGTTGTTTCATTAAACAAAAATCCGCCGCGCCTAACTAATTGGTGCAATCATTGTGCCAGACGTACCAAGCCGAGCGCCGCGCCCTAACCGTTCTGATATCCATGCCAAACTATCCGGAATTTTTTAAATGCTAGCCCCCAATGACCACCCCGCCCGGGTCATATTCAACCAATGGTCACATATGACCATTGGTTTCCGGTTCCGCGGACGCCTTAAAGGTGACAGGCTGGTAAAGGGTAGTTAAACAGCGTAAGTCCGGAGGTAAAACGTCCCGCCGGCGTTATTTCGAAAGCGCCTTGTAATTTATGGCGTTTTTGATTTTATTTTTCAGATGCCGCGTCGGAGCTGGGAAACCTTGGAATATAGCCGATTTACAACCGGGCGTCCGGACATTTTTCAACTTCGGTGGTAAACAGGCGGAATTTTGATTTCCTTGTGCTATTAACCTACTGTGATATAGGTGTTTCCGCGGGAGCTTCAATACGTCCTTATAGTACATTTGCCTCTATTGTTCGTTGGCGGTCTCCTTGTCCACGTCCAGGCGGAAATCGGCGTCATCCAGGGGAAATCCAAGAAATCCAAGAAGTTCGGCAAAGCTCTTCCTCATGTCCTCGAGGGGAACATCGTCGTACTCTCCTCGGAAGTGGAGATATTCCATATGCCGATGGCCGTCGAGGTCGAAAGAATGGAAGATGGAGTCTTCCAACCCGTTAAACTCTAAGGGCTTGAGACGGAACTTTTCGCACAGCTCGACGTTAAAGGCCGGCGTGGCCTTGACCCATTTCCCGTCCAGGTAGATACTGGTGTAGCCGTGCCAATGAAATACGTCCGTCTTCATTTTTTCGCGCAGGCGCGCGGTCGACAGGTGGTTGCGGACATCGGCGTAACCCACCCGCGTCGGTATGCCCAACACTCGGCAGCAGGCCGCCAGGAGCGCGGCCTTGGGCACGCACCAGGCTTCCCCGACCTCCAGGGTGGTGGAAGCCTTGAGGCCCTTGACAGTAAGGTCGAACTGGTAGGGATTGTATTTGATTCCATCCCGGACCGCATAGTAGAGTCTGACCGCCTGATCCGTCTGATGGGAGGAATCGCCGGCATGCCGGAAAGTGAAATCACGGACGGCCTCATGATCGGATTCTATAATGGCCGTGGACCGTAGATGCTCTGGTTTTGGATCCATGGAAACTCACCTTGTTCATTGGATTTTTCGGCGGCGCCGGGTCGTGGGAGTCCCTATCCCTGGCCGCGAGGCCGGAGCGGCGCCACGCCGTGCAGTATACGAGCACCCATATTATTTGTCCACGCTGTTTGATGACGAGTTGGCCGACATGGAAAACGCCGTCCGGGAAGGATGATTCACCATCGCCGGCGTGATGGCGTCGGGCGGCTGGTAGTTGGAGGGCTTGCTTAGGGTTGGCTCCTCCGCTTGGCGGTACGCACGCGGTAAAGGCGCTCGGTGAAGCCGCCCTCGTTTTCGAAATCCCGCGCCAGCCGTTCGACCTGTCGGTCGAGGAGCGAACAGGCCACGGCCAGCAGCACCAGGGCGGCATTGGCCGAAAGTTCCGGGTAGGATTTGGTGGACTGCGTGGACGTTGTGGACTCGGTGGACGCTTCAGGAAGCTGTCCACGGCATCCATGCTGTCCACAATGTCCACTTTTTTTCGCCATCTCCACCACCCAGGCCGCTACATCATCGGCGGTCTGACAGCGCCGGTCGATCAGCGCCTGCCGGAGCGGGTTTTCCCGCTCCCACCGCGCCAGCCCCCGCTGGCGCAGAAAATCTTCGTAATCAAGCTTCAGTTCCTCGAGGCTGGCCCGGGCCACCTGGGTGAGTTTAAGCTCGGTCTTTTTCGAAGTCGCCGAGGCCTGCGAGCCCTCGGCGATATTCTGCACACCCGACCGCGCCGCCTGCACCATCTGGTCCTTGGTCCGGCTGAAGCGGTCCACGTAACGGTCGCAAAACCGCACCGTGATGTCATAGACAAGCTGCGCCACCTGAAAACTCTTCAGCTTGCGGTAACCGCCGTGTTTGGGGATCAGGTCGGACATACGATTGTCTCCCTATTCCAGCGCCATCACGGCATTGAGCAGTTTGGCCTGTTTGTCGGCGGCGGGTCGATCTGCTGTTCCAGCGTGTCGCGCCGAGCCATCAACTGGTCGATGCGGGCGACGTTGCGGTGTTTAATATAGCAGGCGATAATGCGGGTGGAAAGCGGAAAGTTGGCGAGTTTTTCAGAAGTTGCCGACGAGATGGCCGAACGGCGAATGCAGGAAAAAGTGCAAAATCCCTTCCGGTTAAAATTGTTGAATTGCTTTGGTGGAGGCGGCGTCGACCTGGCGCAAAACAGTCTCCACCCTCAACGCGCCCCTAACCTATTGATGTGATCGATGAAGCCTGAGTGATGCAGCCATCGCGGAATGTGACCATGTGGCTCGACGATCACGGCATCGAAGCGAGATGCCTGATTCATAACCGCGACACCAAGTTCACCCGGCAGTTTGACGCCTTCCGGCGCCGGGCTGGGGTGCGCAACGTCCGCCGCGACTGCCTGCTGGAGAATCTGGTGCTCAACGCGTCGCCGCCGTCAGCTCCCGGCGACGAACGAACCATGCTGCTGGTCCAGGTCCGCGCCCTCTTTGATCTCGTATCCCATTGCCCTGTAGCCGCGCCGGCGTTTGTCCCACATACGGGCGAGTTGCGGCTGATCAGTCTCGGCATGGTCGTGGATGCGCACATCCTGCTTGTCGGCATGCTCCCGGTGCAGGCGTCCGGCGTATTGCCGCAAGGTCCCTTTCCAGGAGATCGGCATGGCCAACACCAGGGTATCGAGCGGTGGATGGTCGAAGCCTTCGCCAATCAGGCGGCCGGTGGCGAGCAGGACTCTCGGGGCTGACTCATCCAATGCCTCCAGTTCCGCGAATACCGCCGTTCGCTGTTTGTTCGACAAGCGTCCATGGAGGATAAAGCAGTGCTCGACCTCATTCCCCAGCCCCTCCCGCAATAGCGGCAGATGCTCTGTACGTTCGGTAAGCACCAGCACCTTTCGTCCTTCCCGGTAGGCGGCCAGGACATCCCCGGCGATACGCCGGGTGCGGTCGCAGGTGTGGCTGATCAATGCGGTCCCGAGCTGCCGGGCCTCTCGGGCCGGAACCGGCTCGGCAAAAAAATATCCAGGCGTGAGCGCCGTTGCCGGAGCGTGAAATCTCCAGCGCCGCCGGAATGACAAGCTCCCGGCAGGATTGCATGAAGGCCTTGGCATCCTCCCGCCAGTCGGCCTCATCGAAATCGGCCGCCAGAAAGTAGCAACTGTCATCGATCAGGAGTGGATAGACGCCGATGGTCTGTTTTCCGGACAAGTGGTCATAGACCACCTGATCGGTCACGGGCAGCAATTGGCGCTGGTTGCAGTCACCGCATTTCACCCTAGGTTTGTGGCAGACGCCGGTTCTTCCCAGGCGATGCCGTGACGGGTCAACAGGTCCTTGAGGCGGGCGTTCTCCTCGCGCAGCCGCCGCAGTTCGTCCTGTTCATTCAGGTTCTTGTCACTCTTCGGCAAATCCATGCTCCTCCAGACCTTCCGGACGCCCGATGGCTTTCTTGTAATCGGAGATCGCCTTCTTGGCCTTGGCAACCGAAATATTCTGATTGCGCTTTACATCCGGACAAACCCAGCGGTCGATTGTTGTCTTGTATGGTTCGAGCACGTCCTCGCCCAGGGCGAAGCGGGCATGGAGAAAGGCCTGATTATTATTGCTGGCGGCGGACAGGTCATGAATCAGGCCAAGCAGCGCCGGTAGGTCGAGGTCGGCAAGCCGGCGCTTGAGATCGGTCCAGGTTGGTTTTTTCTTGCTCGATTTTTTCATGGGACCCGCTATTGGCTCTTGATAGCCCGAAAGGCGGAGTCGTCGGCCAGATGCAGATAGATGCGGCCGTTCAGCGCGCCATTTTCAACGACCGTCCAACCCCGACCGCGGACCGGATCGTTCTCTTCCTGCCCTGACCATGAGAATTCGAAACGCGGTGCATTGCCGCATTGCTCAACCCGGCCATAGGTTTCCCCGGAGATCAACCCGAACTGAAACTGTCCGGTTCCATGTTCTGTCGCCGCCAATATCCCCCCAAGTCGGTCACATCCCAACAGGGAAGGGCAGGCGCGCCGCACCAAGATAGATTCCATCAACTATGGGAAAAATTCGAAAAGTTGCGCCACTTCTCAAGTTGAACAACCGATTACCTTCCATCATCCTCGATCCCGGTATTTAGACGGTTCGGTCTGATAGCGGAACGCGACCAGTGCTGCTCGACCGCCTGAATAAATGCGGGGCGAACAAGTTTGGCTCGTTGTTTAAGCCAGTCACCGTGACTAATTCGCAGATAAATCCCTTCAGCCTGCTGATCGGTCAGCTTTGATTGCAATAAGAGTTGTTGAATCTCGGGATAGCTAAACCGCCCGCGTGCAATATCTGGTACTTTGGAGATATGCATCTCATCTAATAGCCGATCCCGGCGCACCGAGGCCAGAAAGCGACGCGCCTCTCGGTCATAAATATCAAAGGATAGAAACCAGTCGGGCAGGCGGTCATGGAAAATCGAATGCTGGGCATAACACCACTCACCAAAAAGGATGTACCGGTCAGAGAGATGATCGAAAAGAGCATCGGTGATGTCGCCCATTTCATCGCCGAAGAAGTTCTCCGGCCAATTCTGGATGTTGCCGAAGATATCGATTTGCAACTGCTCCAGAGTCGCGGGCGTCTTGGCGATATTGGCGAAATAGGCCGATACTTTTTCCTGAGGGACTGCATCTTCGGCGATACGGCGCTGCAGGCGGCGCAGGAAATGCTCCGAATGGGTTTCGATAACCAACTGAATGTCCCTGTCTGATCCGTTTTCGCGGGAGTTGATGACATCGATCATCACATCGGCTAACGCTGATTGAGCATTCGGATGCAGGTGAATCTCCGGCTGTTCCATGAGGATGATCGACCCTGCCGGAGCGTAAAAACACTGCACTAGAACCGGAAGCACCTGGGATATGCCAAAACCGACGTCCGGGAGATCGACCCAGTCTCTTGACCCCTTGGTGCGAACCTTGACCTCGTACTCCTGCCGCTGCTCGGATATCGGGTTGACCTTGAATTCCTCGATCAGTCCCATTTCCTTGAGCTTGAGGGCAATGATCTCCTCAAAAGGTTTGGCTGGCCGTTTGTAACCCAGGCTGATTTTCCGGTTTCGCGCCGCCAGAATCGCCGCGACGGTATTTTCCCCCACATAGCCGACACTTTCAGGCTCCATGCCGGTCCATGAATACAGACGCTCGGCCTTCGTGCGTAGGGGGCCAAGATAACAGAGAGATCGGTACATCTTTTCATGCCGCGGGTTCAGCGCCTGAACGAAATCCGCGTTCTGGTGATAGGCAACAACCTCGTCAGGGAAACCGTAAAACCGGACCGGGGCGCCAGGATACCAGACCCGCCCCTGCTTGCGTTTCAGCGTGTAATTGGTCGCATCGACTTTTTACTCGGACTTGGCGCCCGGTTTTCGCTCCATGCCGATGGACAGCCTGGACTTCTCTTCTTCAAGCAACTCATATTTCAGTTGGACAAGCGCCAGTGTGTGCTGGTCCTTGTCCCCTAAACCGACCTCGGCATGAAAAGAGAGGTTGTCGCCGGAAAAGGCCTGGCCGGTCACCGGGTCCTTGAACTTCATTATTTCCGGCAAGGACCACCGGTAGTCGAAGGGGATTTTGTTTTCCGGATTGCGATGAAAGACCATCTCCTGGTAGGAGCCAAGCTGAACCGCCGTGTTTTTGCCCCCCGGATAAAAAACCGCCTTTCTGTCCGGTGACTCCACGGTCTGCTTCAGCATCATCAGGAACTGGCCGA
This sequence comes from Pseudomonadota bacterium, assembly GCA_043806915.1. Lineage (GTDB taxonomy): Bacteria > Desulfobacterota > Desulfarculia > Adiutricales > JAGVGV01 > JAZDGM01. Next base: position 30,240 of record JAZDGM010000020.1, on the reverse strand, counting down.
TGCTGGACTTGCCAGAGCTGTTGGCGCCAAGGAACAGGGAGATGGGAGCCATGCGAATGGCGCCGGTATCCTTCCAGCCCTTGAAGTTTTGTATTCGTAACAGTTTCAGCATAATTCCCCTCTTCTGTCTGGATTGCCATGCCGTCCACGGTGTCCGGCGCTTATGCGGCTACCGATAACGCCTTTGGGCAAAATCACATTTATCGCCGCCTCACTCTCTTGCCAACAATGTTGCCAGCCTGGCCAGCGCCTCGGAGACGATCCGTCCCTGCTGCTCGATGCTGCCGATGATCTGCCGCGGAGTGCGTTCGTCCACCTTGGTAACGGCATTGGGGTTGACCGCTTTCAGGTCGAACACGGCGGCGTCGATGTCGGCGGCCTTGGTCTCTTGATTCTTGGCAGCCTTTTCCTTTTCGCGGCTCTGCCCATCCACCGCGTTCAGCTCTTCTTTGCCAGCTTTCTCTTTTTTCAGCCGTTTTAGCTGTTCCTTTAAGTCCACCACCTCCGCCTTGATTGCGGCCGCTTAATCCAGCAGCGACTGCATCTCTCCCCGCGCCTTGGGCGCCGGCGGGCGGCGAAATCGACGGTCCAAGAGTAGCGGCTTTGGCCTTGCGGCGTGCCACGCCTTGGCGGCAGGCGCAGTATACGAGCACCCATATTATTTGTCCACGCTGCTTGAAAATAGACTCCCAAATTTTATTTCAAACCCGGGATTGCCCTTTTCAATTGCAAAAAATATTTCGAAACCAATATGTCACTGTGTAAAAGACGCTCCCGGGACATTCCACGGCGTGGAAAGGTCTTTCTACTGGAACCTGTGCCTCGTCCGCCGGCATCCCGACGGCTCATTTAACTGTTTTTCTTGAAGATCGCCTAGATGTAATCGTTTTATAAGATGCAAACAAGTTTTTTGAGGACCACCCTCATTCTTGACCGGGTGTGGCGCCATCGAGCGCGAACTGGCGGAAGAACTCGATTTTCTGGTGAATTACGACAGGGCCAAGCAGGCCATTCAGGAAATCGTGGACCTGCCTGACCGCCTCATTGATCTTTTTATCCAGCTCTGCCTGCAAAACAATGGTCGTCTTTCAGCGCGAAAGAGGGAATCGCAGTTCGAGTTTCTGACCGATGACGAGTTGGCCGACACGGAAAACGCCGTCCGGGAAGGATGATTCACCATCGCCGGCGTGATGGCGTCGGGCGGCTGGTAGTTGGAGAGCTCGCTCATGGCTGGCTCCTCCGCTTGGCGGTACGCACGCGGTAAAGGCGCTCGATGAAGCCGCCCTCGTTTTCGAAATCCCGCGCCAGCCGTTCGACCTGTCGGTCGATGAGCGAACAGGCCGCGGCCGGCAGCACCAGGGCGGCGTTGGCCGAAAGTTCCGGGTAGGATTTGGTGGACTGCGTGGACGTTGTGGACTCGGTGGACGCTTCAGGAAGCTGTCCACGGCGTCCATGCTGTCCACAATGTCCACTTTTTTTCGCCATCTCCACCACCCAGGCCGCTACATCATCGGCGGTCTGACATCGCGGGTCGATCTGCTGTTCCAGCGTGTCGCGCCGGGCCATCAACTGGTCGATGCGGGCGACAATGCGGGTGGAAAGCGGAAAGTAGGCGAGTTTTTCAGAAGTTGCCGACGAGATGGCCGAACGGCGAATGCAGGAAAAGATGCAAGAAACCGAAAAGGGATTTTGAGCCCTCTCAAAATCCCTTCCCGGTTAAAATTGTTGAATTGTTTTGGTGGAGGCGGCGGGAGTCGAACCCGCGTCCGAAGATCTTCCCCATAGACATCTACATGTTTATTCCGTGTTTTTTTTTCTCGCCCTAGGGACCCCCAACGGACAGGGTTCCCATCGGGCCAGCGGAAGTTGTTTTCGACTTGCGGCGTGTTCCGCGCCCCCCGCAAGGCTAGCCTACTGTGTCGTCGCCCAACAGACCCCCATAGGCGAAGAGCTTGTTGGACGCTAGCCTAAGCGGCTAGAGCGTACTCGTATGAGTCGGCTTTTGTGTTTGTTCCCCGCCTTTTTAACGAGTCGGCGAGAACCTCGACATGCAACCTATAGTTCAACTATCCCCGTCGAAACCGTTTCGCCCCCACGAGGTGTCTATTAATATATACCCGGAAGGGAAAAATGCAACTTAAATCAGGGGAAAATCGACTCTTTATTTTTTTGGCCCGGAAGCGCGCTCAAAATGGTATATTCGCTTTTTCGCCTCAGCCTAAAGAGAGAAGAGTGGAATGAGAACCATCACCAGTTTGTTTCACCTGGCCTTGACCGCCCTGACCATAGCCGCCTTGAGCCCCCTCCTCCTGGGGACCCATATGACCAGGAACAAAAGGACCCGCCGGGAACATATCCGGCTGAGTTCCCGGCTGCTCCACCTTTGGGCGCGAGTCGCGACCAGGGGCCTCGGCATAAGGGTCGTGGTCAAGGGCCGGTCGTCGGCGAGACCCTCGGGCCCCGTCTTTTTCACTTCCAACCACATGGGGTACATGGATATCGTCATTCTGGCGTCGGTCCAGCCTTTTACCTTCGTTAGCAAAAAGGAGGCCGGAACCTGGCCGGTGCTCGGTCCCATGATCCGCGCGGCCGGGACGTTATTCGTGGACCGGGAAAACCGGGGAGAAACAGCCGCCTTCGCGGAACTGACGGCCCAGTGGCTGAGGGACGGCGCCGATATCGTGATTTTTCCGGAAGGGACGTCCGCCAACGGGGAACGCGTCCTGCCGTTCAAATCATCCCTTTTCGCCGTGCCCGTGAAGGTCGGGGCCGTGGTGCAACCGTTGACCATCAATTATATTTCCTGGGGGGGCCGGCCGTTTTCACGAAAAATAAGGGACAACATCTGCTGGTACGGCGACATGACCCTGGCCCCGCACTTGTGGAACCTTTTCAGCCGGAGGGGACTGGTCGTGGAAGTCATCTTCGCCGAGGCCATCCCGCCGGGCCTGGATCGCAAGGCCTTGGCCGCGGAGGCGCACCGCCGGGTCTCGGACGCCTTTTCGCCCTGTCCGGAGGACTGAATCCGCCCGTTTCCGAGGTTGAGCGAAAATAACTTTCATTTTTTGCGGCGCGCTCTTTTTTCCCGGATGGGGTTATGGTAAAAGGTGAAGACAAGAATATTCGGGAGCGGTTAACTATTATGGAAGAAACAAAAGACTGGGAATTTGCGCGGTTGGAGCCCGGCGGACGGGTGACGCTTCCCGAGGATATAATGGAAAAATACGTCCACCAGACCTTGGGGTGCAACCTGTGGTTCAATCAGGCCGATAACGCCCTGGGCTTGCGGCTGCTGCGCGGCGCCGACAATCCCGCCTACCTGATCGACCGCCTCGAGGGTCAGGGGGGGCGGGTCCGCGGGGTCCTGGACGCCGGTCCTTTTCTCTCCAAACAAAACGCGATCCTCGGCCCGGTCCCCCGGGACTGCCGCTGTCGCTATTACCATCAATACCGATTGCTGGAAATTCGCTTGGGTTTGGAAGAGCCGGAAGCGGCCCACGGACCGAAAGGGGTCCTGGACAGTTTCCCACCCTTGGAGGACTAACCGGCCCGGTCCCATTTGGGCGGGACTGGCGGCGGCATGAAGAGCGGTTTTTATCCAAAGGTCCGGCGGAACCGTTTACGGTCGACCAGGCCAGGGAGGCGCGCAATTTATCACAGTGATCCCAACCCGTTAGGGAATGAATACACCTCGCCGGGCGCTGGAGGGGCGGTCTGTCCCTTAACTTATTATACAAATATTTTGAAGAATTTGAGGGCTGCCGGAGTCTAGTTTTTTCTTGACAGTCCCCCCGCCATGGGTTAGATTGTCCAAAAATGCACAAGGAGCGACGCTTTACAAGCCGAAATTTAAGCTAAAAAAACAATGGGTTTGGACGCTTGGCAAAGATGGCTTGGAGGTCGCCTATCAGTTTAAAATATACAGCCTCGAATTTATCCGGCAATGCAGATCGGCCCACGGGTCGAAAAAAGAAGCCCAAACCCATGACGAGAACCGGAAAAGATTTGGTGGGCCGCGGAATTCAAGAAGATTTGGTAAGGAGGTGGTGAGAGAGTTAATAACAATTAAGTCTTGATCCGTTTTTTTAACTTTAGTAATCGATCACAAAAATAGGAGGAATGGATAGATGCCGAGCTTTGTGATGGTAGAAAAATGCGACGGTTGCAAGGATTCCGATAAGACCGCCTGCATGCACATTTGCCCCAATGACCTGATGGTCTTGGACATGGACAAGATGAAGGCTTACAACCGCGACCCCTGGATGTGCTGGGAATGTTACAACTGCGTGAAGATCTGCCCCCAGCAGGCCATTGACGTGCGCGGCTACGCCGACTTCGTGCCCCTGGGCGCCAGCGTGGTTCCCATGCGCGGCTCCGACAGCATCATGTGGACGGTTAAGTTCCGTAATGGCGCCGTCAAGCGCTTCAAGTTCCCCATCCGTACTACTCCGGAGGGTTCCGCGCAGCCGATGGGCGGTTACGCCGAAGGCAGCGGCGACCTGAAAAGCGTTTACTTGATGTGCGAGCCTGCTTGCCTCAACCAAGACGATCTTCCCCAAATGTAAGTAGGAGGTGCACAAATGGCTAATTTTTCGACCAAAGAAGTTACTACTGATCTGTTGATTGTCGGCGGCGGCATGGGTGCTTGCGGCGCCGCTCTTGAATCTTCCTACTGGGCCAAAAAGGCCGGTCTCAAAGTGACCATGATCGACAAGGCCGTTCCGGATCGTTCCGGCGCCGTCGCCATGGGCCTTTCGGCCATCAACCAGTACATCAACTACGCCAAGGGCGTAAACTCCGTTGAAGACTACGTTAACTACGTGCGTCAGGACCTCATGGGCGTAAGCCGCGAGGACTTGGTCTACAATATCGCTCGTCACGTCGACGGCACCGTCCATCTGTTCGAAAAATGGGGCCTGCCCATCTGGACCGATGAAAACGGCAACTACGTGAACGAAGGCCGTTGGCAGCTTATGATCAACGGCGAGTCCTACAAGGTGATCGTGGCCGAAGCCGCGAAGAACGCCATGGCCGAAGCCGGTAATGAGATATTCGAACGCGTCTTCATCATCGGCCCGATCATGAGCAAGGACGGCAGCCGGGTCGCCGGCGCCTACGGCTTCTCCACCCGCGAGAACGTCTTCTACGTCTTCAAGGCCAAGGCGGTTATCTGCGCCATGGGCGGCGCGGTCCACGTCTTCAAGCCGCGGTCATCCGGCGAAGGTCTCGGCCGTTCCTGGTATCCGCCCTTCAACAGCGGCTCTTCCACCTACTTCGAGCTGATGGCCGGCGCCGAGCTGACCTGTCAGGAAGTCCGCTTCATCCCCGTCCGCTTCAAGGACGCTTACGGCCCCGTCGGCGCGTGGTTCCTGCTGTTCAAGTCCCGCGCCATTTCCGCTTCCGGCGGCGAGTACATGGTCGTCCGCAAGGCGGAACTCAACAACTGGGCTCCCTACGGCTTGGCCAAACCGATTCCCGCCAACCTGCGTAACTACCTCGGCATGCTGGATGTAGACGCCGGCCTGGGGCCGCTGTACATGGAAACCCACGAAGCCATCGCCAACCTGGCCAAGCAGTACGCCGACGATCCCAAGGCCTTCAAGAAGAAGATGAAGGAACTGGAATCCGAAGCTTGGGAAGACTTCCTGGACATGACGATTAGCCAGGCTCTGCTGTGGGCGGCTTCCAACATCGCTCCCGAAGAGAAACACTCCGAAATCGCCGCTTGCGAACCGTACTTCATCGGTTCCCACTCCGGCGCTTCCGGCGGTTGGGTCTCCGGTCCCCCGGACCTCAAGGGCAAGGGCAAGATTTCGGACGACTACTTCTGGGGCGGCGTGGGCAACATGACCACGACTCCTGGCCTGTTCGCGGCCGGCGACGCTTCCGGCGCCTCCAGCCACAAGTTCTCCTCCGGTTCCTTTGCCGAAGGCCGTTACACCGGTAAGCAGGCCGTTAAGTGGATCACCGAGAACAACACCCAGCCCGACTGTGACACCGCCGGCTTGATGGAAAAGGCCCTGGCCCCCATCGAGCTGTACGAAGCCAACAAGGGCTTCTCCACCGATGACGACTACAACCCCGCGTACATCAAGCCCTTCATGTTCATGTTCCGTCTGCAGAAGCTGATGGATGAGTACGCCGGCGGCGTCGTCTCCGCCTTCAAAACCAGCAAGGCCCTGTGCGAACGCGGCCTCGAGCTGCTCGAAATGTTGAAGGAAGACTCCCTGAAGTTGGCCGCCGCCAACGTGTACGAACTCGAACGCTGCTGGGAAAACGTCCACCGTATGTGGCAGGCCGAAGCCCACGTCCGCACCATCCTGTTCCGCGAGGAAACCAGGTGGCCGGGCTACTACTTCCGCGCTGACTGCCCCAAGATGGACAACGAGAACTGGCTGGTCTTCGTGAACGTGAAATACGATCCCAAAGCCGCCGAATGGACCGCCAAGAAGGTCCCGGTGACCGCCCTGATCTAGTTCGCTGTCACGGCCATTTCCGGCCCGGGAACGCCCCCGCGAGGGGGCGTTCCCTTTTGTCCCGGATTTTCTCCCGCCAATCCCGGAGGCCGCCCGGATGACCAGAAAACTCTTTTTCTCCTTACTAACCCTGTTACTGGCTATCTTCACCCACGCGTCCGCCTCGGCGGCCCCCTGGGAAGACCAAGTCAAACGCTTGGCTCGGGACGGCTCCGTTCTGGTGCTCGACCAAGCCGACCGTCCCCTGTTCAGTCTGAATCCGGACAAACCCTTGGTTCCCGCCTCCATTATGAAAGTCGTCACCAGCGCGGCCGCCTTGGACCTGCTGGGGCCGGACTATAGATTTACCACCGATTTTAAATTGGCCTCCACCGGGGACCTCTGGATTCTGGGGCGGGGGGACCCCTTCCTGGTTTCCGAGGAAATCGAGGCAGCGGTCCTCGAACTTCAGTCCCAGGGCCTAAGGGAAATTAGGGACCTTGTTCTCGACAACTCCTATTTCACCCCCGATCTCGTTCTCGATGGCACCGATCGCAGTCTCAATCCCTACGACGCCTTCAACGGCGCCCTGTGCGTCAACTTCAACACCATCAGCGTCGTCATTGACCCGGCGGGGCGCGTCTCCGCCGCCGAGCCGCAAACGCCCTTGACCGACATGGCCCGGGACCTGGCTGTAAAAACAGGGGCCAAGGGCCAGGTCCGGTTCAACCTGTCCGATCACCCCCAAACCTGCCTTCTCTACGCGGGAGACCTCATTTTGACTGTTTTGAAAAAAAACGGCGTCAAGGTTGGGGGGCGGGTGCGTTCAACCACCGGCGGCGCGGAAAACATACCGCTGTTTTACCGTCGGAAATCCTCGCGGGACCTACGCTGGTTGTTGTCCCGGACGCTCAAGTTTTCCAACAATTTCATGGCCAATCAGATATTCCTCGCCTGGGGCGCCGAAATCTACGGGCCTCCGGCTTCCGAGGAGAAATCCCGTCAAGCGCTTCAGGCTTTCCTGGCAGAAAAGGAAGTCCCCCCATTTTATGTGGAGGAAGGTTCCGGACTTTCCCGCCTCACCGCCATGTCCGCATCCCAAATGATCAAAGTCCTGAAAATTTTTTTTCCTAACCGTGATCTCCTGACCAAGGAGGGTTCTATTTTCTTTAAAACCGGGACCATGAACGGAGTCAGAACCATTGCGGGCTACATGGGAGAATTCCCCGCTAGGGGACGACTCTTCGTCATCATGTTAAACGGGGCCGGGGCTGGAAACGGCGTCCGCGAAAAAATTCTGGACTTACTCGAGAAAAACCTCAACTAGGCGAATAGATATTTCTCATGTATTTTTTCTACATTATCTTCTTGATTTTAATACACATTTAATTTATTTCCCTTCCTCGGCCGAAATAATTAAAAAAATGCTAAAGTTTTCCAATTCCTTTACCGATTAGTAAACTGACGGCGGATACCGTCTTGGCCGGACGGATTCGCGGCGCTTGATCAAGCACGGCTCGGCAATTGGTTTTGACAGTCAAGCCACATGGCTCGCCCTGGGGAGTGGCGAGCCGGGAGTACGGCATGCCTGGCGACGAAGAATACATCTTGGCCCCTAAAGGCTCGAAAACATTCAGGCGACCGGCCGCGATTCCAGGTGAACGAGGCCGCGAGAAGCATGGAAAGAGCGGCCTTTTGAAGGCGGGCCTTTTGGAATATTCAGGTCCGCCGCGGTCCAGGACGCCTTTTTCCTACGCCGGGGGCTGCGTCGTCAAGGCCGATCCGGATTTTGCCTGGACCGGAAGCAGTCAGACGAGGGTCTGGCGCCAAAACGGCCCTCTTTTACCTACTCCTCGAATTTTTTATCGGTGCGAACCCGAGGCGCGGGGGCCATATTGGACCAGCGTCGAACCTTTCACCTCTTTGGCAGGCGGTAGGTAAGCCACATGAAAATAAATCCGACTTTAACCGTTGTTCAGGGGCAGAAGACCAGCCCATCCCGCAGCCCGACTCGTCGGTCAACCGGGAATGAAGTCGTCTTCACCACGGAGCAGCCCGCCGCGACCCAGGATCGCGACATTGTGCGCGTGATCTCTCTCGAGAATCAAAAAGCGGCCAACTCGTCGCCGCCGGGAGACCTGGATGCGGCGGAAGCTCTTTTGAGCCAACTACAGGGCAACCTGGGGTCCATGACGAGAAAGGAACTGGGCGGCATTCACCGGCTCGAGGGGTTGGTTCAGTTTTACGCCACTTGAAAAAACAGATTTTCCTTGAGGCTTGGCGCCGAGGAAAAAAGGAGTAGCCATGTCCGCGATAGACCCGATTTCAACTTCCCAACCAGCGGCCGCGGTCTGGACTTCCCGTGACGTCGAGGTTGAAGCCCAGCAAGCGGCCCAGGCCCGGGAGGACGAGAGGCTTATCCAGGAACAAGCCGAACAAAATAAGGCCGTCGACGAAGCGGTGGATAATTCCAAGGGTAATAATTTTAACGCCCTGGCCTGAAACATGGCCAACCCGCCACGAACGCTGCTTTATTTTTTACCCGACGGTTATCCGGATGTCGCCGCCGGTAGTTAACGAGGTGCGTTTTGGCGCATCGTTTCACCGGCGGTAGGGGCCGCTCCACGCCCGTCAGTCCAGCCTGAATCTCCGGGGGCGCACGGACCCGCCTTCCTTTTCCAGTGTATTTTTCATTGGTTCTTGCATCCACTCAAGGCGATTTGGTATAATTCAATCTTCAGCCCCGTGATGATCGGAACACAAAACTCGCTTTGGAGATATAATGGGGACAAGTTGCCAAAAAGATACCGCGTTGAACTTGAATTCCGACGATTTGGAAAAGCTGCTAGCCAGCGTCCGTAAATCCGATGGATACCTGGAAATGGAAATGAAGATCAGGCAGCTAGTCCAGTTTGAAGGCGCGCGGCCCCTGGAACGGCTCATTTTAACTCCCGATGTCGTTGAAACCGACGACTCGACCCGGCGCCGGACCCGCCTCAATGAAGTCCAGCACGACTTGACGGCTATTATAGTCAAAAAAGTCGCCGACCTCGACTCCTTGTCCCTTGACGAGCGGTTGTTCATGATGTTGATGATCGAAGACATTGTCCGGGAAATAGTCCGGGAGGCCGCCGCTAGGGGCTGAAGCACAAAAGACCGCGGACCATTCATTCCCGGCGAGGATCGCCCACCAACTATTCTTGACGATAAGCCCTCATTTAAAAACTTTGACCACGCCATCAATCTCATCTGATTTAAACGGACATCCATCTTTTTTCAATTATTCCCGGGTTCCCAAGCTCTAGCTTGGGAACCAGCGAATAATTGATAAATTAAGTAGTCAATTTTTTGAACTGAAAAAGAAAGGAATAATACAATTTCAGATGGCCGCCGACAAACCAGCCAAATTCTATTTCAACCGGATGACCATTTAACAAATTATTAAACCGAGTAGTCGGATTTATGTTGAGGCGCATTATCTTCGAATTATAGCAAGAATTGAAGACGAATCGTTTTTTTTATCAACAAACGGTGGGTGGCGCGCGCCCCGGAAACCAAGCGTAAGGATGAAAACCTTAACTTTTAAAAATAGGTCGCCCCGGGCCGGGGCGACGGATGGGTCGGGCTTCAGGGCCGCGCGGCGCCGGCCGGCGTGGGAATCCGGATGTCGGGCGGGCGGATGTAAAGCGGAGCGATTCGGGCCGGGTCGGAAGGCGCTCCGGCGGTGAAAAGCCGTAGTCCGACCCGGGCCGCGGCGCCGGCCCGGGGATAGTCGAGGGCGGCGTCGCCGCGGTGAAATTTGGCGCCGAGTCCGGGTCCGAAATCCGGTCCCAAGGCCGCGAGCCCTTGCCCGAAAAAGACAGTTTCCGTTTCGATCAGGATGGCCAGGGAAGAGGCGGTGTGGGCTTGAATAGGGGTGGAACGGCGGAAGCCCGGTCCGGGTTCGAAATGGTATAGGGCGGCGTAGGCCTGCTGTTGGCGCGCGTCGACCAGGGGGCAGACCGGGAGGTCCGTTCGGGGCGAGGCTTCGACCAGGGCGTCCAGGGAGGAGACCCCGACCAGGGGTTTGCGGGCGGCGAAGGCCAACCCCTTGGCCGCGGCCAGGCCGATGCGGAGCCCCGTGAAGCTGCCCGGACCTAGGCCCACGGTCAGGAGGGACAGGTCCCGGGGGGCGAGCCCGGCCCTGTCCAGCATGTTTTTGATTTCAGGCAGCAGAGTCCGGGTGTGAGTCGGGCCGGCCTCGAGGACCGTCTCGGCCAGAATCGCCTCGCCCTCGACCAAGGCCAGGCTAGCGACCGGAGTCGACGTTTCCAGGCTCAGGATTATCATGTCGCTGTTCAATCCTCGTCTTGGGCGCGTTTTCCTCGTCCGCGCCCCGGGAAATTATCCTGGCCAGGTCGTTGTAAAAGACGAAGGCCATGAAAAGAATGAGAAAGACCATTCCGGCTTGTTGAGCCCTTTCGCGAATGTTGAGGCTCACCGGGCGGCGGAAAACCATTTCCAGTCCGAAAAACAGGAGATGGCCGCCGTCCAGGACGGGAATAGGCAACAGGTTGAGGATGCCGAGATTCAGGCTCAGCAGGGCGGCCAGCGAGACCAGGGACAGGAATCCGGCCTTGGCCTGCTTGCCGGCCATTTCGGCGATGAAAATCGGCCCGCCCAGGGTCTTGACCGAGATTTTTCTCTGGATGAGCTTGGCCACGGAGAGAACGGTCAGCCGGCAGAGTTCCCAGGTTTTCAGGGTCCCGTAGTAGACCGCGTCGAGGGGGCCGACCTTTTCGAGCACGACGTCGTCCTTGCGGCTGATGCCGATCATGGGCGTTTCCGTTTTTTCGCCGGAAGCTTCCGTGCCGACCACTATCTTGGGGATGATGGCGGCGGCCATGGCGCGGTTGTCGCGTTCGAACGAGACCTGCACGGCCCGCCCTCCGGCGGCCCTGATGCCGTCCAGGACGTCGTACCAGTCCCGCACGGGTTTCCCGTCCAGGGCGGTGATTTTATCGCCCGCTTCTAGTCCGGCGGCCGCGGCGGGCATGTCGTCCTGGACTTCCCCCACCACGGGGCTCAAGTACGGGTCGACGCCGATGTCAAAATATTCGGTCTTTTCCCCGAACAGGTCCGCCCCGGCGACCGTCTCGGGCTGGACCTTGAACAGGAGGGACGCTTGCCCCCGCTGGATGGCTAGTTCGATTTCCCTTCCCCGGCCGTCCCTGACGGCGGAATCGATTTGATCGAAAAAGCGGATGGGCGCGCCATCAATGGCGATAACCACGTCGCCGCCCTGGATTCCGGCGCCGGCCGCGGGGCCGCCGGCCCTAACCCGGCCGATTTCGGCGGTCAGGTGCTCGACTCCGGAAAAAGCGAAAATCGCCCAGAATACCAGAAGAGCGAAAAGGAAATTGAAGGCCGGGCCGGCCAGGACGATCAGGAACCGGCCCCAGGCCGGTTTGTGGGAAAAGGAACGGTGCTGTTCCTCCGGTGGAATTTTGTTTTCCTCGTCCGGATTTTCTCCGAACATTTTCACATACCCGCCCAGGGGAATCCAGGACAGGATGTATTCGGTTTCCCCGACTTTTTTCCCGATCATTTTCGGAGGGAAGCCGAGGGAAAAGCGTTCGACTTTCACGCCCAGGCTTTTGGCGGCCAGGAAATGTCCCAGTTCGTGAACGAAGATCAGGACGCCCAGAACTACGACGGTGGAAAGTATGGTGATCATTGGCAATGGACTCCTTTTTGGCCCGCGATGAATTCCCTGGCCAACTTCCTGGCCTCTCGGTCGGCTTGGAAAACCTGGTCCAACCCGCTCATCTCGCCTTCGGCGGTCCGTTCCAGCACCGCGGCCGAGACTTTGGAAATATCCGTGAAAGACAGTTCCAGCGACAAAAAGGCCCGCACGGCTTCCTCGTTGGCCGCGTTAAGAGCGGCGGGAGCGAGCCCTCCCCGGCGACCAGCGCGCAAGGCTAATTCCAGGCAGGGGAATTTTTCCAGGTCGGGTCGGCTGAAAGTCAAGGGCCTGGCCTCCGGAAGGTCCAACCTGGGCAGGTCGAGGGGGAGGCGACGAGGATGGGACAAGGCGTAGGCGATAGGCAGGCGCATGTCGGGAACGCCAAGTTGGGCGAGAACCGAACCATCCACGAATTCAACCAGGGAATGTACGATGCTCTGCGGATGCACATGAATCTCTATTTTATCCCATGGCAGGTCAAAAAGCCAGCGGGCCTCGATGGTTTCGAGCCCCTTGTTCATCAACGTGGCTGAATCGATGCTGATTTTGGCCCCCATGGCCCAATTGGGATGGGCAAGGGCGTCCCGGGGAGTCGCCTTGGCCAGGCGTTCCCGGTCCCAGTCGCGAAACGGGCCGCCGCTGGCGGTCAGGATGACGCGATGGACGTCCGCGCGGCAATGACCGGCCAGGGCCTGGAAGATGGCCGAATGTTCGCTGTCCACGGGGATGATTTCACTGCCGGTCGACCGGGCTTCGGCCATGACCAGTTCCCCGGCGGCCACGAGAACTTCCTTGTTGGCCAGGGCGATCTTCTTGCCGGCCCGAACGGCGGCCCAGGTGGGCCTCAGCCCGGCGGCGCCGACCATGGCTGATACCACGGTGTGGACTTCGGCCAGGGACGCGGCGAGCTCGAACCCCTCGTCGCCGTATACTATTTCGCCGACGGTCCGCGGCCCGACCAGTTTTTCCAGTTGGGCGGCCAGGTCCCGGTTCAAGACGGCGGCCACCCGGGGGCGAAAGGCCTGGACCTGCCGGGCCAGGAGCTCGACATTCCGGCCGGCGGCCAGGGCTGAAATATGATATTCCTCGGGAAAACGATTAATTACGTCGAGACAATTGACTCCGATGGACCCGGTTGAACCCAGTACGGAGACTGAACGGCCTTTTTTCAAACCTATAACCCTGTCGATCCCCTAAAGTAGGCGAAAAGAAAAACCAGCGGCAGATTGAACAGCAAGGCGTCGAGACGGTCCCATAAACCGCCGTGGCCCATGAGAATCCGTCCGCTGTCCTTGATGCCGGCCGACCTTTTGAGCATGGACTCGAACAGGTCGCCTCCGGCTTGCCACAACCCGAGGAAAAGCCCCAGGGCCGCCGCTTCGAGCCAGGATGCGTTCAGGAAGAAAGCGGCGCAAAGCCCGGCCGTGACCCCGCCGCCCAGAACCGAGCCGCCCAGGCCTTCCCAGGTTTTCTTGGGGCTGACGGCCGGGTAAAGCGGATGCCGTCCCAGGGACCGTCCAAAGTAGAAGGCGCTGGTGTCGGATAGAAAAGTGACCAGCAAGGCGAACAAAATCCAGCGGGCGCCTTGTTCGAGGCCGTACAGCGGGACCAGGAAGGACAGGAACAGGCTGATGTACAAATGACCCAGGCTGAACCGGCCCACCTGATCGAAAAGTTGCTGTTGTTGGGAATAAGTGAAGAGAAAATAGAGAAAGCCGATAATCGCGGCCAGGACCAAACCGCCGAGTTGGCCCGGCCACCCCAGCCAGGCGCCTCCCCCGCGGTCAAGGCCCAGCCGAGCAGGCAGAGGAACCGGAGCAGGGGGCGGCCCGGACCCAGGACCGCGGTGTAAAATTCCCACCACACTCCCAGGCCGATGACGCCAATCAGGATGAAAAACGAAATCGGCGGTCCGGCCAGGAGTATCCAGAGAATGCCCGGGGCCGCGATGAGGGTGACCAGCCAGCGACTGGCGTGCGGGGAGATGTTCACTTGGCGCCTTCCTTTTTTTCCTCGCCCTGGCTTTCAACCTGCTCTCCGGTTTGGCCGAAGCGCCTTTGCCGTCCCTGATAGTCGGCCAGGGCGGCGAAAAGCTGCTCTTCCCGGAAATCCGGCCAAAAAGTCGGGGTGACGAGGATTTCGCTATAAGCGATCTGCCAGAGGAGAAAATTGCTGATTCTACTCTCGCCCCCCGTGCGAATGAGAAGATCGGGATCGGGGATGTCGGCGGTGAACAGGCGCCGGCTGAATTCCCGGTCGTCGATCCGCGCGGGATCGAGCAGCCCCCGCCGACATTCCTCGGCCAGGACGCGGCAGGCTTGGAGTATCTCGGAACGCCCGCCGTAGCTAAGGGCCAGGGACAGCACCATGCCCTGGCGGTCCTTGGTGGCGTCCATGGTTTCCCGAAGAAGACGGCGGGGCGTGGGCGGTAGTTTTTCGAGGTCGCCCAGGGCGTTGAGCTTGATGTCGTTTTGCACCAGTTCGTTAAGCTCGCTACGGAGGTACCGGGATAGAATCTTCATCAACCCTTCCACCTCGGGCCGGGGACGTCCCCAGTTTTCGGTGGAAAAGGCGTACAGGGTCAAGAACTTGATGCCGATTTTCCGGCAGGTTCGCACAATGACCCGGACGGATTCGACCCCGACTCGATGTCCCTCGATCCGGTTTTGGCCCCGATTGACGGCCCACCGGCCGTTCCCGTCCATGATTATGGCCACATGGACGGGCAATCTGTTCATGTCGATGTTATGCAAAGTATTCGCCTGCCCTGCCGTTTTTTTTCCGGCGGCCGTCCGGGGGCTCCTTTCGTCGCGGGTGGGGGTATTTTTCCGACCCGGAGCCGGGAGGCGCGGTCGGCCGGCCGATTAAAAAAAAGGGGCGGCTCCAAGAGCCGCCGCCTGTGGATGGCCTCCCCTGAAGAGGCGCCGGGACCGAGGTGTAACCCCTCAGAATTCCATTATCTCTTTTTCCTTGGCCTCGATCCGTTCGTCGACTTTTTTAATGTAGTCGTCGGTAACCTTCTGGACGTCGTCCTGGGCCTTGAACTGTTCGTCCTCGGAGATTTCCTTTTCCTTTTTGAGGTCCTTGATCATTTCGTTGGCGTCCCGCCGCACGTTGCGGACGGCCACCTTGTTTTCCTCGGCCATTTTCTTGACGACCTTGACGAGTTCACGACGTCGTTCCTCGCTCAGGGGCGGGATTGAAATCCTGATGATCTTGCCGTCGTTCATGGGGTTGAGGCCGAGTTCGGACTTCAGGATGCCTTTTTCGATCTCTCCGATGGCCTGGACGTCCCAGGGCTGGATGAGCAGCAGCCGGGCTTCCGGCGCGGAGATGGAGGCCATCTGGGACAAGGGAGTGGGGACGCCGTAGTACAGGGCCCTTATGCCGTCAAGCAGCGAGGTGGAAGCCCGTCCGGTCCGGACCTTTTTCAGGTCGCGTTCCAGGGCGGCGATCGCTTTCTCCATTTTGTCTTTTAGGTCCTCAAAAACTTCTTGCAGCATTTCCATGTCAGAACTCCCTTAGACGCCGCTAACCAGCGTCCCAACCTTTTCCCCGGCTAAAACCCTCTTGATGTTGCCTTCCACGCCGAGGTTGAAGACGATGATCGGCAGCTTGTTTTCCATGGCCAGGGACACGGCGGTGGTGTCCATGACTTTCAGTCTTTTTTCGATCGCTTCCATGTGGGTAAGTTCCGGGATGTACCGGGCGTCGCGATTGATCATGGGGTCGGAATCGAAGACGCCGTCCACCTTGGTGGCCTTGAGCAGCACCTGGGCGCCGACTTCGCTGGCCCGAAGCACGGCCGCGGTGTCGGTGGTGAAAAACGGGTTTCCGGAACCGCCGGCGAAGATGACCACCCGGCCCTTTTCCAGGTGCCGAATGGCCCTTCGACGGATGTATGGCTCGGCCACCTCGAAAATCCTGAGGGCGGAAAGGACCCGGGTTTCAAGTCCGATCTTTTCAAAGGCTTCCTGAAGAGCCAGAGCGTTGATAACCGTGGCCAGCATACCCATGTAATCGCCGGTCGAGCGGTTAAGACCCTTTTCGGCCAAGAGGCGGCCCCGGAAAATATTTCCGCCGCCGATGACCACGGCCAAGTCGACGCCGTTTTCGCCGACCACTTCGGCCACTTGATGGGAAATGCTTTCCAGAACGTCCGGGTCTATCCCGAAACCGGCTTTCCCCTGCAGGGCCTCGCCGCTCAGTTTGAGAAGCGCGCGCTTGTATTTGAACCGGGCCACGATTGCTTTTTCGCCCCTATTCCTCGCCGCCCTCGCCTTCCAACTCCTCTCCGAGCTGGAACCGGACGAAACGGCGGATATTGATGTTTTCCCCAATCTTGGCCACGGCCTCGTTGAGCAGGTCCTTGATGGTCAGGCTCGGGTCCTTGACGTACGGCTGTTCGAGCAGGCAGACCTCGGAGTGGAATTTCTTGACGCGGCCTTCCACGATCTTGTCGACCACTTTTTCGGGTTTGCCGGATTCCAGGGCCTGGACCCGGTAAATGGCTTTTTCCTTTTCCAGGACGTCCTGGGGCAGGGCCTCGGGGTTCAGGCAGATGGGATTGGACGCGGCGATGTGCATGGCCACGTTGTGAACGAATACCTGGAACTGCTCGGTCTTGGCCACGAAGTCGGTTTCGCAGTTCACTTCCACCAGCACGCCCAACTTCCCGTTGCCGTGAATGTAGGAGTGGACCAGGCCTTCCTTGGTGGCGCGGCCGGCCCGCTTGCGGGCGGTCATCAAACCTTTTTGGCGCAGGAAATCGATGGCCTTGCTCATGTCCCCGCCGGTTTCGGCCAGGGCTTGCTTGCAGTCCATCATGCCCGCGTTGGTTTTATCGCGGAGCTCTTTAACCATTTTAGCCGTGATATCCACGTCTTTTTCCTCCTATCGCATATATGTCAAAAAATAGGGGCCCTGAAAACGGCCCCTGTTTTAGCCGGAACCGTTTAGGCGAGCTGCTTTTCTTCGTCCCTGCGAACCACGATCACCTCGGGTTGAATGGCCGTCTGGGCCGTGTCGGCCAGGTCGGCCACGTAGGGCTTGCTTTCGCGATAAGTCTCCTCGCCCTCGCCCTCGTCCCCGTCGCCGTCCACGACTTCATCGTAGCGCTTCCGGCCTTCGACGCAGGCGTCGGCCATGCGGGAAGTCATGAGGCGGATGGCCCGGATGGCGTCGTCGTTGCCGGGGATGATGTAGTCGACTTCGTCGGGGTCGCAGTTGGTGTCGACCACGGCCACCACGGGGATGCCCAGTTTGCGGGCTTCGTTAATGGCGATCCGTTCGCGCCGCGGGTCGATCACGAAGATGGCGCCCGGCAGGCGGTCCATGTCCTTGATCCCGCCCAGGTTTTTTTGGAGTTTCAGTATTTGGCGTTCCAGGGCCAGGACTTCCTTCTTGGGGAACTTGTTGATGGAGCCGTCGGCTTTCATCCGTTCCAGGGTCTTGAGGCGGTCGGTGCTCTTCTTGATGGTTTCGAAGTTGGTCATGGTGCCGCCGAGCCAACGATTGTTGACGAAATACATCTGGCAGCGGTCGGATTCTTCCATTATGGATTCGGCGGCCTGCTTCTTGGTGCCGACGAAAAGGACCGACTGGCCGGAAGCGGCTGTTTCAACTACGAAATTGTATGCCACCTTGAACAGTTGCACGGTCTTCTGCAAGTCGATGATGTAGATGCCGTTGCGGGCCCCGAAAATGTAGGGTTTCATCTTGGGGTTCCAACGACGGGTCTGGTGGCCGAAATGCACGCCGGCTTCCAACAGTTGCTTCATGGTCACGTGAGACATTCTTTTTACTCCTATGCGGTTTGGCCGCCGCTCCCGTTCTTTTCGAAGGACCCTTTTTCCGGCCCGGCCGGACACCGCGGTCCTTCCGCGGGAGCGTGTGAATTTGAAACAGCATTATGTAACACAGAACCAAGTGTCGGAGCAAGAAAAAAAGAAAAATCCCAAAATCGCCCGTTCGCCCCGGGCCGCCGGGACCACTCCCCCGCCGGGTTTCGTCCCGGTCCCCTGGTCGGGTTCCGGCCGCTCGATATTTATGACTTTTTCCGCCTCTGAATCGAGCTATAAAATTGCCAAGCGACCTGGGCCGTGTTATTCTGAAAAGACTCACGGCTAATTCAGGAGGGGTGGAAAATGAATTTAGGAATTACCGCCATCGAGCACTTGCTCGTCACCCAAAAGGAAACCCCCATGGCCACCGGCGCCTTCACCCGGCTGCTTAATGGGATAATCGTCGCGGCCAAGGTCATTCAACGGGAAGTCAACAAAGCCGGACTGGTGGACATTCTCGGCTACGCCGGCCGGGAGAACGTCCAGGGCGAAGCGGTGCAAAAACTCGATGAATACGCCAATCGAACCATGATTCGGAGGCTCCAGGCCACCGGCGAGGTTTGCGCCATGGCTTCGGAGGAGGACGCCGACTTGATCGCCTTTCCCCGGAATGTGCGGAAAGGCAATTACGTGGTCATTTTCGATCCCCTGGACGGTAGTTCGAACATCGACGCCAACATCAGCATCGGCACGATTTTCTCCATCTACCGCCGGGTGACCCCGGGCGCCGACGAAGGCGCCCTGGAAGACGTGCTCCAGCCTGGAAGCAAGCAGGTCGCCGCCGGGTACATCATCTACGGGTCGGCCACGGTCCTGGTTTACACCCTCGGCGCCGGGGTCAATGGGTTCACCCTGGACCCGTCGGTCGGGGAATTCCTGTTGTCCCACGAAAACATCCGGATTCCGGAAAGGGGCAAGATTTATTCCGTGAACGAGGCCTATTACAACTACTGGGACGACGGCGTTAAAAATTACCTGCACTACATGAAGGACCCGGAAAACGGGATGGGAAAATCATCATCCAGCCGGTACATCGGCAGCTTGGTGGCTGATTTTCACCGCAATCTTCTCTACGGCGGCATCTTCCTTTATCCCGCCGACAAAAAGGACCCGCGCAAGCCTTTCGGCAAGCTGCGCCTGACCTGTGAATGCAATCCCATGTCCTTTATCGTGGAACAGGCCGGCGGCGCGGCCTCGACCGGGTCGGAGCGGGTCCTGGATATCGTGCCCGCCGAGATTCACCAGCGGATTCCCTTTCTGGTGGGCAGCCGCGAGAACGTGCGCCTGGCCGAGGAATTCATCCAGGGAAAACGCTAGGACCAAAAACGGCGTCGGCCGGAAAAAAACAGTCCCCGGGACCGCCCTTCCCCTGGAAGCCGCGGGTCCGGGGAATTTTTGTATGACGATCAATTATGAAAATACTAGGCATTGAAACTTCCTGCGACGAAACCGCCGCC
The DNA here is from genome assembly GCA_043806915.1 of Pseudomonadota bacterium. GTDB lineage: Bacteria > Desulfobacterota > Desulfarculia > Adiutricales > JAGVGV01 > JAZDGM01. The sequence goes on along the minus strand of JAZDGM010000020.1, from coordinate 10,760 downwards.
GGAGTCGTCGAGGACGGACGGACCCTCCTTTCCAACATTGTTCTCAGCCAGGACGAACTGCACCGGGTTTACGGGGGAGTGGTGCCGGAACTGGCTTCCCGAAGGCATGTGGAAGTTATTCTGACCGTGATCGAGGAAGCTCTTTCCCGGGCGGGCTTGAAGCTCGAGGAGTTGGACGGGCTGGCCGTCACCCAGGGGCCGGGCTTGGTGGGAGCGCTCTTGGTGGGGCTCAACGCGGCCAAGGCCATCGGTTACGCCTCGGGCCTCCCCCTGGCCGGAGTCAACCATTTGCACGGCCACGCCGCCGCCGGCTTCCTGGTCCGGGAGCCCCGGTTCCCCCTGGCCGCGGCGGTCGTTTCCGGCGGCCACACCAACCTGTACCTGGTCCGGTCTCCCCTGGATTTCGAACTGCTGGGCCGCACCCGGGACGACGCGGCCGGGGAAGCCTATGACAAGGCCGCCAAGCTGCTGGGGCTGGGGTACCCCGGCGGCAGGGTCATGGATGAATTGGCGGCCCAGGGCGACCCGGAACGCTTCCGGCTGCCGCGGCCCATGAGCGGCCAAGGACTCGATTTTTCCTTTTCCGGTCTCAAAACGGCCCTGGTGCAACTAGTCGGCTCGAAGTTTCCCTCCGGCCATATCGACCCTCCCGACCTGGCCGACCTGGCGGCCGGTTTCCAGGCCGCGGCGGTGGACGTGCTCTGCGAAAAAATGGGCTTGCTTCTCCGGCAAACAGGAGTAAAATCCCTGATTCTCGCCGGCGGAGTGGCTTCCAACCGGGAACTCCGCCTCGGGGCCAGGCGGACAGCCGAAAATCACGGGGCGGATTTAGTGGCGCCGCCGCCACGACTTTGCACCGACAACGGGGCCATGATCGCGGTCGTCGGTTACCATCTATTAAGAGAGGGACGCAGGCTGGACCTAGCCGCGGACGCGTATTCAAGATGGCCCGCCATCGCCTGAACCGAAATTTTTTTCAGAACATTCTCAGACGCGCCAGGTATATTTACCTGCGACTGATCCTGTTGCCGGGCACGCCTCATAACCTGGCCATGGGACTGGCGGTGGGGGTTTTCGTGGGTTTTCTGCCGATCATCCCCATCCAAACCTTGGTGGCCGTGGTCCTGGCCTTCGTGTTCCGGGGCAGCAAGATAGCCGCCGCCGTCGGGACCTGGGTCACCAACCCCGTGACCGTGCCGCCTCTGTACGCCTTGTTCTTCCTGATCGGCCGGACCCTGACCCCCTTCGGCCGCGGCGCCCAGTTCCCGAAAACCTGGGACATTTATCAGATCGCGCAGATCGGCACGGACGTGGTTCTCGCCGGCCTGATCGGAGGCGCGGTCCTCGGGTTCATTTTCGCGCCCCTATCCTACTTTTTGATGAGGAAATATTCAGTCCGTCTCCAGACCTGGGAACGGGAAAAAATGAGGAAAAAGCTTGGTTACCCCCCGACGGTTATTGGCTGAGCGGGGCCTGGCCCCGCACAAGGGCCGGGGTCAGAACTTCCTGTCCGACCCCAACGCCGCCCGAGCCATCATCAGGCGGGCCGAGCTCGACCCCGGCCTGCCGGTCCTGGAAATCGGCCCGGGCCTGGGCGCCTTGACCCGTCCGCTTCTGGAAAGCGGTTTCCAGGTCACCGCGGTGGAAGTGGACGCCGGCCTGGCCCAGTATCTGGACGAGGAACTGCAACCACTCTTCCCGGGGTCCTTCCGCCTGATCGTCGACGATTTCCTGAAGGTCGACCTGGGCGGCCTAGTCGCGGCCGCCGGAGGAAAAGTATCGGTCCTGGGCAATCTTCCGTACCTGCTCTCGACGCCCATTTTGTTCAAGCTGCTGGAAAACCGGCGGGGCGTCGCCAAGGCGGCCCTGATGTTTCAGACCGAGTTGGCCGCCAGGCTGACCGCCGGGCCGGGCGGCAAGGATTACGGCCGCCTCAGCGTCATGCTGGGGTATTTCGCGGAGATCGGTCCGCTCATGAACCTGGGGGCCGACCTGTTTTATCCCCGCCCCAAGGTGGGTTCCACTGTCGTCGGCCTGGTGTTTAAAACCGATCCGGCGCCGCCTCTCGATTCCCCGGCCATGTTCGAGCGGGTGACGGCCGCGGGGTTCGCCCGCCGTCGGAAAACCCTGAAAAACAGTTTGTGCTCCGCCTTTCCGCCTTCCGAAGTCGACCAGGTCCTGGCCCTGTCCGGGCTGGACCCCGGCCGCCGGGCCGAAACGCTTTCGGTTTCCGAATTCGTCCAACTGGCCAACTGTTGGGTCGCGGCGTTCGGAAAACCATCCTGAAGTCATTTCCATGTTTTTTATGATAAAATCAAGACCGCGGGGCGCCGCGCCGGGCCAAGCCGACGCCTCGGGGCCAAGTTTAGGAATTATTTGTGAAGGCGACGCCCATGTCTTTTCGCTTAAAATTATCTCGTAAAAAAGGTGTAATAATATTATGGCGCTAGTGGTTTTGGCCCTTGTTCTGGGGTTGGTGGTCCTGGTTTGGAGCGCCGACCGTTTCGTGGACGGTTCCGCCGTCGCGGCCAGGCATTTCGGGGTCCCGCCCCTGTTGATCGGCATGGTGATCGTGGGGTTCGGAACGTCCGCCCCGGAAATGCTGGTTTCGGCCCTGGCCGCCTGGCAGGGGAACCCGGGCCTGGCGCTCGGCAACGCCTACGGTTCCAACATCACCAATATCGCCTTTATTCTGGGGCTGACGGCCCTGATCAGCCCGGTCGCGGTGCATTCCCGGGTGCTGCGGAAGGAACTGCCCATTTTGACCGCCGTCTCCCTTCTGGCGGCCTTCCAGCTTAGGAACGGCGACTTGAGCCGCCTGGACGCCATTGTCCTGCTGGGCGTATTCACGGGGCTCATGGCCTGGACGGTTTTTCAAGGCCTGAAAAATCGTTCCGACGCCCTGGGCGTTGAAATGGATCGGGAATTGGCCGGGGTGGAAGCCAAGCCCTTGTCCAGGGCCCTTTTCCGGCTGGCGTCGGGCTTGGTCCTGCTGATCGCGGCTTCCCGGGCCCTGGTTTGGGGGGCCGTGGAAATCGCCCACGCGTTCGGAGTCGGGGACTTGGTCATTGGATTGACCATCGTGGCCCTGGGCACTTCCCTGCCGGAACTAGCCTCGTCCGCGGCGGCGGCCCTGAAAAAGGAGCACGATATCGCCCTGGGCAACATTCTCGGGTCCAACCTGTTCAACACCCTGGCCGTGGTCGGCCTCGCCGGCGCCATTCACCCCATGTCCACGCCCCCGGAAGTTTTTCACCGGGACATTCCGGTCATGATCGTTTTAACCATCTCCTTGTTCGTTTTCGGTTACGGTTTTCGCGGGCCGGGCCGCATCAACCGGTTCGAGGGCGCGCTGTTGATGGCCGCCTATTTCGGCTACACGGCCGTCCTGGTCATGAGCGTTTTGGGGAATTGAAGCGGGCAAGATTTTCGAGAAGCAGCGGCCGTCGGACCAAAAACGGAGCTTCAACATACCCGCGCGCGCAGTCCCCGCGGCTTGCCGCCGGGAGCTTCAACGCGGGCGACGACCAAGCCGCGCGGACTCCAACATCCCTTTAACGCCCGGCGTCCCCGGGGCCGGGGTCCAGGTCCAGCAGGGCACCCGGAACGGCCCGGCCGTCCGGGGCGGAAACCCAGATGACCCGGCGTCTTCCCGGCCCCGTGAAAACCCCGGGCGCCTGGTCCGGGAATAACAAGTATTTCGCCTGGGGAAGCGTGGGGGATGATTCGAGCGCTAGCCGGGCCGTCGCTGATTCGAAGTCGAGGTCCGGCCGGGCCATGATGAAGGGATAGAGCGAACCGTCCCGCGCCGCGACCGCCAGGACCTCCCCGCCCGGTTTTAAGAGCAGGGCCGCTTGCCGCACCCGGTCGTCCCCGAAAAATTCCTCGGCTTGCACGAGGCGGTTTCGCCCCCACTCGGATTTAATCCAGATATTGTCGCTAAAAACCCGGCGTCCGAAAAAGCCGTCAAGCCGGGACGCATCGTCCCCTCCGTCCGGGGATTCCCACGCCGCGCGGCGGTAGTCAAGCAGCGGCTGCGCGGCGTTGCAGGACAATCCGTAAAAAAAAAGCAACAGGGCCGCGGCCTTGAGCCGCCGCCGCCCTCCAAGGGAAAACCTCCAGGGCGGGAGGAAAAAAGCGGTCAGGAACCCGGCGCCCACGAAAAAAACCGTGAACAGGGCGGCGTTATCCGGTTTCCAGGCCGGTATGAGCGCCGCCAGGTAGCAATACCCGATCCAGGCGACGGCCGCGGCCTTGACTCTTCGGTTTCCCCGGACCAAGGCGTAACCCAGGGCCGGTAGGACCAGGAAAAAGCCGAAAGGACCGAACCAGGAATACTGTTGACTGGGGACCCAGCGGAGGTGAAACGGGTAGACCTGCCCGGCGTTTCCGAACAGCGGGTCCAGCAGCGTGTAGTAGGCGTGTTGGACCAGGGCCTGGGGGCTGAAATTGAATAAATAACGGGATAGGAAATCCACGGGCCGGGTCAAGTGAAAGCTTTCGAGAAGATACCGGACCAAGTTGGCCAGGGCGCCCTTGATCACTTCCCGGTTATAGGGAAAAGAACCGAACCCCGGCGGACCGGGGGCGAGCCCGTGAACGAGGACCAGGTTCAGGTACAGGGGGATTTGGGAAAAAACGAGGGCCGGGACCAGCGCCGCCAGCGTCTTAAGTCGGTTTTGCCGGACCAGGGGCCGCCAGAAGGTCGGGCCGTGCCTTCTATGGAGGACCACCGCCGCCAGCGCCGTCAGGATGGCCTGGACCGCCAGGCACAAGGGGTGTCCGGACTGAACGAAAAGCAGGCCCCAGGCCAGGAAAAACAGGTCGAGGGTCCCGGGCTGTTCCACCAGGCGGAACAAGGCCAGCAGGGAGAACAGGGCCGAGGCGGAGTAAAGGATTTCCAACCCCGGGGTCGGAGCCAGCAACACCAGCCGGGGAGCGCTCATGACGATCAAGGCGACGACCAGGGCCGTGGGGGGCCAGGCGAACCGGCGCGCCAGGGCGTAGGTGGAAAAAGCGATAATGAAATAACCGAGCAGGCCGAACAGCCCTATTCCGAAATCGGTGGACCACCGCAGGAACAGATGCGGCAGGATCAACTGGTTGAGGGGCAGAAAATTTCCCTCGGGGTTCAGGTCCGGCCGGAGGGAGCTCGCCAGGGGGATGACGCCGCGGCGTTCCAGGAACAGAATCTTGACCAAGTCGTCCCAGGCCGCGGGGCTCGGCGGCGCGACCAGGGCCAGGGCGGCCAGATAGGCCGTTCCCAGAAGGAGTCCGTAACATACGATTTGGTTGGCGGAACGAAACCGGTCGAGGTCCCTGATCGCCGCGGCCAGGCCGGCCCGGTATTTATAGACGCCCGCCAGGGCCGCCAGGGTCAACGGGCCCTCGACGAAGGGGGCGGCCCCGGGGACCCCCGCCAGGAAAGACGCCTGGAACAAAAAGGAAAAAGCCAGGCAGGTTGAAAACAAGGCGTACGCCGCGGACTCGGCCCAGGACAACCCCTGCCCGATAAAAAAGCCGAACAAGGCCGCGCTCCAGAGACCGGCCTCGCCGACGCCGGCCATTCCGGCGAAAAAGGACCCGGGTTCGATCATAAATATTGAAAAATTGAACCGTTGGGCTTGGGGGCCCCGTCGGGGGCGGCGGTCATTCGGCGGCCCTCGGCCGTTCCTCCCTGGGGGTTGACTTCCCGGCCGATGGCCCCAGGGGCGGGTTTTTGAGCCGCTCGACGATCCGGGCCATGAAATCCCGCATGTTTTCGGCCAGCTTCAGGCATTCCGGGCAGTAGACTTTTTTTATGATCTTGTCGTGGGCCTGAATCTGGTGCCAGTACCAGGCGGGGTAGGGGCTTCCCTTGCAGAACCTTTTGCCAGTGTATTCGGCGATGGGGCAGCCCGTGCAGACCAGGATGTAAAAAATCCGGCAGGGGGGGCAATCGAGAACGCCCCCGTCCGAGCCCTTTCCCGCGATAATTTTTTCCCATTTCCGGACCGAAGCTTCCATGATGCTGATTTTGTTCATGCGAGCCCCTCCTGGCGGAGATTAGACCGGTTGTTGTGAAAAAGACCCCCTAGACGATCGGAATTTAAAAGCCCCACAAGCGATTATGGACCTCGCGGACCTTTTTGTGAAGCGGTTGTAGTTTGCCGGGGTCGCCTTGGCGGCCCAGGGCTTCGATATCGGCGCGGGTTTGGCCCGAAAGTTCGTCCAGCACCGCCTTGACCGAACCGGCCAGGGAAGCGTCGTGATACCCGCCTTCCAGCACGAGGACCAACCGGCCCCGGCAGACGGCCGCCGCGATTTCCAGGAGGGACCGCGTCAGTCCGGCGTATCCGGCTTCGGTAAGACGCATGCCGCCCATGGAATCGTCCCGGTGGGCGTCGAACCCGGCCGAGACCAGGATCAGGTCGGGTTGGAATTTCAGGGCCGCCGGCCGGAGGATGGTTTCGAACAGCGTGATATATTCCCCGTCCCCGCAGCCCTTGGGCAGGGGAATATTGATGGTGAAGCCCTCGCCCCGGCCCCGGCCGATTTCCCGAAAATCCCCGGTTTGGGGGAACAGTCGGTTTTGGTGCACCGAAAAAAAGAGCACGGACGGGTCCTGTTCGAAGAGGTGCTGGGAGCCGTTGCCGTGGTGGAGGTCCCAGTCCACGATCAGGACCCGGTCGAGCCGGAGGCGTTCCCGCGCGAAACGGGCGCCGACCGCGACATTATTGAACAGGCAGTAGCCCATGGCCCGGCTTTTTTCGGCGTGATGTCCAGGAGGCCGCACCAGGGCGAAGGCGTTGGCCAGGGTCCCGTCGACCACCAGGGACGCCGCTCGGCAGACGGACCCGGCCGCCGACAAGGCGGCCCGGAACGACCCGCGGGAAGCGAAGGTGTCGGGGGTCAGGGCGGTGAAATCCCGCTGGGCGGTCGCGGCCAGGCGGTCGTAATGCTCGGGCGCGTGGACCAGCAAAATGTCGTCCCGGTCCGCCTCCCGGGGCGGGATAAGGTGGAACCGGTCCTTCATCTCGGGTTGGTCCAGCAGGCGATAAATCGCGGCCAGGCGGCCGGGTCTTTCCGGATGCCCCGCGTCGGTCAGGTGTTCCAGAAAGACCGGGTCCCTGGTAATGCCGGTGGCGCGGGTATTCGAGTTCATGGTCCGGCCCGGCCCCGGGCTTCGACCGGGCCGACCAGGACGGGGCAGGTCGCCCCGCGAATCACGGTTTCCGTGGTCGAGCCCAGGAACATTTTTTCGAAACGACTCCGGTCCTTGACCCCGACGGCGATGAGGTCCAGTTCGTGGGTTGCGGCGAAATCGAGTATCGCTTCTCCCGGGGGACCCGTCAGCAAGACCGGGGTCGCCTTGGCCGCGCCGAAAAAGCCGGGCCGCGGCGCCTGGCCCAGGTCCGCGGCGATTTTATCCAGGGTCTGCTGTTGGTATCGGCTGTAGGACAATTGGGTCCGGGGCGCGCCATCGAAATCCGGAGGCGTTTCCAGGCAATGAAGCAGGAATATTTCCTGGAGCGTTTCTCCGGGGAGGGAAAGGGCGCTCTCCAACAGCGCGGCTTCCCGGCTCGGATCGCCGAGGCCGACGGCCAGGCGTTGGAAAAACGGACCGTCGCGAGAGGGGCCGCGTCGCCTCGCCCGCTTGGGCGGCGGCGTGATCAGCAAGGGGCAGGGCAGCAGGCGGGCCAGGTTTTCGACCACCTTGCCGACCAACAGGCGCTTGAGGCCGGACAACCCGAAACTGGCGGCGATAACCAAGTCCACTTGACGTTCCCGGACCAACCGGACCGCTTCCTCGACCGGGTCGCCGGTTACAACCGCCGTTTCCCAGTCCAGGCCGGGGCCGAGGAATTGTTCGATCAAGCCGGTCAACGCCTGTTCCCGGTCCCGCCGGTCCACGCTTATTTCGGCGGGCAGGGCGCCGAGGTTTTGGTTTTCCGGGTTCCCGAGGGCGTGGAGAAACAGCAGGCGGGCGCGCTTCCGCCGGGCCAGGTCCCGGGCGATGGGCAGGACCGCGCCGGATGTTGCCGACAGGTCAAGCAGGGTTAGGATTTGAAACGCCCTTGTTTTCATCCGACCGGCCCCTTGGGGAAAACATTCGGCAAGGTGACAGGCTTAATTAAACGACCGCGCCCCGGGGACGAAAAGCCTGAAGACAGGATGCGAGCGGCGGGGCCATTTCAAAATTTCAAAAAGGGAAGACAGCCTTCCGGTAAACAGGTTGACGGGGCGCCGGGGCGCGATGGCGGTCAGGTTTTGGGGTCGCCGGGAACATCGGCCTTGTTCAGGCTTTCCAGCAGCCGGACCGCTTCCGGCATGTTTGGGTTCAGTTTCAGGGCCGCCTGAAGGCATTTCCGGGCCTTTTCCGGTTCGTTTTTTTCGTGGAAGGCCCGGCCGATGTTGAAATACAGATTTTCATCGTCCTTGGCGACGGACAGGGCCCGTTTGTAAAAGGTTATGGCTTGACCGAACAGGCCCAGCCGGCGGAGTTCGATGCCGAGTTCGTTGAAAATGTGTTTATTTTGTTCCTCGAAAATAGCCTCGACCTGGGCCAGTTTTTGAAAGGTTTCCCTGGCTTTTTCCGTCTCCCCGGTGGCCAGATAGACCTTGGCGACGCCGAAATTGGCTCGGACGTTCTCCTCGTCCAGCTTGAGGGCCTTGCCGTATTCGAATTCGGCGCTGTAAAATTCTTTTTTACGGAAATGCGCCTCGGCCTGGGCGATGGCCTTGTCGACCTTGATTTCCGTGGGGTTTTTTTTGTCCTGCTTATAGTTCGGCTGGTATTCGAAGCGCTTTTTGAATTGTTCCAGGGGAACGTCCTCGGTGATGGGCAGGGGTTTGTCGTGCATGTCCAGAAGTTGAATGCGTATGATCCCGGGGGACTTCTCCGCGGCGAAATAAAAATTTTTAATGACCTGCTTGCGGGCCGTTCCTCCGGTCCCGATATCCTGAACCAAGCTTTCCAGGTACACGCCCTCGGGTATGACGCCCATGCTCCCTTTTCCCCTTCCGCTAGATTGAAAAAATATAGCCGGGTTTATCCCGGGAAGCAAATCCTATTTTGCTTTCGCCGGAGGTAAGAACATTATTTTTCTAGAAAAAAGCGTCCCCCCCGCACGGCGTCCCGGTCCGGTCCCATGGCTTTCATTTCTTTTTTACCAAAAAGTACAAAGTCCCGGGCTCCTTCATGCGGCCGGCTTGCCATTCGGCCTCCAGGCCGGGACCGAAGAAAAGGTCGAGCCGGCCCGGCCCCTTGATGGCCTGGCCCGCGTCCTGAACCAGAACAAAACGAGCGAGGGGCCGGGTCCTTCCGGTTTTATCGTTCCTGGGGGTGGGAACGGTCGTTTCGAGCCAGGCCAGGGCGCCCCGGGGGAATAATACGTCGTCAAGGGCCACGCTCCGGCCCGGAGTCAGGGGGACGTTGATATTGCCGACCGGCGGACCGGACATGATCCGGAAAAAAATATACCGCTCGTTCCAGAACATGACTTCCCTGGCCTGGTCCGGGTTTTGACGCATCCAGTCGCGGATGGCCTGCATGGACATCCGGTCGCCGGTAAGGACTTTGTCGTCCAGCAGGCGCTTGCCCACGCTCCGGTAGGCCCGGCCGTTGGACCCGGCGAACCCGACCTGCAACACGCGGCCGTCCGGGAGCTCGATTCGCCCCGAGCCCTGGATATGAAGGAAAAAGAGGGACGCCGGGTCGTCCACCCAGGCCAGTTCCAGCCCCCGGTTTTTCAGGACGCCGTCGCGGTCGATCTCGGCCCGGCCATGGTACGGCTTCAGTTTCCGGCCTTCTAGACGGCCCTGTATTTTTCGCCCGGAAAGCTCGGGCGAGAAATCGCCCAGGTCGACGGAGATCAGATCGTCCGGGACCCCGTACACGGGCCAACGGAACCGGTCGTCCGGCGCCGACGCCCCCAGGAGCAGCGGTTCATAATACCCGGTGCAGACCACCCGGCCCCGGCCGTCGTGGCCCACCGCTTGGTAGAGGATGAAGTCTTTTTTCAAGCCCTCGGTCAGGGCCGGTCCGGGACCGAGCCGCTGGAACAGGTCCTCGAAGGCGTCAAGGGACGCGATGAGATGGGCCGCGTCGTACTCGTCCGCGCCGAATTGAAAGACCTTGGCGGGAAGTTGTTTGCGGAGATAGACCCGGGATTGCTCCAGGGCGTTTCGCAAGCCGGCCGGGTCCAGGTCGTCCCGCGGGACCGGCCAGTGGGACGCGGCGACCCGGACCAGGGGAAAGGCCGGGGGAGGCGGGGATTTTTCACCTCCGGCGCAGGCGGCCAAGGCCAGGACCGGCAGCAGGATGACTAGCATGAATATCCGGGGCATGGGATTTTTCACTCCAGGCGTTGTTCCGACTATATTTTCATTTATACGGAAAAAAATCAACCCGGCGTCATTGACGCCCGGTCTCATTGACGCCCGGCCAGGGAAGGGAACCCAGGGGGACGACGCCGCGAGGGCCGGGCGGCCCTCGCGGAAATCGCCGGTTCGGGGATTTATTCGGCTATCTGGTAACCGGGGCCGTATCCGCCGTGGGCGTTGAGCTCCCCGGTTTGACCCCCGGTAGTGTTATTTTGGTTTTGGTTTTGATACCGATACTGGTTCCGATTCTGGTTTTGGGCCCCCAAGCCCGAACCGTCTCCGCCGCCATTGCCTCCGCCATTGCCTCCGCCATTGCCTCCGCCAGCGCCGCCGCCATTGCCTCCGCCATTGCCTCCGCCGGCGCCTCCGCCATTGCCGCCGCCATTGCCGCCGCC
>JAZDGM010000019.1:0-52735 GCA_043806915.1 Pseudomonadota bacterium | reverse complement strand
ATCCGGGGCATGGGCTTTTTCACTCCAGGCGTTGTTCCGACTATATTTTCATTTATACGGAAAAAAATCAACCCGGCGTCATTGACGCCCGGCCAGGGAAGGGAAGCCAGGGGGACGACGCCGCGAGAGCCGGGCGGCCCTCGCGGAAATCGTCGGTTCGGGGATTTATTCGGCTATCTGGTAACCGGGGCCGTATCCGCCGTGGGCGTTGAGCTCCCCGGTTTGACCCCCGGTGTTGTTATTTTGGTTTTGGTTTTGATACCGATACTGGTTCCGATTTTGGTTTTGGGCCCCCGAGCCCGAACCGTCTCCTCCGCCATTACCGCCGCCGTTGCCGCCGCCATTGCTGCCGCCATTGCCGCCGCCGTTGCCGCCGCCATTGCCGCCGCCATTGCCGCCGCCGTTGCCGCCGCCATTGCCGCCGCCGCTGCCGCCGCCATTGCCGGCCAGAAAAATCATGGGCTCGGAAGCGTCGACGCGGACCGGGGCGTCCCGGGTCAGGAGAACGAGGGCCTTAAGGGCCGGGCCGGCGGGCGAGTCCGCCGGGCCGGCTGGGGTGGCGGCCGCGGCCGGGCCGGACCAGGCCAGGGTCGCGGTCACTAACAGGGCTAATACGATTTTTTTCAACATCATTGTTCCTCCTTATTTCGGACAACTTATAAACATATACGCCGCCCCGGCCGGGATGGTCACAACGATGAAGGTCTTCTCATTTTTACCAATGGCTCGCGGGGCGCGCCGCGGGCGGGGCGTTCACCGGCCGGCCGGGATGTATTTCTTCCGGGCCGCGAGCCAAAAGGACGAGGCGACCAGGCCCGCCGCGGCGGCCATGAGCCCGAGCACCGTAACCTTGTCCGTCCAGTCCAGGGAGATGAAGCTCATGGACATGGACCCGATGATCATGAAGGAAAAGGCGATCATCGACGACGCGGCGCCGGCGTCCCGTTCCACCTGGGCCAGGATGAGGCTGGTGCAGGGCGGACGGCTCAAACCCAGGGAGAACGACACGCACATCATGGGCAGGGCCAGGGCCGCGGGGCCGCGATAGGGAAAGAGGACGATCAGAAGGCCGAAAGCCAGTAAGCCGACGAAACCGGTAAACATGAGCCGGTCCGACCTGATCCGGCCGCGCAGCCGGGAAAAGGTGATGGAACCGGCCATCAAGGCGGCGGCGTTCAGGGCGAAGTAGTAGCCGAATTCTTTTTCATCGACCCCGAAATTGGAAATATAGATTTCCGACGATCCGGCGATGAAACCGAACAAGGGCAGGGCGGACAGGGCGGCCGCCAGGGTGAGGCCGGTGAACCTCAAGTTGCGAAACAGGCGGAAATATCCGTTCAGCACCTGGGAAGGCTTGGTCTTGGTAAAGACCTGGAGCGATTCCTTCATCCCGGCGACCCCCAGCAGGGCCAGGGCCCCCAGGGCCGTCTGGATCACGAACACGCCGCGCCAGGAAATCAGGGTCATGACCCAACCGCCGATTATCGGGGCGATCATGGGCGCCAGGGCCATGATCACCGAGATATGGGCCAGGGCCCGTTCCCGCTGGTCGGTCTCGAACACGTCCCGGCAGATGGCCATCGAGAGCGAGGCGGTGGAGGCGGCGCCGGCGCCTTGCAGCACCCGGGCGCAGATCATCATCTCCGCCCGGTTCGAAACCGCGCAAAAAATCCCGCCGATAATATAAATGGTCAGTCCGACCAGTAGGGGCGGTCGCCGGCCGACCTGGTCCGACACCGGTCCGAAGACCAGCAGAAAGACGCAGTAGGACAGAAAAAAGGCCACCAGGGTCATGTTGATCATGACCACCGGCTGGTTCCATTCCGCCCGTAAAAATGGCAGGGCCGGCAGGTACATGTCCGTGGACAGGGCCGGAATGCCGGTTAAAAAGGCCAGAAAAAAAATGCTTCTGTTCATTCGTTGTTACCCGGCGCCGCTTGCCGACCAGGCGGCGCGAAATATTGTCTCCAGGTGAATATCCGCCTTCCCCTCGAGGAACCGGGCGGAAAAATCGTCAAGGGGCTTAATATGAAAATGCCCGAAGGGCATTTTCATTGGTTGTGGCGACCGACATGGCCCGCGGTCATGTCGGTTGAGAAGGCGGAAAGTGTCGGCGGGATCATTCGGGACCACCGGGCGCCGGCCCGTCGGGAGACCGAATTTCCAGCAGCAAGGCGTTCAACGCCGCGACCCGGTCCGGGCCCAGGCGGCCGAATAGTTTTCGACGCAGTTCCGCGAGCCCGGGTCCGATTTTTTCAACCAAGTCATTTCCGGCCGGGCGCAACCTGACCCAGACCACCCGGCGGTCCTTGGAGCAGCGCTTTCGATCGACCAAGCCGATTTTTTCCAGGCGATCCACCAGCCGGGTCACGTCGGGTTCCCGTTTCGCCAGCTCCCCGGAGATTTTTTTCAAGGGCAGCCCCTTGGCGGCATATCTCCGCAGCGCCGTAAGCACATTGAATTGCGGCCCCGAGACGCCGAAGGAAGAAAAAAAAAGGGCGAACTCGTGTTCCAGGAAGTCGTGAGTCCGCAGCAGATTCACATGAACATCCCTCAGCAGCCGGTCGTCGGGGTGATTTGGTACGTTCCCAATCATGGCTCCAATATATGTTGCCACAACCAATGTGTCAACACCTATTATTTTATATCAAATAATCAATAGGTTAAAAATATGGCCCCGTCCCGGGCCGGACCTTGGCTGGTGTGCTTCGGCCGGCGTGGCCCGGCCCATCGGGGCGCCTCCAGGCGCGACGCCTTGTCGTCCCCAGGCGGGGGCGCTTGACAAGAGGGCGGGCGCGGGGACCCGCCCCTACAAACCTATCGCCACCACCGTGGGCGGCGCATGTAGGGGCGCCTCCCCGTGGGCGCCCTTTTGGGTTAACCCCAGCCGGGTTTAGCGAGGCGAAATCACCGATGGGATCGGACCACGGCGATGGATACGACAGGATTGATTTGCCACCCGAAACTCCGCAAGAGTTCTTGAAAACCGCTTGAAAAAACCCGCCGCGCCGGCGTCCTGTCCAAATGACAGGGCGCCGATTGGCCCTGGTCGCAACCAGCGCAAATATCTCCCGCCGCCGATGACAAAGGCCGTGGGACGTAAACAGGTCATATTTGACCATCGGTTGAATGTGACCCTTTTCAGTTGGCGATCAACGGTGGCCCATGAAAATTGGTTTTACGAATTATGTTTAAATATCAGAGAGATGGATGCAGATTAACGGATTCATTACAGCGCTGGCTTGATAATTGCGTAGTCTATCATCGACCGGTGGTGAATTAAGGCGCCGCAAAAAGTTCCATCGGCCTTTTTGCACGGTAGATTCACTACAACCTTTCCACCACGCGGGCCGATGTCAATGAGCCGGAATGGAACGGGACCGAAGGGATTAGTTCTAATAAACCACGAACCAAAAGGAAAGAAATCATGAAATCAGGTACAAGGGATCAAGCAGAGGGCAAGCTGCACCAGGCGAAGGGCAAGATCAAGGAAATCGTCGGCAAGGCGATTAAGGACCCAGACTTGGAAGCAGAAGGTAAGAACGAAAATTTAGAAGGCGACATTCAGGAAAAAATCGGTGAGGTTAAAAAGGTCGTCGGCCAGTAGCGCGATGTAGTACGCATCGGCGCCCCGCGGCGCGGGCCGCGCGCCGGCATCAAAACACCGACTTTGAAAGGCCAAGGAAGGGAGTTCAACATGCTGTGGAGTATTTTTGTAGTTCTTTTAGTGCTGTGGGCGCTGGGATTGCTAACCGGCTACACGCTGGGCGGCGTCATCCACGCCCTGCTGGTCATCGCCATCATCGTGGTGCTGGTCCAGGTTATTCAAGGACGAAGACGGGTGTAACCCACTGGAGCCTCGCCGCGGTTGGCGAGGCATCCACAAAAAAGGAGCAATAACTATGAAGAAAAGAAGTAGGCTTATTGGATTTTTGATCTTAATTATGTTTATCGTCGCCTTGGCGGCCTGCGCACCCACCTCCAAAAGGGAAAGCACCGGCGAGTTCGTGGACGATTCCGTCATTACGACGACGGTTAAATCCCAACTGGCGGCGGATGATTTTCTCAAGTCATTCCAGATTAGCGTCGAGACGTTCAAGGGCGTCGTGCAGCTCAGCGGCTTCGTTAATACGCAACTCGCGGTTAATAAGGCGGGTCAAATCGCACGCGGCGTCACCGGGGTTGTATCCGTAAAAAATGATTTGATCGTGAAATAAGCGGGAGGTGAAAGGAGAGATACCATGCCATTGATTAATTTGGTCATAATTTTAGTTGTAGTTGGGGTTATCCTATGGGTGATAAACAGCTACATTCCGATGCAGTCCACCGTAAAAAGAATTCTCAACGCCGTCGTGATTATAGCCGTGATCATCTGGCTATTGAGCGTCTTCGGGATCATCGGGTCACTGCAAGGGATTCATATTGGGAAGTGACAGGCCTGACAATTCCCTCGTGGAATTGCGGGGAGATTGATCGTTGATCACGGTTCCATTCGGAGAGTCCCCCAAATACGGCTTAATCGAGGAGGCGTTCATGAAGGATACAAGAAAAGAGTACGAAGATAAGATCGAGGCCCATTTGAAGGAATGGAACGAGCAGATTGTCCTGCTCAAGGCCAAGGCGGAGGACGCCAGGGCCGAGGCGAAAACCGAATATTTGAAGACCATCGAAGCGTTGCGGCACAAGCAAGACGAGGCCGAGACCAGGCTGGACAAACTCAAGACCGCCGGGGACGGGGCCTGGGAAGATATCAAAATAGGCGCGGAAAAGGTCTGGGATGACGTCAGGGAGGCCTTCCACAATGCGGTCTCGAAGTTTAAATGAGCCTGGTCGATTATCCCCCCGGCCGGCCTTGGACGCCCTCGATAATAATAAGGTAACCCCCCGGTTTTGCGGGAGACTCACAAGGTTTGACGGTCCCGGGAATATGTGGGAGCCTCCCGGGCCGGAACCGTTCAACGTTCACGGTTGGGACGCACACATAACCATCCGACGGGTCAACACTGGAAGCCCCTGGCGCGCGAACGCCTGACAGCAAGGCCGGCGCCGGGCGCCTTGTGTTAGCGGCCGGTTGAAAATGCAAGAAAAATGGCCAAATGAAAATGAGTAAGGCTGGTTCCCAAGCCCTAGCTTGGGAACCTCGGCCAGGGAAGCTTCGTCTTCCCCGCTTTTCCCGAAAATGAATCGTAAATCCGGCTAGTTTTAGTTCCCTTCCGTTGTCAATGATAATTTGCTGCTTGAGGACAAGGACGGACCGGCGCGGCCGCATATTCCTCCATGCGGTCCCAACCAAGATACGTCGAGCCCCGTTTCCGGGGCCTTACCGTCCGAACCGCCGACCTTCATTCCAAAATCAACCGGTCGCTGTCTCCCGGCCCGAGGGACAGGATGCGCCGGGCCTCGGCGGGGGAGGCCGGTTCCCGGCCGATTTCCCAGGCGAGCCGGATGACTTTTTCCACCAGGGCCGGGTTGGAAGCCAAGGCGCCGTCGGGCAGGCGCAGGTTGTCTTCCAGCCCCACCCGGACGTGTCCGCCCATGGCCAGAGCCGCGGCGGCCAGGGGCATCTCGGCCCGGCCGATCCCCGTCGCCGACCAGGTGGCGCCCTGGGGCAGGCCGTCGGACAGGAAGACCAGGTTCCGGACCCGGCCCGCCATGGCGCCCGGGGCGCCGAGGACGAAGTTGAAGTGGAGCGGCGGCGAGAGCAGTTGTTTTTGGACCAGGAACAAGGCGTTGTCGATCATGCCCGCCTCGAAGATTTCGATCTCGGGCTTGACCCGGGCTTCCTGGTACACTCCGGCCAGGAACAGCAGGAATTGCGGGGAATTTTCGTAGATCAGGCCCGGCAGGTTGTTGGACCCGGTGGTGAAGGACCCCATTTCCGGCCGCAGCCGGACCGGGGCGGCCCGGTCTTCCCAGTTTTTGCCGGCGCGGCCGCCGGTGGAAAACTGAATGATGACCTCGGGCGCCGTTTGTTTGATTTCCCGGCCAATGGCCTGGTAGACCCGGGGGTCGAGGGTCGGCCGGCCCTGGTGGTCCCGGGCGTGAATATGGAAGACCGCGGCCCCGGCGTCGGCGCAGCGCCGGACGTCCCGGGCGATTTCCTCGGGCGTGATTGGCAGGTGGGGGTTCATGTCCCTGGTGGGGACGTTGCCGGTCAAGGCGGCGGTTATGATCAGCTTATCCATGGCCGTCTCCGTGGGGATGCGGGAAAACGCCCCGCGGGCATTTTCATCGATGGTGGCGACCGACCTGACCCGGGCCAGGTCGGTTGGCTTTATTTTGACGCGCCGGCCCGGCGACGAAAAACGACGTTCAGCTTTTTTTCCATGACCTTGATCATGGCGCCCTTGTCCTGGCCTCCCCACCCCTGGTCCAGGGCGGCCCGATAGGTTTTGTGGGCCGCCTCGAACACGGGCAGGGGAATATCCAGGCCGGCGGAAATGGCCGCGGCGGCGAGCATGTCCTTATGGGCTTTTTCCAGGGGATAACCCTGGTCGAAGATGTTTTCGAGAATATTGGGGATGAAAAACTCGGAGGCGAAACTGCGGCCGGTGCCGGAATTGATCACCGCGGCCGTGTTGTCCGGGTCCAGGCCCAGCTTGACCGCCAGGGGCAGGATTTCGGCTAGGGCCGCCATGTTGGCGTTGAACAGGATTTGGTTGATCAGCTTGGTCAACTGCCCGGTTCCCAAGGGGCCGGTGTGGACGATGCGGCCGGCGGAGGCGGCGAGAACGGGCCGGACCTTGTCCAGGACGGCCGCGTCCCCTCCGAACATGATGGTCAGGTCTTTTTCCCGGGCTCGTTTTTCCATGCCGGTGACGGGCGCGTCGGCCGGAACGAGCCCCAGCGACCCCAGCTTTTCCCCAAGTCGCAGGGTGTACAGATAGTCCGTGGTGCCGAGGTCGACGACGATGGAACCCGGGGCCAGGCTTTCGCCCAGCCCATCCGCCCCGAACAGGGCCTGGTCCACGGCCCCGCCGTCGGGCAGGCAGAGGCAGACCAATTCCGCGGCGGCCCGGCCGGGGGACAGGGCGGTCCGGGCGCCGCGGCCGGCCAGGAATTCCATGGGTTCCGGCCGGCGGTCGTGCACCGTGACCTCGAACCCGGCTTCCACCATGTTCAGGGCGATCCATTTTCCCATTTGGCCCAGCCCGACGAACCCGACCCGACGAATCATTGAACTCTCCTTGTTCCGGATTTGGTTGTTGACGACGAAATAGGATATCATGCCTCCCATGATCCGGGAAAGGGGGTTGCGGAGGAAGCGGGAAAAAAGCGGTCCTCCCTTAATAACATGTCGACCTATCGTCCCTTGTTGATGGGAACCGAATGGATGGTCACGGCTGACCACCCCTTGGCCGTCCAGGCCGGCGCGGCGGTATTGGAATCCGGCGGCCTGGCCGCGGACGCGGCCGCGGCGGCGAACCTGGTCCTGGCCGTGGTCCGGCCGCACATGTGCGGGCTGGGCGGGGACCTCTTCGCCCTGGTTTACGACGCCGCCCGGGGCCGGGTGGAAGCGCTGAACGCTTCCGGCCGGGCGCCGGCCGGGGCCGCCCCGGAATTCTTCCGGGACCATGGTTTTACCAGCCCGCCCGAGTCGGGAATTCTGTCGGCCACGGTCCCGGGGGCCTTGTCCGGCTGGGCCGCGCTCCTGGCCCGGTTCGGGACCAGGACCCTGGCCGAGCTTCTTCCCCCGGCCATTCGCCACGCCGCGCATGGTTTTCCGGTCTACCCGGAACTGCGCCGGGCGGCGCTGGAACGGCGGGACGTATTGGCCGGGTCGGACGACGCGGTTCGGACCTTTTTCCCCAACGGCCAACCGCCGAAAGTCGGCGCCCGCCTGGTCCAGCGGGACCTGGCCCAAACCCTCGAGACCATCGCCCGGGACGGCCCCGAGGCCTTTTATCGCGGCCCCCTGGGGGCGAAACTGGTGGACTGTTCCGACGACCGGGGGGGCTTGTTCGCCGCCCGAGACCTGGCCGAGCACCGGGTTGAATGGACGACGCCGCTTTCGTCCTGGTACCGGGGGCTGGAACTGGTCACCCTTCCCCCGAATTCCCAAGGGGTCGCCCTTTTGCAGCAGGCGAATATTCTGGAAAATTTCGAGCTGTCGAAAATGAAATTCGAGGGGGCCGACCTGATCGAGCTGATGGTCAAGGCCAAGACCGCCGCCTTCGCGGACCGGGACCGCCTGGTCTGCGACCCGGCCTTTCATCCGGTCCCCCTGGACTTCATGCTGGGCAAGGACCACGCCCGGGACTTGGCCGGGGGCTTGGACGCGGCCGTGAAGTCGGCGCCGCCGGAATTCACCCGGGGCGGCCATGACACCGTGTATTTATCCGCGGTGGACGCCCGGGGGAACGTCGTGGCCGTGATTCAAAGCTTGTATGAATATTTCGGGTCCGGGGTCATGGTCCCCGGAACGGGAATGCTGCTCCACAACCGGGGGCGCGGCTTCAGCCTGGAACCCGGGCATCCCAACCGGATCGCCCCGGGAAAGCGGCCGTACCACACGCTCCACTGCGCCCTGGGACTGCGGGACGGGCGGCCGGTCCTGGCCCTGGGGACCCCCGGCGCGGACGGCCAGACCCAGACCGTGATGCAGCTCCTGGCCCAGGTCGTGGATTTCGGCTTGAACCCGCAGGAGGCGGTGGAGCGGCCCCGGTGGCGTTCCAACCCGGATGGGACCCTGTGGATCGAGGACCGGTTCGACCAGGGCGTCATCGCCGCCTTGGAAAAGCGGGGCTTGAAGCCGGAAACGCGGCCGGGCTGGGACCCGGCCATGGGCAGCGCCCAGGTCGTGAGCCTGGACCATGAAAACCGGGTTATCTCGGCCGGGGCCGACCCCCGGCGGCAGGCCTACGCCCTGGGGGCCTGAGGTGGAGGCGGGGGGCCGGTGTCGGCGCGGCCTAGCTTTTGCCCGCCCGGCCGCTGTCCCCGCGCCGGGGCGCGGGGACCCGCCCGGAGCGGCTGAAAAAGCCTAGAGGCTTTCCGCGATGGAAATGGCGCGGTCGGCCATCATTTGCACGTAGGAAGCCAGCTCATTGTCGTACCACCCGTAGATTACCGCCTGGGTCACGGGGACCCGCAGGATCGCGTCCTCGGTCCCGGCCAGGTCCTTGAACCGTCCGCCGCCGACCGCGGCCAGGTCGATGTTGATATGGGCGGTTCTGGTGTGGGTTTCGTGACCTTCGATAATGGCCGCGGCGGTGGGATGCCCCACGATGTCGGTCGAGACGTTCTGCTGTTCGCTGTAGATCAGGCGCCCGTTGGGATCGGCGGCGGCCGCCTTCTTGTACAAGCCGTTGATGAGGTCCCGCCTGATGCCGTCGCCCGAGGAATCGTCCTGGAAATTGACCACCAGGATGATCAGGGAGCCGGTGGACGTGGGAATGCGGACCGATTCGGCGATGAAGCCGATCTGTTTCATTTCCGGAATGACCAGGGCCAGGGCGTTGGCCGCGCCGGTGGAAGTCAGGATGATGTTGTCCATGATGCCGCGGGTTTTACGCAGGTCCGTCGCGCCGGCCTTGGGCGCCCGGTCCAGCACCGCCTGGGTGGAAGTGGCGGCGTGAATGGTGGCCATGGAGGCGGTCAGGACCCTCTTGGGGCCGAAATAATCGAGCAGGGGCTTGACCATGTGGGCCAGGCAGGTGGTGGTGCAGGACGCCGTGGAAATCACTTTGTGCTTTCTGGGGTCATAGTCGTTGTGGTTGATTCCCATTACGGTGGTCACCGCGAAATCCGGCATGGACTTGCCCTTGTCCTTGATCTTGAAGGGCGCGGAAACGATCACCTTTTCCGCTCCGGCTTCCAGGTGGCCCAGGCAGGAGCCCTTGGCGCTTTCCCCGGGCTCGGTCGGGTCCAGGAACTGGCCGGTGGCGTCGACCACCAGGCGCGCGTCCCGCCCGGCCCAGTCGATGTCCTTCGGGTTTCTTTCCCTGGTCAGGAAACTGACCTTGACCCCGTTGATAACCATGGAGTATTCGTCCTCGCGCAAGTCCTCGACGACGCCGCGGGCCTTGTGGCCGTAAAGGTAGGCTTCGAGCCGGCCGTAGGTGGAATCCCGTTCGATGTACTGGGCCAAGTCGTCGAGGGAGCCGCCCACTTTCCGGCCCAGGTTGACCACGATTTCGCTGAAGTATTTCCGCGAAACATGGCTCCACAAAGTCAGTTTTCCTATGCGGCCCAGGCCGTTGAGGCCAAGCTTCATGTTTCCGGCGGGTTCGGCGGCTGACATATCTCTTCTTCCCCCTTTCGGGCTAGTGGTTTTTCAGACGATCCGGCCCTTGTACACCTGGCCCTTGAGCCCGTCCATGCTGATCCAGTCCCCGGACGCGAGGGCCGTCGCGCCCAGGCGGCAGGTCTTGGACTTTTCGTCGCAGAGCAGCCCGGAAAAACCGACGATGCAGGTTTTGTTCAAGCGGTTGGCCACGATGGCGGCATGGGACGTGGAGCCGCCCCGGGCCGTGAGAAGCCCGTCGGTCTCGAAAATTTCCTTGATGTCGTCGGGCACGGTGTCGCCCCGGATCAGGATCAGGTGGGACCCGGGCTCCTGGCCCCGCCAGTAATCGATGTCCCGGCGGTCGAAAACGATCCGGCCGCTCATGCCTTTCCCGCCCACGCCGATGCCCTGGCCGAGAAAATTTTCGAGCGGCTGCGCGGAAAAATCCAGGGAGTCTTCCTGGGGTCTTTCCCGTTGGGTCATGTCCCTGGTTTGGAGGATGTAAAGCTGGGAGGCCTGGGGCCCCTCGAAGGTAAACTCCATTTCCTGGGGTCCGAACCCCCAGGAATTGATCATCTTCCGGGCTGTATCCAGAAGCGCGCCATAAATCAGGGGAAAATGCGTTTCCAGGGTCAGGTCCCGGGATCGGTTTTCCTCCTCGGCCTGGCCCAGGCTGACGGGGATGGTTTCCACCAGGCCGGAGACCACGTCTTCCCCCTGGTTTCCCAGGGCGAAGTCGCCCCACAGGAAGAGTTCGTCCCCGGACCAGCGGGGATTGTGGGTGAAAACCACTCCGGCCCCGGTGTTCCGGGACAGGTTTCCGAAGACCATGCCCTGGACGGTCACGGCGGTCCCCCAGTCGTCGGAGATGCCCATGATGCGGCGGTAGGTCCTGGCCCGCTCGGATTCCCAGCTTTGAAAGACCCCGTTGATCGCCTGGAAGAGTTGAGTCAGGGGCCGGTCCTCGATGGCGATGCCCCGGGACAGGATGAAGTCCTTGTACGCCCGGGCCGTTTCCATCATCTGGGTCCCGGAAAAATCCTTTTTATAGGGCAGGCCGAACTTGTTTTTCAAGTCGCTCATGATGGAATCAAAGGGGTCGCGTTCCAGGCCCCGGGCCATGCCGTAATTTTGCAGGAACCGCCGGAAGCAGTCCCAGGCGAACCAGACCCGGCCGGGCCCGCCCCCGGCCAGGCCCGCGGTGATTTCCTCGTTCAGGCCGACGTTCAAAAAGGTGTTCATCATGCCCGGCTGCGAGATGGAAGACCCGCTGCGAACGGAAAGCAGCAGGGGGTTGGCGGGATCGCCGAATTTTTTTCCCGCCGCCCGTTCCAGTTCCCGGAGGCGCGCGGTCACCAGGCCCTGGTATTCTTCCCGGGCCGGCTCGAAAACCTCGATCACGTCCCGACAGCGGAAGACTTCGGTGGTCAGGATGAACCCCTTGGGCACGGGCAGGCCGAGGTTGGTCAGCTTCACCAGGCCCAGGCCCTTGGCGCCCAGGTAAATGATATCGGCGATGTCCTTCTTGGCCGGGCTGATGTCGGTGACCGTGTTGTCCGGGTCGAAGTTCAGCAGGCGCCGCAGCATGTCCTGGGAAAGCTCGTGATCTTGTTGAAAGACCGTGGTTTGAATGCGGGCGATGAACTGGTCGAGCTGTTGCAAGCCCAGGGACGAGGCGATGCGGTCCCGGAGGAATATTTCTCCGATCCGATGGAAGTTTTCCCTGGCCCCGGGCTGGGCTTCCCGGGAAGCGAACTTGGGGAGCAGGGCCTTGGCGCCGGTCCTGTCCAGGATTTCCAGCAATTGGGCTTGGTGGACGTTATTGAAATGGTCGTTGACGATATTGCTGATGCTCTGGGAAAAGCCCCGGAAAATATCCAAATACTGGGTAAAGGAAAAACCCCGGATATTCAGGGACCGGCCGAGCAGGTCGAGTTGCTTTTCCAGTTCCTGGGAATGGATGCCGTCAAGTTTCAGGGCCCGGTTGAACAACAACAGCAGGTCCTGGATTTTGACCAGGGTCGCCCGGGTGATCAGCTTGAGGTCGATTTCGTCCAGAAGTTCCTGGAACAGGATGTTGACCTGGGATTCGAGCCGGAAGGTCAAGCCCAGGGCGTCGAATTTCCGTTCGTGGTAGCTGCCGTACATGGAAGGGATGTCGACCGCGATGTGGCGTTTATAGTAAATGTCTTCCCGGGCCTCGAAGGCCTCGGGCGACAAAATCGTTTCCCGCAGGCTTTCGAGGTGGTCCAGCAGCCCCAGCAGCCGTTCCCTCTTGTCCGGAACGGTCAGTATTTTTTTGAGACTGTCCAGGCCGGGCAGAAATTCGGGCTGAAGCTGGTCCAGGCGCCGGCCCAGGTCCGCCAGGTCGGTATTGTATTTCCAGTGCAGCTTCTGGTAGAGCTCGTGGGCCGCTTCCAACCGTAGTCGTTCCCGTTCCTCGATCCCGGAATGGTTGCGCGCCAGGAAGTCCGTCAGGTCCGAGCGCGGCAAGGTAAGCAGGTCCCGGACGCGGCCGATCAATCCCTGACGGAAAAGGTCCTGGGTCAGGAGGCGCGGGCCGACGGTGAATTCCCCGTCTTCCTCTATCCGGGCGAAGATGTCCGGCGGGACCAGGGCCGCCAGGGGGGCCTTGTCCGCGGTCCGCCAGAATTCGAAGATGGCTTCCATGAGGACCACGGTCTGGGGGCTGCTTTCCACATGGGATTGCTTTCTCAGGTAGTGGATTAGGGGGTCGCCCCGCCGGCAGAGTTCGTCGATCTGGGTGGAAATGTCCCGCAGCCGTCCTTCCGCTCCAATTTCGTTGAAATAGGTCGGAAAAAGACGGCAGAGCTGCTTGACCAGGTTGTACACGGGGCGGACGTCGGAGTTCAGGAGCGCGGTGATGTCGCGGGGAAAAAGGTCGGTGTCCTTGATGAAGACCCCGGCCAGGGCCAGGTGGACGACCAGGGCGCTGAGCAGCTTTTTGGACCACCGCGGCTTCAGTCCGGCCAGTTGCAGCCACGACCTGATGTTCTGGATATGGGCGGTGTTGACCCGAATCTGCCAGTCGTCCCCCACGCCCCCCAGGTCGGGGGTTTGAAAACCCAGGCCGATGACCGAGGCGATGAAGGCTTCCACCATGTCGTCCCGGTTGGCCCCGTAGACCGCCAACCCCATGTTATACAGGAGATTGAAGGTGGTTTGGGGGTATTTTTCCGATGATTTCCCGAGAATTTTGAAGGTCTTGTCGATCAGGGCCCGGGCCGGGCCGGGGCCTTCGGAGGCGAGGAGCCGGCCCAGGGTCTGGTTGACTTCCCGCAGCAGGCGTTCCTGGACCGGGGCCAACCCGGCCAGGTCCATCAGGTGGAAAAGCAGGAGCAGTTTCCAGCGGTCGCCCTCGGCCTGGTCCCGACCCGACCGGGCCAGGGTCCGGGGAAGCTGCTCGTACGCCGCGACAAGGTCCTTGTTGCCCGGGAGTTCGGCCATTTTTTTCAAGCTGTCCACTCGGGCCGGGGCGGCCCGGAGCAGGGCCAGTTGGGCGGCGCTTTTTTTCAGGACCGGGTGGGACAGGGGCGCGAACAAGCGGTCCAGGCCCAGCTCGGATAGGTTTTCCCCGGATTCCGCCTGGAACCAGTCATCCGGGGACGCTTCCGCCAGCCATTGGGAATAGGTCAGGTCCAGGGACCGGCCCAGGAGGTCGGCCAGGGGCTGGAGGCCGTCATCCGCGGGCCTGGTCGCGATCAGGTCCCGGGCGATCTTGTGGGGCGGGTAAAAGCTCCGGGCCGCGAACTGAAAAATTTCGTCGGGCAGATCGACCAGACCTTGGCAGGCGAAATCGAGACCGGGCTTGAACCGTTCCAGTTCCGGTCCCGCCTCGTTGATGATTTGCAACAGGTAGGCCAGCAGGTTGTCGACGGCGTCGGCCTTGATTTCGTCTATTTTGGCGAGCCGGGCCGCGTCGAGAAAAATTTCCATGAACAGGCGGGAACCTTCCGGCCCCAGCGGGTGGTCCTTGAAAATGTGAAAATTATGGAAGGCGAAGCGCCGGGCCTCGGTAACGATGAACCGCCAGTTTTTGTAGGGGTGGCAGACTTCCCTCAGAAAGGCGGTCAGGCTTTCCTGGAGGCCGAGGAAGGGGGCGGTGATATCCCGCAAGGACTGGAACCTGGAATCGACGACGACGTCGACCCGGCTGGTTTTCAGATTCACTTCCAAGGCTTTTGACGGCGGCATCAGGGGAACCCCGCTGTTTCTAGGAAATGGGAGTTGACGCGGCCCGGGCCGAAACATGGGATTTTCCCGAGGCGGACCGGGGCGCTGTCCGCCCGGCGGTCCTTTCGGTTTCGGCCGTTAAGTGCATATACTTTTATGATTATCCAGACGCGGCGTGTTGTCAAGGCCAAGGACGGGGCGGGCGGGAAGTAGTTACGGGAGGCGTCGCCCGGGCGGGGCCGCTCAGTCGTCGGCGGGACCGACCAGGCCGGCCCGGCGCGGTTCGAGCAGGCGGTAAACTTCCTCGCGTTGCCGCTCGGAAAAGGAGAGCCATTTTCGAATCTCGGTCATGGTCCGGGCGCATCCCTGGCAATAGCCGGTGTCCTGGTCGATGATGCATTCCCCGTTGCAGGGGGATTCCACTTGCGGCGACGGTGGGCGGGAACCCGCGCCGACTTTTTTTTCGACAGCCATGGCTGACCTTGTCTCCCTTGGGGTGGATTGATTGTTCCCGGGCCCTGCGAAACCGGGCGATGGACAGCTTTTTACCTTGATCGGGGGGTGGATTTCAAGTTTTTCCGGCGGGGACGAAAGGGCTAGTCCGGGTTGAGGGCCGAGGCGAGGGGGAAGGAGGCCTCGGCCAGGGCGGTCAGGGTGACGGCCCAGGTCCGGGCCGGGGAGGTCCCCTGCCCCGTGTTTTTTTGCCAGGATTTGCGGATGGCCTCGATTTCGGGGAACGAGGCTTCGTCCATGGCCAAGCCCAGCAGGCAGACCAGCTTGAAGCAGCCGACAAGATTGTTGACGGCGATGAGGAACAGTTTACCGCGGGCGTGAATGTCCTTCCGTTGTTCTATCTCCCGTCCCTTTTCCATCACTTTTTTCACTTCCTGCTCGATGAGGAGGAAGGGCTGCACCTTGCCGGAAATGGAGCGCCCGGTCAGGGCTAGAATGCCCAGGGCGCCCTGGCTCAGGGCGACCATGGATTGAAACCGGCTCCCCCTGGCGGCGAGGATGTTTTTTTGGACTGTCGCCTCGAAGTTTTTTATTTCATCGACGGCGGCCTTGTCGTTGCGGCGGGAAGCCAGAACCAGGGCGGTTTCCGCGGCGGAACGGTAAAGAAGTCGCAGGGCGGCGAGTTGCTTGTCCTCGGGGCGCCTGTTTTTTTTCAGGTCCCGTTTAAAATCCTGTTCCGCTTGTTCCATTTGAGCCAGGGTCTGAAGGGACCGGGAGCGCTCGGCCAGGGCGATGGTCGAGGCGGCCCAAATTTTTCCGACATAGATCAAGGCCAGGGCGCAGAGCTCTTCCTGATCGTTGGTGCGCGAAACCTTGTCCGCGAATTCCAACCGCAAGGTCGATAGCCTGGCTTGAAAAGCGGTCGTTCGCGGCTCGGGGGTCGAGGCCCGGGCCGCTCCCGAAACCGCTAAAACAATGACCACGGTGAGTACGAGAGGCGAAGACAGGAATCGTTTATGGTGAAGAAACATAACCGTTCCCGCCTTCACCAGTGGCCCGGGGATGATTTCAGGTTCCCATCTCCCAGGAAGAGAGGTATTTGCGCTGTTCGTCGGTCAGGACGTCCAGGTCCACGCCCATGGCCTTGAGCTTGAGCTTGGCTATTTCCTCGTCGATATGCTTGGGGACCGGGTACACGCCCAGGGTGATTTTGTCCTTGTTTTTGATTATGTATTCGGCGGCCAGGGCTTGGTTGGCGAAACTCATGTCCATGACGCTGGACGGATGGCCCTCGGCGGCGGCCAGGTTGATCAAGCGTCCCTCGCCCAGGACGTAGATCAGGCGGCCGTCCCGCAGGGCGAATTCCTCCACGAAATCCCGGATCATTCTTCTTTTGACGGAGACTTCCGCCAGGCCGTCGAGGTCGAGTTCGACGTTGAAATGGCCGGAATTGGCGACAATGGCGCCGGATTTCATGGCCAGGAAATGTTCCTGGCGGATCACGTGGATGTCGCCGGTGACGGTGCAGAAGAAATCGCCGATTTTGGCCGCCTCGGCGATGGGCATGACCCGGTATCCGTCCATGACGGCTTCCAGGGCCCGCAGGGGGTCGACTTCGGTGACGATCACGCTGGCGCCCAGGCCGGAGGCCCGCATGGCCACGCCGCGCCCGCACCAGCCGTAACCGCAGACCACGAAATTGCTTCCGGCCACGAGCCGGTTGGTGGCGCGGATGATTCCGTCGAGGGTGCTCTGCCCGGTGCCGTAGCGGTTATCGAAGAAGTGCTTGGTGTTGGCGTCGTTGACCGCGATCACCGGGTATTTGAGGGCGCCGTCCGCGGCCATGGCCTTGAGGCGGATCACTCCGGTGGTGGTTTCCTCGGTCCCGGCCAGGACGTATTCCAGGAGATCGGCCTTTTCGGAGTGCAGGGTCGAAACCAGGTCGGCGCCGTCGTCCATGGTGATCGCGGGTTTTTTGTCCAGCACGGCGTAGATGTGGGAATAATATGTGTCCCGGTCCTCGCCCTTGATGGCGTAAACGGCCATGTCGTCATGCTTGACCAGGGCCGCGGCGACGTCGTCCTGGGTGCTCAGGGGGTTGGAGGCGCACAGGAAAACCTCGGCGCCGCCGGCCTGGAGGGCCCGGGCCAGGTTGGCGGTTTCGGTGGTGACGTGGAGGCAGAGGGCCATTTTAACCCCTTGCAGGGGTTTTTCCTGGGCGAAGCGTTCGGTGATCAAGCGGAGCACAGGCATGCTCTGGTAGGCCCATTCTATTCTCAATTGGCCTTTTTCGGCCAGGGCCAGGTCTTTGACATGATAATTCACTTTTTGAGTCCTCGTTTTTTCAAAAGTTAGGCTTAATCGGGTTTGTATGAAATGACCGAAGGGCATTTTCATTGGTTGTTGTGACCGACATGGCCCGCGGTCATGTCGGTTTGGTTCAGCAGCCCTGGGGCGGATGGTACCCGACCGCGTCGCGCAAGGCGTCGACCATGTCGGTTTTTTCCCAGGTGAATTCCGGTTCCGTGCGGCCGTAATGCCCGTAGCAGGCGGTCAAGCGGTAGATGGGCCGCAACAGGTCCAGATGCCGGATCATGTTGGCCGGCTTGAAGGAAAAAACCTTGGGCAGGGCCTTGGTTATTTTTTCGTCTTCCACCTTGCCCGTGCCGAAGGTGTCGACCATGATGGACACCGGCTCGGCCACGCCGATGGCGTAGGCCAACTGCACCTCGCACTTGTCGGCGAGGCCCGCGGCGACGATGTTCTTGGCCGCGTACCGTCCCATGTACGAAGCGCTCCGGTCGACCTTGCTGGGGTCTTTACCGGAAAAGCACCCGCCGCCGTGGCTGCCCTGGCCGCCGTAGGTGTCCACGATGATCTTCCGGCCGGTCAGGCCGCAGTCGCCCATGGGGCCGCCGATGACGAACCGTCCGGTGGAATTGATGTAAATCTTGGTGTCCGCGTCCAGCAATTCGGCCGGGATGACCTTGCGGATGACTTCGTCCATGACCGCTTCCCTGATCACCCGGGAACTGACGTCCGGAGTGTGCTGGGTGGCGATGACCACGGCTTCGACCCGCTTGGGCCGGCCGTCCTCGTACTGCACCGTGACCTGGCTTTTACCGTCGGGCCGCAGGAAGTCCAGCACCCCGTTTTTACGCACCTTGGCCAGTCTCCTGGTCAAGCCGTGCGCGAAATAGATGGGCATGGGCATGAGAACGTCGGTTTCGTTGGAGGCGAACCCGAACATGATGCCCTGGTCGCCGGCGCCTTGTTCCTTGTTGTCGGAGGAATCGACGCCCTGGGCGATGTCCGGGGATTGCTTGTCGATGGAGGTGATGACGGCGCAGGTTTCCCAGTCGAAGCCCATGGAAGAATCGTTATATCCGATATTCTTAATGGTTTCCCGGACCACGGACGGCATGTCCACCCAGCCGGTGGTGGTGATTTCCCCGGCGATAATGGCCATGCCGGTGGTCACCAGGGTTTCGCAGGCGACCCGGGACGTTTTGTCCTGGGATAGTATTGAATCTAGAATGGCGTCCGAAATTTGATCCGCGACTTTGTCCGGATGCCCCTCGGTCACCGATTCGGAACTGAAAAGATAGCTTGAATGGCTCATGCCCAATCCTCCTCTTTGTTTTTAAAGCCCCTCGTTGCCAGGTCGTAAAATTAGTTAAGAAGGGCCTATTGTCAAGATAAAAATAGTGGAAATCCCGCAGTCCCCGTCGGGCGGCGCCGGCCTTGGGCGCAAAAGGAATATGAGTGGGAGAAGGCGGTTTTTCAGGCTACTTTTTGCACGGCCCATCCGGAAACTTCAACCGCCACCGCCTGGTTCAGGAAATCAACCGAAACCACGACCCGATCCTCCGCGCCTTTTTGTCGCAAGAAAATACCGATCAAGCCTTGCAGCGGTCCCTCGGTCAGCATGACCCTGTCGCCTTTTTTCAGGCAATCCTGGTGAAAAACAGGCCGATCCGTTCCGTCCAGGATTTTGAGATTGTATATTTCCTCCTCGCCGACCGGGACGGGGCGTCCTTTTATCCCCACCAGATGGACGACGCCGACGGTCTTGAGGATTTTAAGGTGCTCTTCCGGGGAGAGGCGGATATTGACAAAGAGATAGCCCGGCAGCAGGGGAACGGAAATAATTTTCTTGCGGTCAAGGCGGCGGCTTTTGACCAGGATTCTCGGCAGGAAAACCTCGACATCCTTGGCGCCCAGGCCGTCGAAAACCTTCACCTCGTAGTTGCTTCTGGTCCGCACCGCGAACCAGTTTATATCCGGCCTGCTCCACAAGTCCGTTTCCGGACCAGTCAGCGATTCCTTCAACACGCCATTATCCAACAGCCCGTCCCCGGGCCCTGGTCGGTCAGGCCGACGCTGGGCCGATCAGCGATGACAAGTGACAAATATTATCATAAAAAAACAGAACGGTCAAACGAGCCGGGATTTATTCAGACCTGGTAATATTCCCTGTACCAGGCCATGAATTTTTCGATTCCTTCCTCGATGGTCGTCCTGGGCCTAAAGCCGACCGCCTGTTCCAAGTCGTCGACTTCGGCGTAGGTGGAAGGAACATCGCCCTGTTGCAAGGGCAACAATTCCTTTTCGGCCTTCCGGCCCAGGGCCTTTTCGATGGCCCCGATAAAATCCATCAGCTCGACCGGATTATTGTTGCCGATGTTGAACAGGCGGTACGGCGCCGGGCTGGTTTGCGGCTTGGGGGCGTCGCCGGACCAAGTGGGGTCGGGCGCGGGAATATTCTCGGACACCGCGGTCACGCCCTGGATGATGTCGTCGATATAGGTGAAGTCCCGCTGCATCCGGCCGTGGTTGAAGACCTTGATGGGTTTCCCCTCGCAAATGGCCTTGGTGAACAGAAAAAGGGCCATGTCCGGACGACCCCAGGGGCCGTAAACCGTGAAAAAGCGCAGTCCCGTGACCGGGAGGCGGAACAGGTGGCTGTACGAATGAGCCATCAACTCGTTGGCCTTTTTGGTGGCGGCGTACAGGCTGACCGGGTGGTCCACGTTCTGGGACACGGAAAAGGGCATGGCCGTGTTCAGTCCGTAGACGGAACTGCTGGAAGCGAAGACCAGGTGGCCTACTTTCCGGTGGCGGCAACCTTCCAGGATGTTGGTGAAGCCGACCAGGTTGCTGTCCACGTACGCGTGAGGGTTGATCAGGCTGTACCTGACCCCGGCCTGGGCGGCCAGGTTGAAAACTCGTTCGAATTGTTCGGTTTCGAACAGCTTTTTCATGCCTTCCCGGTCGGCGAGGTCCAGTTTGACGAATTTGAAGCCGGAAAAATCCCGCAAGCGCGCGAGGCGGTTTTTTTTGAGTTCAACGTCGTAGTAATCGTTCAGGTTGTCCAGGCCGACCACCGCGTGGCCTTCCTTCAACAAGCGCAGGCAGAGGTGGAACCCGATGAATCCCGCGGCGCCCGTCACCAGGGCCTGGAAGGTTTGCGTGGAGGGTCTGGGAACCGACAATTCGATATCTTTAGGCATCAACCAATACCATCTTCCTGTCCGGATGTTGTCGCCGGCGCGGTCCGGTCCGGGGCCGGGCCGGCGGTCTCGGTTTTAAGGGGCCGCCCTGGCAAGCCGTCAGGCCATCACCACGTTGGGGCCGGCCTTGAACTTCCCGCGGGAATCGACGATCAGCGAGGAATGCCGCGCGATCAAGGCGTAGTCATAGGCGTCGTGGTCCGTGACCAGAATCACGCAGTCGAAGCCCGCCAGGCTGTCCGCGTTCAATTCGACCGAGGCTAGGTCGTGGGAACGCTTGCGCAGGGTCGGGAACCTGGGGATGTGCGGGTCGGAATATAACACTTCCGCGCCCAGGTTCATTAACGCGTTAATAATTTCCACCGACGGCGATTCCCGCATGTCGTCCACGTTTTTTTTGTAGGCCAGGCCCAGGATCAATATCCTGGCCCCTTTCACGGACCGGCCCCTTTGGTTCAGGGCGTCCATGGTCTTGCGCACGACGTATTCGGGCATCTGCTGGTTGACCTCGCCGGCCAGCTCGATGAACCGGGTGTGAACCCCATATTCCCTCGCCTTCCAGGTCAGATAGAAGGGGTCGATGGGGATGCAGTGCCCGCCCAGGCCGGGGCCGGGGTAAAAGGGGGTGAAGCCGAAGGGCTTGGTCGCGGCGGCGTTGATGACTTCGTGGATATCCACGCCCATCTTGTCGGCCACTATTTTAAGTTCGTTGACCAGGCCGATATTCACGGCCCGGTAGATGTTTTCCAACAGCTTGGTCAGCTCGGCGACCTTGAGCGAGGATACCGGCACAACCCGGTCCAGGGCCGCTTCATACAGCGCCAGCCCCACCCTCAGGCAGGCCGGGGTCATGCCGCCGCAGACCTTGGGAATGGATTTGGCGCCGTAGACGGGGTTGCCCGGGTCTTCCCTTTCCGGAGAATACACCAGGAAGAAATCCCGACCGATAACGAACCCTTGCTTCTCTATCCGGGGCGCCAGCTCTTCCTCGGTGGTGCCGGGATAGGTGGTGCTTTCCAGGCTGAGGACCTGGCCGGCCCGGAGATGCGGGGCCAGGCTGTCCATGGTCCCGGTGACAAAGGACAGGTCCGGCTGGTGGTGTTGATCCAGGGGCGTCGGGACGCAGATGATCAGGGCGTCCGGTTCGTTGGCCCGGTTGAACCCAGCGTCCGCCTCGAACCGGCCGGCCTGGACTTCCCGGGCGATCCTCTCGGCCGGAATGTGGGCGATGTAGCTCCTCCCATGATTGAGCGCGTCCGTTTTTTCCCGGTCGATGTCGAAACCAAGGACCTTGAACCCGGCTTCCGCGAAAACGAGCCCCAGGGGCAGGCCCACGTAGCCCAGGCCGACTATGCCGATCAGCGCCTCTTTGCGTCTGATTTTTTCTATCAGTTCTTTTTCCAAAAGAAAAACTCCTTGGCTGAGAGGTTGCCGTCAACCGTGATGAATTCGCCTAGCATCGCTTTTTCTCCACCGGCTCGGCGAGGGGGGCGCGTCGCCGGGCCGCCCACGTCCCGCCCACGTCCCGGATGGACAAGATTCCCCGAGGTTCCCGCCTAGCTGTTAAATCGATTGTGGAAAAAACGGCCCCTCGCGGCCGCTCGGCGCTATTTCCATTTTTTACGGAAGCTTGTTTCGCGCCAAGGGGAACGGTTTTTTTCGCCCCCCCTACCCCCGGGGAGGCTTCTCGGGGCGGCCGGCTGCTTATTCCCGCAACAGGCCGGATGGTTACATTAAATTCAGGTCGCCCGGTCTGTCAATACGCAGAAGCGGTTTTTCTGGGGGAGTGGATGGTTTTTTTAGGGGGCGAAACGGGTTTTTGTTAGTTTAGGCAATCATTTTTGGTAGTTATAATCCTAGGAAATAACACCGGACCAGGGGGGGCGACGCCATGGCTTTCCGGGAACCCCGGCGCGGGCGGCGCGCGGGACAGGTGGTTGGGTTCGGGCGGCCCGGTGGTTGACCCGGCGGCGATCCGGGTCCAACCAAGGATTGCTGCTATAATTTCAGCAAGTTTTCATGGTTGGACCCGGCCGCGGCCAAAGCCTGGTCCGGCCTAGTCCCGGGACTGGGCCAGGATCGCCCGGGCGCGGCGGGAACGTTTTTCCTCGGCCGAATCGTCATCGACGCGCTGCTTCATCTGGAAGCCCCTGGCCTTGACGGCTTCCGTGGAAAGTTCCCCAAAAACCAGGGCCCGGGGCTCGCATTCCTTGACGCAGGCCGGGTCCCCGCCGCAGTAGTCGCACTTGAAGGCCCGTCCCTGGTCGTTAAGTTCAATCATGCCGTAGGGGCAGGCCTTGACGCACTCCCCGCAGCCGGTGCATTTTTCCCCGTCCACCACCACCACGTCCAGGTTGTCGCGGGAAATGGCTTTTTCGGGGCAGGCTTCCTGGCAATCGGCCTTGGGGCACTGAAAACAAACCAGGGGGACCGAGTATCCCTTGATGGGAAAGTTGGCGGCGTGAATCCTGGCCAGCCGGGGAATGAACATCCCTTCCTTTTCCCCGGAACAGACATATACGCAACGATTGCATCCGGTGCAGAGGTCCGGAAAAGCGATCAGATATTTTTCCATAAAAAGTCTCCTTCCTCCGGTTTAAAGCGCCCGCAGCCCCAGTTCCCTCAACTTGGCGTCCCCCGGAACGCCTTGTTCGTTCCAGCCTCTAAGGCGGTAATAGGTCTGGAGCATTTGACCGAAATCATCCTCCGCCAGGACTCGTCCGGCGTGGGGCCCCTTTTGCAAGGCCTGCCGCATGATTTTTTCCGGCAAGCGGTCGTCGGCGGCGGTCAGGCCGGCCTTGAGGTTGAACAGGCGGCAGAGGTTCCAGATGCGTTCCCCGGCCAGGTCCAATTCCTCGGCCGTGACTTCCCGGCCCAGGCCGGCGGTCAGGAGTTGAGCCATGATCCCGGTGTTGACCGTGCCCCAAAAATCACAAAAACACATGCACCATTTTATGGCGGCGAGGTTTTGGCCGGCCGCCACGGCCTGGGCCATGGCGTCGAGGTCAAAGGGGTTTTCCGCGAAAACGGTGAAAGCCCTCATGTGGCAGGCGCCGCGTTCGCTGGTGGCGTAGGCCAGCCCCATGCCGTAGCTGGCCCGGGGGTCGTAGGCCGGGAATTCCAAGCCCTTGACTTCCGTGGACAGGTCCCGGGCGTCGTATTTTTCCGCCAACTTGCGGCTGCCCAGGGCCAGGTCGCGTCCCCGGGGAGTCGAAAGACGAGCTATCTCCTCAACGGCCTTCAGGTAGTCGTCCGGCTGCCCGAAATGGAGCCCCAGGTCGCGGCGGCCCGATTCGGTCAAGTCCATGGCCAAGCCGATGACGTTGCCGGAAGTGATGGTGTCCAGGCCCAGGTCGTCGCAAAGGCGGTTGAAGCGGATGATCTGTTCGAGATCGTTCATGTCGCAGTTGGAGCCGGCCAGGCAGAGGGTCTCGTATTCCGGGCCCTCCACCTCGGCGCCGTTGATATGCGTGAACTTGCCGCAGCCCAGGGGACAGGACGAACAGGCCCGGTCGGCCTTCTTGGCCGCCAGAATGGCGTCGGGGCCGATGGCCTGGTGGTCTTCGTTGAAGCCGTAGGTGAAGTTATGGGTGGGATGAAGCCCCAGTTCGTTGGTGACGGCCACCAGGAGGGAGGTGCCGGTATTCCTGGCCCACAGGTTGTCGTCGGTCATGACGCTCGAGGCCTTGAACTCGTCGACTTTCCGCTTGAAGGCCTTCATGTCCGCGACCTTGACCCCGCCGGTCCCGCGACAGACCAGACCCTTGAGGTTTTTCGACCCGAACAGGGCCCCGGCGCCGCCGCGTCCCATCTGCCGGTAGCCCTCGGTGTTGACGCTGCTGAAAGTGACCAGGTTTTCCCCGGCCGGGCCGATGCACAGGACCTTGGCTTCGTCCGAGCCGACCGCCGCCTTGAGCAGGTCCTCGGTTTCGAAGGCGCCCTTGCCCTTCAGCCCCGAGGCGTCTTCCAGGCTGACGTCGTCGTCCTTGATCCGGAGGTACACCGGCCGCTCGGACTTGCCGGTGATGATGATCCCGTCGTATCCCGCGAATTTGAGCTCGGGAGCGAAGGCCCCGCCGGTGTTGGTTTCGAAGATGGTCCCGGAGTGCGGGGATTTGCTGACCAGGCAGAACCTCGAGCTGGTGGGGGCCAAGGTCCCGGCCAGGGGGCCGGTCATGATCACCAGGGCGTTTTCGGGGGAAAAGGGATCGACTTCCGGTGGAACCAGGTCCACGTAATATTTCACCGCCAAGCCCCAACTGCCCCAGTAGTGGTCGAGCCATTCCAGGCGCAGGGGCTCCTTGGCGACCCGCCCGGCGGAAAGATCGACTTTGATGATCCGACCCGCGTAAAGATTCATTCTCACCCTCCAATCGTTGCTTCGGTTCCAGGAAAAAAGGGGCGCGCCCCATGGTTGCACCAGTCTGAAAACTTGATGCTATCCAGGAACCGGAAGGGCGTCAAAATGTCTTTTTCGGCAGACGACGCCGGCTATAAAGCGATTTTCGAGGCGAAACCGGGATAAAATTTGGCGAAAAGGAAAAGAAGCGCCCGTAAAATCACGTGAAAAAACCGGACGGACCCGCCCGGTTTTTTTCTGACAATTTTGCCATAATAGTCGGGGAAAGCGGGGAGCTAAACGATCATGTTGTCAATCAACCTGGTTTTACCGACGAAAACCGCCAGGGCGAGCAGGGTGGGGCCCTTGATCCGGTCGACTTCCTTCAGGTCCAGGGGGTCCACCAGGGCGGCGTACTGAATTTCGGTCTCCGGGAAGCCATCGATATGCCGGCGCACCGCCGCGAGGATCGGTTCCGGCTTGGTCTCGCCCCGGCGGACCAGGTCCCGGGCCAGGTTCAGGGCCTGGTGGAGCGAACCGGCGGTTTTCCGTTGTTCGGGATTCAAATAGGTGTTGCGGGAACTCATGGCCAGGCCGTCCGGTTCGCGAAAAGTGGGCCGTCCGATCACTTCGATATCGAGATTGAGATCGAGAACCATGCGTTTGATCGTGGCCAGTTGCTGAAAATCCTTTTCCCCGAAAATAGCCAGGTGCGGCAGAATGATGTTGAACAGCTTGAGCACCACCGTGGTCACGCCCGGGAAAAAATCAGGCCGGAAGGCCCCGCACAGGCCCTTGGTGATTTCCGCGACCTCGACCTTGGCCTGGAATCCCTTGGGGTACATGGCGGCGGGTTCGGGGTTGAAGACCACGTCCACTCCGAGAGGGCGGAGCAGTTCCAGGTCCCGGTCCATGTCCCGCGGGTATTGGGCCAGGTCTTCCAGGGGGCCGAACTGCTTGGGGTTGACGAATATGCTGACCACGGTCAGGTCCGAGTTGGCCCGGGCGAATTTCACCAGGTCCAGGTGACCCTCGTGCAGATAGCCCATGGTGGGAACAAAACCGATTTTTTTATCCCGGCGTCTTCTTTCCCGGGCCAGGGTGGTCATCTGGCGTGGGTCCCTTAAAACTTCCATCTTTCTAAACTCCTTTTTGACAAGGCCTGTTCCGGACGTTGCGCAATGGATCATCGCCCGGACAAAGGGGAACGCGGCGCTTCTCGAAAAAGCGGGGGCCGACTGAATTTAGCTGAAAATATCGGGTTGGTTCAATTCACCTTGCCGCTCGCCGGGCAAGGGAAAACAGTCGGCGCGACCCCGCGCCGGGCCGGCGTTTTTTCTAGGTCGGACCGGAATTCGGGCGGCCGGTCGGCGGCCCTGGCCGCGTCCAGCGGTCGCCGGTCATGATTATACTCTCGACTCAATTAAACCCCCGGGGGCGGCGCTTGTCAAGGGGGGGAGGATATCCCGTTTCCGGACCAATCCCATGGGCGCTTCCGCTCGGTTCTTGGTCGGCCGAAAAATGGCCGTGCTTTTCCAAGTTGGTTGCCATTAACATGAGCTTTTGTCCCGCTTGGCCTAAACCGTCGTTTTCCAACAACGGAATGGTGGGACCCGCGCCTGGCCAGGCGGACCGCGGGATAGGTTCGTGAAATGTCATTTAGCGTCTTTAAGATTGTTTCCTTGTTTTATTAGACCTAGCGACAATTTCAATTGCGTTTAGGAGGGCCGGCGCGGGGACCCGCCCCGACAAGCCCTGGTCAACCACCGCGGGCGGCGCAATGTAGGGGCGCCTCCCCGTGGGCGCCCTCTTTTTCAACGCGCACAACTACTTATGTCGCTAGGAATAACAAGAAAATGATCCATGGGGTCGGTTGGGGCTTGCGGGCGGCGGCCCGCTTTAGTTATTGCCAACAAGCATACGCCGTGATAGGTAACGGGCATGGTTTAGTGGCGCGGGTAAATGATCTATCTCCCCGATCAGCCGAGAAAAAATTCGGACCGGCCCGTGAGGGTCGGGGGGAGGGAGGGAAGGGGGCCCAGTAGCGGCCCAACCCGTTGCCCAGGGGGTGTTTCCGGTTTTCAGGTTGAAGTTCCATCGCCGCCACCCCAGGGCTCCATATCGCAACGCAGCGCGCGCCTGACCGGAAAGGGCTTGAAGCCCTGGCCGGGAAGTGAAGCGGAATTGCACAATCGCCGTATAATAAGAGGCGGCGGTTTTGTAGGGAGGAGGCGTTCATGAGGTTACAAGCAATCAACCTTCGCAATTTTCGGCGCTATGAGCGGGCAAGATTTCACTTTCATCCTCATTTTACAGTAATTATCGGCGATAACGGCAAGGGGAAAACCACGGTCCTCGACGCGATAGCCATCATGTTGGGCACATACCTCCAAGGGTCGGGAATTCAAACCGGATATAGCGCCATTCGCAAGAACGATGCGCGACTGGTGGTTAGGGAAAAAGTCGGGCAAGCCTTTTTTGAACCTCAAAAGGAAGTTAATTTATTCGCCGAGGCGCTGATTCACGGCAACGCCGTCAAGTGGCGAAGGGCCATGGGCGATCGGGGGGGCCAGGCCCGGGAGTTGGTTCAGGTGGGCATGCGGGATCGAGAAATAGTCAGCGAGGGCCATGAGGTGGAACTGCCGCTGTTGCTTTATTACGGAGCGGGGCGGCTATGGGAAATTCACCGCAATATTAAAACCGCGGCCCCCGGTTCGCAGCTCGACGCCTACCGCTTTTGCCTGGACCCCAAATCGGACCAGAAAGCTTTCCAGAAGTGGTTCAAAAGGCTCTCGTACTCGGAACTGCAAAAGGGGAAAACAATACCCGCCCTCGCGGCGGTCAGGCAGGCGGTATTGGACTGCGTGCCCGGCGCCAAGGAATTTTTCCATGACACGGGCGAGGATCAGATCATGATTAGTCTCGAGGGGGAAGGTCTTGTTCCTTTTAATTATTTATCCGATGGTTATCGGAATATGGCCGCCATGGTCGCGGACATCGCCCATCGGGCCGGTCGTTTGAATCCCCATTTCGGGGAAACGGCGGCCAGGCAGACACCGGGGATTGTGTTGATAGACGAAGTTGACCTCCACCTCCACCCGAAATGGCAGCGTCGTGTTGTCGGCGATATCCAGACCGCCTTTCCACGTTTGCAGTTCATCGCCACCACTCATTCTCCCTTCATTCTACAATCATTGGGGAGTTGCGAGGTTATCGACCTGAATCAATCATCCTCGCCCCTGGAGGTAATAAACGCGTCCATGGACGAAGCGGCTCCAAGCCCCAGGGGCGAGTATAGCAATCGCTCGCTTGAAGATATCACGGAAGATGTCATGAATGTGGACGTGCCCCAAAGAAGTCATCGCTATCAACGGATGTATGAAGCGGCAAAAGCCTATTACCAAGTACTACAGTCGGCCGCGGAGGCGACTCCCGATGAAAGGGAGCGACTCAAGCGCGAACTCGACGAACTCTCCTCGCCTTTCAGCG
This sequence comes from Pseudomonadota bacterium, assembly GCA_043806915.1. GTDB lineage: Bacteria > Desulfobacterota > Desulfarculia > Adiutricales > JAGVGV01 > JAZDGM01. The sequence goes on along the minus strand of JAZDGM010000019.1, from coordinate 24,522 downwards.
ATAATGTTGCTTATCATGCCTTCCTCGAAATGGAGCGCATCGCGGCCGGTCTTGGCGGGCCTGGGCGACGGGGTAGGGAAGAATGAGACCGATAAACCGGGGAAGCCGGCCGCTGGAGAACAACCAACCCGTGAAATATAAGCACTATTCCCAAGCGAGGAAGGAGCTGATTCATCGACTCGGTGAATACTGCTCTTACTGCGAGATGCATTTGGACGCTTCCCTGGCCGTGGAGCATGTAAAACCCAAGAAGCCAAGAGGAATGGCGGAGGTGGATCGTCGGCGCGCATTAGATTGGGATAATTTTCTACTATCCTGTGCAAATTGTAATTCAGTCAAGGGGGCGGGCGATATCGATCTCGATGATTATGTGTGGCCCGACCGTGACAACACCTATCGAGCCTTCCAATATTCGGAAGGCGGATTGGTCGCCGCAGCCGAGAGCTTGGATGGCCGACTCCAGCGAAACGCGTTAAACATGATCAATTTAGTGGGTTTGAACAAAATTTGCGGCCAGGTCAAGGCGTCGGATCGTCGCTGGCTCAATCGTAGGGAAGCTTGGGACCTGGCGGTCAGGGCCAAGGAACGCTTGGTCGGAAACGATTGCCTTGAGTTAAGGGAACAAATAGCCGAAACCGCGCAAGCCAAGGGCTTTTGGAGTGTTTGGATGACCGTGTTCAAGGCTGACGGCGATATGCTGCAACGCCTTATCGAAGCCTATCCCGGGACGTGTCGGGATTGTTTCACCATCGGGAAGCACTACGAACCAACGGCCCGGCAAGGAGGCAAATGCTGAGGCGGCGATTTTCCTCCCGAGACGATCCGCATGGTTCGTTTTCGTCCCTGGGAGCGAACTTCATGGCTCGCCGGGGCGCGGCGCGGGGAAAGGAGGTTGCGGCCCGCGGTCGACGACCCGGACCATTTCCCGGCCCCCGGGATAAAAAAGGAGAATGAATGTCTAGAAAATCCGTCATCTATCTACTAGCGGGCCTGGCGGCGGCCGCGGCGCTGGGGACGGGGTGGTTCGCGTACCGGACCTTCGCCTCGATTTCCGAACTTTTCAGGCTGAACGGGCAGCTCAAGGCCCAGGGCTACTACATGGCCGAATTCGAATTCAAGATGCTCGGGTGCGCGTATTACCTTGATAAGGGTCGATATATCAAGGCGATTTCGACCATCAACCGCATCCGCGACGAGCTGTCGTCCAAAAAGGGCTTGGTCAAGCCGCCGGAATTTTCCAATAAACTTGAGAAACTGGATTTTTACCTCGGCCTCCAGAACCCTCGGACCGGGGCCTTCATGGATGATTCCTACCCGTTTTTCACTTATTCCAGCCCCACCTTGAACATGCTGGAATACCTGCAACAATTGTCCCTGGAAGTCAACCGGCCGCTACGACTTAAATATCCGCTCAAGTTCCTGGACGACATCGACACTCCCGAAAAACTGACGGCGTTTCTGGACGATTTGTCCACCGTGGGTCGGCTGGGCGCCAGGTTCCGGACGCCCTTTGTGACGGCGGCGGAAATACCCGACTATTATGAAAATATCGAACGACCCGGTTTTTACTCCTTTTCCCGGGAATGGAAAAACACTCTGTCGCGTTGGTTTTACGAACGCCAGGATAAAAAGACCGGGTATTGGGGCGCCCGGTGGAGGAGCGGCGGAGAACTGTTGAATTCGGGGGACCTGCTGTCCACCGAAAAGATAATCAAACTGTACGTCGACGCCGAGGGGAACGATCTCCAGCCTGAATTCCCCTTGCGCCACAAGGAACAACTGTTCGCGACAACCCTGCGGAAACTTTCCGAACCAAGGCCGGAAGACTTCGATGAAGTGCATGAATGGAACCTGATGATGAACCGGGGGACCAGGCTGCTGGTCAGGTATTTATGGCGCGACGCCTCCCCGGAAAACAAGGCCCGGGCCAGGGAGCTCATGGAGAAAATCATCAGGAGTAAATTCGACGGCTTTTATGTCGAGAGCGAGGGCGCCTTCAACCTCTACCCGGGAGCAAGGCAGGCCGATCTCGACGGCACGGGGGAGACCTTGCATTTCCTGAATCTTCTAGGCGTCTTGTCCGGGGAAAAACAGCGCCGGCTGTGGGGGCCCCCGGAAAAGAACATGGCCGACCTCGGGGCGCGCGTGGTTTCGGAAATCACCGAACAAGACCTGGACCCCATCACGCGCCGCCCGGGCGTCAACTCCGTTCGATTTTACCTGGCCGATCCCGTTGGGGGCGATTATGTCGCCAATGTCGTCGGCCTCTACTATCCCCATAAAACCGCGGTCCCGGACATTTTGGAATTGCTGCCGAAAGTGCTGCGGTGGTTGAAAACGACCCCGCAAAACATGGGTAACTGGGTGGCGAAGGAAGCTATTTTAAGCGATTTCCCGACCGGATTGGAATCGGTCCCGGCGACCGTGGGAAAAGCTCCCCTCGGGTCGGTCAATCAGGCCCTGGCCGAGAATGGCGGGCTGGTCGTGCTGGGTTTCGACCTGCTCCAGACGCCCCGGTGCAAAGTGACGTTTCGGCGGTACTAGGGGCCGCGACGCTCCCCGGCCCCGTCAGAAAGAGCTTGACTGAATCACCGCTCTTGGTCCGCCGCTCGGGTGGGCTGATCCGAAAACCTTGACGGCTAGGCCCCGCCGCCTTGGACCACGAAGCCCTTGGAGGCCGGGCCGGTGGAAGCCGGGGTGCCGGCGATCTTGGAGAGGAAGACGTCGCCCAGGTTGGTGATGTGGTTGTTTACGTTGTCGAAATGGTTGAAGTGGGCCTGTTCCTCGTCGATGATCGTTTCCAGGAGCTTGGCGCCGATGTTGTCCCCCTTTTCGCGACAGACCTGTAGAAACCGGTTGTAGGCGTCGATGGTCTCGTCTTCCAGGTTGGCGTCGAAGGAAAAAACCACGCGAACATCCTGGCCTTTTTGGACCTTGTCCGCCGGGTCGGTGGTGGGTTCGCCGCCCAATTCCTTGATGCGCTCCGCGAACTGCTCCGCGTGCCGCATCTCGTCGATGGCGATGAGTTTCATGTTCTTGGCCAGCTCGCCGTAGTCCATGTCATCCAGGCCGTAATGTTGGTTCATGTATTGGGATATGGCGTAGAGTTCCATGGCGCGGGCCTTGTTCAGGACTTCCAGGACTTTTTCCCGCCGCTTGTCTTTATCCTCGGTATTGGCCATGATCATCCTCCCGTGGTGAAATGTCGGCCCGGTCGGGACCGGGGATTACTCCCTTGGCCCCAAGTGTAGACCCTCCGCCGGGGGGAATCAAGGCGGGGCGGTCGGGGCGAAACAATTTCGAGGACGCGGCCGGTCGTCGCGCCGGCGCCTTACGGGCTCCTGGGCTTACGGCCGGTAATCCGCGTGGAAATTTTCGGCCAGCATGCCATTGGTCCCGGCAAGGTCAAAGTGGGCCGGGTCATAGTCATAACCGACCCATTCCGTCATGTCTTCATGCTCGGGATGATCCTTGTCCTGCACGGCCTTGAGGAAGTCGTAATAACCCCAAATGCCGCCGACGTCCTCCGGCGGGCAGGCGCCTTTCCCCTTGACGCAGATCGGCAGAAAAAGGTCCGGGTCGCGCGGCAGGATTTTTTCGAGGGTGATTTTGTGTTCCCAGCCGTCCCCGAAATCGTATTCGTAAATAATGGAATCTTTTTCGTTGACCAGGAATTGATTGAGCCGGTATTTTCTCGCCTCCAACATCTCGTCTTCATCGAAGCCGTACTCGGGATGCGGGTCGCCATAGCAGTGATGGCCGGTTTTAAACTGATACAGATGGCTGTCCGACCAGCCCATGATTACCTGCAGGGCCGCGTGGAGGGCCGACAGCCGCATGGAGTCTTCAACCAGGAAACGACGCCAAATCGGTGGTTTCGACCCCTTCAGCATAACCTTGAGTTGATAGACTTTATTCGATTTTTTCGCCACTGACCTTCCTCCTTGGTTAAATCGCCGTCAATGAGCGCCCGGGCCCGCCGCGGGCCCCATCCAACCTGTTTTTTTTCCATGTTACCGTTCGCGTTACTGGGGATCAAGAAAAAAAGACGAGCCGGGCCGAGGAAAAAAGGCCCTCTTTCCGGCCGACCGGGGACCGGCGGTCCCGGAAGGACGGGGCTAGGACCGGCTCATGTTTTCTGAAGCGCGGGAAGCGGCCGCCGCGCTAGGCCGGCCTGGTCAAGCCCAGCCGTTTCATGCGGGTGTAGAGGCTCGTTCTTTTCAGTCCCAGGATTTCAGCGGCACCGCCCGGGCCGCCGATCCGGCCGCCGGTCCGGCCCAGGACGCGGGTAATGTAACGACGTTGGACTTCTTCCAGGGTGGGTTCGTCGTCCAGGGCCGGCCAACCGGCCGCGGGCCGGGCCAGGGGAATCTTGAGGCCGAGTTCCCGTCCCTCGCCCAGGATCACCGCGCTTTCCATGACGTTTTTCAATTCACGCACATTTCCCGGCCAGTTATGGTCCCGCACCAGCTTTTCGTCCCGGGCGCCCAGTTCCAGGTCGGGCCGGTTGTACTTTTTGGCGAACCTGGCCAGGAAGTAACGGGCCAAAAGGACCGCGTCTTCCCGGCGCTCGCGCAGCGGCGGCAATTGCAGGGTGATGGTGTTGAGCCGGTAGAACAGGTCCCGGCGAAATCGTCCGGCCTTGACCTCGCTTTCCAGATCGCGATTGGTGGCGACAATGAGCCGGAAGTCGGCCTGTTGCGGCTTGGTCCCGCCGATGCGGACAAAGGTTTTTTCCTGAAGGACCCGCAGCAGCTTGGCTTGGGCGTTCAAGGGAATTTCCGCGATTTCGTCGATGAACAACGTTCCCAGGTGAGCCAGTTCCACCCGGCCGGCCTTCCGGGTCTCGGCCCCGGTGAAGGCGCCTTTCTCGTATCCGAACAGTTCGCTTTCCGCCAGGGTTTCGGGGATGGTGGTCGGGTCGACGGTGACGAAGGGCCGGCGGGACCGGGGGCTTTTTTCGTGAATCCTCGCGGCCAACAACTCCTTGCCCACGCCGGTTTCGCCTTGAATGAGGATGCTGCCGTCGGACCGGGCGGCCTTGTCCGCCAGGTTCAAGGCTTCCCGCATGGCCGGACTTCGGCCGCCGATGATCTCGTCCCGGCCGACCGATTCGCGGCGGGCGGATATTTCCAGGACGCTGCGCCTGGTCTCTTCCAGGGCGCCGGTGAACTGGATGACCCGGCCGATCCACGGGCCGATTTCCCGGGTCAGCTTTAGCGGCAGGGATTCTTCCCACGGCGCGAGGAAGTCGGTGAGGTAGGAATTGTCGTAGTGCAGCACCCCGCGGGCCAGGCCGTTCACGACCAGGGGCAGGCGCAGGACCGACCTCGCCGCCCCGGCCTCGGGCTTCCGGCCGCCGGGGCGGTTTCTTTCGATTTCCGGTTGGTTTTGACGGAACACCCGGTCGATGGCGGTTCGATAGCGCGCGAAAGCCGGCTTGAGGGCGTCGGCCTCGGAAAAATTTTTCCCGATTTTCAGCGTCAAATCCGGCTGGGTTTCATCCTCGGCCCAGAACAGGGCGCCTCTTTCGGCGCCCAGGAGGCGGTTTAATTCACGCACGAGGTAATCCAGGTTGTCCTGGAGGGACGTGTGGGGAATCGAACCGACGATCATCCCGAGTTGTTGGTCGAATGCTTCCGCATCCAAGGGCCCGTCCCGGGCGGGGTCGAAGTCCTGGAGCAAGGCCCGGAGTTCATCGGGAAAGAAGGCTTCGGAATGGCCCGACAAACCCCGGCGGGCCTTGAGGGCCAGACGGCGGGCTTGGTCCAGGTCTCCCCGGCCCAGGGCCAGCCGGGCCATTTCCACCCTGGTTTGAGCCAACTGGATAGGGTCTCCGGACCGCGTCAAGCATTTCTCGCTTTTTTCCAACAGGGCCGAGACAGCCTCGGAGTGATCGCCGTTGATCAGTCTTTCCCGGGCCAACAACCTCCAGGCCACGCCCTGCAAATGAACGCTGGGCTCGCCGGTCAAGCGGTCGGCCTGGTCAGGGAAGCCGAAGCCGGGTATGGGGGCCAGCCCATGCCGTTCGAATTCGAAGAGCATTTCCAGGACGTAGGGGGAGGCGAACTGCCGACGGATGCCGGCGGCGGCGCCTTCCCGGATCAACCCGGCCAGTATGTCCCGGGCTTCCTTGAAGCGGTGGTGGATGAAATGGTAGTAGGCCAGGCCGCCGGAAGCGGAATATTTGGCCAGGGCGTTCCGGCCGGCCTCGGCTTCCCCCAGCGCCGCGGTGATATGCTGGAACCCTTCCTGAATCCGTCCTATTTGGAGCAGGACCGTTCCCAGGGCGGCCCGGTACAGAGACGACAGGGACTTGTCCTCGTCCCGCCGGGCGCTCCTCCAGGCCGAATCCAGCCCGCCGACGGCCCGGTGGAACTGGCCCAGGTACGAAGCGCAGTACCCGAGGTACAAGGGGGCGGAAGGATTGATCAACCGCTTCATCCCCCTGGTTTCGAAGGCCTGGGCGGCCCGGTCGAGGTGTTCCACGGCCTCGCCGTGAAAACCCAGGGCGAAATAGTTCATCCCGATGAATTCCGCTGCCTGGATGCGGATATCCTCGTCTCCCAAGTCCTCAACCAGGCCCTGGCTTTCCCGGAAGGCTTCCAGGGCGTCGCGCCGCCGGTCTCCCAGGTAGTAAATTCGGCCCAGGTGAAAGCCGATCAGGGCTTGGGACCGCAGGTCGCCGCCGGCTTGGGCGAGCTCCCTGGCCCGGGACAGATGGCGCTCGGCCAACCCCAGGTCCCGGCCCAGGGAAAAGCTCAGGCTCGAAAAATCGAGAGCGGCCGAAATATGGATCGCGGCCGAGGCGGGGGTCCGGCTCGCCGCCGCGAAGAGTTCCAGGGCCGCGAGCAGGTCCTGGTAGCCCCGGTCCGGGCTACGGTCGTCAATGGCCCGCCGACCCTGCTCGGCCAGCAGGAGGGCCGCTTCCTCGGTCCGCCCGGCTGTTTGCAGCAGTTCGATCCGGTATTCGGACGACAAGGCCGGCCAGGCCGCGAATTCGTCCAGGACCCGGACCAGGGACTTCAGGCGCGCGGGACCAAGGTTTATTTCCCGAACCCGGGCCAGGACCCGGGGCGGCTGGTTCCGGGAAAAACCATAAACCCCGGGGCCGCCCCGGTCCAAAAGCCCCGCGGTCGCGGCCTGTTCGATCGTCCGCACGATCCGGCCCGGGGACAAGGGGCTGATGGCGGCGGTTAAATCCACTTCCGCCGGCCGGTCGAACAAGGCGAAGGCGGCCAGGAATTCCCATTCTTCCGGTGTAAAATCGAGTGGGGTTTCCGCGGTCACGACAACTTCCTTCCCGGCGTCCCCGCGGTTGTCTTTATTGAGACAGCCGGGGGTTTCCCGCGCGCGCGATGAGTTTTATCGAGACCATGATCCCTGAAATATAGGCGATTGTCAAGGTCGCGGGCCGGCCGGTCGGCGGGGCGGATGGTCGCGGGCGGTTGGCCGGCCGTCTTTATTCCGTCGACGTCTTGTCTCATATAAGACGCAAGCCCGGTCCCGGCACGGCCCTGCTCGAAATTTACTTTAAAAATCTTTTAGTTATCCATGCCGTTTCCTTGGCGCGAATATTGCTGCCTATCGGGGTAACAGCCACTAGTTCGCCCGCTGAAATATCCTTGCCAAGGGAGGTTCGCTTATGCCTGGCGACGCCGCGACGCCCCGGTTCATCTCGGACCGGTGGTTTCAACCGCGGGATGGAGAATGGCGCCTGATGGGTAACAGGTGCCAAGCCTGCCGAAAAACCTTTTTTCCGGCCAAGATGGTCTGCCCGCTCTGTTTCGACGGCCGACTCGAGGCGGTTCCCCTGTCCGGGACCGGGACCCTGCACACCTTCGCCAAAAGCTACATGGGGCCGCTGGACATCCAAAAACCATATCTCATGGGTTTCATCGACCTGCCCGAGGGTCTCAAGCTGTACGCGCTCATCGAGGCGGCGGAGCCCTGGGAGGAAACCTTGCGGATCGGCCTGCTGATGGAGATGTTTATCGGGGTTTTCAAGACCGATTCGTCGGGTCGGGAAATAATGACCTATAAATTCAGGCCGGCGGCCGGGGAAGGGGTGGACCATGCGTGACGTGGCCGTCATCGGCATAGGGGGGACCAAGTTCGGGAAACACCTGGACCGAAGCCTGACCGACCTCGGCCAGGAAGCCTGCATCAAGGCCGTCAGGGACGCCGGGATTAAACCCCGGGACATCGAGCTGGCCTACGCGGGCAACCTGGCCCAGTGGGAATGGGGCCAGGGCCTGCTGATCGGGCAACTGGTCCTGCGGGAACTCGGCGTCACCCGGATACCAGTGACCCGGGTGGAAAACGGGTGCGCCACGGGTTCCTGCGCCTTTCGCGAAGCCTGGTTTCGGGTGGCCGCCGGGGAATGCGACCTTGCCCTGGCTTTCGGCGTGGAACAGATGAACGTCGCCGGGTCGGACAAGATGCTGGGAATTTTCACCGGCGCCCAGTATCCGGAACTGGCCGGGGACATGGGCTTTACCGCTCCGGGCATCTTCGCGCTCATGGCCCGCCGCCACATGGAGGAATTCGGGACCACGCGGGAACAGTTGGCCCTGGTGGCGGTGAAGAACCGCAAGTTCGGCGCCTTGAACCCCGAGGCCCAGTTGACCAGGCCGGTGACCCTGGAAGAGGTCTTGAACGACCGCATGATCGTGGACCCGTTGACCCTGCCGCAGTGCTGCCCCCGGGGGGACGGCGCGGCGGCGGTGATCCTGGCGTCCAGGGAAGTCGCCTTGAGGTATACATCCCGGCCGATCTGGGTGGCGGCCTCGGTTCATGTTTCCGGGCTTTATCCGCACGACACGAGCTACACCTATTTCGACACCGATGTGCGGGGCGCGGCCAAGGCTTACGAAATGGCCGGGCTGGGGCCCCGGGACGTGGACCTGGCCGAGGTGCACGACTGTTTCAGCACGGCCGAAATCGTCCACTACGAAGACCTGGGTTTCTGCGCCAAGGGCGAGGGCGGCCGCTTTGTCGAGGACGGCCGCGCGGACCTCGGCGGCCAGGTGACGGTCAACGCCAGCGGCGGGCTATTGTCCAAGGGCCATGTGATCGGGGCCACGGGCATCTCCCAGATCATCGAGGTGGTCCGGCAACTGCGCGGGGAAGCCGGGCCGCGGCAGGTGGAAAACGCCAGGGTCGGACTTCAGCATAACGGCGGCGGGTTCATCCACACGGACACGGCCTGCTGCGTCATCCATATTTTTAAACGCTAGCCCGAGGGGAGGCGAAGCCATATGACCGCTCAACGGCCATACTTGAACATGGAAGCGGAAACGCGTTTGAACACTCCGGAAATCAAGGTCCTGCAACTAAAAAAGGTCCAAGGGCTGGTGGAGCGCCTGTACCGCCGGAAGCCGTTCTGGCGCGACCGCCTAGACAAGGCCGGCGTAAAACCCGGGGACATCGAGACCCTGGACGATTTTTCCCGGCGCGTCCCCGTATTCGACAAGGCCCAGCGTCGGGCCTTGTTCGAGGACTGCGGAGGCGATATGGTGGAAGTGGTGGACCGGACCATCGGGGTGTCCCTGGCTGAATTGCGTCTCATGGGCGCGACTTCCGGGACCAGCGGCGAGCCCACGCCCTATCCGCTGACGGCGAACGACATCCGCTGGTGCAGCGAAAACCTGGGGCGCATGGCCTGGCGGATGGGGCTGCGTCCCGGCGACCGCCTGCTCCACGCTTTTGGCCTGAGCATGTATTTGGCCGGAGTGCCGTACGCCCAATTTTTCCAGAACAGCGGCCTATGCGTGTTTCCGGTGGGCGCGGAAAGCGGGACGGACCGGATACTTCGGTTCGCGAGGATGTTCAAGGCCGAGGCCCTGGCCTGCACGCCTTCCCTGGCCGAGCACTTGATCGAGAAGGCGCCGGAAATCCTCGGCGGCCCGGTGGGCGAACTGTCCATCCGGGCCCTGTTCTGCGGCGGCGAGCCGGGCGCGGGCCTCCCGGAAGTCCGGCGCAAGATCGAAACGGCCTTCGGGGCCCGGCTGTACGATTCCGGGGCGGGTTTCGGCATTTCCTGCGACCACGAGGACTACCAGGGCATGCATCACGTGGCCGACGACAGCGTGCTGTTCGAGCTGGTGGACCCGGACACGTACGAGCCCCTGCCCTTTGAGCACGGCATGCGGGGCATGCCCGTGCAGACGACCCTGGACGGGGAGGGGTTCCTCTGGTTCAGGGAAACCATCGGCGACGTGTGCGAAATCCGGACCGACCCTTGTCCCTGCGGCCGGACCGGTTTTCGGTACAAGGTGGTCGGCCGCACGGACGACATGCTCAAAATCAAGGGCGTCATTGTTTACCCCGCCGCCATCGACGGGGTCATCGCCGGGTTTCTGCCCCGGGTGACGGGCGAATTCCGGATAATCCTGGACGAACCGCCGCCCCGGGTCGCGCCGCCGTTGAAATTGAAGATCGAATACGGGGCCGGGGTCAGCCGGGGCGACCTGCCCGGGCTGGAAGAAGAAATAATACAGGCGCTGAAGAGCAAGTTGAAATTCAGCCCCCGGATCATCTGGCTCGAGCCCCTGGCCCTGGAGCGTTCCACGTACAAGACCAAGTTCATGGAAAAGACCTACGAAAATAAATGAGTAAAGGGTTTGGTCGGGTTAGGCGATTTTAATATCCACAAAGATTCAGGAGGAGTCCGCATGGTTAGGATAACCGATCCCATCGTCATTCGGGGCCTGGAATTGAAGAACCGGCTGTACGCCGCGCCCATGATTTCGAATCTGGTGCGGGAAGACTGCATCGCCAGCCAGAAACTGATCGAGGCCACCTATTACCGGGCCCGGGGCGGGTGGGGGCTGTATTCGGTGGAAGGGGCCATTCCATCCTGGAACGCGAAATTGTTTCCGCGCATGCTCGGGCTGTTCGACGACAACCAGATTCTGGGCTTGTACGAACTGGTGGAAGCCATCCACGCCGGCGGGGCCAAGGCCATGTGCCAGGTGACCCACCCGGGCCGCCAGGCCAACCCGGAATCCTTGCCCGACCACGTGGTCAAGGAATGCCTGGCGCCCTCGGACACCACGCCGCCGACGCCCTTCCCGCCCGGCATTCCGCCCCGCGGCATGACCGAGGCGGACATCAAGAAGACCATCGCGGACCACGTCAAGGTGATCGCAAGGGCCAAGGCCGCCGGGTTCGACCTGTTCGAGCTGCACTGTTCCCACGGCACCCTGCCCCAGCAATTCCTGTCCCCGTACACCAATCATCGGACCGATGAATGGGGCGGCAGTTGGGAAAAGCGGACCAGGTTCGTCCGGGAACTGCTTCAGGCCATGAGGGGGGCCGTGGGCGACGATTTCCCCATCGCCTGCCGGGTGGCGGCCGACGAATTCGTGGAAGGCGGTTACAACCTGGACGATTTCCGCAAATACATCGCCCCGGCCATGGAAGAGGCGGGCTGCGATCTGTTCGACGTGACCTGCGGCTTGTTCGAGCATTTCACCACCATCACTCCGGAAATGTACGAACCCCGCGGGGTCTGGATCAACCTGGCCGCGGCGGTCAAGGCGGTGGTGAAGGCGCCGGTGGTCGGCCTGGGCCGGATCAACGACGGCCGGTTGGCCGTGAAATTCATCGAGGAAGGCGTGGTCGACCTGGTCGGCATCGGGCGCGGCTCCATCGCCGACCCCTTCTTCGCCCAAAAGACCATCGAGGGCCGGTACGACGATATCCGCCAGTGCATCGCCTGCAACACCTGCCTGGAAGACGACTTTTCCAACCGCCCCAGCCGGTGCGCCATTAATTTCGAATACCAGCGCAACTGGGAATGGTGGGAGGAGCGGCTGCCCCGGGCCCGGCGGCCGAAAAAAATCATGGTCGTGGGCGGCGGCCCGGCGGGGTTGGAATTCGCCCGCGTGGCCGACTTGCGGGGCCATGAGGTCACGCTTTACGAAAAAAGCGACAAGCTGGGCGGATACCTGCCCCTCGCTTCGTCCTACCCCCGGCTGTACACCCGGGAACTGATGAACATCGTCCGGTGGTTGAAACGGGAAATCGAGGCGACCGGCGTCAAGGTGGAACTCAACGCCCCGGTGGACGCGGACCTGGTGAAACATGTGAATCCGGACGTGGTGGTCCTGGCCGTCGGTTCCAAGGAAAACATTCCCGACATCCCGGGGCTCGATGACGACCGGGTCATGACCCTGGACGAGTTCCTGGCCGGAAAAAAGAAGCCGGGAAGAAAAGTCGCGATCATCGGCGGACATTACGGCGCCGAGGCCGCGGTGACCCTCGGCCGGGAAGGCCGGGCCAAGCCGGAAGGATATTCCAAGTACCACAAGCCGCCGGCCGAAAGAATTCTGGCCGTGACCAACCCCGACCAGGTCAAGGATGTCTATTTATTGGAAGAAGGGCCGATGGTCGGCTTTCCGCCCTACGCCATCATGACCAGGTTCATGGTCCTGAACGAATTCCTGGCCGAGGGCGGGGTCAAGGTCATGACCGGGACCAAGGTCACGGGCTTTTCCGACGGCCGGGTCCTGTACACCGACGGCCAGGGCGTGGCCGGGTCCCTGGAAGTCGACAGCGTGATCCTGGCGTCGCCCCGCTGGGCCGACCGGGACTTGTTCCACCACTTGGCCGGCCTGGGCGTCCGCCTGTTTGAAATCGGCGACGCCGCCGGGCCGGAAAAGGTGGAAAAAGCCATTCACACCGCCAATTACGCGGCCCGGCTGGTTTAGGCCCAAGGCGTCGGGAACGGGTGGGGCTGATCGCCCCGCCCCCGCTAGTTTCCTGGTAACGCCGCGCGGGCGGCGGCCCGCCCGAGGTGGAGAAAAATGTTCATTATCAACGTCAATCCCGAACTTTGCGATGGCTGCGGGTCCTGCGCGGACGCCTGCCCCATGGACGCGCTGGCGGTCGAGGACGGCCGGGCCAGGCCCAGGCAACCGGACTTGTGCATGGGCTGCCGGCTCTGCGAGGTCGATTGTCCCCACCAGGCCATAACGGTGCTGGAACAATAGCCGGGCGCGCCCCGACGCCCGGGGGCGTTCCCCGTCCCGGGCCGAGGGGATCGTTAATAGTGAAACTTGCCGGACTCGATATACGGCCGGTCCTCGACTTCCAAGGCCCGGATTATCCCCCGGCAGGCCCGGGCCTTCATTTCCGCCACAATGGCCCTCTTTTTCCCCAGTCGCGCGGCGAAGTCCAGGGCCGCGCCCGTCACCTCGTCCCGGGGCAGCGCGGCCCGGGCCAGGCCGTGATCCCGGCATTCGAGCCCGGTCAGCCTCCGGCCGGTCAACTGCATCTCATGGAACAGGGCCGGCGGAATAAACCGGCCGCAGATGGCCAGGGCCGAGGGAAGAAAGGGGATGCCCAGATCGACTTCGGGAAAACAGAAATATCCCCGGTCGCTTCTCATGAAACGGAAATCGAAGGTCAGGGCCAGGACCGCTCCGGCGGCGAAGGCGTGGCCGTTGACCGCCGCCGTCGTGGGCAGGGGAAAAAGCAGGACCCGCCGGAAAAGCCGGCCCAGGTCATAAAAAAAGGCCTTTAATTCGTCTTCCCGGCCCGCCTCTTGCACCCCGGACGTCCAGTCGAGGTCGATGCCGTTCGAAAAAATTTTTTCGTGGGCGGAGACCGCCACCAAGGCCTCGGCCCCGGTCGAGGTCTCGATTTCATCCAGGGCCCCGATGATGGCGGCGATAAAAGAGGGGTTGAGCCGGTTTTCCCCGGCCCGCATGGTCAACACCGCCACCCGGTCGTCCGTTACCGTAAAATCCACGTCAGCCATTTATTCCACTCCCCAACAAGACCGCCGGCCCCTCATCCGAGGCGCCGGCGGCTTTTGATCCGGGAAGGGCGCGCGGCCTTTCCCGGGGTTTTAAGTACTTCTACAGGCCCTTGGGTTTTCTCCAGTCCGTTATCGCCACCAACCGCTTGTTGGGAACGTCGGCCTTGAAGAACTTGACCATGTCCGCCGGGGCGTGGCTTTGGGGGCTGTAATTGACCGGAGGGAATATTCCTCCGGTTTCGTAGTTGGACAAGGTTTCCATGGCCGCCTTGAGGGATTCCGGGGAAAGGTCCCGGCCCGCCCTTTTCATGGCTTCCACGAACAGCCAGGAAACGCCCATGCCGTTGACGTAGAGGGAAGTCAGCCCCGGTTGCCGGTTGTACTTGGCCGCCACTTCCCGGACGATTTTCAGGCCCGGGGCGTCGTCCGACCAGCCGCCCACGAAATTGACGCCGATGAAGTTTTTCGCCGCCTCGCCGCAGGCCTTGACGATCATGTCGTCCGCGGCCCAGTTGAAGCCGAAGGTCACCGGAAAATAATTATATTTTTCCGCTGTTTTCAGAAAGCTGATGACCGGAGGCAGCACGTCGCAGGTGATGACGATGTTCGCTCCGGCTTGTTGCAGGGCCAGCACCTGGGACCCGGCGTCCACCGCGCCCGTGGGCAGCACCAGCTCGGCCACCACCGGGATGTTGTACTTGGCGGCCCGGGCCTTGATCGCTTCCAGTCCGACCTTGCCGTATTCCTTCTTGGCGTAGACCACGCCGATTTTCGGGCTTTCGAGCTTGAGGTCGTCGTTGATGTAATCGACGATGCACTGGTACTGGGCTTCGTACGTGGCGCCCATGGCGAAAATGAAGGGGTTGAGGGGTTTGAAGAATTCCACGGCCAGGGCGTTGGGGATGTTGGTGATCTGGTAGCGCTCGATATTGCCCAGGTTGGCGATGGTTTGGTTGGTCCCGCCGGTGGTCATGATGGTGAGCACCTCGTCCCGGGTCATGAGCTTCTTGACCGCGGCCACGGATTTCGGGGCCTCGAACTGGTCGTCTTCCCACAGAAACTCGATTTTACGGCCGTTAATGCCGCCTTGCTCGTTGATGTAGTTCATGTAGTCCTGCATGCCCTGGCCATTGGGTTCCCCCAGGGAGGCCACGGGCCCGGTCTTGACCAGGACGATCCCGATCTTGATCGCGTCGTCGGTCACGCCCCGGGCCGCCCAGGCCGGCCCGGAAGCCGCAAGCGCCAACACCGCCGTCGCCGCCAACAACACCGCCGCTTTCCTCGCCTTCATTTCCTTCCTCCTTCGTCCGTGCACGGTTTAAAGACACATCCGCCGCCGCCCGCCCCCGCCTAGTAGGTGAAGGGCCAGCTCTTGAACCCGGTCTTGATCCGACCCCAGATGGCGTTCAAGCCTCCGGGCTCGAAGATCAGGAACAACATGATCAACAGGCCGAAAAACGCTATGTTCCATTCCTGGTCGTACCGACCGGCCAGGGCCGGAATCATGCTTTCCAACCCCTGGGCCAGCGCCTTGATGAACTCGGGAATGACCACGATGAAAATCGCTCCCAGAATCGACCCCAAAATGCTGCCCAGCCCGCCGACGATGATCATGGTCAGGTATTCTATGGACAGCAGCATGGTGAAATGCTCGGGATGGATATAGGCCATGAGGTAGGCGTACATGCCCCCGGCCACGCCGGCAAAAAAGGCGCCCAGGGCGAAGGCCGTCACCTTGTAGTAGGTCAGGTCCACGCCCATGACTTCCGCCGCCACGTCCCGGTCCCTGATGGCCGCGAAGGCGCGTCCCACCCTGGTGCGGACGATGTTCTTGGCGGCGATGACCATCACGGCCGTCACCGACGTCAGAAAGTAATACATCCTTTCGTCGGTGTTCAGTTCGTAGCCGAAGAGGGACAAGCCCGGCACGTACAGGCCCCGGACCCCGCCCGTGAGACCCGACCAGGTAATGACCACGAATTCCACCACCACGCCGAAAGCCATGGTGGCCATGGCCAGGTACAGGCCCTTCAGGCGGAGGCACGGGAAGCCCACGGCCACGCCGGCCAGGGCCGCGACCAGGCCCGCGGACGGCAGGGTCGCCCAGAAGGGCCAGGAAAGGCGGTTGGCCAACAGCCCGGCGGTGTAGGCGCCGATGGCCAGGAAAGCCGCGTGCCCCAGGGACAGTTGCCCGGCGTACCCGGTCAGGATGTTCAGCCCCAGCGCCGCCACCGTCCCCACGCAGGCCAGGTTCACCAGGTAAACCAGGTACGCGTCCCCCGCCAAGGGCAGCAACATCAGCCCCGCGACCAGCATGGCCATCCAGAACTTGATCCAGATGGTCTGAAACAACCGGATGTCTTCCCGGTAACTTTCCCTGAAGGTCCTGCTCCGGATCGGCATTTATACTCTCTCCACCTCTTCCTGGCCGAAAAGTCCGTAGGGCCGGACCATCAGGACCAGGAAAAGAATCACGAAAGGCGTAACGTCCTTGACTCCCCCGCCGATAACCTGGTCCAGGTAACCTCCGGCCAGGTTTTCGATTATCCCGATGGCCAGGCCCCCGATTATCGCCCCGGGCACGCTCTGGAGCCCGCCCAGGATAACCGCCGGAAAGGCGCTGATGGCGGTGAAGGCCAACCCGATGTTCAAAACCATCACGTTGGCCAGAAATATGCCGGCCACTCCGGCGATGGCGAAGGACAGGGCCCAGGTCAGGGCGAAAACCTTCTTGATGTTGACGCCCATCAAGGTCGCCGTGTACTGGTCGTTGGCCGTGGCCCGCATGCCCAAGCCCAGGCGGGCGAACTTGAAGAACAACAGAAAGGCCGCCATCAGCCCGAAGGAGACCAGCATGGTCCAGAGATGGGTGTGGGACAGGACCACCCCGCCGATGTTCAACGGGGTTTCGGGAAAGGGGTTGGGCATGACGTGGTTGTCGTGGCCGAAGAATATCCCGGCCATGCTCCGCAGGAAAATGCTCAAGCCCACGGTGACCATGACCACGGAAAAATGTGATTCCCCCAGCATGGGGCGCAGGACCAGCCTTTCCGTGATCACGCCCAGGGTCCCGGCCGCGACCAGGGTGACCAGGACCGCGGCCCAGAAGGGGAGCCCGGCCTTGGCCAGGAGGTAATAGGCGATAAAGGCCGCGATCATTATGACTTCACCCTGGGCGAAGTTGATCACTCCCGTGGCCTTGAAGATCAGGACGAAACCCAGGGCGATGAGGGCGTAGATGCTGCCCACGGCGACCCCGCTGACCAGAATTTCCAGAAAATACATTAAAGGGCTGTTCAAGTCGTCCCCCTTCGCGGACATACGCGCTATTTTTCCCGGCCGGTTCAGCCTTGGTAAAGCCGGTCGATGATGTCCTTGAATTTTTTTTCGATGACGCTCCGCCGGACCTTCATGGTCGCGGTGACCTCGTCGTCGTCCTGGTCCAATTCCTTGGTCAGGATGGCGAATTTCCGTATTTTTTCCACTCGCGCCAACTGCTCGTTGACCTTGTCCACCTCGGCCTGGACCAACTTGACCACCTCGGGGTTCTCGGCCAGGCTTTTATAGGTGGTGTAGGCCAGGCTCCGTTCCTGGGCCCAGTCGGATACGTTTTCCAGTTCGAGCTGGATGAGCGCCGCCAGGTATTGGCGGCGGTCGCCGATGACGATGGCTTCGTTGATGAACGGGCTGAACTTGAGCTTGTTCTCGATTTCGGAGGGAGCGATGTTCTTGCCGTAGGCGTTGATGATCAAGTCTTTTTTACGGTCCACGATCTTGAGCTGGCCGTCCTCGGCCAGTTCGCCGACGTCCCCGGTTTTCAGCCACCCGTCCGCGGTGAAGGCCTCGGCGGTCTTTTCCGGGAGACGGTAATAGCCCTGGAACACCGAGTCGCCCTTGATCAGGATTTCGCCGTCCTCGGCCAGCTTGACTTCCACCCCCGGGATCGGACGGCCGACCCGCCCCACCCGTATTTCATCCGCGCCCGGGACCGCGCAGATGCCCGCTGTTTCCGTCATGCCGAAACATTCCCTGATGGGGGTCCCGATGCTGTGATAGAAATGCAGGAGCTCGGCGGACAGGGGCGCGGCCCCGCTCACGAAGATGCGGCCGTTGAGCAGGCCCAGCTTGTTTCGCAAGGCCCGAAAAAGGACCAGGTAACCCAGCCCGCGCAGCAGGCGGAGCCAGGGCGAAACCGGCAGGCCTTGCAGGCTCCGGGCCGCGACCTTGGCCCCGATGGGCGCGACCGCGTTATAAATCCACCTTTTCAGAAAAAAGGCGTCCTTGATTCTGATGGTAATGTTCGAGTGCATCTTTTCCCAGATGCGGGGCACGGTCAGGAAGGCCGTGGGCGAAATTTCCCGCAAATCCTCCTGCAGGGTCTGGACGCTTTCCGCGAAATTGACCGTGCAGCCGGCGTACATGGGAAAAATCAGGGAAAAACTCCGTTCGGCGATATGGCAGAGGGGCAGGGCGGAGACGAACTCGTCCCGCTCGTCGAATGGCAATATTTGGGACAAGCCCCCGATCATGGCCAACATGTTGCGATGGCTGATCATGGCGCCCTTGGGAACGCCCGTGGTGCCGGAAGTGTAAACCATGATGGCCGTGTCGTCCGGTTGGACCTCGTCGATCATCCGGTCGAACCGGCCCGGGGAACGGTCGGCCGCTTCCCGCCCCAGTTTTTCCACCTGGGCGAAGGAGACTATTTTGGGGTTGGAATATTTGCGCAGCCCCCGCGGGTCCACCACGACGATCTTCTTGAGCCGGGGCAGTTCCGCCTCGACTTCCAGGACCTTGTCCACCTGTTCCTGGTCCTTGCAGATCACGAAGCTGGATTCGGAATTGTCCAGAATGTATTTGACCTGACCGGCGGTGTTGGTGGGGTACACGCCCACCGACACGGCTCGGCAGCACTGGGCCGCCAGGTCGGCGTACAGCCATTCGGGGCAGTTGTCGCCGAGAATCGATATTTTGTCGTCCGCGGTCTTGAGCCCGAGTTCCAGGAGCCCCAGGGCGAAATGTTGGACGTGGGCCTGGTATTCCGCCCAGGAAATTCGTTTCCAGATGCCCAGGTCCTTTTCCCGCAAGGCCGTCCCGTTTCGAAACCGGAGCGCGTTTCGCTTCAGCAGCCCGGGCAGGGTCGATTCGCCGGGGTTCAGGCTTCGGTCCATTCCTGGTCGTCCTCTTCTCCCAAATAGGCTTCTATGACCCGGGGGTCGGCCTGTACTTCGGCGGGGGTCCCGTCCGCGATCATCATGCCGAAATCGAGCACGGTCACCCGGTCCGCCAAGTCCATGACCACGCCCATGTCGTGCTCGACCATCAGGATCGTCACTCCCAACTCCTCCTTGATGTCCAGGACGAACCGGGCGATGTCCTCGGTTTCCTCGACGTTCATGCCGGCCGCGGGTTCGTCCAGGAGCAGCAATTTGGGGTCCGCCGCCAGGGCCCGCCCCAGTTCCACCCGCTTCTGGACGCCGTAGGGCAAGGAGCCCACCGGGGTTTTCCGGACTTTCTCGATTTCCAGGAAATCGATTATCTCCTCGACCCGCCGCCTGTTGTTCAATTCCTCGTTCAAGGTCCGCCCAAAAAACAGGGCGCCGCTAAGCACCCCGCCCTTCATGTGGGTGTGGCGGCCCAGGAGCAGGTTGTCGATAACGTTCAAATTGCGGAACAGTTCGATATTCTGGAAGGTCCTGGCCACGCCCAGCCGGGCGATCCGGTGGGGCTTCAAGCCCCGGAGGAGTTTTTCGTCAAAATAAACTCCGCCGGAAACCGGGTGGTATATACCGGAAATCACGTTGAAGATGGACGTCTTGCCGGCGCCGTTGGGACCGATGAGCGCGTGAATCTCCCCGGGTTCCACCTGGAAGGATACGTCCCGGAGCGCCTGGATTCCGCCGAAATTCAGACTGACGTTTTCTATTCGCAGTAGGGCCATTTATCCACCGTCGCGACTCTTGAGGGGGGTCCCGGGCGCCCGGTCACGACAACCAGCGCTTCCGGCGCTTATAGTGCTTGACGTCCGAAAAACTTTTTCTTTCGGACCGCTCCGCCACTCCCAGGTAAAATTCCTTGACGTCCTCGTTTTCCATCAACTGGCCGGACGGGCCGTCAAGGACGATCTTGCCGTTTTCCATGATGTAGCCGTAGGAAGAAAACCCGAGGGCCAGCCGCGCGTTCTGTTCCACCAGCAGCAGGGCCGTTCCCTGCTCCCGGTTGATCCGCCGCAGGATGGAAAAAATATTCCGGATGACCAGGGGCGCCAGGCCCAGGGAAGGTTCGTCGAGCATGATCAGCTTGGGGCGGGACATCAAGGCCCGGCCCACCGCCAGCATCTGCTGCTCGCCCCCGGAAAGATAAACCGACCGCTGGTTCCGCCTCGCCCGCAACACCGGAAAATAGTCGAAAACCGTTTCGACGTCCTTGGCCGCCGCGTCCCGGTCCGAGCGGGTGTAGGCGCCGATCTGGAGGTTTTCCAGGACCGTGAGTTCGTCGAACACCCTGCGCCCCTCCGGGACCAGGGACACGCCCAGCCTGACCACGGCGTCGGGGTCGGTCTGGTGGATGGCCCGTCCCAGGAAGTTGATGGTCCCGCCCTCGACCTTGCCGTTCTGAAGCGGCAGGACCCCGGAAATGGCCTTCAAGGTGCTGGTCTTGCCGGCCCCGTTGGCCCCCAGCAAGGCCACGATCCCCTTTTTCGGAACGGACAGGGAAATCCCCTTGAGGACCTGGATCACCTCGTTGTAAACCACCTCGATATTGTTGAGTTCCAGCATTCCGGGCCTCGAGCCGACGGCCCCGGCATCCTCGTGGTCAGTCGTGGGCATGTTCAATTGTCCTCGCTTTTCCGGCCAAGCCCGTCCTCCCGGGCGCCCGCGCCGACGCCTTGGATCAGGACCCGGCGGAAAGTTCGCACGAATTCCTCGGCGTCCATGAAATCACGGCAGCGACGCCACTGCAGCAGGACCCCGTCGTGAACCGCGATGATGGTGTGGGCCAGGCAGCGGGTGTCGAAACCCTGAAAAAAGACGCCCTGCTCCTTGCCGGATTCAATCACGGTTTCCAAAAAAGCCGCGTATTTTCCATACAGGCGGCGCAGTTCGGCCGCGACCTCCCCGTCGCACCCGCCCAGTTCCGTCGAAATGGTCGTCAGTAACAGGCAGAGTTCCGGGTTCGACTCGGCGAAGCCGGCCGAAAAGGAAACGAAACGGTGCAATTTTTCCACCGCGCCGCCGCGGGCCTCCCCCACCGACGCGATCAGGCCGTCCAGGAATTCCCGCTCGAATTTTTTTATCAAGGCCAATAGCAGGTCGCTCTTGCCCGCGAAATGGGAATACAGCGCCCCCTTGGTCAGATGGGCGGCCTCGGAAATAGCCGCGATGGAGGCCCCATGATATCCCGAGGACACAAAGAGCCTAGTCGCGGCGTCCATGATGGCGGCGATGGTTTTCTCGCTCTGCCGGCGTTTTGTGGTCGGAATGGTCAATTCCTTCCCCGTCCGCGAAAATATTTAATTGATACTGTACGGTTAGTATGTAAGGAAAAATAAGGCGGATGTCAAGTAACTTTCACCAACCCGATTTTTTATTTTACTTTTTATAAAAACCAAGGAACCAAGCCGGGTGAGGCCGGCCCGGCGCGCGGCCGGCCCCCAAGCTTCAACCTGGGGGCCGCGGCCGGCGGGGGCGTGGTCCGGGACGGGCTAAAGGGCGAGTTTTTTCTTCAATTCCGCGCGCAAGTCCCGCTTGAGAATCTTGCCCACGGGGTTGCGGGGAATCGCGTCCACCAGTTCCAGGCGTTCGGGGGTCTTGTAAACCGCGGCGCCCTGTTCCTTCATAAAGGCTTTGAGGTCTTCCAGCGTCACGGTCTGGCCGGGCTTGGGGGTGACGAAGACGCAGGTCCTTTCCCCGAGATCGTCGTCGGGCACGCCCACCGCCGCCGCGTCCTGCACGGCCGGATGGGCCAGGACGAGGTTTTCCACTTCCTGGGCGCTGATGTTCATGCCGCCGCGGATAATGATGTCCTTGGCCCGGTCGAAGAATTTCAAATACCTATCCCCGCGAATCTGGAACAGGTCGCCGGTGCGGATGTAGCCTTCGTCGTCAAAGGATTTTTCGTTCAGGTCCGGCCGCCGGTAATACCCGGAAATCACGTTCGGCCCCCGGTACAGCAGTTCACCCACCTCGCCGTCCCGGGTCAGCGCCTCGCCCATGGCGCCGACCACCTTGGTTTGCAGATGCTTGGTTATCTCCACGGGCCAGGTCACCCCCGGCGCTCCATACCGCGGCAGGGAATCAACCCGGATTTCCATGTCCGGGATGTCCTGGACTCCGGAAACAATGGCGGTCCCCTCGTTCTGTCCCCAGATGTTGCCGATGTCGATGTTCCAGCGTTTCTTGAATTCCTGGAGGGACCAGAGGGACGGGGGCGCGGAGCCGACGGTGATGGAGCGGATGGAAGAGAGGTCCACGCCCTGGGCCAAGGGGTGTTTCAAGATCAGGTTGAGCACCGCCGGGACCAGCAGGGTGTATTGAATATTTTCCGCGGCCAGTTGCTTGAGCAGAAGGGCCGGTTCAAAGGGGTGATGCAGGACCACCGTGCCGCCGTAAACCATCCAGGGAATCAGGACTGTGCCCACGGCGCCCATGTTCACCAAGGGGCCGGCGGTGAGCATGACGTCGCCCGGCAGCGCTCCGCCGGACACGGCCAGGGACGCTTGGCAACGCCAGTTGTTGTGGCTCAAGGGGCAACCCTTGGGTTGGGCTTCCGTGCCCGAGGTCCAGCAGATGGTGAAGATATCGTTTCCGCAAAGGGATATTTTGTCCAGTTCCGGGTTGGGAGCGGTTTGGGCCATGCGGCGGACGTCCTCGTACGAGAACAGAAGCCGCAGGGTCGGCGTTTCCTTTTGCACTTCCCGGGCCATTTCCAAGTGCTTGAAACCGTGGAAGTCTTCCACTCCAATGAAGGCCTTGGCCTCCGTCAGGCCGGCCACGTATTTCAATTCCTTGGCCCGCCACTGCATGGGCGTCGGGGAAATGACCCCGCCCACCCGGGCCGCCGCCAGGTAGAGCATCGCCAGTTCCCAGCAGTTGGGGAGCTGAACCAGAATGATGTCGTCTTTCCTCACCCCGGCCGCGGCCAGGGCCGCCGCGGTCCCTTCGACGGCGGAATTCAACTCGGCGTGGGTAATCCTTTCGGCTTCCCGCCCCAACAAGGCCATCTTGTTGACCGGGTCCACCACCGCCGTCCGGGCGGGATGGGCGCGGACGTGTTCCCGGAAGTCGTCCAGAAGGGTTTTTTCGACCCAGACGCCCTTGTCCGTGTATTCCCTGATTCTTTCCTCGGAAGCCAAAATCATGTCGAGTCCTCCCTTGTAGCGGCGCGCGCTTAAACAGTGTTTCGAGATAAAAACGTCGTTAGTGTAAAGGCCAAAAAAATTCCTCATACCCCCCGGAAACGGTCAGGCCAACGTCCGGGACAGTCCGTCCAGAAATATTCGCACCGCCGAGTCCAGGGTCGGCTTCAAATATTTTTTCCCGGGGTCGAAAAAATTCTTGCTCTCTTCCCACAGGACCAGGCCCGTGAAAAGCCCCCAGACCGTATCGGCCGCGGCCACCGGGTGTTCCCGTCGGAACAGGCCGGCCTCCATGCCGTCCTCGAAAAAACCGGCCAACCGGCGGATGATCCGGGCGGAAACCCCATTGAGCCGGACCACCATTTCCGGAGTCAGGTCCTTGAGGCCGCTGCTGGACTGGAGGCGGAAAAGGTTGACCATGGTCCCGGGGTCCTCCTGGTACACCTCGAACAGGACCCGGGGCGTTTCCCTGAGCTTTTCCACCGGCCCGAGCCCCGGGGCTTGGTCGAGCCTTTCCAATTCCTCGGCGAGGCGCACCAGGAGCCCGAAGGCCAGGGTGGTGTATAAGTCGTATTTATTCTTGAAATATAGATACAGCGTCGCCTGGGAATAGTCGGCCCGTTCGGCTATTTCCTCCATGGTCGCCCCCAAGAAACCCTTGGCGATGAACACTTCCCGGGCGGCGTCGAGGATTTGGCCCCGCCGCATTTCCCTGTCCCGTTCCTTCCGACTGGAAGAAGTCATAATCCCGACGGCCCTGCTGAATGAAATTTTATTTAGTAAACGTCACTCATTTTAGTGGCTATGATTTAATTGTCAAGGAATATTCCGGGGCTTTTTTTCGCTGGTTCCCTATCTTTTTTTTTGGAATTAGCCTGGATTTTCTCCCTCGGCCGCGCCGGGTTCGGCGGCCGTCGGTTCCAGATGATGGACAGGCCGGCGGCCAGCGCCAATCCAGGCCCACCCCCAAGCGGCGAACATCATATTACCCCGAGAAATCGCTGGTTCCCAAGCTCTAGCTTGGGAACCCGGGAAGGGGAAGCTCTAGCTTCCCCACTTTATCCGGAAAGCAACCAAGGGGATTCTACGCGGCGTTTCCATTCCGAAGTCTTGGCTCGGTGGTGAAAGTATCGATATTAGTCGGTTTGAAATTTTATCAGTCTCGTTGAACCCATGCCTGAAGGCTCGCCGGGAAAGGTCTATCATCTGGCCGTCGATTATGGGCTGGGACGGAAGCGATATATCTATAGAGTGTGGAAGCTGGCGAAGCTTCGCCTCAAACCGTCGAGTATAAGAAGGTTGATACCGGCATCTCCGAGACGCCGGTATACTCTGGCCCGAAACCGAGGTAACATCATGGTTGAAAAAACACTCCACGGAGGGAGGACGCCATGAT